>NZXU01000100.1 GCA_002698425.1 Ahrensia sp. | reverse complement strand
CCGACCCGCACACCCCGCTCGCGTCCGGCGACACGATCGCCGTCCGGCCGGACAACCCGCTTTATTTCGCCGCCGACGGCGCGCGCATACCGCAAGGAGCCTGACATGCCCCAGTTCGTGAATTCGAGGGAAACGGTCGTCACCGAGGCGATCGACGGTGTGTTGCGCGGCGCCGGCGGGCGGCTGGCGCGGCTCGACGGATATCCGCATATCAAGGTCGTCGTGCGCACCGACTGGGACAAGTCGAAGGTCGCGCTGGTCTCGGGCGGCGGCTCCGGCCATGAGCCGGCCCATGTCGGCTTCGTCGGACAGGGCATGCTGACGGCGGCGGTCTGCGGCGACGTCTTCGCCTCGCCGTCTGTGGACGCGGTGCTGGCCGCGATCCTGACCGTCACCGGCAAGGCCGGTTGCCTGCTGATCGTCAAGAACTACACCGGCGACCGGCTGAATTTCGGCCTGGCGGCCGAGCGTGCCCGGACCTTCGGTCTCAACGTCAACATGGTGATCGTCGATGACGACGTCGCGCTGCCGGACCTCCCGCAGGCGCGCGGCGTCGCGGGCACGCTGTTCGTTCACAAGATCGCCGGCGCGCTGGCCGACGCCGGCGACGATCTCGACACGGTGACGGACGCCGCGCAGAAGGTCATCGACGGCGTCGTGTCGCTCGGCATGTCGCTCGACACCTGCACGATTCCCGGGTCGCCGAAGGAAAACCGCATCCTCGAGGGCCACGCCGAACTCGGCCTGGGGATCCACGGGGAATCCGGGGTGGAACAGGTGAGTTTCGAGGGCGCGCGCAAGGCGGTCGAGACCGTCGTCGGCCGTCTGGCGTCCAACATCAAGCCCGGCCCCCACGCGCTCCTTCTCAACAATCTCGGAGGGACCACGCAGCTCGAAATGGCTATCCTCGCCGAGGAACTGGCGAAGTCCGAGATCGCGGACCGGTTGCGCTGGATTGTCGGCCCCGCCGCCATGATGACCTCGCTCGACATGCAGGGTTTCTCGGTCTCGCTGATGCCGATGACGAAGGAGGCCGAGCGCGCCCTGCTCGCTCCCGCCGCGCCCACGGCCTGGCCGGGGCTTGATCCGTTCGGCGCCATCGAGGTCCATCCGCTGCCCGACGGGCTGACGCCGATCCAGGCCATGCCTTCCGCCAACCCGGCGCGGCGCGATCTGATAGAACGCTGCTGCGACATCCTGATCGCCGCCGAGGCGGATCTCAATGCGCTCGACGCGAGATCGGGAGACGGCGATACCGGCACCACGCTCGCAACCGCCGCGAACGCGCTCAAATCGGCGCTGGACCGCCTTCCGCTCGCCGACACGACCCAGCTCTACCGCGCGATCGGCATGGAGCTTTCGCAGACGATGGGCGGTTCGTCGGGCGTCCTGCTGGCGATCTTCTTCGCGGCGGCTGGCGACGCGTCGGCCGGCGGAAAAGACTGGATCGACGGTCTGGCGGCCGGCCTGGAACGCATCCGCCAGGTCGGCGGCGCCAATCCGGGCGACAGGACGATGATCGACGCCCTGGCCCCTGCCCTCGGCAGCCTGAAGGACGGCGTCGACGCAGCGGCCAGATCGGCGCGCGAGGGCGCCGACTACACCGCCACGATCGCGAAGGCCAAGGCCGGCCGCGCGAGCTACATTTCCGAGGACAAGATCCTCGGCCACAACGACCCCGGCGCGGAAGCGGTGGCCCGCTTGTTCGAGAGACTGTAGGAACCGGACGGACTGGCCTGCCGATCTGCAGTCCCGGATTTCGGAGCGTCGCCGGCGGCGCGGCAACGACATGTCCGTCCCATAAGCCGGCGTCTCGAAAATGCGCCCGAAGCGAATGTTCGGGTGTCGACCGTTTGGTCGCTCTTAATTCGAGGCTGACGGCGTGCGGTTCCGATCCGGCAGCAAGATGTGGTTGGCGAGGCCGCGCCATGTCGAGAGGATGGACGCGCGGTCGACCGGGAAGGGAATCCACGTATCGACGAAGAAAAGACCGCGCAACAGGTGCTGCGTGATGTCGATGAATTCGACCGCGCTCTCCCTGGTGAAACCTGCATTGCTGAGGGCTTCGATCCAGATCTGATCGAGTTCGCCGCGGGTCTTCTTGACGATGGGATGGACGATATCGGCCAGTTCCGCCTCCGCGCGGGCGGCGATCATGATTTCCGTGATTGCCCGAAACGACCGACTTGAAAAAAACCAGTTCGAATCCTCGATGAACTTGTCGATCGGGTCGCGTGCGGGATCGACCTGTTCGGTCAGCTTCCTCGTATGCCCGAGCGCCTCCTCCATGATCTGCCGGGTCACGGCTTCGATGAGGTCGAACTTCTTCGGATAATAATGCTCCTGCGCACCGCGCGAGACACCGGCCAGGCTTGCGACGCGGCTTGCGCTGAACCGCGCATAGCCTTCGGTAACCAGGATGCCGACGGACGCGTTCATGATGGCGGTCTGGGTGGCCAGTCGGCGCTCAGCCTGCGTCCGCCGCGGTTTCTTGCCGTTTTGCACCATCCTGGCCTCCGGATCCCTTCGGGAAAGTCGCATACGCTCCGGTTCGTACCAATGAACCCGCCGCTTGTCTCGGCACGGCGATCGGATGCAGGCGGTTAATTTACAAGCATGTCTGCTTGTTTGTTGCGATTCGCGATGCCCGAAGCTATGCAGAAGAGCGCGGTTCTGGCGTCCGCTCCCGGCGTTCAGGGAGAAGGACGGCGCCGAAGATACCCGTCCAGAACAATTCATCGCGAGGTCGAAACCGGCCTGGCACCAGAGATCGAGTGGAGGAAAAATGAAACAGCTCAAGACAATTTTCGCCGGAGCGCTGCTGGCGTGTTGCATGGCGGCGCCCGTGGCCGCCCAGGTCATGGCTTTCGCCAGCCTGCCGCAGGGCTCGGTCGGCAACACCATGTCGACGGTCATCGCCGGAAAGGCGCGCGAGGTCGCCGGCATGTCGCTGGTCGTCCAGCCGTTTGGCGGCAGCTCGCAGTTCCACCAGGTGATCAATGACGGAAACGCCGAATTCGCGGTCAACGATATCAACGATGTCATTTCGGCCGCGACCGGCACCAATGGCTATTCCGAGGCGATGACGAACCTTCGGGTCGTCGCGCGGATCAATCCCTTTCCGATCGGCCTTTATGTGAAGGAAAGCTCCGGAATGACCCGGGTCGGCGACCTGAAAGGACACAGCGTTCCATCCGGCTGGGATGCTTTTCCGCTAGCCAATTCGCATATCACCGCGATCCTGGCGGCGGACGGGCTGACCTGGGACGATGTCAAGAAGGTGCCGGTCCCGGAACTCATCCGCGGATCGGACGACATGGCCTCGGGCCGGGTGGACAGCGCCTTCTTCGCCGTCGGCGGGCCGAAGGTCGCAGAAGTCGACGCCACGGTTGGCGGAGTCCGGTTCCTGACGGTCGACGCCAATGAAGAGACCCTCGCCAAAATCCGGGCCGTGCGGCCGGCATTCTATTTCAGCGAGGTACAGCCCGCGCCCGTGCGGGTCGGCGTCAAGGAGCCGATGATGTTCGTGACCTGGGACCATGTGCTTCTGGCGGGCGCTCACGTGCCGGACGAGCAGGTCAAGAAACTTCTCAGCGTCATCTTCGACGAGAAGGAGGCGTTGGTGAAGGCGTATCCGCTCTTCAGGGCCCTCGACGTGGAGACGGCCTACAAGGACTATCCGGGTGTGCAATATCATCCGGGCGCCGTCGCATTTTTCGAAGAGCGCGGCGTCGAGAAGACCTCCGCCGAGTAAGCGCGCCGGCCAATGCAAAGCGAAGAAGGCGGCCGTGCGCCGCCTTCTTTCCCCCCGACCCGGTGGCCCAATGCAGGTTCGTTCCTGCTCGACCAATCCCATCGATCATGTCGCGCGAAGCGCAAATCCGACAACGGCGGCCGGCCATGACCGGCCTCGCGCTGATAAAAACAAGGAGATATGCTTGTAAGTTGATTTCCGAGCGATCATGATTTAGAGCGCTGGAGAGGAAAGAGCGCGTGCGCTCGGCAGTTGGAGGAGACACAATGTCGGCACAAGCCAAAGCAGCGTCCTGCCCGATGGCGCGGGACCACAAGCCTTTCGAACATCCGGGAACATACCAGTTCTTCAGCCGCGCCCGGAGGGAATGCCCGGTCTTCTTCAACGAGGAGATCGGATACTGGGTCGTGACCCGCCATGAGGACATCCTGGAAATCCTGCGCGATCCGGCAACGTTCTCCGCCGATATCGCGCTGCAGCCGGTCAATCCGTATCCGGACGAACTGGTCCGGTTTCTGAAGGACAGCGGCTTCGGTCCGGAGAAGGTCCATCCGGATTGCGACCCTCCGAAACATGCGCGCATCCGCGGAATCGCGGCGCGATATCTCAATATCCGCACCTATCTCACGCTGGAGGAGGACATGCGCGAAATGGTGCGCGGATATATCGCCGACATGAAGGGAAAAGGCGTCGTCGACCTGGTCGATTCCCTGACCTACGAATTCCCGGCGCGCGTCATCTTCCTGCTTTTCGGCGAGTCCGGCCTCGACCCCCGTCAGCTCAAGGCATGGGGCACGAACAGGCTGGCTTTGGTCTGGGGACGCCTGAGCGAGGCGGAACGCATCGCCGCCGGCGAGGAACTTCTGGCGTTCTGGAACTTCGCCGGCGGCATCGTCGAGGATCGCCTCGAAAATCCGGGCGACGACTATCCCTCCTACCTGCTCGAACAGCGCAATGGCGACGATTCCGTGCTGTCGCTCCGGGAGATCCAGTCGATGCTTTTCGCGCTCCTGTTCGCGGGGCACGAGACCACGACGAATGCGGCCGGAAACATCATCATCGAACTGATGCGCAACAGGGAACAATGGGACAAGCTGGTGGCCGATCCCTCGCTTATCCCGCAAGCGGTCGAGGAAGGACTGCGCTTCGCGTCCTCCGTTGTCGCGTGGCGGCGCCGCACGACCCGTCCCGTCGAAATCCGGGGCACGCAGATTCCCGAAAACGCCCCGATGCTGATCTGCCTGGCGTCAGCCAACCATGACGAGGCCGTTTTCGAGGATCCCGAAACCTTCGATGCAGAGCGCAAGAATGCACGCAGCCATATCGCCTTCGGTTACGGCGAGCATTTCTGCATCGGCGGCCCGCTGGCGCGCATCGAACTCAAGATCGTGCTTGAGGAACTCACGGCCGCCTTCCCCGAGATGCGACTAGTCGACGAACAAGAACTCGAGTGGAACGAATCGCTGAGTTTTCGCGGGCCACATCAATTGCTGGTGGAGCTTGGAAATTGAGTTCCGGAACCGTCACATGGACCTGCGCGAATGGCGAGACCGTTACGGCCGAGGTCGAACACGGAATGACACTCATGGAAGCGGCCGTGCGTAACGATGTGCCCGGCATCATCGCCGAATGCGGGGGTGCTGCGTCCTGCGCGACCTGTCACGTCATCCTGGATGACGAGCGCGCGGACAAGGTACCGCCTCGGTCCGACATCGAAGACGACATGCTGGATTTCGCGGAGAGCGAAAGGCAGGCGAACAGCCGCCTGAGCTGCCAGTTGGTCATGTCCAGGGACCTGGACGGCGTGCGCCTGATTGTTCCGCAGGGCTGACGATAAAGCCCGGGCCCGGCGATCCGGATCTGTGCAAGCCCTCCCGCCCCGGCAGTCAGTGTCCGTACATGCCGGGCGCGCAGCCGAAGGCGCGGCGGAACTGGCGGTTGAAATTGGAGATGTCGCTGAAGCCGCAGGCAAAGGCGATCGTCGAGATCAGCATGTCGTTCCGGCCCTGCCGGCGGTCGAGCAGCATCTGGCAGGCCCGCTCGAGCCGTTTCTGGGCCAGGTAATCGGTCGGCGACGTACCCATAAGCGAGAAGGCCCGCTGCAATTGCCGTGTCGAGACGCGCAGGTCCGACGCGATGTCCCTGACCGTCAGGTCGCAGCGGTCGAACTGCGCATCGATATAGGCCATGCCCTGTTTCAGGAGCTGCGCGCCGCCCATGTCCGCCTCGATCTGGAGCAGCCTTTCGCGCCCTTCGCGCTCATGCAGCATGACGCCCAAGAGGCCGAACAAGGATTCCCTGAGATAGCCGTTCTGTTGCGGTGAACTGTCCGACGACAGCGCCTTGGCAAGGACCGAGGTGATGGCGAGCGCCGTATAGTCGTTGCGCGACAGGAACAGGCCGCTGCGGATGTTCTCGCCGAAGCGCTCCCGCATCTCGCTGCGCGGCAGGTGGATCGACAGCTGGCGGCCGTAATTGCCGAAGAAGGCGAATTCGGACGGCTTGGCGCTGTCGATCAGGAACATGTCGCCCGGGTTCATCATGCGCGCCGAATCCTGCTGCGCCATGAGCGCCCGGCCCTCTTCCTGGACCACCAGGAAGAAGTGCTCGCCGTCGTCCCGGCGGCAATCCTCGGCGGAGCGCCGAACCTTCTGCAAGTCCTTGGCGATATGCGCCATCTCGATGCCGGCGCGCTCCTCAAGGAGAATGCAGCCATTGACCCTGTCCTGCCCCTTGGTCGGCTCGGCCCGGAACAGGCCGCAAACCTCCCGGAGGCGCGACTGGAACTGGTCGACGGCGAGTTCGCCGGGAAGAACAAGGGTCAGCATGGCGCCCATTGTGACGCGCTGGCGGCAGTTTTCAACCGGGATCGCGCACGGCTCGCTCCGGCCGGGCGCGGCACGCTTTGTCGCCAGCGTCCAAGCATGCTGTCGCGAAACACCAAGAGCGGTGGCGTCCCCTCCTGTTAGGACTGACAATGGAGGAAATTCACAAGGGAGGAGCCCGTGTCCGACATGGGAATGATCATCAATGGCGTCCGCGCCGACGCAGCCGCCAGCTTCGACGTCACGAACCCGTCCACCGGGGAAGTCGTCGGCACAGCGCCGAATGCGTCCCAGGCCGATCTCGACGCGGCCGTCGCGGCGGCGAAGACAGCCTTCGAAACATGGTCGAAGAAGACGGACGCCGAACTGGCGGCCGCATGCGAGGCGGTGGCCGCGAAGATCGGCGAGCATGCCGAGGAACTCGCCCTCCTCTTGACCCGGGAACAGGGCAAGCCGCTGAACGGGCTGGGATCGCGTTTCGAACTGGGCGGCGCGCAGGCCTGGGCCGGCTACACGGCCGGGCTCTCGCTGCCGATGAAGGTGTTGCAGGACAATAATGAAGGCCGGATCGAGATGTATCGCAATCCGGTCGGCGTCGTCGGCTCGATCACGCCCTGGAACTGGCCGGTGATGATCGCCGTCTGGCACATCCTGCCGGCCGTGCGGACCGGCAACACCGTCGTCATCAAGCCCTCGCCCCATACGCCGCTGTCCACGCTGCGACTGGTCGAGATCATGAACGAGGTGCTGCCCGCCGGCGTCGTGAACGCCATCGCGTCGGACGACCAGCTTCACAATATCGGCGCGGCGATGTCCGCGCATCCCGATATTCGCAAGATGGTCTTCACCGGGTCGATCGACACCGGCAAGAAGGTCATGATGACCGCGGCCGAGACCATGAAGCGGTTGACGCTCGAACTTGGCGGCAACGACGCCGGCATCGTGCTGCCGGATGTCGATCCCAAGCAGATCGCCGAAGGCCTGTTCTGGGGCGGCTTCATCAACAACGGCCAGACCTGCGCCGCCATGAAGCGTCTCTACGTCCATGAGGACGTCTATGACGAGGTGTGCGACGCGCTGGTGGAGTATGCGCGCAACATCCCCGTCGGGGACGGCCAGGACGAGAGTTCCGTCCTCGGGCCAATCGCCAACCAGATGCAGTTCGACAAGGTGAAGCGGCTGGTCGACGACGCCAAGACGAAAGGGCGCGTACTGCTGGGGGGCGAACCCGGGGAAGGCCTCTATTTCGCGCCGACCATCATTGCCGACCTTACCCAGGACGACCCGCTCGTCGCCGAGGAGCAATTCGGCCCGGCCCTACCGATCATCAAATATTCCGATATCGACGAAGTCATCGCGCTGGCCAACGACAGCGAGAACGGCCTCGGCGGATCGGTCTGGTCCAAGGATATCGGAAAGGCGAAGGAGATCGCGCGGCGGATGCAGTGCGGTTCGGTGTGGATCAACAAGCACGGCGCGATCCAGCCGAATGCCCCCTTTGGCGGCGTGAAGTCCTCCGGGCTGGGTGTCGAGTTCGGCGAGGAAGGTCTCGCGGAATATACCGACATCCAGGTCGTCTACAGCTAAGGGGCGGGCCATGGAACAGTTCGACTATATCGTGGTCGGCGGCGGCTCTTCGGGCTGCGTGATGGCGAACCGGCTTTCGGAGGATGGCGCCTCGCGGGTCCTGCTGATCGAAAGCGGCCGCCGCGACGACAATCGCTGGATCAAGATCCCTGCGACATTCTTCAAGGTCATCGAGCAGGGCAAGGACGTTGTCGCGTATGTCGGTGAACCATCGGACAGAGTGAACGGCCGGCCGTCGATCGTGATCCAGGGCAATGTGATCGGCGGCGGCTCTTCGGTCAACGCGATGATCTACATTCGCGGCCAGTCGCAGGACTATGACGGCTGGGCGCAGGACGGAAACCGCGGATGGGCCTATTCGGACGTCCTGCCAGTGTTCCGCGACCTCGAAAACAACATGGAGCATGCCGGCGAGTTCCACGGCACGGAGGGCGAGCTGCATGTGTCGGAAACGGGGTTTCACCATCCGCTGAGCCGGGCCTTCGTGCGGGCGGCGCAGGAGACCGGCCTGCCCTACAACCCCGATTTCAACGGGCGCATCCAGGAAGGCGCCGGCTTCTACCAGACCACGACGCATAACGGAAAGCGGTGGTCGGCGGCCGAAGCTTTCCTGCGCCCGGCGGAAGGCCGTTCGAACCTGACGATCATGACGGAAACGCGCGTGGCGCGAATCCTGTTCGAGGGCACTCGCGCGGTCGGCGTGGAACTGGAAAACGGCACCCAATACAAGGCGGCCGGAGAGGTCGTGCTGTGCGCGGGCGGCATCGAGACGCCAAGGCTGCTGCAACTGTCGGGCGTCGGCGACGCCGAACATCTGAAGGGCCACGGGATCGAGGTCGTCTCCGATCTGCCGGGTGTCGGCGAGAACTATCAGGATCACCTCGAGTCCACCGTGCAGGGCGTCACCCGCGATCCGATCTCGATCTACCGGGAAGACAAGGGCCTGAAGGCCGCCTTCCACATGCTCCAGTATCTCGCGACAAAGACCGGCATATTGTGCTCCAATGTCGTGGAATGCGGCGGTTTTGCCGATGTATCGGATGCGGGGCTGCCGGATATCCAGTTCCATGTGCTTCCGTTCATGGTGGGCTGGGCCGACCGTCCGCCGATCGAGGAACACGGCATCGCCATCGGACCCTGCTTCCTGCGGCCGCGATCGCGCGGCACGATCAAGCTCCGGTCGGCCAATTCGAAGGACCCGGCCCTGTTCGACGCCGGCTCGTTTTCCGATCCGGAAGATCTCGAAGTGCTGGTGCGCGGCGTCAAGAAGGGCATCGAGATCCTCGAGGCGCCGTCGCTGGCGAAACTCGTCAAGCGCCGCGCCCTGCCGGAACCCGGCGTCGAAAAGGATGACGACGCGCTGCGGGATTTCGTCCGCCAAACCGCGAAAACCGTGTTTCACCCGGTCGGCACGGCCAAGATGGGGCCGGACAGCGACCGGATGGCGGTGGTCGACAACGAGCTGCGCGTCAAAGGCGTTCAGGGGCTGCGCGTCTGCGACGCCTCGGTCATGCCGCGCCTCGTTTCGGGGAACACCAACGCGCCGACGATGATGATCGCCGAACGCGGTGCGCGTTTCATCACCGGAAAGGAATCGCTGAACGCCTGAGGCCTCGCCTTCCGCGCCGGCTCAAGGCATGCGCGGAAGACATTTTCCGCTTCAATCGCAAGGGCGCAGACCGGCAACCGCGCGTCCTTGCGCATTGGCGTGCGTCCGGTTTTGACGGGCGTTCCGTCCGGTCGGGACAATCCCTATAGACGCCAATGCACCTATGATCCTCGCTCTGCCGGTGCTCCGCGCACCGCACGGTCTATCAAAGGAGGAGTTGAGATGGCTATGGCTGAGGAAGCACAGAACGAGTTTTGGCGCGGTATCAAACCGATCGAAAAGGTGTTCCAACCCGACGCCCTGCCCGAGGTCTACATCCCGAATATCGCCGATGACGACGAGCGCTATTACGTGCCGTTTTCCGAGACGGTGTTTTCGAAACCGATCTGGATCTCGCCGCAACGCAACATGTGGTGCGATGTTCTGATGGCGAAGGGCGCCGGGCTGGTCAATCGCCACTACCATCCGCACGAGGTCTTCGCCTACACGATTTCGGGCAAGTGGGGTTACCTAGAGCATGACTGGGTCGCGACGGCGGGCGACTTCATCTACGAGACGCCGGGCGAAGGGCACACGCTCGTGGCCTATGATCACCCCGACCCGATGAAGGTGCATTTCAAGGTGACCGGCCCGCTGATCTGGCTCGACGAGAACGGCGAACCCGACGGCTATTTCGACGTCCACATGTATATCGACATGTGCAAGAAGCACTATGACGAGGTCGGGATCGGCGCCGACTATATCGAGAAACTCTTCCGCTGACGAAGGCGTCGGGCCGCAGTGCAACGCCTTGCGGCCCGGGCTTTCCGGACGACGCCATGACTTTGAAACCCGATACATTCGCAGGCATGACCGTCGCCATTACCGGCGGAACATCCGGCATTGGCGGCGCGACTGCGCTGGCCTTCGCGCAGCTCGGCGCCCGGGTCCTCTCCCTGGGGCTGAATGCCGGCGGGCCGGATGCGCCGGCGCATGAAAACGTCGCCTGCCAAGAGATGGACGTGCGCGACCGCGAAGCGCTCGCCGCCTCGATCAACGGCCTCGGCCAGCTCGACGTGCTGGTCAACTGCGCCGGCATCAGCCGCGACCGCGACGAATGGAACGATGCCTCGTTCGATGAGGTTCTCGACATCAATCTCGCCGCGGCGTTCCGGGCCAGCCAGGCGGCGCGGCCGCTCCTGGCGCGAAGCGGCGGCGCGATCGTCAACATCGCCTCGATGTATTCCACATTCGGCGCGGCGGACCGCCCCGCCTACAGCGCCAGCAAGGGCGGTATGGTGCAGCTGACGAAATCGCTCGCCATCGAATATGCGCCGGAAGGCATTCGGGTGAATGCGGTGGCGCCGGGCTGGATTGAAACGCCCCTGAGCCGGGGGCTTTTCGCCGACATTCCGGTGTCCGCTCCGATCAAGGCGCGCATCCCGATGGGCCGCTGGGGACAGCCGGACGAGGTGGCCGATCCGATCCTTTTTCTGGCTTCCCCGCTGGCCCGCTACGTCACCGGCGTCACATTGCCCGTCGATGGCGGATATCTGACCGTTTAGGCCGCAAAAACCCTTATTTTTCCGGCAGATTTCGCCACGGCACTTGGAGCTGGAACGATAATGGTGCATCCTTCCGCGACCGATTGAATGCGATAGGGAGGATCGCCGATATGGGTTTGATCAGTTCATTCGACACCAGAAGTGTCGCAAAGTCCGATCGCATCGATTTCTGGGAGGAACGCTGCTCCAGCGCCGTGGTCGGGCTGACCTGCTCCACCACCGAGGAGAACGGCTTCGAGGCGAAATTCGACCACTACGATTTCGGCAGTTTCTCGATCTTCGACATCGCCGGAAAGCCCCACGTGATCTGCCGATCGTCCGAAATGGTGCGCCGGGACCAGAAGGATTCCGTCTTCTTCACGATCATCATGAAGGGCAATGTCTTCGTGAACCGGAGGGACCGTATCGACCTCCTGAATGCCGGGGACATCGTGCTCTACGACACGACCACCCCCTACATGCACGGATTTCCGACCGACGCCCGGCAGGTTCTCTTCGATGTGCCCGGCGCAGAATTCCGCAAGCGCTTCCCGAAATGGGACCTGCGCGACGCGGTGAAGATCGACGGAAACAATGGCAACGGAATCGCCATCGGCAAGGCAATGCGCAACACCTTTTCGGAGGTGCGCGCGCGCAAATATCTCGCGCCGGAACCGCTTCTGGTCAACAATATCTGGTCGGCGCTGGAAATGGTGCATGACCATGTGTTCGGCGCGACCGACATCTCCTCCTATCACCTCGGCATCATCCAGCGCGTGCGAACCCTCATTCGCGCGCGCATGGACGATGCGGGCCTCGACACGGAAACGGTCTCCGACGAGATCGGGATGAGTTCGCGCCAGTTGAACCGGATCCTGGCGGCTCAGGATCTGACCGTTCGAAAACTCATTCAGAACGAGCGGCTGGACCGTGCCCACCGGGTGATTTCGGGAGCGGCGGGCGGAGAAAGGATCGCGCTGACGGAGCTGGCCTATAGTTGCGGCTATTCCTGCCCGTCGCATTTCTCCAAGAGCTTCCGCAGACGTTTCGGCGTCGCGCCGAGCGAGATGCGCGTTGCAATCCAGGACCCGGAGAACGCGTCCTAATCCTCTCCGGAAAAGTCGCCCGGGAGCACTCCGGCGCATTGCGCCGGAAAGCATACATCTGCGCCCGGGGACGCCTCGCGAAAACCGCGCGAAACGAGGCCAAAAAGACAAGAAAACCGGCCCGTTTTCATTGAATCTGAGCCCTCAATTTGCGATACTGACAGGCATTCGCGCACACCAAATCGCGAGGGAGGAACATGAACGAAATCAACAACATAACCAAGTTGCCCGAGGAAGCCTACGAGGCGGCGATACGCCGTTTCGCGAAGGAGGGTGCACACATTCCCGGAGACGACAAGGCCAACCCCTGGGTGCCCTTCGGAGACGCGGCGGCGATCAAGCATTTCTGCTTCGATGTACGCACGAATTCGGTCGCCAACATCCTCTGGGTCAAGGGCGGCGGCCGCATCGGCACGCACAAGCATCGCGGCGTCGTTTCGGCGATCACGCTGGAGGGATCCTGGGCCTATTACGAATATGACTGGGTCGCCCGCCCCGGCGATTTCGTCTACGAATTGCCGGGCGCGGCCCACACCCTCTATTCGGACGATCCGGACGGGATGAAAGCGCTGTTCTGGATCAACGGTCCGATCGAATTCTATGACGACGACGGCAAGTTCGACTTCACCGCCGACGTCTTCTGGTTCATCGACCACTACACGAAATATTGCGAGGAAAACGGCATTCCGATCAATCAGGAAATGTTCGTCTGAACAGACTCTCTCGCATCCAGAAAGAACCGCCCGAAAAGACGATTTCCGGGCGGTTTTTTATGTAGGTTGCGAAATTTCGAGAGAAACGTCAGGCCGCCACGTCGATCAGAACCTTGCACTGGGTGGTGCGATTGCGCAGCGCCTCGAAGGTTTCCGGGACATGGCCGAGGCCGATCTTCTCGGTGATCAGCGCTTGGGGGCGGAAGGTCTCGAATGTCGCCAGCGCGTCGATCGCCATCGCGAACTCGGCCATGCTGAAGAAGGCCGCCATCACGATAGTGATTTCCTTGTTCAGGACGGCGAAGGGATCCCATTCGTCGCCGCCGACACACAGGCCGACGCCGACCACCTTGCCCTGGATGCGGACGAGATCGCAGGCAAAATTGATCAGGCCCTTCTTGCCGACGCATTCGAACACGATGTCGGGGGCGCCGCCCGCCTGTTTCTCGAATTCGGCGGCCAGCCCCGGCCCCGAAATCGCAAAGCCGGTGGCCCCGACCGCATGCGCCCTGTCGCGCTGATAGCCGTTGATATCGGCCACAACCACATGGGATGCGCCCATCCGGCGCGCCCATAGCGCGACCAGCAGGCCGATCGGGCCCGCGCCGAGAATGAGCACCTTTTCGCCGGGCTTGAGGCCGGACCGCATGACGCTGTGCAGGCCGATCGATGTCGGCTCCGCGAGGGCGCCTTCGGCGAGCGGCAGATTGTCCGGCAGTTTCACGCATTGCCGGGCCGCGACGGCGGTCAGCTCCGCGTAACCGCCGCCGATCAGCACCATCTCGGCGCACCAGGCCGGCTCGCCCGCCCGGCACCGGTCGCAATGGCCACATCCGCGCATCGGCGCGACCGCGACGCGGTCGCCGATCGCAAAGCCGGTGACGTCGGAGCCAAGCGAAACGATTTCGCCGGCGAATTCATGGCCGAGCACCACGCCCTGGCCGATCCCGAATGTCTTTGGGTCCTCCGTCATGTGCAGGTCGCTGCCGCAGATGCCGCATGCCGCGACCTTCAGCACCACCTCGTCCGCCTCCGGCTGCGGATCGCCGATCGTGTCGACCCGCAGCGGCCGTCCGACCGTATCAAACAATGCAGCCTTCATTGACCTCCTCCCGAGACAAGCGTCCGCCGCGTGGGAAACCAGGGAGCGTCGACCACCTTGGTCAGCAGGCCCCACAAGCCGTTGCGCGCAAACAGCGCCACCATCAGGGTCAGGATGCCGAGCACGACGAGATAGGTGGCGCCATATTCGCCGAACCAGCGATCCGCGAAAAAGTAGACGATGGAGCCGAGGAGAACGCCCTCGATGCTTCCGAGTCCGCCGATCATGACGATGAAGATCGCGACCGTCGCCCATTGCGGGCCATAGGCCGCCTCCGGCGTGATCCGCAGCTGCGCCATGAAATAGATCGCGCCCGCGAGCCCGGTTCCCGCCGCGCCGGCGATGAACAGGAGGAAGCGCAAGCGCGAGACATTGACGCCCTGGCTGGCGGCCGAAACGGGGTTGTCGCGCATCGCGGTCAGCGCGAGACCGTATCGGGACCGCAGCAGCCAGTAGGTTCCGCCCACCGTGATCAGCAACATCAGCGCGCAGAGAATGGTGATCCCGATCGCCCGCTCATGGGCGTTGTACTGGGTCATGACGCGCAGGCTCATGCCCGCACC
This sequence comes from Ahrensia sp., assembly GCA_002698425.1. The sequence goes on along the minus strand of NZXU01000100.1, from coordinate 95,280 downwards.
GGCATTCACATAGCTGACATTGGACGTCAGCAGGCGCATCACTTCAGCGACCACCCATGTGCCGATGGCGAAATAGGGGCCGTCGAGCCGGTGCAGCAGGCCGTAGGTCGGCACGGCGAGAATGACCGGTGCGATCAGGCACAGGGGCACGGCGAAGAACGGATTGATGCCGAGATTCTGCGCCAGCGCGAACATCGCATAGGCGGCGACGCCGCTGAACGCCTGCTGGCCGACGGAAACGAGGCCGCCATAGCCCGCCAGCAGGTTCCACATCTGCGCGATGGCGATGTAGCAGCACAGTTCGACGACGGAGCGGATCGTGCCCTGGCTGGCCCACCACGGCATCGCCACGAGCGCCACCAGCAGGGCGATTCCGATGATCATCGCGGCGATGCCGGATTTGGTCTGGACGCGGACCTTCGCGTGGCCGGTTGTTTCGAACCCTGTCATCTCACGACCTCCCGAAGATGCCTTGCGGCCGAACGATCAGAACCAGGAGGAAGACGAGGTGGCCCGCCAGAATTCCGAAGCCGGGATTGATCCGGAAACCGATGGCCTGGCTGATGCCGAGGACCATCGAGCCGAGAAACGCGCCCCAGATGGAGCCCATGCCGCCGATGATCACCGCCTCGAAGGCGTAGATGAGCTGGGCCGGGCCATCCGACGGGGCGACGGTCGATCGCAGTCCCTGGAAGACGGCCGCGAAGCCGAGTATCCCAACCGACAGCGCCGTCGCCCAGGCATAGACCGATTTCGGATTGATGCCGGTGAGCGCCGCCGCCTCGACATCCGCGGCCGAGGCGCGCAGCGCACGGCCGAAGCGGGTGAAGCGCAGCAAGGCGTCGAGCCCGCCGGTCAGCACCGTCGCGACGACCAGCACGATCACCGGCAGGACGCCGATGAAGATCGGGCCGATCTGCCACGACGCCTGCTCGATGCCGCCGCCGGGAATGGAGCGCGTGTCGGCGGACCAGAGCTGCAGCATCGCGTTCTGCAGCGCGATCGACAGGCCGAAGGTCGCGATGATCGACGGCAGCGGGTCCTGGCTGACCACGCGGTTCAGCACCGCCCGCTGCAAGACGTAGCCGATGGCGGCCGCGATCGGGACGATCATGACGAGCAGCACGAAGGGGTCGACATTGAGCGACGCGACGATCGACACGCCGATCAGGGCGAGCAGGATCATCAGGTCGCCATGAGAGATGTTGACGATGCGCATCACGCCGAACATCAGCGCCATGCCGAGCGCATATTGCGCGTAGAGACCGCCGAGCAGAATGCCCTGGATAAGCCCGTCAAGCCACTGCATGGCCGGCTCCGAAATAGGCCGCCGAGATGTCTTCGCGAGACACGTCGGCGGATTTGCCCGTCAAGGTCACTTTGCCCTCCAGCATACAGTACAATCGGTCGGACGCCTTCTTTGCGAGGCCAACGTCCTGCTCGACGAGAACGATCGCTGTTCCGGCGGCCGAGATCGAGGGAATGGCCTCATAGATTTCGCCGATGACCTTCGGCGCCAGGCCGAGCGAAATCTCGTCGCAAAGCAGGACTTTCGGTTCGTTGAGCAGCGCGCGGCCGATGGACACCATCTGCTGCTGCCCACCGGACAGGCTCTGCACCGGATCGCGCCGCTTGTCCTTGAGGATCGGAAACAGCTGGTAGATCCGCTCGAGCGTCCAGGTGTCGGTGCCGCCGGCCTTGTGGTCGATGGCGACGCGCAGATTGTCCTCGACGGACATACCCGCAAAGAGCCGCCGTCCCTCGGGAACGATGGCGACGCCATTGGCGACCATGAGATGCGGCGCGAGGCCGCCACTCGGCTTTCCCTGCAGCCGCACCATGTCGGAGCCGACCTTGATGGCGCCCATGACCGACTTCAGGAAGGTCGACTTGCCGGCCCCGTTGGCACCGATCAGCGCGACGACCTCGCCCGATCCGATCTCGAAATCGACGCCGAAAAGCGCCTGAAAATCGCCGTAGAAGGCCTTGAGGCCGTGCGTGGAAAGAAGCGGTTCGCTCATGCCTCGATCCCCATGTAAACGCGTTTGACTTCGGGATCCTCGATCACCTCGCGGGGCGGGCCCTCGGCGATCTTCTCGCCGAAGTCGAGAACCATGACGCGCTCGGCAACCGCCATCAGCGCGTGCAGCACATGCTCGATCCAGACGATGGTGACGCCGGTGTCGCGGATCTTGCGGACGAGCTCGACGAGATCCTTACCCTCGTCGTCGGTCAGACCGCCGGCGATTTCGTCGAGGAGGAGCAGTTTCGGCCGCGATGCGAGCGCGCGCGCCAATTCGAGTCGCTTGCGGTCGAGCAGCGTCAGCGAATCCGCCATCTTGTTCGCCTTGCCGCCCAGTTCGCACTGGTCCAGGACGGAGGCGCAATAATCGTAGACGGCGCCCTCGCTCTTCTTGCCGGCGAAGCTGGCCGAGACGAGCAGGTTCTCGAATGTGGTCATGCCGCCATAGGGCAGCGGAATCTGGTAGGTCCGGCCGATTCCCATCTGCGCGCGGCGGAACGGCGGCTCTCCGCCCAGCAGGTCTCCGTCGAAGCGGATGGTGCCGGAATTCGGGCGAATGTCGCCCGAAATCAGGTTGAACAGTGTCGTCTTGCCGGCGCCGTTTGGTCCCAGGATTCCCAGGACCTCACCGCGCCGGACAGAGAAGCTGACGTCGTGGAGAACGCGGTTCGCCCCGAAAGTCTTGCCCAGGCCCTCGGCCTCCAGCAATACCGACGCTTTGTCCGCGGCTTCACTTGCAGATGCTCCCATGCTCTCCACCATTGCCAGACGGTCACATCGCCCAGGGCAGGATCTTCATCTTCTGCTCGGGTTCGAACAGCTGATTGACCGTGTTGTCGACGATCTTCAGATCGTACATCCACTTCTCACCCGGCACCCACTGGCCGCCGAAGATCGGCGTCGTGGAGACGTTCGGGTGCGGTCCGGTCGAGAAGTTCACCGGTCCGATCAGCGTGTTCAGGTTGGTCGCCTTGATGGCGTCGCGCACGGCCGCCTTGTCGAGCGGGTTGCCCGACCGCTTCAGCGCGTCGATGGCGACTTCCCAGATGGCGTGGCTGTAGCCGAGCGGCTGCGTCCACTGGCGGTTGGTCTCCGCTTCCCACTCGTCGGCGAGATCGCGGCTGACTTGGCCCGTGAGCGACGACTTGAACGGGAAGGCCGGCGTCCACCAGACTTCCGACGACATGCCGTTGCCGAGATCGCCCATCGCCTCCACGGCGGACGGGAACAGCAGCGCGGCGGCCATGGTCATGGCACGCGGATGGTAGCCCTGCTGGTTGCACTGGTTGACGAAGGTCTTGAAGTCGTCGGTAAAGGCGATGCCGCCGACGATGTCGCAGCCTTCGTTCTTGAAGGTAGATATCTGCGCTGTGAAATCGTTGGTGCGCGGCTGGAAATAGCCGGGCTTGACGACCTCGAAGCCGGCGTCGCGCGTCGGAGACGGCAGGCCGTAATCCTCGTTGCCCCAGGTCTCGCCATCGATGTTCTGCGGGAACAGCATTCCCACCTTCTTGTTGGTCTCGATAGTGTTCCACAGGCCGACGAAGGTGCGCAGCGCCTCGTCCAGACCCCAGAAGAAGTGATAGGTCCAGGTGAACGGGTTGTCGGCGCCGCCGCGCGGGAAGATGATCGCCTGCCATGGCGCGCCGCAGGAGACGCAGGGGATTTCATAGAGCTCGGCCTGGTCGGCCGCCGCGGTGATGGTCGGCGTGGTCGAGGCCGGAATCAGGAGGTTGACTTCCTCGTTGAGGATCAGGTCGCCGGACACCTCTGCCGAACGGTTGGAGTCCGACTGGCTGTCCTGGACGAGAATCTCGACATTGTAGCGCTCGCCATTGACCTCGAGACCGTCGGCGAGCAGGCCGTTGATCTTCTCGACCATGTAGCCGTCGGTTTCACCGAACAGCGCCATCGGGCCCGTGGCGGGCGTGACGTAGCCGATCTTGATCGTGCCGGCCTGGGCCCGCGCGATATTGGGCATGGCGAGCGATGCGGCGCCAACGCCCAGTCCCTTGAGCACGGTTCGACGAGACGTCGACGTGATCAGGCTTTTCTTGAAATGAGACATGGTTTCCTCCCAGATGTCTGCGGTTGCAGTTGAAACCCGAGCGCGCCGGCCAGGACGCGATCAGGGCATGAAGTCACTTGATGCGCAGCATCGACCCCCCGTCGATCACGAATTGCGCGCCGGTCACGTAGGACGAGGCCGGCGACGCGAGATAAAGGGCGAGCCCCTTCACATCCTCCGGGTCGCCGATCCGGCCGATCAGGGACTGGGCCTCGAAGGCCGCGCGGTCCGCCGGGTTCTTCAGTCGCCCGCCGGCGATATTCGTCATGAACGGTCCCGGCGAGATGCAGTTGACGTGAATGCCGAAGGCGCCAAGTTCCATCGCCGTATTGCGCACGAGATGGTCGACGCCCGCCTTGGCCGGCATGTAGGGCGTACCGACGATCGCCTCGTTGATCTGGGCCGCGACCGACGATGTGACGATGATGCGGCCGCCGCCGGTCTTCTTCATGTGGCGTGCGGCGTTCTTGATGGTGGTGTAGACGCCGGAGAGGTTTACGGCGATGACGCGGTCCCAATGGGCATCCTCCATCGCGTCGATGGCGCCGTCCGGATTGCGATCGCCTTCGGGCGTCAGAAAGCCGGGCCCGGCGTCGATGCCGGCATTGGCAAAGACGATGTCGATCTTGCCGTGCTTCTCCGCGACGGCGTCGAACGCCTTCGCCATTTCCGCGCGGTCCGAGACATCGACCTTCTGGCCCCATATGGAGCCGCCGGCCGCCGTGATCTCGTCGACCGTTTCGGCGAGACTCTTTTCATCGATGTCAAAAATGCAAACTTGCGCGCCGTTATCGGCCATGACCTCGGCATAGGCGCGACCGAGACCGCTTCCGCCCCCGGTCACGATGACCGACTTGCCGCTGACGTCGAACATCTCCTGTACCGACGGCATTCATCCTCCTCCCCGGACACGGTTCTTGGCGACCGTTTCCCATATTGCCGCCTAACCCGGCCCGGGCCGAAGGCAGACAGCGACTGCATGACGCCGACCTCCCCGGCCCGAAGGGCGGGAAAACTGCGACATGTTGTCAGCCTATCCGCCCGACGCCAAGCGGTCACGGGTCATAATGGACATTTGGGGCGTCAGTTTCGGACATCGCGAGCCGCTTTTCGCGTCCGAAATCGACCGGAGGGACCGGGCTGCGGGCCTAGATGCTCATGCCGCCGTCGACCATGTGCAGCGTTCCGGTCGAGAAACTGCTCATGTCGCTGGCGAGGAACAGAGCGGATGCGGCGATCTCGTCGGGCGATGCATGCCGGCCGAGCGGGATGATGCTGTTGAAGAAGTCGGTCCCGTCGCGACCGGTCGCCGCCGTGAAGCCGTCCTCGACATTCTTCTGGAAGCTGTTGTCGATCGGGCCGGGATGCAGCGTGTTGACGCGGATGCGGCGCGGCGCCAGTTCCTTGGCGAGGCAGCGCATGAGGCCGACCTGGGCGTGTTTCGCTGTGATGTAGCCGTAAACGCCCGGATCGCCGGTGACGCCCGCGACGCTGGAGGTAATGATGATGCTGCCGCCATCGCGCATTTTCGGCACCGCATTCTGGCAGGCGAGAAAAGCGCCCCGCACATGTACCGACAGGACGCTTTCGAAGACGTCGAGCGGATAGTCTTCGATCGGCGCGACGGTGCCGAAGTTCCCGGCATTGCTCATCAGGACGTCGACATCGCCGAAGCGCTGCGTCGCCGCATCGACATAGGCCGCCGTCGAGGCCGGGGCCGACACATCGGCGGCGACGGTGAGAACCGACTCGCGAAAAGCGTCCAGCCCCAGCCGGTCGATATCCGGCTCCTCGAGATCGACCAGGACGACGCGCGCGCCCTGCTCCAGGAAGCGCCGTGCGGTCGCGCTTCCGACACTGCCGGCGGCGCCGGTGATTACGCAATGCTTGTTCTTCAAGAGCGGCTCAGACATTTTCCCTCCCCAGGGTCGTTTTGCTTTCTTCGGCGCCATCCGGAAACGCGCCGGCCTCATCCTCGACCCGGCACCTCTAGCATCATGCCATGGACAGTTGCAGCATCTCGCAGACCCAAAGGCATAACTTTTTCTAATGGATCATGCCGCCGATTGCATTTGATGCGGTCGCCGGAATTGCCGCATAGATATCAGCAGATTGCCTTCCGGATCGGCTTTTTCACAAAGCCGGAATGCATGACTATTGAGATCGAGGGAGGCGTGACATGTCCGCTATGACGGGCGGGGAAGCGATTGTCGGACAGTTGTTGCGGCACGGTGTGGATACGGTTTTCGGGCTGCCCGGGGCGCAGACCTACGGATTGTTCGACGCGCTCCATCAAAGCCAGGACCAGATCCGCACCATCGGCGCGCGCCACGAGCAGGCCTGCGCCTATATGGCGATGGGCTATGCCCGCGCGACCGGGCGACCGGGCGTCTGTTCCGTGGTGCCGGGTCCCGGCATCCTCAACGCATCCGCCGCTTTGCTGACAGCTTTCGGCGTCAATGCACCCGTTCTGGCCCTGACGGGCCAGGTGCCGCGCGCCTTTTTCGGGCGCGGACGCGGCCATCTCCACGAAATGCCGGACCAGCTGGGCACGGTTCGTGGCTTCACGAAATGGGCGGATCGGATCGAATATCCGGCGGAAGCGCCGCAGCGCATCGCCGAAGCCTTCCGGCAGATGACGTCGGGCCGGCGTGGTCCCGCTGTGCTCGAAAGTTTCTGGGACACCTTCACGGAAAAGGGCGAGATCGAATTCGCCGATCCCCTGCCGCCCCTGCCGAAGCCGCCGGTCGATCCCGACGCTGTCGAAGCCGCCATCCGACTGATCGCCGGCGCGCGGGCGCCGATGATCTTCGTCGGCGGCGGCGCGGTGGATGCCGGCGACGGCATTCTCGAGCTGGCGCGCCGCCTCGAGGCGCCCGTGGTCTCGCTGCGCAACGGCCGCGGCATCGTCAGCGAGGCCGACGACCTCGGCCATAACCTTTTCTCGGCCCACAAGCTCTGGCCGGATACCGATCTCGTCATCGCCTTCGGGACGCGGCTGGAGATTCTCGAATGGCGCTGGAGCGGCGCGCCGGAGGGGCTGAAGACCATCCGGGTCGATATCGACCCGGCCGAATTCCGCCGCTACCCGTGTGACGTGAATATCCTCGCCGATGCTGCGGAAGGCGTGGCTGAACTGAACGCGGCGGCCGAACGCGCCTCGATTTCCGGATCGGGCAGGACCGCGCGCAGCGTCGCCGCGAAAGCCGAGGCGCGCGCCGAGGTCGAGGCCGCCGTCCAGCCGCAGCTCGGATATCTCGATGTCATGCGCGACCTGTTGGGCGAAGACGGCATCCTGGTGGACGATCTGTCCCAGGTCGGCTTCGCCTCGTGGTTCGGCTATCCTGTCTACAAGCCGCGCAGCTATATTTCGTCGGGCTATCAGGGGACTCTCGGCAGCGGTTACGGCACAGCGCTCGGCGCGAAGGTTGCCTGCCCGGACCGCCCGGTCGTCTCGATTTGCGGCGATGGCGGCTTCATGTTCGCCGTGCAGGAGATGGCGACCGCGGTTCAGTACAACATCGCCCTGCCCGTGATTGTCTTCAACAACAGCGCTTACGGAAATGTGCGGCGCGACCAGATCACGGCCTTCGACGGCCACGTGATCGGCGCAGACCTGCACAATCCGGATTTCGTCAAACTGGCGGAGTCCTTCGGCATGCGCGGCGCGCGAGTCCGCACGGCGGAGGCGCTGCGGCCGGAACTGGAACGCGCGCTGGCGGACAATGCGCCCAGCCTGATCGAAGTGCAGATCGAGCCCGGAACCGAGGGCAATCCCTGGCCCTTCATCCACCGCGCGCTGCCGGCATAGGCCGGCGCGGGAAACTCAGTCAGCTGGCTGACGGCAATTCGGCGAGGAACTTCTCCGCGAATTTCTTCGCCTGCTCGCCGCCATCGGCCATTGCCTTTTGTCCTTCCGGGTCGAGGATGGCGTCGATCCCGACCGCGACGTTTTCAGGCGTCTGGTCCTCGGGCGCAAGGAAAATACCCTCGGTCTCGTAAATCTTCGTGGCCGAATAGCTGCCGGCGCCGGCGCAGAGGATCGTGCGATGGGGTGCATCCCCGCTGACGAGATAGACCAGCGCGGCCGACACGCTTTCCGTTGTCATCGCCAAATGCTGCGTTTCGTCGAGAATCTGCTCAGTCATCGCGGTCGATGCGATCGGCGCGAGGCAGTTGACGCGGATGTCGTATTTGGCGCCTTCCAGATGCAGCGTATTCATCAGGCCGACCAACCCCATCTTCGCCGCGCTGTAATTGGCCTGTCCGAAACTGCCGTAAAGGCCGGAGGCCGATGTCGTCATGGCGATGCGGCCATAATGCTGTTCGCGCATCGCTGCCCAGACCGCCTTGGTGCAGTAGGCGCTGCCCATCAGGTGGACGTCGATCACGGTGCGGAAATCGGCCATGTCCATATTGGCGAAGCTCTTGTCGCGGAGCAGGCCGGCATTGTTGACCAGCACGTCGATGCGGCCCCATTTCGACAGAGCCTTTTCGGCCATGGCCCCCATCGCGGCGAAATCGGCGACGCTGTCGGTGTTGGCGATCGCCTCGCCGCCTTCGGCTGCGATCAGGGCGGCGACATCCTCGGCGGCGCTTTTTCCCTCGGCATCGCGGGCCGGATCGTTGATCACCAGCTTCGCGCCGCGTTTTGCAAGCGCGAGCGCGTGGGAGCGGCCCAAGCCGTTACCCGCCCCGGTGACGATCGCTACCTGACCCTCGAATGTGATGCTCATCGCAAAGTCGCTCCCCATCGCTTTTCCGGTCAAGGGATTGGCATGTTCGAAGGATCGAGGAAAGCCCCGAGCTTCTGCAGGAAGACGTCGGCCCTTATTCCGCCGGCTCAGGCGCGACGATCTCGACCGTTACGCAGGCCCGGTCGTTGTCCGGATCCATATCGTCGAGCTTCGCGAGACCGAGCAGTTTCTGCAGCAGAGCCGTACCGATCTCGCCGGTGACGGCAAGGCCGTTCGCCTCCTGATAGGCGCTGATCGCGGCACGGGTACGCCGTCCGGCGACGCCATCGACCGGCCCGGCTTCGAAACCCGCCTCGTTGAGCGCCCGCTGGATATCGGCGACGTGGCCCGGCGTGTTGCGGCTAACCTCGGCGCAGGTTTCGAGATCGCCGAGCGCCATGGAGCCGGTCGTCAAATTCAGGGTCAGGGATTTCGTCCCGTCCGCCTCGATGCTGGCTCTCTTCCAGGTGCAGACGAAACGGCTTCCTGCCCCGAGGCAGGCCCAGTCCGAGGGCGTGGCGCCCGTGAACTCTACCAGAGCCTGATCGGCGACCGCCTCGACCTCGATCGTCCCGTCGAAATCCGCCGGGCCGTTGTTGGTGACGTCGAAGGCGACGCTGCATTGCGCGCCCGCAATGCAGTTTTCCTGCCCCTCGCCTGCCGCGAGCGCCAGATCGACGGCGGGCAGCATGGCCGGATCGATGATCGCGATCGTCGAGACGTGCGCGTCGTTTTCCGCATTGCCGTCACCGGCCGCGCCGTCGGACCAGAGCATTTCCTGGGTGTGGCCGATTTCCTTGGCCGCGAAATCGGAAGGGATGTCGATGACGACCTGGATATAGGCGACCTCGCCCGGCTTCACTTTCAGCGCGGAGGCGGCGCATTCATAGACGCCTTCATCCTCGACGCTGCATTTCAGGCCGCGGCTCTCGGCGCGGGCCGATTCCACTTTAACGGCGGGATCGAAGGTGCCGCGGATGCCGGCCGCTCCGTCAAACAGCGCATCGCCGCGGTTCTCGATCGTTACATCGACGAGACAACTCGCGCCGCGCACGCATTCCGTCTGGCTGGACGGCGCCAGGTCGGGCGCCGGGGCGACGACGTCCCCACCGGGGGGCGCCGTGTCGGCGGGCGCGCTTTCCTGTGCCAATGCGGGGCTTGCCAACAGCAAGGCCAGCAATCCGATGGCGTGAAGCGCTGAAGATCTCTGCAAATTTCGCTCGCCGGCAAACCGCATCATGGGCATTCGCCCTCCGTTGGGGAATCTCCCGGTAAATGTGCAACGAGACAGGCGGCCCTGTGAAGATGCCTGAGGGCGCATTCCCCGGTTTGCGTCGAACGCTGTGTTCACCGCGCAACGGAACGGGACGCGATATTCCGGCTTCAGCCGTTGCGCGTGTCCTCGAAACGGGTCCAGACGTCCACCAGCATGTCGATGTCGAAATCCGGTTTGCGCGCGGTTTCCAGAACGACCTTTTCCGCCTCCAGCACCGTGCGAACGGCATGGCTAAGACCGCTGACCGCGTCGGGCGGAATGACAATCGCGCCGTGCCGGTCGGCATGGATCAGGTCGCCCTGTTTCACCGGCATGCCGAAGAGTTCGACCGGCATGCCGAAACCGGTGACGTGAACGAAGGCGCGGCTCGGGCCGACGGAGCCGGCAAGGATCGGGAAATCATCCGGCAGGGAACCGAGGTCGCGGATGAGGCCGTTGGTGATCGCACCGGCCAGTCCCAGCCCCTTGTGCACCGTGGCGTTGACCTCGCCCCAAAAGGCGCCGAGGCATTCGGGATAGTCGATATCCTCGATGACGGCGACGGCCGGTTTCGGCGAACCCGCCATGTGACGGTAGTAGCCGAGCCGGCGCTCGCGCACTGAGTCCGGCGTTTCCGGCGACGGGAACTTGCTGGCGATCTTGCCGGTGCAGGCGAAACCGACGATCGGCTTGGCATCCGGGTCCGCGGCGATAACGGTTGCGCGCGTGAAGGCGGCAAAGCCGCGTTTTCCCTGCACGGTCTCGATCGCGTTGCAGACGGTCGGCGTATCGACCGATTTGAGAAATTCGAGCAGCGCGTCGTCCATCGTCCCTCCGCCGGGCAATAACAATCCTTCGCGCCGATCGTGCCCGCCGTTGGCGATGATTTCCAGCCCGAATTCAGGGCGTGGACGGAATGTCACGCTTCGATGCGGAAATCCGGCTCGATGCTTTCGGCGATGACGCGGCGTCCGTTCGGCAGGTCGTTTTCCTCGAGCTTGGCGCGGATCGCGCTGGGATGCATGCCATATCCCTGCCAGCGGGCGGCGAGCCGCCTTCGCAATTCCTCCTCGGGGACATCGATGAAGACGGTGACGTCGAAGAGCGGCCGGAGCCCGGACCATGGCGGATCGCGCAGCAAGAGATAGTTGCCCTCGGTCACGATGATCCTCGCCTCGCGCGAGATCAGGCGGGAGCCGGCGCGGGCGATCTCGATGGCCCTGTCGAAGACAGGCACCGCGACCGCCGCCTCGTCGTCGGCGCGCAGCCGTTGCAGCATGTGTCGGTAGCCGCCGACATCGAAAGTGTCGGGCGCGCCCTTGTGGGCCCGACGGCCCATTTCCTCGAGCAGGACGTCGTCATAGTGGTAGCCGTCCATCGGCAGAATGGCGGCCATGCCGGGACGGCGCGTTTCGATTTCCGCGACCAGCTTCTCGGCAAGCGTCGACTTGCCCGAGCCCGGCGCCCCGGCGACCGCCGCGACAAGGCGGCTGTCGTTCGACCGGGCGATCAGCAGCTCGGCAAGTTCGGCGATATCGACAGTCGTGGCGGTCATCACATCCTCTCGCACAGACGCTATCCCGCCTCGGCGAGCAGTCGTTCCGCATTCGCCCTGATCTCGGGCAGAAGCGGGACCGCCTTGCGCGCCTTCAGGTCGAATTGCGTGCTGATCGACTCCAGTTCGGCGGCAAGTTCGCCGGTGTGCAGATTGTTCATGCGGTAATGCGCCGTCATCGACTTGTTGCCGACGCGGACGACTCGTCCGTAAACGATGACAAGCGCGCCCGCATTGAGTTCGGCAAGGAAAGAGGTGGTCATCTTGACATCGGCCAGGCCGATGCCGGCGGCGAGATGAACCGGCGTAAAGCCGAGCGCGGCGAACAAATGGTAGGAGGCGTCATCGAACATCGCCGTATAGTGGCGCGTCGTCATGTGGCCCATGGAATCGCAAAGCCATGGATGAACGACTCCGCGATAGCATTCGATTTCGCTGCCCATTTATACCTCCTGTCGACCGGCGACTTGCGTTATGCGTTTTCCGGCGTCGCGAGGCAATGCGGACGAGCGATCGGCGCCCGTCAGGCCATTCGGCCGGTCGCCGCGCGGACACGCAGCATTTTCGCGACGAAGGCGACGATGAAGACCGCGGTCAGGATCAGGATGATGGTCGGCGCCGGCGCGCTGTCGAGCCAGAAACTGGCATAAACGCCGCCGGTCGTCGCCAGCAGCGTCACGACGACCGCGACGGCGAGCATGCGCCCGAAGGAACGGGTGACGAGGAATGCGATGGCGCCCGGCGCGATCAGAAGGCCGATGGCGAGGATCAGGCCGACGGCCTTGAGCGTGGCGACGATGGTCAGCGACAGGAGGGCGAGCAGGCCGTAGTGGAATAGCGCCACCGGCAGGCCGGAGGCCTTTGCCTGCGCCGGGTCGAAGGAATGGAGCAGCAGGTCGCGCCATTTCAAAAGGATCAGGGCGGAGACGACCAACGAAATGATGCCGGCCGTCCAAAGATCGCCTGCCCCGACGCCCAGCATATTGCCGAACAGGATGTGGTCGAGATGAACGTCGGTGCTGATCTTGGTGTAGAGAACCATGCCGAAGCCGAACATGCCGGAATAGACGATGCCGAGCACCGTATCCTGCTTGACGCGGCTGTTTTCCTGCAGGAACCCCGCGCCGAGCGAACAGACCATGCCGGCCACAAATGCACCGATGACGAGCGGAATATTGGCGATGTAAGCGAGGACGATGCCGGGCAGTACCGCATGGCTGATCGCATCGCCCATCAGCGCCCAGCCCTTGAGAACGAGGTAGCAGGACAGCAGCGCCGTCGGCACCGCGACGATTAGCGCGATGAAGAAGGCGTTCTGCATGAAGACGAACTGGAAGGGCATCAGCGCCTGCTCGATCATCGCTCGGCCTCCAGCGCCTGCGCCGCGCGGCGGCGGGCCGCCAGCATTCCATGTTTCGGGGCGAAGACGAACGTGGCCAGAAAGATCAGGGTCTGCAGGGTGATGATGACGCCGCCGGTCGCGCCGTCGAGGAAGTAACTGAGATAAGCGCCCGAAAAACTGGTGCCCGTTCCGATGGCGACGCTCAGGATCAGAAGGCGGGGGAAGCGATCGGTCAGGAGATAGGCCGTCGCGCCGGGCGTCACGACCATGGCGATGACGAGGAACGCGCCCACGGTCTGCAACGCGGCGACGCAGGAGGCCGAGAGAAGCGTGAAGAAAACGACCTTGAGCATGCCGGTGCGCAGGCCGATCGAGCGCGCATGCTTCTCGTCGAAGAAGGTGACCATCAGGTCCTTCCATTTGAGTAGCAGCACGGCAAGCGAGACGACGCCGATGATCACCAGTTGCAGCGTGTCCTCCGGGGTGATCGCTAGGATGTTGCCAAGCGTGATGGTCTTGATGTCGACCGAGGTCGGCGAGACGGAGACCATGAACAGGCCAAGGCCGAAGAAGGAGGTGAAGATCAGGCCGATGATCGTATCGACCTTGAGGCCGGAGCGCTCCGTGAGGAAGAGCATGGAGCCCGCCGCGAGGCCGCCCGCGATGAAAGCGCCGAGCGCGAAGGGCAGGCCCAGCATGTAGGCGCCGGCGACGCCCGGCACGATGGAATGGCTGAGCGCGTCGCCGATCAGCGACCATCCCTTCAGCATCAGGAAGGCGGAGAGAAAGGCGCAGACGGCGCCGACCAGCGCGCTGACCCACATGGCGTTGGTCATATAGCCATAGGCGAAGGGCTCGAGCAGCGCCGCCACGGTCAGTCCTCGTCCCCGGACGCGCGCTGCGCCGGCCGGGCGCGCTGCGTCTTCTCGTCATACATGACGAGCGGGCGCTCGTCGTCGGTCAGGATCTTGACCTCGCGCCGGTCGTCATCGTCATGCAGCGCCTGGCCGCCAAGGACGAAATGGCGCAGGACGCCGCCAAAGGCGCGTTCGAGATTTTCGGCGGTGAAGGTGGTCTGGGTCGGGCCGTAGGCCAGCACCGTGCCCTTGATCAGGATCGTGCGGTCGCAGAATTCCGGCACCGAACCGAGATTGTGCGTCGAGACCAGCATGACCCGGCCCTCGTCGCGCAGATCGCGCAGAAGCGCAATGATCGCCTCCTCGGTCTTCACGTCGACGCCGGTGAAGGGTTCGTCGAGGAGGATCACCCTCCCCTCCTGGGCGAGCGCACGGGCGAGGAAGACACGCTTCTTCTGGCCGCCGGACAGTTCGCCGATCTGGCGATGGCGGAAATCCGCCATGCCGACGCGCTCCAGCGCCTCGGCGACGGCCTCGCGGTCCTTGCCGGTCGGGATGCGCAGGAAATTCATGCGGCCGTAACGGCCCATCATCACCACGTCCTCGACGAGGACGGGAAAGCTCCAGTCGACCTCCTCGGACTGCGGGACATAGGCGACGAGATTCTGTCTCAGCGCGTCCCGGACGGTCTGGCCGAGCACCCTGATCTCGCCCGCCCCGGTCGGCAGGAAGCCCATGATCGCCTTGAACAGGGTGGACTTGCCAGATCCGTTGACGCCGACAAGCGCGGCGATGGTGCCGGTCGGGATGTCGAAGGACGCTTCGCGCAGCGCGGTATGACCGTTGCGGTAGGTCACTGTGATGTCGCGGACGGATATTCCGGAGGCGATGTCCTCCGGCACGGCCTGGGCGGTCTGGTCCGGACGCAGCATCAGTTGACGGCGGAGGCGAGTTTGCGCGCGACCGTTTCCGACGTGACGCGCAACAGGTCGATATAGGTCGGCACGGGGCCGTCGGCCCCGGTCAGCGAGTCGACATAGAGCATGCCGCCATAGTCGGCGCCGGTTTCGCGGGCGACCTGTTTGGCCGGATCGTTGTTGACGGTGCTTTCGCAGAAGACGACCGGAATGTCGTGCTCCCGCACCGCGTCGATGACCTTGCGCACCTGCTGGGGCGTGCCGGTCTGGTCGGCGTTTATCGGCCAGAGATAGAGTTCCTTGAGGCCGAAATCACGCGCCAGATAGCTGAACGCGCCCTCGCAGCTGACCAGCCAGCGCTTTTTCTCCGGAACCGTCTCGATCATCGCCTTCAGCGGTTCGATCGCGGCGCGGATTTCATCCTTGTAGCGCTCGGCATTGGCCGCATAGATCCCGGCATTGTCCGGATCATGTTCGGAAAACGCGTCGCGGATGTTGTCGACATAAACCAGCGCGCTTTGCAGGGCCATCCAGGCATGCGGATTGGGCTTGCCCTCGTATGACCCCTCGGCGATCGAGATCGGCTCGATGCCGTCGGAGAGCGTCGCCGCGGGCACGTCGCGCAGGTTACGGAAAAACTGCTCGAACCAGCGTTCCAGATTGAGCCCGTTCCACAGCACGAGATCGGCGTCCTGGGCGCGCAGGATATCGCGCGGCGTCGGCTCGTAGCCGTGGATTTCCGCGCCCGGCCTGGTGATCGATTCCACCACCGCAGCGTCTCCGGCGACGTTGCGCGCCATGTCCGCGATGACGGTGAAGGTGGTGACCGCCTTGAACTTGTCGGCGGCACCAGCGGAACCGTGCATTGCGAGCAGAACGCACCCCGCCATCGCCGCTGACCGCAGGATGCCCGCAATCATATCGAGCTCTCGAAACGTTTCATATTTAAATGATTATGCGAAGCATTCGCAAAAGTCAAAGCGCAATGGCGCTCTACCGGGCCAGTCGGACCTGATCGCGGCCATTGTTCTTGGCGGCATACAAAGCCGCATCGGCACGCGCCACGAGCTTGTCGAAAGCGGTATCGGCGGCAGACAGAGCAGCGACGCCGAGGGAGACGGTAAACCGGAACGTGCCCGCTTCCGCCCGCACGTCGATCGTTTTCGCGGCACTGCGCAGCTTCTCGGCAATGGCGGCGGACTTTTCCAGATCGAATCCGGGCAGCAGCAGCATGAATTCCTCGCCGCCGATGCGGGCGAAGACAGCGCCCTCGCCGCCTTCCGCGCGCACAATCTCGCTTGCCGTACCGGCGAGGGAGATCAGGGCCTGATCGCCGACACCGTGCCCGTGGGTGTCGTTGATCTTCTTGAAGTGATCGACATCGAGCAGGGCTACGGAGAGATGACGACCGCCCTGCCGCGCCTGCGCCATGTAACACGCGGCTTCACCGAAGACATGGCGGCGATTGTGGATGCCGGTCAGTTCATCGATGATCGACAGGCGTTCCAGTTGGCGCTCCTTCTGCTTCAGGTCGCTCACATCCTGCAGGAGGATCTGGATGACGGGCGTTCCGGCCCATGGCAGGAGAATCGTGATCATCTTGATGCTGATCGCCCGGCCGCCCGGACTGTGCAAAATCGATTCCCGGTTCACCGGCTCGATTCCGTTGCCGAAAGATTCATCGATCTGCTCCATCACGCGGGGAATTTCGCTCTGCGCGACGAAATCCAGGACATGCCGGCCTATCAGTTCGTCCCGCAGGGCGCCCAACATGCGGCATGCTTCCTGATTGGCGAAGAGAATGGCCTGTCTGGTGTGAATCAGAAGTCCCATCGGCATGATGTCCAGCATCATGCCGACGCGTTCCCGCGTATCCACGAGCGCCTGCTGGGTTGCATTCGCCGCGTCGAGTGCGTCGTCCTCGAAGAAGAAATCCTCGGCGAGTGCGTTTTCCATCCCTTGGCTCCTCGGTGGGTGCGAGTATCTGCCCGACACATTGTAAACATACCGTAATATGTTTTCCGCTTTCGCGATGATCCGGCCATTTTTTCGATCTGACGCGCGAATGCCTCGCCTGCGGCCCCGACCGGCAGCGGCCGCGTCCAATGGTGTGCGGGCCGCAAACCGGCTAATGTTGGATGCAACGCGCCGACAATGCGGGGCCGGAAGGGAGGACAGCATGAGAAAACTGCAAACCCAGGGTGTCCATCACATCACGCTGGTCGGCGCCGACCGGCAGACATCCATCGATTTCTGGGAAGGCGTTCTCGGCATGCCCTTCGTGTTCGAGCAGCCCAATCTCGACCGGGACAGCGAGAGCCATCTCTATTTCGACCCCGGCGACGGGCGGCTGATCACGATCTTCACGGACGAAAGCCGCAAGCCCGAACCGACGCGCACACCGACCGATATCGGCTGCGTCCATCACCTGGCGCTGTCGATCTCGCAGGCGACGTTCTGGCAAGCGGTGGAGCGGCTGGACGAACGCGGCATCAAGCACAGCGGCGTCAAGGATCGCGGCTTCATGGATTCGATCTATTTCAACGATCCGCTCGGTTTCCTGATCGAACTCGCCTCCTACCGGTTCGAGCCGCCCTGGGGCGTGTCGCACGGGCAGGTCATGCTGGAGGCGCACAGGATCCGCGTGGCGCGCGGCGACCACCATATCGACCGCATCCATCTGGCCGACGCCATCGAGAAGCTGACGGCGAAGACCTTCGACAGCCTGTCGGACGACCGCGGCCCGAAGGATCCCTACTCGGCTTAGTTTTCAGGCGCGCCGGGCTATGTGATTGTCCCACGACAGGTCGGTCTTGTGCCCGTCGAGCACGCCCATGCCGCTCGACAGCAGGAAGCCCTTCCCCCGGTCGGCCGCGCCGCAGATATCCGGCAACTCCACGCGATTGCGGATCGCGCCGGTGTCGCATGTCACCTCCAGGGCGACATTGCCCTGCGGCGAGGTGAAGAGGACCGAGCCGGACGAGCCGTTACAGGCCACGGAGCCGATATAGCCGCGCATCGACCGGAGATCGTCCTCGGGCAGATCGAGCAGCCGGATATCGCCGTCGGGCGAGATGGAGCCGGCAAGCGGCAGGGGCTGGTGGATATCGCCCTGGTTCTGCGCCCCGAACCATGTGGTGCCGTCCTCGGCCATGGCGAGGTGGCGGATCGACAGCTTGTGCAGGTCCGGCGCCAGTTCGTGGACGGACAGCACGCTGTAATCGGCGAGATCGATGAAGGCGAGGTTCGGCTTCATGGTCGCAACGTTGAGGACGGCGCGGCCGTAATCCGGGTGGGTTTCCAGTCCGCCATTGGCGATCAGCATGGTGCGCCCGTCCGGCAGCACCGTCATGTCATGCGGGCCAATGCCGCCGGAGAAGAACTCGCCGATGCGCCGAAACCCGTCCGTGGCGTCGTAGATGCCGATGACGCCGCGGGCGTTGTCGTAGTCGTTTTCTGTCGAAAAGAGCAGCTTACCGTCCGGCGAGAAACAGCCATGGCCGTAATAATGGCGGCCTTCCGGCGCGTGGATGATGAGCGGCTCGCTTTCGCTGCGCAAGTCGATCACGGCGGCGAATGTGCCGGGACGCCGGGCGAAGACGACCAGCCTTTGACCGTCCGGGCCGAACACCGCGTCATGGCCGCGCTCGGGCAGGTCGTAGCGATGCAGGACCGTGGCGTCTTCCGCCAGCAGGGCGACACCGAAGCTGCCGTTTCCGTCGAGATAGGCCGAGGCGAAAACCGCATCCGTATTCGAAAGCGCCGCCTCCGCGCGCGGCGCGAGACCGGCGAGGAACGCGCAGCCGGCCGCTGTCAGGAAGGCGCGGCGATCGGTCGGGGCTGTGGGGGAGAAGAAACGCATCGTTCAATCGCCATCGAGGGAGGAGAAGCCGACGGAAAGGCCGAGCGCCGCGGTCACCTGCGTGCCGAAAAGTTGCTGCAGGCTCTGCGTCAGGATGACGAGATAGCCCAGCTCGCCGCTGCGGTCCTCATCATCGAGGATGTCGGCGACCGGCATCTGCAGCCGCGTCAGGATGTCTCTCGAATTGTTGAATTCGAACTCGATCGACTTGCCGAGCCAGCGCTGGTCTTCCGGCAGGATAGAGACCATTTCCGAGACCTCGTAATAGGCCCGCAGCGCATCGAAACTCGCCCGGATGAAGGGCATCGTCATGTCCGAACGCCAGAACAGCGCGCTTTTCGGATTGGCCTTGCCGTCTTCATCGGGAACGATCGGCCTGAGGCGCTGGTCGCGGATGATCTCGAAGGCTTCCGAGGGGATAGACAGCATTTCGCTGATCGCTTCCTCGATGTTCCGGAACGAATCGTTTTCCGGGCCGGGACTGGTCCAGGCCGCCGCGAAGCCGTTCTCGGCGTTCCATTCCTCGCTCAGTTCGGCGGCGATCGTATGGATATTGGCGGCGACGGCATGGGCGAAGCCGCAGCGGAAGGCGTCGCCCGGTTCGGCGAGCGCATCGGACCCTGTGCCGAACAGCAGATATTCCAGCGCGGTATATCCCTGCAACGCAACGCTTTTTTGCGGCAGGTTGGCGGGATCGGTGACGCTTTCGTCGCGCTCGGCGATCACGGCCTGAACCTGGCGTAGCGCGATGCCGCGGCGATCCGGCCAGAACAACAGCCGCTCCAGCCGGTTTTCCTGTGCAAGCGGGCCGGTGCGCAGGAATTCCACCCGCGCGAGAGCCAGCGCGCTGTCGTTGAACGCGTTGCGGGCGGCCTCCAGCGGGCGCTCGCCCGGGTCTTCGCAGAGCGAGGAAATCGCGATTTCGGCCAGTTCCGCCTGTTCCGCGAACCGCTCGAAGCCCGGCTGGATGAATGCCGCGACGAGCGTGCGCACCGGCTTGACCGCCTCCTCGTCGCCGACCGCCAGTTCGATGGCGCGGGCGGGATAAAGCGTCAGGACAAGAAGAAAAAGAGCGGCGACAATGCGCATCAAAGCGACTCCAGAAAGTGAATGAGGGCCTCGCGCTCGGCCTTTTCCAGGGCGGCAAAGGCGTCGCGTGCGCGTTGCGCTTCGCCGCCATGCCAAAGGATCGCCTCGGTCAGATTGCGCGCGCGCCCGTCGTGCAAAAAGAACGTATGGCCGTTGACCGTTTCCGTCAAACCGATGCCCCAGAGCGGCGCGGTGCGCCATTCGGCACCGGTCGCGACGCCCACCGGCTGCCCGTCGGCGAGGCCCTCGCCCATGTCATGCAGGAGGAAATCGGAATAGGGCCAGACCAGCTGGAAGGCGTGCTGGGATATTTCGGCGTTGCGGCTGGTGACGAATTTCGGCGTGTGGCAGGCGGCGCAGCCGAGGCCGTAGAACAGGCCCTTGCCGCGCAGAACCTCAGGATCGGCCACGTCGCGGCGCGCGGGAACGGCGAGGTTCTGCGAATAGAAGGTGACAAGGTCGAGCACCGGATCGGGCGCCTCGGTGTCGCCGAGCCGTTTTTGCACACCGACGGGCATCGCGAGGCAGTCGGCCTGGGCGGCGGTGCAATCGCCATGGCTCTTGGGCATGTCCGGCGTGGAGATGCCTATGTCGCCGGCAAAGGCGTGGGCGCTCTGGATGCGGACCGTCGGGTTCTGGGCCTTCCAGCCGAAACGGCCGAGGACGGGCGCCGCGCCGCTTTCCATGCGCCGCAGCTGCGGCCGCCCGGAAATCCCGTCGCCGTCGGCGTCTTCGGGATCGGCATGGGCGAGGATGTCGGCGGGCTCGATCGCCTCGACGAGGCCGAGCCCGATCATCGGCTGGGCCACCCGGGGCGACAGGGTTGTCGCGGCATCGAGCGGACCGTAGCCGAGGTCATCGACGGAATAGGACGGCTTCCTGAGCGAGACGACCTCGCCGCCCGCCAGCGGCACCGGGATCTCCTCATAATCGATGGCAAGATGCCCCTCGGCCTTCAGCCCCGGCACGGCGAATTCCTGAAGCTGCTCGCCATAGACCGGATCCGGCATGTTGAGCGCGAGGTAGTCTTCCACCGCCGCGCGTTCCTCCGCCGTCGCCGGCGCACGCGCCAGCCGCAGGAACATCGAGGATGCGCCCTCGCCGGCCCGCGGCGGATGGCCTCGACCGTCCTTCAGATGGCAGGCCTGGCAGCTGCGCGCATTGAAGAGCGGCCCTAGCCCGTCGGAGGCCTGGGTCGACGACGGCGAGGACACCCACAACTTCCGGAACAGCGCGTTGCCGAGCTTGAAGTCGCGTTCCTGCTCGAAGGTCAAATTGGCGGAGTGTTGGGAGAAAATATCGCGATTGATCGTCTTCTTCGTGGTCGCGGCGCCGCCAGGCATCGCCTCGAAGGCCTCGGCCTTCGAAAAATCCGCCGTCGGCGCGGTCACGGTCCGGACACGGGCGAGACCCCCGGCATCGAGATCGGACCGTTGCGCCGGCAGGCCGTCGGCGAGCGCGGCGCCCGCCATGCCTGCCGACAGCAAGAGGACGAAGAACCTACTCCGCTTCGTCGGCACTCGTTGCATTCAACAGTCCATATCTCTCCTCGCCGATCTTGCCGAGAAGATCGAGCTGGGTTTCGAGGAAGTCGATATGGCCTTCCTCGTCCGCCAGCAGTTCCTCGAAGAGATTCATCGTCACGTAATCCTCCTCCTCGCGACAGATTTCGCGCGACAGCTTGTAGGAGGTGCGGGCGTCGATTTCGCCGGCGAGGTCGGCCTCGAGGACTTCCTTGACATTCTGGCCGATGCGCAGCGGCGCGACATTCTGCAGGTTCGGGTGACCTTCGAGGAAGATGATGCGCTGAACCAGCTTGTCGGCGTGATTCATCTCCTCGATCGATTCCTCGCGCTCCTTCTTGGCCAGCTTGCCGTAGCCCCAGTCGTCGAGCAGGCGGTAATGCAGCCAATACTGGTTGACGGCGCCCAATTCGAGAAAAAGCGCCTCGTTGAGGCGCTCGATTACCTTATCCTTGCCCTTCATCGATCCCACTCCTGTTCGCTGCTGGAAAGTCGCCGGACAGGCCTACCCCCGCAGCCGCGATGCATCAAGCGGCGGTTCGACGCATTTTTGCCTGGCGGGCCAGCATGCGCACGGTTTCGCACCGCTGATGCTCGGCATGGATCTTCTGGATGAAGGGAATGATCTTGTCGTCCGGCGTCTCGATGTCGCGATGGTACCGTTCGGTTACATCCACGATGATCGAGATCACGTTCGGGAAACAGCCGCAGCAGCGTCCACGCTTCTTCATGGCGTGGTAGACAACGCCCGGCGTGATCAACTGCCAGGCGTCCTTGTCGAGGAGGCTGACGATCACGTCCTCGATTTCCTTCTTCATGATGACGTTGCAGCTGCAAACAATCATGCCGGTCAGACCTTCTTCAAAGCGCCTGTCTTACTGGAAAACCGCATCGGGGCTGTCGAGGCTGTCGGAGCCTTCGATAGCGATCTCGTCGAGTTCGAGCAAGGCGACCGCGCGTTCGATCGAGCGGGTCTGGTCGATCAGGCCGTCGATGGCGGCCTGCACGACGGCGTTGCCCTCTTCATTGCCCGAGCCGATCATCTGGTCATAGGCCTCCACCGTATCGGCGCGCGTCGCCATGGCGTGCATCGCGTCCATGGTCGCCTGAAGCTTGGCCTTCAGTTCCGCATCGGTATCGGCGTCTTTCGCAGCGACGAGGTCGGAGATCGACGGACCGGAAACGGTTGTTCCGTCGACGCGCTTGTAGCTGCCGAGATAGACGTTCTGGATGCCCATCGCGTCGTAGAGGTGCGACTTGTCCGTATTGTCGGAGAAGCAGTCGTGCTCTTCTTCCGGATCGTGCAGCAGGAGGCCGAGTTTCATGCGCTCGCCGGCCAGTTCGCCGTAGGAGAGCGAGCCCATCCCGGTCAGGATCGTCGACAGGCCGGCCGTCGCGTCAGCCGTAACGTCCTTGCGGGCCTCGCCGCCCTCCTCCCAGTTGGCCACCATCTCCTCGAGATCGGTCACGAGGAGGTTCGTCGCGGAGGCGAGATACTGGGCGCGCCGGTCGCAATGCCCATGGGTGCATTCCGAGGTCGAAAAGTCCGTCCACGGCCGCTCGCCGCTGCCGGCATCCGTGCCGTTCAGATCCTGGCCCCACAGAAGAAACTCGATGGCGTGATAGCCGGTCGCCACATTGGCTTCGATGTCGCCGGCTTCCTGCAAGGTTCCCGACAGGAATTCCGGGGTGATCTCGGAGGCGTCGACGGTCTCGCCGTTGATCTCGATCTGCGGATTGGCGATGACATTCGCCGTGTAGAGGCCGTTCTCGTCGCTTTCGCTGCCATAGGACGCGTCGACATAGTCGATCAGGCCCTCGTCGAGCGGCCATGCGTTCACGCGGCCTTCCCAGTCATCGACGATGGCGTTGCCGAAGCGATAGGCTTCCGTCTGCTGATAGGGCACGCGCGCGGCCAGCCAGGCATCCTTGGCGGCCTGAAGGCCTTCGGCGGAGGGGCTTGCGAGGAAGGCGTCGACCGCCTCGTCGAGCGCCCTGGCTGTCGTCAGCGCATCCTCGTATTTCGCGAGCGCGATGTCGGCGTAGGTCTTCACCACCGCTTCGGGCGTCACATCGCCGGCCGCGGCCGGCGATGCGAGGGCGGTCGCGAGTGCGACACCCGTCAGCAGTTTAGCGGTTCGCGTTGCGATCATGGGTCGTCTCCGTATGTTCTAATGTATCGTTGGATTGGGTTGCGTGTCCCGCCATGCAGGATGCGAGCGCGCGAGGATGTCGCGCAGCACCGAGGCGGGGATCGGAAGCAGGTGCTTGTCGAGGCCGCGCAGCACCAGCGCGAAGGAGCCCGCCGCCAGCGCCACCTCGTCGCAGCGCGTCGCGCAGGACAGTTCGGTGAGGCAAAGCGAAGCGGCTTCCTCGTCATTGTTCTGGATACCGGCGATCAGGCCCATCACCAGAACCTCGTCACGGCAGATATGGGACGAGCCGGACGCGAAGGTCTTCAGCGGGCAGGATGCGCAGCGGCCGAGCGTGGACACGAAGTCGGAGAGCGCCTGCACCGCCGCCGCGGAGCCGCGTCCGCCGAGAATGTCTTCATAGAGATCCTTGGCGGACTGCCAGGACATGCCGTCGCCCGTCGCGAAACCGCATGTCCAGTGGCGATAGCCTTCCAGCACCAGCCGTTCGGCAGGCCGCGCGAAATAGGCGGAGGCGTTTCCATTCCGGCAATTGAAACGTTCGTACACAGCGCGGCTCGCGACTCTATCCCGATTTACAAACCTGACCTTGGGCCTCAGGTTTATGCCGCAGCCTAAAACTTGTGTCAAACACTCTAGTTTTTAACTATTCTAAAGAACTCGCCCTGCCGCGGCCGGTTCTCAGCCCGCGTCCGGCTGCTTCGAAGGATGCGCGTCTGCAAAGGCCGGAAGCGCGTTGCAGGCTTCGTCGATGGCGACGATCTGCGGCATTTCCGACAGGTCGATATTGAAGCGCCGGGCCGAAAAGACCTGGGGCACGAGGCAGATGTCGGCAAGACCCGGCGTTTCGCCGAAGCAGAATGTCGACTGATTCCCGCGGGCGACCAGCAATTGCTCGCAGGCGGCGAGCCCGTCTCCGAGCCAGCGCCGCAGCCAGCGATCGACGCCGTCCTGGTCCAGCGCCAGATCGTCGCGCAGATATTGCAGCACGCGCAGGTTCTGGAACGGATGGGTTTCGCAGGCGATCGCCAGCGCGAAGGCGCGGACCCGGGCGCGGTCGTCGGCATTGGCCGGCAGGAGCGGCGGTTCGGGATGGGTCTCGTCGAGCCATTCGAGGATCGCCAGCGACTGGCCGACCGTCAGATCGCCCGCTTCCAGCGTCGGAACCAGCATCTGCGGGTTGAGCGCCTGGTAGCCCGGCTTCTTCTGCTGTCCGCCTTCATTGAGAAGGTGGACGGGCACGAATTCGTAGTCGATCTCTTTCAGATTGAAACCGATGCGGCAGCGATAGGATGACGACGACCTGAAATAGCCGTGAAACCGGATCATGCGATGCTCTCCTGCTGGCGTGGACCGGTCGCTGGTCTGCACCAGCAATACAGTCGGGTCAACGGGACCGCAGCGCGGCGATGGCCCGGACGCGTTCGGCATTGTCCGCGGCAAGCGAGCCGTCGGCGTTCCACAGGCTGTTCTCGAAGCCGACACGGGCCTTGCCGCCGGCGGCGAAAGCCGCCTGAAGCGCCGCCGTCTCGCCGCGTCCGAAGGCGCAAACCGCCCAGTCGGCCGTCAGCTCCGACATGCGCAGCGTATCGAGAAAGGGCAACAGGTCGAGCGGATCGCTTTCCTGGTCCTTCGCGTAACGGCCGAGCACGAAAAGGCATTGGAGTTCGCCGCCCGGAATGACGCCTGCGGCGACCAGTTCCTCAAGGCTCGACAGCTCGTTCGGCGCATAGAGGATGTGCTGGACCGCAATCCGCGCCTCATGTGCCCAATAATAGAAGCGCGCGGCTTCGGTCGTGTCGGCGTCGGAGATCATCTCGCGGAGCGCCACGGAGACCATTTTCGGCATGACGGCGCGGACAACGGCGCGCTGTTCGTCCGGCGTGTAGCGGCCGACCGCCTCGGTGGTGATCTGCACGGCCATGTCGGGCAGTTCGCGGGCGAGTTCCGCAACGAGTTCCCGGTAGAGCCCGGCGTCGAGAACATGCGCCTGATCCGCGTCGCGGACATGGGCGTGAATGCCGCCCGCGCCGGCCTCAAAGCAGGCTTTCGCGGTTTCGACCGTTTGCGGGATCGTCACCGGAAGGGCCGGGTGATCGGCTCTGGTGCGCCGCGCCCCGTTGGGCGCGACCATGATGTCGGGCAGCGCCGCAAACGTCACGCGAAGACCGCCTTGACCGCGATGTCGAGCTTGCCGACGACCTCGTCGATCTGCGCATCCTCGATGATGAAGGGTGGCGCGAGGAGAACGTGATCGCCCCTCGCCCCGTCGATCGTGCCGCTCATCGGATAGCAGATCAGGCCGGCCTCGAAGGCGTGCTTCTTGAAGTTCTTCGCGACGCCGCGCTTCGGATCGAAGGGGTCCTTCGTCTCGCGGTCGGCGACGAATTCCATGCCGAGGAAGAGGCCGCGGCCGCGAATGTCGCCGATATTGGGATGCTGGCCGAAGGCGTTGTGCAGTTCGGCCTTCAGCCGCGCGCCCTGGTCGCGGACTTTCGCAAGCAAGCCCCGTCCGAGGATCGCATTGATCACGGCGCGCGAGGCGGCGGTGGCGACCGGATGGCCCATATAGGTGTGTCCGTGCTGGAAGAAGCCCGATCCCGCGGCGATCGCATCGTAGATCTTAGCGGTGCAGAGCATCGCGCCGATCGGCTGATAGCCAGCGCCGAGACCCTTGGCGACGGTGACGATGTCGGGGGAGATGCCCTCCTGCTCGCAGGCGAAAAGCGTGCCGGTGCGGCCCATGCCGCACATCACCTCGTCGAGGATCAGCAGGATGCCGTATTTGTCGCAGATCTCGCGGATACGCCTGTAATAGCCCTCGACCGGCGGAACCGCGCCGGCGGTCGCGCCGACGACCGGTTCGGCGATGAAGGCCAGCACCGTTTCGGGGCCCAACCGCTCGATCTCGGCTTCCAGTTCGTTGGCGACGCGCTGGCCGTAATCGAAGGCGCTCTCGCCCTCTTCGCGGCCGCGATATTCGTAGCAGGGCGAGATATGCGAGGTCTCGACCAGCATCGGCGCGAACTGGCGGCGGCGCCATTCATTGCCGCCGGCGGCGAGCGCGCCCAGCGTGTTGCCGTGATAGGACTGGCGGCGCGCGATGACGCGGTAGCGGTCCTGGCCGATCTCGAGGAAATATTGCCGCGCGAGCTTGATCGCCGCCTCGACCGCCTCGGAGCCGCCGGACACGAGATAGACGCGGTCGATGCCTTCGGGCGCATGCTCGACGAGCAGGTTCGCAAGGTCTTCCGCCGGCTCTGAGGTGAAGAAGCCCGTATGGGCAAAGGCGATCCTGTCGACCTGTTCCTTGATCGCGGCCGTCACGTCCGCGTCGGAGTGGCCGAGGCAGGAAACCGCCGCGCCGCCGGACCCGTCGAAATAGCGCCTGCCGTTGGTGTCGACGATGTAACAGCCGTCGCCCTTCGCGGCCACGGGCAGCGATCCCGCGGTCGAGCGACCAAAAATATGCGAAGTCATGAAATCATCCCTCTCGACCAGTTCCGCGGTCCATTCCGCCCGATCGAATTCGCGACGGCGCTTGCGCCGCAATTGCGGCGCAAATGCGGGCGGCGAAACTACTCGCGAACGATCATGACGGAGGCCGGCGTGTGCCGGGCGACATGATCGGCGTTCGGTCCGATCAAGAGGTCGGACAGTTCGGGACGATGCGACGCCATGACGATCAGGTCGCAGCCGTTTTTCTCGGCGGCCTGCACGATTTCGCGATAGACCTGCCCGATGGCGATATGTTCGGTCACCTCGACGCCCGGCAGTTCGGCGGCGATCAGCGCGGAGAGCTTTTCGGCGGCGTCGCGCGCCAGCGTCTCCTCATAGTCCTTCGGGAAATATTGCGAGACGACCGCGTTGCGGATGTCCTGCACGACGGTGATCGCATGCAGTTTCGCGCCGAAGGTCTCGGCCATTTGACGCGCCACGGGGATCGCCTTCTTCCATGAACTGTCATGGGCAAGATCGATCGGCAGCATGATTGCCTTGTACATCGTCGTTTACTCCCCTCCTACGCCGCCGCTTCCTGCGGCCGGCCCGGCGAATTCTCCGCCCGCCGCCGCTGCGCCCAGATGACCAGGGCAAGCAGCAGGAGCGCCGGAATATACATCAAATATTTTGTCGGCGGACTGGCCGGTTTCAGGACGCGGATGATTTCCTGGTCCCAGTCGAGCCCGACCTTCTGGGCCGGCGAATCGAAAGCGACATCGTCGATGATCATCTTGCCGTCTCGGTCGATGATCGTCAGCCCGGCGGCTTCGAGCCGCTCATCGCCGCTGGCGCCCTCGGGCAATGGCAGCAGCACGACCCATTCGCGCACGTCGCCGACGGCGTCCATGCCGGATATCCGCATGCGCAGGCTTTCGCCGGCGGGGATGTCTCCGGCCGCCGCCGCGATCTCCGTCGGCGCGACGTCCTCATAGGGCGGATAGATCATGTCCATCCAGAAACCGGGCCGGAAGAAGGTGAAGGCGAGCAGCAGCAAGGCCACCGTTTCCCAGATCCGGTTGCGCGCCAGGAACCAGCCCTGCGTGCCCGCCGCGAACAGCAGCATCGCCACCGTCGCGGTAATGAAGACAAAGAGACCGTGGATCCAGTCGACGTCGATGAGCAGAAGATCGGTATTGAAGATAAAGAGGAAGGGCAGCGCCGCCGTTCTCAGCGAATAGAAGAAAGCGACGACGCCGGTACGGATCGGATCGCCGCCAGACACGGCCGCCGCGGCGAAGGAGGCAAGGCCGACCGGCGGGGTCACGTCGGCCATGATGCCGAAATAGAAAACGAAGAGATGGACCGCGATCAGCGGCACCAGCAGGCCGTTTTCCTGCCCGAGCGTGACGATCACCGGGGCGAGCAGCGCCGAGACGACGATATAGTTCGCCGTGGTCGGCAGGCCCATGCCGAGGATCAGCGACAGGATCGCCGTCAGGAACAGGATCGCCAGCAGGTTGCCGCCGGACAGCACCTCGACGACATCGGCGAGCGCCGAGCCGACGCCGGTCTGAGACACCGCGCCGACGATGATGCCGGCCGTCGCCGTGGCGATGCCGATGCCGATCATGTTGCGCGCGCCCGAGATCAGCCCGTCGATCAGTTCGTCCCAGCCGCGCTTGACGGCTGCGCCCATATCGCTTTCGCCCCGGAAGATCGCGAAGAGCGGGCGCTGGGTCAGAAGGATGAAGATCATGAAGGCCGAGGCCCAGAAGGCCGACAGGCCCGGCGACAGCCGTTCCACCATCAGCGCCCAGACGAGGACGACGACAGGCAGGATGAAATGCAGGCCCGATTTGATGGTCGGCCCCGGCAGCGGCAGCGAGGTGACCGGCGCGTTCGGATCGTCCATCTTCGGCTCCGGATAGCGCGACCCGAAGACGACCAGCGCCACATAGGCCGCCGTCAGCACGGCGAAGATGACATAGGGCGCGGCGGCGCCGAAGGTCGGGCGGATCCAGCCCATGCCGTAATAGACGGCCAGCGACAGCACGCACAGGACCAGGACGCCGAAGACGAAGCCGACAAGGCGGCGCATGATCGGGCCCGGCTCATAGGCGCGCGGCAGGCCTTCCATGCCGGCCTTGGCGGCTTCCAGATGAACGATATAGACAAGCGCGATATAGGAGATCAGCGCCGGCAAGAAAGCGTGCTTGACCACGTCGAAATACGGAATGCCGACATATTCCACCATCAGGAAGGCGGCGGCGCCCATCACCGGCGGCATGATCTGGCCGTTGACGGAGGATGCGACCTCGACCGCGCCGGCCTTCTCGGAGGAAAAGCCGACCTTTTTCATCAGCGGGATGGTGAAGGTGCCGGTTGTCACCACATTGGCGATGGAGGAACCGGAGATCAGGCCAGTCATCGCCGACGAGACGACAGCCGCCTTGGCCGGTCCGCCCTTCATGTGGCCCATCAGCGAAAAGGCGACCTGGATGAAGTAGTTGCCGGCGCCGGCCTTGTCCAACAGCGCGCCGAACAGCACGAACAGGAAGACGAAGGAGGTCGACACGCCGAGCGCGATGCCGAACACGCCCTCGGTCGTGATCCAGTGGTGGTTGATGATCTCGCGAAGATTGTTGCCCTTGTGGGCGATGATCTCGGGCATATACGGCCCGAGCACCGTGTAGAGCAGGAACACCGAGGCGACGATAACCAGAGCCGGACCGAGCGAGCGCCGCGCGGCTTCGAGAAGCAGCAGAAGACCGGCGATGGAGACGACATAGTCGATGAAGATCGGCTGGCCGACCCGGTCGGCGAGATCGCGATAGAACAGGAAGATATAGGCGGCGCAGAAGCCGCCGACGATCGCCATCGCCCATTCCTGGATGGCGACGCGGTCGTTGCGGGTCGGCAGCGCACAGGCCGCGGCCACGACGACGGTGATCAGCAGGACGACCCAGGCAGGAAAGATGTCTCCCGCGGAAATCGCGAGGAGCCCGCCGAGAACGAGCGGAACCCCGACCCCGAGGGCCGTCTGGACAGTCGATCGGGCCGGCGGGAAGGCGAGAAACGCGAGGACGACGGCAAAGGCGAGATGGATCGAGCGGGCCTCGGTGTCGTTGAAGACGCCGAAACCGAGCGCAAAGGGCAGCGGCGAGGCGAACCAGAGCTGGAACAGGGACCAGACGAGAGCGATGCCGGCAATCAGGCGTCCGATGAAGGGGCCGGCATTGCGGCCTCCGGTATCGGCCTGCGCGACGAGTTCGTCGATTTCCGCCTGGCTGAGCCCCTCATATTCTTTCGCGCTCGACGTTTCAGCCATCATATCATCCCCGATCGCGCCGCTTCATGCGGCCCTGTTGCACGAGCCCCTCGAAAACAAAGGGACCCCGCAGGCAAGCCTGCGAGGTCCGGCAGCGGCTTACATCCAGCCGCGTTCCTTGTAGTACTTCTCGGCGCCGGCATGCAGCGGCGCGGAAAGGCCGTCCTTGATCATCTGCTCTTCGGTCAGATTCTCGAAGGCCGGGTGCAGCTTCTTGAAGCGGTCGAAATTGTCGAAGACCGCCTTGACGACCTGGTAGATGACGTCTTCCGGCACGTCCGAGGAGGACACGAAGGTCGCCTTCACGCCGAAGGTGGTCGTGTCTTCGTCATTGCCCTTGTACATGCCGCCCGGAATGGTCGCCCAAGCGTAATACGGGTTGTCTTCGACCAGCTTGCCGATCGCGTCGCCATCTACATTGACGAGCGTCGCGTCGGTGGTCGTCGTGGCTTCCTGGATCGCGCCTGCCGGATGGCCGACGGTGTAGATCATCGCGTCGATCTTGTTGTCGCCGAGCGCACCAGCCTGTTCGGCGGCCTTGAGCTCGGAAGCGAGCGCGAAGTCGTCGAGCGTCCAGCCCTTGGCGTTCATGACGACGTCCATGGTCGCGCGCTGGCCCGACCCCGGATTGCCGATATTGACGCGCTTGCCCTTGAGGTCGTCGAAATTCTTCACGCCGGCATCGGCGCGGGCGACGACGGTGAAGGGCTCGCCATGCACGGAGAAGACCGCGCGCAGCTTGTCGAACTTGTCGCCCTCGAACTGGGACGAGCCGTTATAGGCGTGAAACTGCCAGTCCGACTGGGCGACGCCCATCTGGCGGTCGCCGTTCTTGATGGCGTTGATATTGTCGATCGAACCGCCGGTCGACGGCGCGGTGCATTTGATGTTGTGGTCTGCCGTGCCACGGTTCACCAGGCGGCAAATGGACTGGCCGACGACGTAGTAGACGCCCGTCTGGCCGCCCGTGCCGATGGTGATGAAGGTCTCCTCGGCCACCGCCGATTGTGCTCCCAGCACAAGCGCTCCTGCGGCGATCGTACGAAGTAACAGTTTCATGGCTTTCTCCCTATTGGTGAAACAGAGAGGATTGCCCGATCAAATCAAGAAAGCAACGCCCGTGGACAGCGAGATAGCGATTATCTCTTAAACTATTGTATTATATGTTTCTTTTTCCAAACAACCCGATCAGGACCGGCAGCGTCATGATCAGCAGGAGAATGCGGAACACATGGTGCACCGCGACATAGACAGGGTCATAGCCCAGCGCCAGCGCCATTGACGACATGCCCTCCACGCCCCCCGGCGCAAAGGAAACCCAGACCTGTCCGAATGGCAGGGACAGGATGAGCGAGACGATCCAGGCGAAGGCGATCGAAATCGAAACCGCGACCGAGGTCGACACGACGCCCGCCATGCCGAGGCGCTTGAGTTCGGCACGGGTGATGCCCGCGAAACGGGCGCCGATGACCGTGCCGATGATTGTGAAGCCGACAAAGGTCACCGGATCGGCGAGCCGACCGGAAACGAAGCCCGCGCCATGGGCAATGCCGCTGAGCACGAGACCCGGGATGATGATCGGAGCCGGCATCCTCAGGCGCGCCATCAGCGTGCCAAGGACGAATGTCGCGGCGAGAAGGATTGCGCTGGCGCCATATCCGACATGCGCCGCATCGCTGTGCGGAGCGATCTCCGCTCCGCCCTCGGCATAGCCGATCAGCGGCGGCAACAGCATGGTGATCAGGAAAAGGCGCAGGCTCTGCAGGACCATGACGAAGCGCACATCCGCTCCGCGGTCGTCCGCGAGCGCCAGCGTGTAGGAGAGCGCGCCCGGGGAGGTCGCGAGCAAGGCCGTCGGCGCATCCGCGCCGAACATCCGCCGCAGGATCTGCGCGCAGACGAGGATCACCGTGAGCATGGCGACGGCGAGCATGGCGAGGCTCAAGGGCCAGCGGGCGAGTTCCGAGAGGATATCCGGCGTCACGCCGGAGCCGAGCGAGACGGCGATGACGCAGAAGCCAAGATCGCGCAGAAAAGGCGGAACGGTCGGTCGCAGCCCCATCATGGCCGCGACGGTGACGGCGAAGGTGGACCCCAGCAGGCTGCCGGCCGGCAATCCGGCAAAGGTCCCGGCAAGCGCGCCACCGAATCCGGCGGCGAGCGCTATCGCCGTCTTTCGCCAATCGATCCCGAGCATTTTTCCCGCAGCATGAGTTGAACCGGAATGCTGCGGTCTCTATCAGGCGCGGCCCCCATCGCGCCATAGCGGGATGCGCGATTTGCCCGGCAAGCGGGAAACGGGAGGGCGTTGTCCGTTACGGGCGGGAAAAGGCGTAGAGATGCGTCGACCGCGCGCCGGAGCGGCAATAGGCGACAACGAGGCCCTCGGCCTCCGTCAGGGCCTTGCGCATCGCGTCGATGCTGTCGCGCGAGATGCCGCCATGGCCGACCGGGATGTAATGGAAGGAAATGCCGTGTTTTTCGGCCTCCGCCTTCATCATGTCCGCGGAGGGCTGGCCCGGACCCTCATTGTCCGGTCGATTGCAGATCAGCGTCTTGCAGCCTTCGCTGGCCAATGCGGCGATATTTTCCGGCAGAACCTGACCGGAAACATAAACCCCGTTGCCGATCTGGCGCATGCCCGCCGGCAATTTGGCGTGGACTGTGCTCATGGACGAAATACTCCTGTGTCGCGCTAATATATCGATCCTTGCATGTAAGCTGCAAGATGGAGAAAGACCTGCTGGGCCAATAAAATCCATCGGTTGAAAGTCGCCGCGCGCCGTTTCGCCGCCACACCCCGACGCCTATAATCCCGGCGATGAACCCGCTTCGAATCCACCGCCTCGACGACACGATCGTCGACCAGATCGCCGCCGGCGAGGTGATCGAGCGGCCGGCCAATGTCGTCAAGGAGCTCGTCGAAAACGCCCTCGACGCGGGCGCCGACCGCATCGAGATCCTGACGGGCAGCGGCGGCAAGAGCCTCATCCGCGTCACAGACAACGGGTCGGGCATGAGCGCCGGCGAATTGCCGCTGGCGATTTCGCGCCACTGCACCTCGAAGATCGAGCGCGACCTCGACGCGATCGCGACGCTCGGTTTCCGCGGCGAGGCGCTGCCGTCGATCGGCTCAGTGTCGCGGCTCGTCATCCGCTCGCGCCCCAGGGATGGCGGCGAGGCCAGCGAAATCGTCGTCGACGGCGGCAAGATATCCGGGCCGAGGCCGGCGGCCGGCAACCCCGGCACAATGGTCGAGGTAACAGGGCTTTTCCGCGCTGTGCCGGCGCGGCTGAAATTCCTGAAATCGGACCGCGCCGAGGCCAATGCGATCACGGAGACGGTGAAGCGCATCGCCATGTCCTGGCCGGGCGTCGCCTTCACGCTGGCCGGCTCGGACCGCTCGACCCTGGAACTGCCGGCGACGGGAACGGATTCGCAGGCGCTGATCGCGCGCATCGCGCAGATCCTCGGACGCGACTTCCGCGACAATTCGGTCGAACTCGCCGCCGAAAAGGAAGGCGTGCGGCTCGCGGGCTTCGCCGGCCTGCCCTCTTTCAACCGCGCCGCGGCGAACCACCAGTTCATCCATGTCAACGGACGGCCGGTGCGCGACCGGCAGCTGACCGGCGCGCTGCGCGGCGCCTATTCCGACATGCTGGCGCGCGACCGCCACGCCGTCTGCGCCATCTTCATCGAGGTCGATCCGCGCCTCGTCGACGTCAATGTGCATCCGGCCAAGGCCGAGGTGCGGTTCCGCGATCCGGGCCTCGTGCGGGCGCTGATGATTTCGGCGATCCGCCGGGCGCTCGCCGACGAGGGCGTGCGCGCCTCGACTTCCGCCGCCGAAGAAATGACCGCGGCGTTCCGGCCGGGCACGATAGCGCGGCCCGCGCCGTCCTGGCGGCCTCCGCCATCCGCGCCTTCGGTCAACCGGCCGCTCGACTTCGGATCCGGGCTCGCCGAACGGGAGCAGCGCGATTTCGCCGGCATCGCGCCGTCGGCGGCGCTGGCGGAAGCGGCCGCGCCGGCAGCACCTCTGGACGATCACCCCCTCGGCGCGGCCCGCGCGCAGATCCACGAGAATTACATCGTCGCCCAGACGGCGGACAGCCTCGTCATCGTCGACCAGCATGCGGCGCATGAGCGGCTCGTCTTCGAGGCGCTGAAGACCGCGCTCGCCGCGCGCGCCCTGCCCTCGCAGATGCTGCTTGTGCCCGATATCGTCGACCTGCCGGTCGAGGATGTCGACAGGCTGGTCGAAGAGGCCGAGACGCTTGCCCGGTTCGGACTGGAGATCGAGCGCTTCGGCCCGGGCGCGGTGGCGGTGCGGGCGACGCCGGCCATACTCGGCGAGGTCGACGCCCAGGGCCTGCTGCGCGATCTCGCCGACGATCTGGCGGAGGAAAACGGCGCGCTGCGCATTCGCGACAATATCGAGAAGGTCGCCTCCACCATGGCCTGCCACGGCTCGGTCCGGTCCGGACGGCGGCTGCGCGGCGAAGAGATGAACGCGCTTTTGCGGCAGATGGAGGCGACGCCCGGATCGGGCACCTGCAACCATGGCCGGCCGACCTTCATCGAACTGAAACTGAAGGATATCGAGAGGCTTTTCGGACGGCGCTGAATGCGCCGGACGTTGACCTCGGCGCGATTTTATGGCGCTAAGGAGCGATGAACATCTTCGACATGCCCAACTCAGCCGAAGCCAAGATCCGCTATCTCGATGCGGACTACCAGGTCCTGTCGCCGGGCACCTTCGTGCGCTGCGCGGTCACCGGCAAGCCGATCCCGCTCGACGAGCTGAAATATTGGAGCGTCCAGCGCCAGGAGCCCTATGTCGACGCAGAGACGTCGCTGAAGCGCGAACTGGAATTCATGGATCGGGGCTGACCGCCGGACGGCTGATCCGGCGCTTGTGATAGCGCTTGGCCACATCGGCGATCAGGTCTTTCAGCGCCACCTGGTTCTCGAAGACGAGATCGACCGGCAGCACCCGGGTCATTTGCTTCAATTCCGCGATCGGTCCGTTCAGCCGGCTCAGCCGGACCGCATCCTTTTCCGTCGTCACCGGAACCAGGTTCTCGGCCCGCGCGCGGCCGATCAGTTCCTCGGCTTCCGCATCGGTGAAGGCGTGGTGGTCGCCGAAGGAGCGGCGCGATGCGATCGTGTAGCCGGCGCCCTCCAGCGTGTCGAAGAACTTGGACGGATCGCCGATGCCCGAAAAGGCGAGAAGCTTCGCGTTGTCGAGCCCGTCCAGCCTGTGCGGTACGAGGTCGGCGCGCAGTACAGGCTTTGCCGCCCGAGCCGCCGCGCGCACGACCGCGACGCCTCCGGCGCCGTCGCCGATCCTGAGCAGCGCATCGGCATGGCGCATCTGGTCGATCACCGGCGCGCGCAGCGGACCGGCGGGAATGACCGAGCCGTTGCCGAGACCACGCCGGGCGTCGAGCGCGATCAGCGCATAGTCGAAATAGACCTTCCGGCTCTGGAAGCCGTCATCCATGACGACGAAATCGACGCCGTGTTCGAGCAGTTTCCTGGCGCCTGCGGCGCGATTGCGCGCCACGATGGTCGGCGCGATGCGCGCCAGCAGCAAGGGTTCGTCTCCGACCGCGCTCGCCGTATCGTGTTCCGGATCGACGAGATGCGGACCGGGATGCGAGCCGCCATAGCCTCGCGTCAGGAAACCCGGCGTATAGCCTTCTTCGCGGACCGCCCTGGCGATGGCGATGGCCGTCGGCGTCTTGCCCGAACCGCCGACGGTGAGGTTGCCGATGCACATGACCGGCGCCTCGACCTCGAACGGCTTGGCATTGTCCATCCGCCAGCGCGCGGCGGCGCCGTAAATCCAGCCCAAAGGCGCCAGGCTATAGGCCGCCCAGCCCTTCTCGCGGAACCAGAAAGGCGGCGCCTCACTTCCAGCCAAGAGCGCTCCTTCGAGCGGGCCCGACGCCGGCCGCGCCGGACGAGGGACGGAATTCCGGGCCGTCGCTGCGCAGGGCCGCCTGCACGCGCAACGGATGGATATAGGGATCGAGCGCCTGCCAGGTGCGATCGAGCGCGCCGCCCATATCGCCGACGACGCGAGCGCCGGCGCGCGCCATCGCCTCGCAGACCTTCGGCTGCGACAGCAGGTGGTGCACGGTCTTGGCCAGCGTCGCCTCGTCCTCGACGATGCGCGCGCCACGCGCCTCGGTCAGCTTTTCATAGGCCTCGGTGAAGGCGGAGACATTCGGGCCGCTCAGGATCGCCGTGCCGAGCATCGCCGGCTCAAGCGGGTTCTGGCCGCCCTCGCCGATCAGCGATTTTCCGACAAAGGCGATGTCGGTCAGGCGCAGATAGAGACCCATCTCGCCGATCGTGTCGCCGAGGAAGATGTCGGTCGCGGGCGTGATAGGATCGCCGGTGCTGCGGCAGGCGACCGTCAGGCCGCGGTCCTCGAGCATCTTCTTCAAGCCGGCCGTCCGGTCGGGGTGGCGCGGCACGATGATGGTCAGCAGACCGGGCCGGTATTTGGACAGCGCCTTGTGGACGCGCGCCGCGGCGAGTTCCTCGCCGTCATGGGTCGAAATCGCCGCCCAGCGCGACCGGTCGCCGATCGCCGCCGAAAGCCGCCGCAACTCGGCCTCATCGACCGGCGGCACGTCGACATCGGCCTTCAGATTGCCGGTCACGGTAACGGGCCGCGCGCCCAGCGTATAGAACCGTTCGCCGTCCAGATCGGTCTGTACGGCGACATGGGAGAGGTTTTCGAACAGCGATTCGGCCAGCGCGATGCGTTTCTTCCAGCGCCGGAAGGAGCGGTCGGACATGCGGCCGTTGATGAGGACCTGGGGAATGCGCCGCGCGCCAAGCTCCAGGATCGTCATCGGCCAGATCTCGGATTCCGCGAAGATCGCGAGGTCCGGGTTCCAATGATTGAGGAAGCGGCTGACGGCCGGCTTCATGTCGAGCGGGACATATTGGTGCAGGATATCGGGGCCGAGTCGGTCGCGCGCGAAGCTCGCCGAGGTGACCGTGCCCGTCGTCAGGATGACGTTGATGCCGAGCGCGCGGATCTTCTGGATCAGGCTCGACACCGCGCCCGTCTCGCCGACGCTGGCCGCGTGGACCCAGATCAGCGGGCCGTCAGGACGCTGCAGCTTGCTGTAGCCGTATC
Source organism: Ahrensia sp. (assembly GCA_002698425.1). The sequence continues at coordinate 57,969 of NZXU01000100.1, read as the reverse complement.
GTTCATGCCGGCGGCCGCGCTCCTCCTTGCCGCGCGTCATGCGCACCGCGACATAGGTTCCCATGAAGGGGTAGATCGCGGCGCCCAGCCAGCGATAGGTCTGCAGCGCGGTTCGTGCCCACATCTCGCTCATGCCGGCGCATCCACGGTCGTATGGGCCTTGTCGAGCAGGCTGTTGAGCGCGTTCTGCAGTTCCAGCCGGAGTTCCTCCATCTTCGCGTCATCCGCGTCTTCGGGAACGTGGATCGGATCGCCAAAATAGAGCGCGGCCCGGCCGAAAGGGAGATTCATCACCGCCTTGTCCCATGCTTTTTGAAAGACATGGCGGCGCGAGGACGCGTAGGCGATGGGGACAATGGGCGCGCCAGTGAAACGGGCGATGGAGACGATGCCGAGACCCGCCTCGCGCGGGGTGCCGTGCGGGATATCGGCCATCATGAAGACGGAATGGCCGGCCCTCAGTTTGTCGCGCAGGGCAAGGATGCCGCGAACGGCGCCCTTGCTGGCCGATCGGGCCGAGGCGCGGCCGCCCGATGCGCGCACCGTCTGGAAACCCAGCTTCTCGACCACGCGCGCATTCAATTCGGCATCCTTGCTGCGCGACACCATGGCGACGGACGGTTCGCCGCCGCGCGTGAACATCGGCGCGATGAAATGCTGGCCGTGCCAGCATGTCACGATCACCGGCGCGTATTCCGCGAGCAGCCTGTCGGCGCGCTGCTCGTCGAACTCGACCAGCCGGTTGCTCCGGTAGACGAGGCGGATATAGGCGACGATCAGACCGGCAAGCACTGACATCATGCGGTCGGAGTCCACCAGCCGCGTGCGCAGCCGGACCCAAAGGCGCTTTCTCAGCGTCGCGGACGACCGCCGTCTTGTTCTTCTTGTCGTTATTTCGATGCCTGTCATCTGCTACCGCGCGTCGGATCGATAGGGCTGCTACCGGGCCGGTTCGGCCGATGCCGGGTTCGCGCGACAGTCTCGCGCGCAGCCCCTCGTCGCTCCGTCAATCACGTCTATGTGTCTTTTTCGGGATCGAGCAGACGATGCAGATGGACGACATAATAGCGCATATGCGCGTTGTCGACGGTCTGCTGGGCCTTGGACCTCCAGGCGGCTTCCGCGGTCTTATAGTTGGGAAAGACGCCGACGATGTCGAGGTCGTTCAGATCGCGGAAACGCATGCTGTCCAGCGATTCCAGTTCGCCGCCGAAGACGAGATGCAGCAGTTGCTTGTCTTCACCCTGATCAGCCATGGCTGCAATACCCTCTCGTTGTGAGATTCCTGCAAGTTCTTGGGGTGCTTAACCGAATGCTTGCGCCGTCACAACACCGAACATTGCCTCGAGCATGAGCGGCGATCCGGCCACCATCGCCGGCTTGACGATATCCGCGCCGTTCAACGTCACCTCCGCGCCGTCCATGGCGGCCAGCCGGGCGCCGGCCTCGTTGAGGATCACGATCGCGGCCGCGATGTCCCAGTCATGCGATCTCGGCTTGACGAGGGTCGCATCCAGCGCGCCGTCGGCGACCATTGCGAGGCGATAGGCCAGCGACGGAATGTGCCCGCGTCGCCTGAAGCCGCCCGGAAAAGCCCGTTCCAGCTGCGGCTCCGCCTTGGGCGGCGCGGCGACGACAGGTCGCTCGCGCGGGTCGGCCACGGAGAGACGGCGTCCGTCCTTGAAGGCGCCGCCGCCCGCCGACGCCCAGTAGCATTCGCGAAGCGCCGGGCATTCCAGCACGCCCGCAACCGGCGCCGTGCCTTCGACCACGCCGATCGAGACGCACCAGATATCGCGCCCGTCGATGAAGGCGCGGGTTCCGTCGATCGGGTCGACGATGAAACTGCGCGGCGCGGTCTGCCTGCGGGTTTGCGAGACGTCGGTGCTTTCCTCCGACAGCCAGCCATAATCCGGCCGGGCCGTCATCAGGACCTTGCGCAGATAGGTGTCGGCGGCGAGATCGCCGGCGCTGACCGGGGAGTTGCCGCCCTTCATGCGCACATCCATCTCCTCGTGGCCGTGGAAATAGGTAAGCGCGATCCGGCCTGCTTCCTCCGCCGCGTCGCGGATCAGCGCGAGGTCCTGCGCGACAGAGGCGCGACCGCTAACGATTTCGGGGGTGTCCGCCACGGCTTCGTTATTGCCCGGCGAGGGTCATGCCCTCGATGACGAGCGTCGGCGAAGCCGTCGCGAAGTCGCGGTCGATATCGCTGGCGGGCAACATGCGCATGAACATGTCCTTGAGATTGGAGGCGATCGTCACCTCCGACACGGGATAGGCGATTTCGCCGTTCTCGATCCAGAAGCCCGATGCGCCGCGCGAATATTCGCCGGTGACCATGTTGACACCCTGTCCGAACACTTCCGTGACATAGAAGCCCTCGCCGATTTCCCGGATCATCTCCTCGGGCGACTGCGTGCCGGGCTCGAGCGACAGATTGGTGGAGGATGCGGAGACCGAGGTGCCGGAGCGCGCGCCGCGCCCGTTGGTCTGCAGACCCAGTTCGTTGGCAATCGAGGTGGACAGGAACCAGTGGTTCAGCACGCCCTCGCCGACCATGGTCAGCGTCTCGCCCTGGACGCCCTCGCCGTCGAAGGGCCGCGAGCCCTGGCCGCGGCGGCGCGCCGGCTCATCGATCACGGTGATCGCCGGATTGGCGACCGGCTGGCCCATCCTGTCGCGCAGGAAGCTCGTCTTGCGGGCGACCGAAGCGCCGTTGATCGCGCCGCCGAGATGGCCGAGCATGCCGCGCGCGACGCGCGGATCGAAGACACAGGTCACCGTGCCCGTATCGGCCTTGCGCGGATTGACCCGGCGCACGGTGCGCTCGCCGGCCTCGCGGCCGATCTCCTCCGGCGCGCGCAGATCGGCGAAGAAGAGTTTCGAGGAAAATTCGTAATCGCGCTCCATGGCCGTTCCCTCGCCGGCGATGACGCTGGCGGAGCGAGAATAGCGGGACCGGCGATAGGCGCCGGAAAATCCGTGCGAGGTGACGAGGACCAGCCCGCCCGATCCGGCGGACACGCCCGCGCCCGAGGAGTTCGTCACGCCCGGCACGGCGCGCGCCGCATCTTCCATCGCCAGCGCATCGGCGGTCATCTGCTCGGCGGAGATTTCGGTGTCGTCGTAAAGATCGAGATCGGGGAATTCGCGCGCCAGCCGATCTTCCGGCGCCAACGTGTTGAACTTGTCCTCCGGCGAGACCTTCGCCATGGCGACGGCGCGTTCGGCGAGGCTGTCCGCATCGCCGGCGATGTTGGCCGAGACGCTGGCGACCTTCGAGCCGACAAAGACGCGCAGCGAGAAATCGTCGCTTTCCGAGGAATCCGTGCCTTCGACCTTGCCAAGCCGCACCGAGACGCTCTTGGAACGCGACCGGACCACGACGGCGTCGGCGGCATCGGCTCCCGCCCGTTTTGCGGCGTCCACGAGGGAAGCGGCGCGGTCGATCAGTGACTGGGTCTGGTCTGGCATGAAATCTCCGAGTGGCTGGCCGGTTTTCTGCGCAGCGAAAAGCGCCTAGATAGGGCAGGAAACCGGAAAGGCTTTCGGCTGTCATGTATTGCCCGGCGCGTCCGGCATCAAGACGCGATCCCGGTTTCGGGTCAGGGAGAAACAAATGGCGGGCGGTGCGACCCCGGATTTTTATGTCGAAGCGGTGATGCTGCTGGGCGGCGCCGTTGTCGCGGCCCCGCTGTTCAAGCGCATAGGGCTCGGCACCGTGCTCGGCTATCTCGCCGCCGGTCTCGTCATCGGGCCGATCGGGCGGATGATCACCGAAAGCGAGGAGATACTCGACGTCGCGGAGCTGGGGGTCGTCTTCCTGCTGTTCGTCATCGGGCTGGAACTCAAACCGACGCGGCTCTGGGAACTGCGGCGCGACATTTTCGGCCTCGGGCTGACGCAGGTCCTCCTCACCGGCGTCGCCCTGACGGCGCTGGCAATGGCGCTGCCGGGTTTCGATTTCGGCGCATCCGTGGTGATCGGCTTCGGTCTCGCCTTGTCCTCGACGGCCTTCGCGCTGCAGATTCTGGAGGAACGCGGCGAGATCAACCGCCGGCACGGGCGAAAATCCTTCGGAATCCTGCTCTTCCAGGATCTGGCGATCGTGCCGCTTCTGGCGGTCTTGCCCTTCGTCGCCTCGGCTGCGCCCGATGTCGACGGCAACGCCTTTGCCGATTTCATGATCGCCATCGTCGCGGTCGCGGCGCTGGTCATTGCCGGGCGCTACGCGCTCAATCCGCTGTTCCAGATCATCGCCCGCACCGGCGCGCGCGAAGCGATGATCGCGGCGGCGCTGCTTGTTGTGCTCGGATCCGCCCTCTTGATGCAGGTCGCCGGCCTGTCGATGGCGATGGGCGCCTTCATCGCCGGCGTGATGCTGGCCGAATCATCATCCCGGCACGAGCTGGAAGCCGATATCGAGCCGTTCCGCGGGCTGCTGCTCGGTCTCTTCTTCATGGCGATCGGCATGTCGCTCAACCTGCCGGTGATCGTCGACAACTGGCTGGCGATCCTCGTGGCCGTCCCGATCCTGATGGGCGTCAAGGCGGCGATCATCTATGTGCTATGCCGCCTGTTCGGCTCGGATCACGAGGTCTCGGTGCGCACGGCGCTGGTCCTGCCGCAGGGCGGCGAGTTCGGTTTCGTTCTGTTTTCCGCGGCGGTCGCATTGGGCGTCTTCGACACCGCGATGGCGTCGCTGCTCGTCTCCGTCGTGACGCTGTCCATGGCGCTGACGCCGCTCAGCGTCATGGCCGGCCGGTTCCTCGTGCGCGAGGAGCCCAGGGAGGAGATGGACGAGGATTTCGACGGTGCGAGTGCGGGCGCGGACGTGCTGATGGTCGGTTTCTCGCGCTTCGGCCAGATCGCCTCGCAGATCCTGCTCGCCGGCGGGTCCGACGTCACCATCATCGATCATTCGGTCGACAGGGTCCGCTCGGCGCAGAGTTTCGGCTTCCGCATCTATTTCGGCGACGGCACTCGCAAGGACGTGCTCGAAGCCGCCGGAATCAAGCGCGCCAAGATCGTCGCGGTGTGCACGCACAAGAAGGAGATCACCGACAAGGTCGTCGATCTCGTCCAGTCGGAGTATCCCGATGCGAAGCTGTTCGTGCGATCCTATGACCGCGCCCACACGCTGGAACTGCGGGCGCGCGGCGTCGATTACGAGATGCGCGAGACCTTCAAGTCCGGCCTCGAATTCGGCCAGCGCACGCTCGAAGCGCTCGGATCCGCGCAGGACCTAGCGCGCGCCATCGCCGAGGACGTGGAAAAGCGCGACGCCGAGCGGCTGCGCATCCAGCAAGCCGAAGGCCTGTTTGCCGGCGGCCACATGCTGCATACCCGCCCGGTCACGCCCGAACCGCTGACCAAGCCGCGCAGGGAAAGCAAGGTCATCAACACGGCGGAGGACGAAGAGCCCGCCGCCGAGGAGGAGAAACAGAACACATGACACTGACCCCCTTTCACCTGGCTTTTCCCGTCGACGATCTCGACACGACGCGCAGTTTTTATTGCGGCAAGCTCGGCTGCGAGCCCGGCCGGTCGTCGGAGACCTGGTTCGATTTCAGCCTGTTCGGCCACCAGATGTCGGCGCATCTCAGGACCGTCGACAACACCGACGCATCGAGCGGTGCGGTGGACGGCAAGGCCGTGCCCATCCCGCATTTCGGCGTCGTCCTGACCATGGATGACTGGAAGGCGCTGGCGGGACGGCTGGAGGCGGCCGGGGATATTGACTGGCTGCACAAGCCGATGATCCGTTTCGAGGGGGAACCGGGCGAACAGGCGACGCTGTTCATTCGCGATCCGTCGGGCAATGCGCTCGAGTTCAAGGGCTTCGCCTCGCTCGACGCCGTCTTCGCACATTAGGATCACCCGATGCCCCCATCGACGGCCGACAAGGCCAAGTTCACCACCGGCTCGACCATGCGCCATGTCATCGTGATGACGATGACCGGCTCGATTGGTCTCGTCGCCATTTTCGCCGTCGATGCGCTGAACCTCTTCTACATCTCGCTGCTCGGCCAGGCCGAGCTCGCCGCGGCGATCGGCTATGCGGGCACGCTGATGTTCTTCACCATCTCGGTCGCCATCGGCCTGACCATCGCCACCGGCGCGATGGTGTCTCGGGCGCTGGGCGCCGGCGACCGCGAGGAAGCCGCCAAAAGAGGCGGCGCGGCGATCCTGATCATGGGCGTTTCGATGGGGCTGATCTCGGCGGCGGCCTGGCTGCTCATCCCGCAACTGCTCGGGCTGATCGGGGCGGAAGGGCAAACGAAACAGCTGGCCGACGATTTCCTGCGGATCGTCTTTCCCTCGATCGCGATCATGGCGGTCGGCATGTGCACGACCGGCATCCTGCGCGGCGTCGGCGACGCCAGGCGGTCGATGTATGTGACGCTGGCCGGCGGCGCGGCGGCGGCCGTACTCGACCCGCTGTTCATCTTCGGCTTCGATCTCGGCCTGCAGGGCGCCGCGATCTCCACCGTCCTGTCGCGGATTGTCCTGCTGGCGGTCGGCCTGCATGGCGCGATCGTCGTGCACCGGCTCGTTAGGCTGCCAGACATGGCGGCGCTTGCCGCGGCCATGCGTCCGTTCTTCGCGATCGGCGGTCCGGCCGTGCTCACCCAGCTCGCGACGCCGGTCGGCAATGCCTATGTCACGGCGCAGATCGCCGGCTTCGGCGACGCCGCGGTCGCCGGATGGGCGATCATCGGGCGCATCCTGCCGGTCGCTTTTGCGGTGATCTTCGCGCTGTCCGGCGCGGTCGGCCCGATCCTCGGGCAGAATTACGGCGCGAAGCTCTATCCCCGCCTCACCACGACGATGCGCGACGCGCTGATCTTCACGACGCTCTACGTGCTGGCGGTCTGGGGCCTTCTGGCGCTGTTTTCCGGTCAGGTGGCCGGGCTGTTCGGGGCCCAGGGCGAGGCGCGCGACCTGGTAATCTTCTTCTGCACCTTCGCCAGCGCGAGCTTCCTGTTCAACGGCGCGCTGTTCGTCTCCAACGCGGCCTTCAACAATCTCGGCTTCGCCTTCTACGCCGCAGCGCTCAACTGGGGACGGTCGACGCTCGGCGTCATTCCCTTCGTGTGGATCGGGGCGCAGCACTACGGCGCAACAGGCGTGATCGCCGGCTGGGCGCTGGGGGCGGTCGTGTTCGGCGTCACGGCGGTGTTCCTCTGCTTCCGCGTCATCGCCTCGATCGAGCAGCGCGACCGGCCCGACCACGACCGGCTGCCCGGCCCGCCGCCGACCACGCACTCGCCATTCTCCACCGGAAAGGCGGCGACGCTGGGCTAGAGCCTTTCAGGGTTAGATCGCGGACTGCTTGATCCAGGCCTCAATGAGCTGATCGAGCTTGCGCTTGACCTCGTCGCGCACCGGCGCGGTCTGCTCTATGATCTGGTTGGCCTTGAGGAAATCCATGACCCGGAAATCGGAAACCGGCGGCTGGATGAAAATATCCGGCGGCTGTAGCTTCAGTTTCAGTTTCAGGATCGAGCGCATCATCAGCTGCGACGTGCCGTAGAGGCTGTCGATGGGCTTGGGTACGCGGCGCGGATCGCCGCGCGGCGTGCCGACGACGTCGATCGCCAGGATGATGTCGGCCTTGCCGATAATGTGGTCATAGGGCACCGGATTGAAGATGCCGCCATCGATGAAGATGCGGCCGTCGCGACGCACCGGGCGGAACAAGGCGGGGATCGCCGCCGAAGCCGCCAGCGCGGACCACAATTCGCCTTCGGTGAAGACGGTCTCGTGATGGCCGTAATAGTCGGTCGCGATCACCGACAGGGGAATGGACAACGCCGAAAATTCGTGCGGGATCGTGTCCGGCATGAAGTTCTGCACGATGCGCTGGACATCGAACTGGCCGAGGCGGAAGCCGCGGTCGACCGCCGCTGCGACGGTGGACGGACGCCGGAACAGCCGGGCGATCATGTCGGCGCGGTTGCCGAGAAGGCCGAGCGCATAGTCGCTGATCTCGTCGCCGGACATGCCGCTCGACATCGCCGCGCCCATGATCGCGCCAATCGATGCGCCGGAAATCGCGACCGGGCGGACACCGAGATCGTCAAGGGCCCTGATCACATGGATATGCGACAGTCCCCGAGCGCCGCCGCCGCCGAAGGCGACAGCCACTGTCGGCGCCTTGCTGGGCGCAGGTGCGGATGTCTTGTTCTTCTCAATCGTTCCGGTCATCGTCGCCGCCGATCATGAAATACATACGGGTGTCGCCGAAATCGCGCGTATCGGCAAGCCGAAAGCCTTGCGGCGGCGCAAATCCGGCCGTCGCGGATTCCTCAATCACGACCAGTGCGCCCGGCTTCAGCCAACCGCCGTCGCGCAGCGAGGCCAATGCCCGCTCGGCCAGACCCTTGCCATAGGGCGGGTCGGCGAAGACGAAATCGAACGGCTCCATCGTGCCGACCTCGCCCATCCGCGTCGCGTCGCGGCGAAACAGTTTCGTCACACCCTGCAGAGCGAACGCCTCGATATTGGCGCGGATAAGGCCGCGGCCCTGCGCCGACTGTTCGATGAACAGGACCATTGCCACGCCGCGCGACAGCGCCTCGACACCGACCGCGCCCGTTCCCGCGAAGAGATCGAGCATGCGCGTGCCGTCCAGCTTGTCCGGCCAAGCGTGGGACAGGATGTTGAACAGGCTTTCGCGGGTGCGGTCGGTGGTCGGGCGAATGGCGTCCGAGCCGGCCTTCGGGGAAGCGAGCGTGCGCCCGCGAAACGATCCGCCGACGACACGCATCGATCAATCCTTCTTTCGCGGGCCTTTGCCGGGTCCCTTGCCAAATCCCTTGCCGGAATTCTTGGCAGGTCCTTTCGAAAAGCCTCTTCCGGGTGCTGCTTTTCCAGAGGCAGGCCGTCCGCCTTCCTTCCTTTCAGACCGGTCGAAGTCGGGCGCGGGTTTCGGCTTCTTGCCCTGCGGACGGGCGCCCGGTGCCATCCAGACATTGGAGGCGCGGCCGTGGCGCTGCTTGTCGGTTTCGCCGCGCGGGGCGGACGCCATCTTTTCGCGCCGTTCCGGCTTGCGGGTGTCGAGCCGGCCGAGAAACTCCTCGCGGTCATTGCCCTTGCCGCCGCGGCGGGGCCTCTGCTGCGGCGATGCGCTGACCCAATCCCCGTGCTTCTTCACCTGGACGAGCCTGGTTTCTCCCTCTTCGGACCTGACGGGCTTGTTGGAGAAGGGCTTGCGCACCGGTGCGTCGAAATTGGCGTTCGCCTCCGCGATCAGATTCGCGCCGAGCTGGTCGCGCAGCGTGCGGCCGCGGATTTCCTGTACCGTGCCTTCCGGCAATTCGCCGAGCTGGAACGGGCCGTAGGAAATGCGGATCAGGCGGTTCACTTCGAGGCCGAGCGCGCCGAGGATGTTCTTGACCTCGCGGTTCTTGCCTTCGCGCAAGCCCACGGTGATCCAGACATTCGACCCCTGCTCGCGCTCCAGCGTCGCCTCGACCGCGCCATAGAAGACGCCGTCGACGGCGATGCCGTTCTTCAGCTCTTCGAGACGCTTCTGGTCGACCTTGCCATGGGCGCGCACCCGGTAGCGGCGCAGCCAGCCGGTCTGCGGCAGTTCGAGGACGCGTGCGAGCCCGCCGTCATTGGTCAGCAGCAGCAGGCCCTCGGTGTTGATGTCGAGCCGGCCGACCGACAGGACGCGCGGCATCTCGGCGGGCAGCTTCTCGAAGACTGTCGGGCGGCCTTCGGGGTCCCGGTTGGTCGTCACGAGGCCGGCGGGCTTGTGATAGAGCCAAAGCCGCGTGCGCTCGATTTCGGGGATCGGCTCACCGTCGACCAGGATCGTGTCGTTGGCCGTGACGTTGATGGCGGGCGTCTCCAGTTTCTGCCCGTTCAGCGTGACGCGGCCGTCCTCGATCATGCGTTCGATGTCGCGGCGCGAGGCGATGCCGGCGCGGGCCAGATATTTGGAGATGCGTTCGGGTTCGGCCTCGACCGGCACGTCCGTCTGCGCTTCATCGTGACTGGCGGGCTGAGCAGGACGCTCCTCGCGGGCCGGGCGCGGCGCGCGGTCGCGCTCGGGCCTGCCGCCGAAGCTGCGCGGCCTGTCGTCGCCTTCGTGCTGCGGACGCTCGCGAAAATTGCGCGGCTTGTCGCCGTCGCGGGCCGGACGGTCGCGGTAAGGCCGCGCTTTACCGTCGCCCTCGCGCCGCGGGCCGGCGGCGCCGGGCCGGTCCTTGAAACCGCGCGATTTTCCGCCCGGCTTGCCGCCGCCGCCGGGATTGTCCTTGAAGCCACGCGAGCGCATCTCGCCTTTGCCGCCCTGCTGGCCGCCCTGGCCGCCGCCCGGTCCGTCCCTGAAGCCGCGGGAGCGCATTTCGCCGTCCTTGCCGCCGCGCGGCTTCGCGCCCGGTCCCTTGCCTTGCGTTGCGCGGCCGCCCGCCGGTTTTCCGGGCCGGCCGCGGGGCTTGTCTTCATTTGCCATTTGCTGTTTGCCTTCTTTGAACGGCTCCCTAACAGGCAGGGGCCGGCCATGCGAGAGAAATTGTGTCAGAGATCCCGGCCAGGCCGAAATCCGGAAGCTTCATGGACCTTGCGCTGCGCGAAGCGGTCGCGGCCGGCGAGCGCGGCGAAGTGCCGATCGGCGCGGTGGTCGTCCATGACGCGATGGTTGTTGGCGCGGCGGGAAACCGGACCCGGGAGTTCAACGACCCCACCGCCCATGCCGAAGTGCTGGCGATACGCGAGGCCTGCGGCAATCTGGAGCGGGAGCGGCTCGGCGATTGCGATCTCTATGTCACGCTCGAACCCTGCACCATGTGCGCCGCGGCGATCTCGTTCGCGCGGATCCGCCGTCTCTATTTCGCCGCCGACGATCCGAAGGGCGGCGCGGTGACCTCGGGCGTGCGCTTCTTTGCCAGCCCGACCTGCCATCACGCGCCGGACGTCTATCCCGGCATCGGCGAGCGCGAGGCGTCGCGCCTGCTGAAATCCTTCTTCGTGGAAAAGCGCGGCTAGAGCTAGAGCCAGGGTACGAGCGAGCGCCAGCCGCCCTTGCCGTCATTGCCGGCTTTCTTGCGGCGGCGTTCCTTGGTCGCTTCCGTCTCGCCGAGGTCGCCATAGGCCGCGGTCTCCGCGGGCTGGCGATATTCGGTCGGCGGATCGGTCAGATAGACGCGCTGCATGGAATCGAGGCCCTGGCGCGAGGTCTGTTGGACCGTCACGTCCGGGTCTTCGGTCACGGACAGATTGGGCAGGCGGCGGCCTTCCTCGACCTCGCCCTTGATGCGCCGCAGGCGCTCCTCGGGCGATTCCGGCCATTCCGGCGAGGCTTCGGCGATATTCTGCTGCGGCGGCGGCAGAACCGACTTGTCGTTCGGTTCCACGAGACCCGGGCGCGGCTTGTAGTCGATCACCGTGCGCTGGCCCTTGCGGCCAAGCGACATCGAACTGCCGAGATCGTCCATGAATTGCGACATCGCCGGCTTGTCGGTGCCGTAGGTCGGTCCGAGGCAGCCGGAAAGGGCGAAGGCGCCCGCGCCAAGCATGACGAATGTGGCGATCCGCGCCGGACGTTTGCTGTCTGTCATCACTGCTTTGCCATTCCCCTGGTCGAAGGCGTCATATTCGCTCGCCTCCGCGCTGACCGGTAAATCCGGCGAATTGATGGTGCTCTACCGAAAAACACGGGATTCGGCAATGCGCAGGCGACCGGCAGGTCGCTCGCACATTGCCGCAGTCCGGTTACAACCGCCCGAGCTTGTTCAGTTCGTGCAGGGCGGCGGCGTCGCGCGCCGAGACGTCGGGGAATGCCGGATCCGACCCGACATCCTGCGTCACCCGCCATGACCGGGCGCATTTGTTGCCCATCGCCATTTCCGGCACGACCGCGACGCCGGACACTTCCGCCAAGGTGAATGCGCCGCCCGGCGCGGGCTTCGGCGAGATCGAGATGGCCGAGGTTATGCAGATCTCCGCCATGTCGAGCCCCTCGATCGCCTCGCGCAGCGCGTCGTCGGTGACATGGACGAAGGGCGCCGCCTCCAGCGAGGAGCCGAAGCGCTTTTCCTTGCGCTCGATCTCCAGCGCGCCGGTGACGACGCGGCGCACCTGGCGCACCTTCTTCCACTTGGCCGCCAGTTCGTCATCGCGCCACGCTTCCGGGCACTTGCGGAACTGTTCCAGATGCACCGAGACGGCGTCGGGATAACGCGACAGCCAGGCTTCCTCCATGGTGAAGGGCAGCATCGGCGCGAGCCATGTGACCAGCCGGTCGAAGATGTGATGGACGACCTGCAAGGCGGCCTTGCGGCGCTTGCTCGACGGCGCGTCGCAATAGAGCGCGTCCTTGCGGATGTCGAAATAGAAGGCCGACAGCTCCAGCACCATGAAGTCGAGCAGCTGGCGCGCGATGCGCTTGAAGTCGAACTCGTCATAGCCCTTGTCGACGATCGCATCGAGCTCCCACAGCCGGTGCAGCATCAGCCGCTCCAGTTCCGGCATGTCGGCGAGTTCGATGCTTTCGCCCTCGTCATGGGCGAGCGTGCCGAGCATCCAGCGGATCGTGTTGCGCATCTTGCGATAGGCGTCGATATTGGTCTGGATGATCGTCTTGCCGAGACGCTGGTCTTCCCAGTAATCCGTGTTCATCACCCAAAGACGCAGGATATCGGCGCCCGATTCCTTCATCACGTCCTGCGGGAAGACCTGGTTGCCGAGCGACTTCGACATCTTCCTGCCGTCCTCGGCCATGGTGAACCCATGGGTGATGACGGTATCGTAGGGCGCGCGGCCGCGCGTGCCGCAGCTTTCCAGAAGCGAGGAATGGAACCAGCCGCGATGCTGGTCCGAGCCTTCCAGATAGACGTCGGCCGGCCATTTCAGGTCGGGACGGTCCTCCAGCGTGAAGGCATGGGTCGAGCCGGAATCGAACCAGACATCGAGGATGTCGGTGACCTGCGTCCATCTCGCCGGATCGTGTTCGTTGCCGAGGAAGCGCTCCTTAGCGCCGTCGGCGAACCAGGCGTCGGCGCCCTCTTCCTCGAAGGCCTCTAGGATGCGGGCGTTGACGGCCTCGTCCTTGAGGACGTTTCCGTCCTCGTCGGCGAAGACGCAGATCGGCACGCCCCAGGCGCGCTGGCGGGACAGGACCCAGTCGGGGCGGTCCTCGATCATGGCGCGCAGCCGTGTCTGGCCCGCCTTCGGCACGAAGCGCGTCTCGTCGACGGCTTTGAGCGCGCGCGAGCGCAGCGTCGTGTCGTCGCCGAGATCCATGTCCATGTGGACGAACCATTGCGGCGTGTTGCGGAAGATCACCGGTTTCTTGGAGCGCCACGAATGCGGATAGGTATGCTTCAGCCGTCCGCGCGCGAATAGCCGTTCCGCGCCGATCAGCGCCTCGATGACGGCCTTGTTGGCGTCGCCCTTCTTGCCCTTGTCGTCGATGACGCGCGCCGGTCCGCCCTCGCGGTCCGGGCCGAAGCCTGGCGCGTCCTTGGTGAAGAAGCCGCCGTCGTCGACCGTGAACGGGATCGCGGTGTGGAAATCATGTCCCGCGACCACGAAGCACTCGCGCGCCGCATCGAAGAAGAAATGCTCCTTGCCGGCGGCGGATTTGCGCGTCAGATCACCGGTGAAATCCATCCAGGCGTCGAAGTCCTCGCGGCCGTGGCCCGGCGCGGTGTGGACGAAGCCTGTGCCCGCATCGTCGGTGACGTGCTCGCCGTCGATCAGCGGCACGGCGAACTGGTAGCCGTCGCCGTAACCCGCCAGCGGATGGGCGCAGATCAGCGATCGCAGTTCGTCGGATTTCACGTCGCGCAGGCGTTTGTATTCGAGCTTCGCCTTGGCAAAGCTCTCCTCGGCCAGCGCGTCGGCGAAGACCAGCTTCTCGCCCGGCTGCGGGCCGAAATCGTTCTCGGCCGCCGTCACCTCGTAGAGGCCGTAGGCGATGCGCGCCGAATAGGCGATGGCGCGGTTGCCGGGGATCGTCCAGGGCGTGGTCGTCCAGATGACGACGAAATTGCCCATGAGATCGTCAGGACCATGGACCACCGGGAACTTCACCCAGATCGTGTCGCTCTCGTAATCCTGGTATTCGACCTCGGCCTCGGCCAGCGCGGTGCGCTCCACCACCGACCACATGACCGGCTTGGAGCCGCGATAGAGCTGGCCGGACATGGCGAATTTCAGCAGTTCGCCGGCGATGCGGCTCTCCGCGTGGAAATTCATCGTGGTATAGGGGTTGTCGAAATCGCCCTCGATGCCGAGGCGCTTGAACTCTTCCGACTGGACCTTGATCCAGTGATCGGCGAAGTCGCGGCATTCCTTGCGGAACTCGTTGACCGGCACCTCGTCCTTGTTCTTGCCTTTGGCGCGGTACTGCTCCTCGATCTTCCACTCGATCGGCAGGCCGTGGCAGTCCCAACCCGGAACGTAATTGGAATCGTAACCGCGCATCTGGAAGGAGCGCGTGATCACGTCCTTCAGGATCTTGTTGAGCGCATGGCCGATATGGATGTTGCCGTTCGCATAGGGCGGCCCGTCATGGAGCACGTAGCGCGGGCGATCCTTGGCGTCTTCGCGGAGCTTCTTGTAGAGGCCCATTTCCTGCCAGCGGGCCACGATCTCGGGCTCCTTCTTCGGCAGGCCCGCGCGCATCGGGAAATCGGTCTGGGGCAGGTAAAGCGTGGAGGAATAGTCCAGCGTCGGTTTTTCAGCGGAATCGGTCATTCGTCTGCATTCGTTTCAAGGCTCGGCATGGGGCTGAGCGGTCATTAAAGGAAAATCGCTTGGGGTGCGCGGAAAAATTGCGCGTGTTCCCGGCCCTGCGGCGCTGTTCTAGCGGCAGGCCGGGCGAATAATTCGAATAAGGGCGATGCGTATCGTCGTCATGGCGCGGCTTTTAGCAATGGCGGGCCGGCGAATAAAGGGCAAATCGGCGCGGTTGAGAATTTGGCCATTTGCGCATATATTCAATGGCAAGTGGCGAAGGAGACCGTTGTGAACGTCCACACACAAACCGCCGAACAGTTCCGCGTTCCGCCGCAGCGGGCCGTCGACCTTGTGAAGCTTGGTTTCTCGACCGAGGAAATCTACCGGATCGTGGTGCCGCGACGCACGCTCGACCGACGGCGCAAGAACAACGAAATGCTGACACTTGCTGAATCCGACCGGGTCCAGCGGCTGGAACGCGTGACGCAGCACGCATACCGTGTCTTCGGTTCGGAAGAAAAAGCCAATCGCTGGCTGCGCAAGCCGAACCGCGCAATGGAAAAGGCCGTACCGATAGAACTGCTGGATTCCGAAACGGGAGCTTACAAGGTCGAGGAACTTCTTCACGCGATCGCTCACGGCATGTATTCCTGACCGTGATCGTCTGGCGCATATCGGAATTTGCGACACTGGATGGCAAGGGTGGCGAAATTGCCGCGCGACGCTGGAACCACAAGGGCACACCGATCGTCTACTGCTCGGACCATCCTGCAACGGCGATGCTCGAAATCCTTGTCAATGTGGATGCGGAAGACCTGCCGGACAGCTATCAACTGCTCGAGATCGACGTTCCGGACACGATTGCGCCGGTTAGTCCCGACCTTCCGGAAGGCTGGCGAGAGGACCAGCAGGCGACGCGCGACATTTTCGCCGATTTCTGCGCGAAGGCGGCCTCTCCTGTTATGACCGTGCCGAGCGTCGTCATGCCGCATGCCTTCAACCACCTGATCAATCCGCGCCACCCGGATGCGGGCTCGATCGCAATCAAGAACGCCCTGCGGCATCCGCTCGATCCGCGCTTCCTTACCTGATCACCAGACTTCGCGGTCGAGCTTGTCGAAGATGATACGGCGCATGGCGCGTGCGGAGAGTTTCGGGAACAGTCGCCCGGCGAGCGCGAAGAGCCTGGCGCGCATGCCCGGCACAATCGTCGCGCGGCGCCAGCGAAGCGCGGCTAGGATGCGCCGCGCCATCTCCTCGGGGGCGATCCGGCTCTGGGCCTTCGCCCCCTTCGGCGCGTGCCGCTCGGCCTGCGCCGTGCGGATCGGGCCCGGAAAGGCGCAGGCGACATGCACGCCGAGATCGCGGCGGAAAGGCCGGCGGATCGATTTCGCATAGAGGGCGATGGCGTCCTTGGCGGCGGCGTAGCTCGCCGCGCCGGGATAGCCGGTCATGTGCGACAGCGACGAGATGAAGACGACATGGCCGCCTTTCGCCAGCGCGCCGCTGCGCGCCAGCGCCGAGCACAGGACAATCGGCGCCTCGACATTGACGGCGATCAGCCTGCGGTGAACCTCGAGCGGGATCTTCTCGAAACGTCCCGTCGCCGACACGCCGGCATTGAAAATGACGAGATCGAACGGCTCGCCCGAGGTCAGATGATGGACGGCGGCGTCGACATGCGTCCGCTCGCGCAGGTCGCAGACCCGGTGCGTCCAGGCCACGGCGTTTTTCGGCGGCGTCCGGTCGAGCGCGGTCACCGCGTAGCCGGCGTCGGTCAGCGCCCGGCAGAAGGCGAGACCCAGCCCGGCATGGCCGCCGGTGACGAGCGCTCTCTTTTGCGCCGTCATCGGATCGTCCTCCCGAAGATCGACGCGCCGGAGACATATTGCAGGAAGGAGAGCGTCTTCGGCGTCGTGCCGGCGCGGATGGCCGCCTCGATCATCGCCGCCATGTCGTCCGGGCGGATGAACCATTGCCGCGTCCAGCCGGTCTTCAGCCCCGCCTTTTCATGCATGTCCGTCATGGTCGGACCGGGATCGAGCAGTTGCACGCGCACCTTGCCGCGCCATTCCTCGGCGAGCGCGCGGGAAAGGCCGTAGAGCCCCGCCTTGCTGGCCGCATAGGTCGCGAATTGCGGCGCGCCGCGCCGCGCGATGGAGCCGATCAGCGTCAACTGGCCGGATGCGGGGCGCAGGAAGGGGAACATCATATGGGCGAGTGTCACGGTGCCGGCGAGATTGACATCGACCGTCTCGCGGACCGATTTCGCCGTCTCCTCCTGCGGCGATCCCGCCCAGCCGATGCCGGCATTGAGCACCGCGTAATCGAGCTGCCTCCAGCCGATTTCGAGGAGACCCCGGCCCACCGCCTTGGCCGCCTCGACGGGCTGCGACTGGTCGGCCCTGATGTATCTGGCGTTCTCCGGCAGGAGCCGCATCGCGGCCCCGATGTCGCGGCGGCCCGTCGCCACCACGTCGTGACGGGGCGAAAGCCGGCGGACAAGCGCCAGCCCTATTCCATCCGTCGCACCGGTGACGAGGATCCTGCGTCGGGCCACGTCTAGCCGGTCTCCGCCCCGAAGGTCAGACGCGCATCGAGATCGCCGAGCGGCGCAAGGCCCGCCAGCACTGCGCGCGCCTCGGCCTCGTCCTTTCGCATCTGTTCGGTCAGCGCATCGAGCGTGTCGAATTTCTCCTCGCCACGCAGGAAGGCGCAGACCGCGACGGTGCAGGTCTCGCCGTAGAGATCTCCGGCGAAATCGAAGACATAGGTTTCCAGCAATGCCACGCCGTCCTCATCGACGGTTGGGCGGCGGCCGAAACTGGCCACGCCGTCGTGGATCGCGCCGTCGGCGCGGATGAAGCGCACCGCGTAGATGCCATGCGCCAGCGCGGCGTTGTCGTCGAGCTTCATGTTTGCGGTGGGAAAGCCGAGCGTGCGGCCGAGTTGCTTGCCGCGCGTCACCGGCGCCTCGACACGGTAGCGGTATCCCAGCAACTCATTAGCGGCGGCGAGATCGCCGCCATGCAGCCGGTCGCGGATGCGGCTCGAGGAGACGACATCGGCCGCGCCATCGCGGAAGGCGTCCACGAGCGTGACGTGAAATCCGCGTGTCTCGCCCGCCTGCATCAGGAAGGCCGGACCGCCCTGGCGGTTCTTGCCGAAATGGAAATCGAAGCCTGCGACGACCTGGCGTGCGCCGAGCCCGCCGACGAGCACGCGATCGACGAATTCATCCGCCGTCTGATTGGCGAAATCGCGCGTGAAGGGCAGTTCGATGACGCCGTCGAAGCCCATCGCCCGCAGGATGTCGGCCTTCATCGGCGCCGGCGTGATCCGGAACAGCGGCAGGTCCGGCTGGAAAAGCTGGCGCGGATGCGGCTCGAAGGTCAGCACCAGCGCCGGGCAGTCATGGTCGCGGGCAAAACCCAGAGCCGTGTTCAGCACCGACTGGTGACCGCGATGCACGCCGTCGAAATTTCCGATGGCGACGACGGAGCCCCGCAGCGTCTCCGGCAGGTCTTGCAGCGACTGGAAACGGAACGGCTTCATCACGATCAGCCGAGCTTCGTCATGGTGGCGACGGGATGCGCGCCGAAACCGTCGAGATGGTCCGCCAGCCGTTCCGGATCGGGATTGCCCGGCACGCCATATTCGCGCGCATGGATGCCGTCGGAGACGAAGAGAAGGTCGATTTCGTAATCCATCGCGCCCTTGACGTCGGTGGTCATGCCGTCGCCGATCGCAAGCACGCGGTCGCGGGCGATGTCCCTGCCGAGCACCGCGGAGGCCCGCGCCATCGCCTCGTCATAGATCGGCGCATGCGGCTTTCCGGCGATCAGCGTGCGTCCGCCCAGGAAACCGAATTCCTTGGCAAGGGCGCCGGCGCAATAGACGAGCCGGTCGCCGCGCTCGACGACGATGTCCGGATTGGCGCAGATGAAGGGAAGGTTGCGGGCGCGCAGGCGCTGCAGCATCTCGCGATAGTCGTCGGGCGTCTCGTTGTCGTCGTCGAAAAGACCCGTGCAGACGACGGCGGACGCCTCGCGCTCCTCGGCGAGTTCGACATCGAGACCGTCATAGAGCGACATGTCGCGGTCCGGGCCGATATGGAAGATCATGCGCGCGTTCTGCGCGATCAGCGCCCGCGTCACGTCGCCGGAGGTGACAACGTCGTCATAGGCTTCGTCCGGGACCCCGAGGCTGGCGAGTTGCTCGGTGACCGGTCCCTTCGGACGCGGCGCATTGGTGATCAGGACCACCGCCCTGCCCGCTTCGCGTTCGGCGATCAGGGCTTTCCAGGCCGCCGGCCAGGACCTCACGCCGTTGTGCAGCACGCCCCACACATCGCAAAACACCGCATCATAGGCGTCAGTGATATCCGCCAGCTTGTCTAGTTTTCGAATGGCCAATGAACAGTTCCCGATTGCGTCGCCGCGCAGCAAGGGCCGGATTAGAGCCTTTCATCGGTAAAGAAAAGCCATGCGGGAAGGCTCTTTTCCCGCGCCGCCGGCGCCTCATGCCTAACAACGCGTAAAGGGCGCGCCGAAAATGCCGATGCGGGCGTGAACACTACGCAAATTAACCGCTGGTAAAGAAATCGGCATCGATGGACGCCGTGAACAATGGATGGAATGCGCCTGATACGCCGTGTCGGCTTTTTGAAAGCCACCCGCCGGGTCACCGGCAGGTATCGGCGAAGCGTGTCCGGCGCAACCGCGCTGGAATTCGGCCTGATCATGCCGGTGTTCCTGCTGCTTGTGTTCGCGATCATCGAAACGTCGGTCTATTACTACAAGCAGAGCCACCTGAAATTCATCCTGTCGCAGGCCGGCCGGCACATCCAGACCGGCGAGATCCAGAAAAGCGCCACGCCGAAAGCCGATTTCGACGCCGAGGTCTGCGACAATTCCAAGATCTTCTTCGATTGCACCGACGTCTATCTCGATGTCCGCAATTTCGGCACGGTCGCCGATGTCAGCTTCCCGGCGGCCACTTTCAACAGTGCCGGCAAGCCGACCAATTTCGTCTTCCAGCCCGGCGGATCGGCGAAGATCACGGCCATGCGCGCCTCGGCGATCCACAGTTTCATCACGCCTTTTTTAAAGGACATCCTGCAACCCGATGGCGACCCGGTGATCCTGGTCGGTTTCACCATCTTCAAGAACGAGCCGTTCTGAGATGGCCATGATCGCGTTCACGAAAAGAACAAGCGCCCTCCTCCGCAGGTTCCGGCACGACAGGCGCGGCGTCGCCGCGACCGAGTTCATCCTGTTTTCGCCGATCATGATGGTACTCGCCTTCGGACTGGCCGAGGTCTATGTCGAGCACGCCACGGAGGACCAGTTCGTCCGTTACGTCCAGCAGGCGGGCGACCTCCTGGCGCGCGAGCCGACGCTGACGACCTCGTCGATCACCACGGTGCTCAGCGCCGCCGACCAGATGATCGTCGGGTTCGATGCGAACAAGACGCTGGAGATCAATGTCTCGAGCGTCGGCTTCAAACATGACGGCACGCCGGTGCTGCTTTGGACGCGCTCGGCCGGCGGAACGTCGCTGACCGCGGACACGTCGGTCGCGGCCGGCCTCGGCCTGCCCGCCGACACGGTGATCCGCTTCGAAGCGAAGATGAGCTATTCGAGCCCGTTCAACTATGTGTGGACGTCGACCAGCCGCGAACTGGATTCCGTCGCATGGTTCCGCCCGCGCGAGACGCGCGCGATCGCGATGGACGGAGTCGTCTCCGAATACGACCAGACCTGGGATTACATCCCGCCCGAATGACGGATCAAACCGGAAATAACGCCATGGCGATCGAGAAGAAAAAAACGCAAAACGATCCCGCGACCGGAAAGCCCGGCCTTGTCGGCCGCCTGAAGGCGCTGCGCGACGAGCGCCGCGGCGCGATGGCGGTCAATTTCGCCCTGCTGCTGATCCCGCTTCTCGCATCCGTCGGCCTGTCGATCGACGGTTCGCGCTTCCTGTTGACGCGCTATCACCTCCAGTCCGCCGTAGACCGCGCGGCGCTGGCGGTCGCGACCATCTATCAGGGCCAGGCAACGCTCGACTCCATCGCCACGCAATATGTGACGAAGAATTTCTCGCTCTCGGAAACGACGCTCGGACAGGTGTCGACCTCGGTGACCGGCGATATCATCACGGTCGACGGCACCGCCAAGATGAAGACGCTGTTCATGTCGATCCTGCAGGTCAGCGAGGTCCAGGTCTCCGTCACCACCCAGGTGAAGCGGGCCGGCGGCGGGCTGCTGGTCAGCCTCGTCCTCGACAACACCGGCTCGATGTGGGGCGGCAGCCCGTCGAAGATCAGTTCGCTGCGCAGCGCCTCCGATCTTCTCGTCGACGCCATCTTCGACGGCGAGACCGAGCCCGACGATCTGCGGGTCGCGATCGTACCCTATGCGGCGACCGTCAATCCCGGCTCGATCGCCGACTCGATCGTCGATACGCACAGCTACGGCCTTCGCACCGACGATATCGACGGCTGGAAGGGCTGCGTGATGGAACGCGCCGGCGCGGATTCCATCGCCGACACCGGACCGGACGTCGCCAAATGGCTACCCTTCTTCTGGGAAACGTCTGTCGACAATGACTACGATATCGACGATCCGGACACGATCCATCCGGGCGGCTATTACAATTCCAACGGCATCACCGGTCCGAATATCGGCTGCCCAACGCCGATCCTGCCGCTGACGAAATCCTATTCCGATGTCGACGCCGCCGTCGATGCGCTGACCGCGTGGAACCGCGGCGGCACGCTTGGCGATATCGGCATGGCCTGGGGCATCCGCACCCTGTCGCCGGGCCTGCCCTTCGACCAGAGCACCGAGATCGACCCGAAGACCGGCGCGACGCTGTGGGACAGCCCGCGCTGGCGCAAGGCGATCGTGATGATGACCGACGGCGACAACGTCTTCTATGACCTGCCGGGCAATGCCGGCCCGAACGAGGCGCATCCCGGCAAATCCGACTACACGGCCTATGGACGTCTCGGCGAAGCCCAGGCGAATGCGATCTTCAACACGAACAATAACAGCCTGGCCAACGGGATCGTCGACGACCGGCTGATCACGCTGTGCACACAGGCGAAGGACCAGGACGTCATCGTCTACACGGTGACCTTCGGATCGAGCCCGAGTTCCTCGACCCGGCAGACCTTCCAGGACTGCGCGTCCGATCCCGGCAAATATTACCACGCGCCCAGCAAGACCGAGCTTGAGAACGCCTTCGGCACGATCGGCGCGGAACTGTCCAAGCTGCGCATCGTCAAGTGATGACGTTACGGTATCGCAAAATCCTGCATGGATAAAATTTGACCGAGGCTCTTTCGCCGACCTCAAGACTCGCGCGCTAGCTTCCGCCTGCCAGCCAATCGCTGGAATGTTTTGAAAGGGGCGCCATGAAGGCGATGCGCATGTGTCCGGTCGCGCGTTTCGTGCGGCATGAGGGGGGCAATTTCGCCCTGGCGGCGAGCCTCGTCGCCGTTCCCGTCATCATGGGTCTGGCGCTTGCCGTCGACTTTTCGCGCATCGACCACGCCACCCGCAGCGCCTCCTTCGCCCTCTTCACCGCTGTCCACACCGCCCTTTCTCCCGACGGCGACCTTGACGCGGACCGCGCTCTTGAGCTTTATGCCGCCGGACTTCGCCTGCCCAAGGGACAGGCATCGTCCCCGCCTACATTCCGGCAATTGCCGGACGGCGCATGGTCGGCCGAAGTGACGACGACGACGCGGCTGACATTCGGCGGCATCGTACTGCCGAAAGTGTTCTACCGCCCGGTAACGGTGACGGTGCACAACGATCCGGCAGCATCGCGGTAACCAATCCGTTTTTCCCGCACGCCAAATCCTTGACTCACGCAAATCGTATCACTATGTCCGGCTCGCTAGCACTCTACGGAGGTGAGTGCTAATCCACTCAAAGCCAACGTTGCAAAGGTTCAAGTCAATGGCAGATGCGAATTTCCGTCCGCTGCACGACCGTGTCGTCGTGCGTCGTGTCGAATCCGAGGAGAAGACCGCAGGCGGTATCATCATCCCGGACACCGCTAAGGAAAAGCCGTCGGAAGGCGAAGTCGTCTCGGTCGGCCCGGGCGCACGCGACGAAAACGGCAAGGTTCAGCCGCTCGACGTCAAGGCAGGCGACCGCGTCCTGTTCGGCAAATGGTCGGGCACCGAAGTCAAGCTGAACGGCCAGGATCTCCTGATCATGAAGGAATCCGACATCATGGGCATCGTCGGCTAAGCCGCTTTCGCCCTTAAAACCCCTAGACATTCATATTGGGCGAAAAGCCCGGGAGTTTAGAATATGTCCGCTAAAGAAGTGAAATTCGGCCGCTCGGCGCGCGAGCGCATGCTGAACGGCGTCAACATCCTGGCCGATGCGGTCAAGGTGACCCTCGGCCCGAAAGGCCGCAACGTCGTCATCGACAAGTCCTTCGGCGCTCCGCGCATCACCAAGGACGGCGTGTCCGTGGCGAAGGAAATCGAACTGGAAGACAAGTTCGAGAACATGGGTGCGCAGATGCTGCGCGAGGTCGCTTCCAAGACCAACGACATCGCCGGTGACGGCACCACCACCGCGACCGTTCTGGCCCAGGCGATCGTTCAGGAAGGCCACAAGGCCGTTGCCGCCGGCATGAACCCGATGGACCTGAAGCGCGGCATCGATCTGGCCGTCGCCGAAGTCGTCGCCGACCTTCAGAAGAAGGCCACCAAGATCAACACCTCCGAGGAAGTCGCCCAGGTCGGCACGATCTCCGCAAACGGCGAGACCGAAATCGGCACCATGATCGCCGAAGCGATGCAGAAGGTCGGCAACGAGGGTGTCATCACCGTCGAGGAAGCCAAGACCGCCGAGACCGAACTCGAAGTCGTCGAAGGCATGCAGTTCGACCGCGGTTACCTGTCGCCCTATTTCGTGACCAACCCGGAAAAGATGATCGCCGATCTCGACGATCCCTACATCCTCCTGCACGAGAAGAAGCTCTCCAACCTGCAGGCCATGCTGCCGATCCTCGAGTCGGTCGTGCAGTCCTCGCGTCCGCTGCTGATCATCGCTGAAGACGTCGAAGGCGAGGCTCTGGCCACGCTCGTCGTCAACAAGCTGCGCGGCGGCCTGAAGATCGCCGCCGTCAAGGCTCCGGGCTTCGGCGACCGCCGCAAGGCCATGCTCGAGGACATCGCGATCCTGACCGGCGGTCAGGTCATCTCCGAAGACCTCGGCATCAAGCTTGAAAACGTCACGCTCGACATGCTCGGCACCGCCAAGAAGGTCTCCATCTCCAAGGAAGAGACCACCATCGTCGACGGCGCTGGCGACAAGTCCGACATCGACGGCCGCGTCAACCAGATCAAGGCCCAGATCGAGGAAACCTCCTCCGATTACGACCGCGAGAAGCTGCAGGAACGCCTTGCCAAGCTCGCTGGCGGCGTTGCCGTGATCCGCGTCGGCGGTGCGACGGAAGTCGAAGTGAAGGAGAAGAAGGACCGTGTCGACGACGCGCTGAACGCGACCCGCGCAGCCGTCGAGGAAGGCATCGTTCCGGGCGGCGGCACCGCGCTGCTGCTCTCCTCCAAGGGCCTGACCGCCACCGGCGTCAATGACGATCAGGAAGCCGGCATCAACATCGTGAAGCGCGCCCTGCAGGCTCCGGCCCGCCAGATCGCGACCAACGCTGGCGAGGAAGCTTCCATCGTGGCCGGCAAGATCCTCGAGCAGGACTCGCTGACCTTCGGCTTCAACGCCCAGACCGGCGAATATGGCGACCTCATCAAGATGGGCATCGTCGACCCGGTCAAGGTCGTTCGCACCGCTCTCCAGGACGCCGCTTCCATCGCCGGCCTGCTCATCACGACCGAAGCCATGGTCGCCGAGCTGCCGAAGAAGGACGCGCCCGCAATGCCCGACATGGGCGGAATGGGCGGAATGGGCGGCATGATGTAAGCCACGCGCTTACACGCCTCAATTTCGGAAAGGCCGGGCGCAAGCCCGGCCTTTTTCGTTGCGCCCCCTCCTCCCCCGCCCGTCATGCCGAGGCGCGCAGGCGCAACCCGGCATCCAGAGCCGAGCGGGTTCAGATCATGGCCGGGTCTTAGATAGGGCCTCGCGCGATCAAAGACCTGATCGCCGCCGGATTCCCGGATCTCGCTACGCTCGCCCGAGAATGACGCGAGACTTGTCTCTCCACGTATTCCTTCGCCCCGCCCTGACACAATTCGTGACCGTTTCGGGAAACCGCCGCCGGAACCAAAATCCGCCTCGCAGGTTGACCGGTGCGCACAGCAAGTGCGCGGTCATCACGGAGAACAACGATGGCAAACATGGATCAGGTAAAGGGCGCAGCCAAACAGGCGAAAGGCGCCGTCAAGGACAGCGTCGGCAAGGCGACCGGCAACAGGAAGATGCAGGCCTCCGGAAAGCTCGACAAGGTCAAGGGCAAGGTCCAGAAGGCCTATGGCGACGCCAAGGACGCCGTGAAGTAAGGCAGCTCTCTCCACGCACTCTTGGCCGGGCCTGCGCCCGGCCTTTTTGTTTTGCCCCTAGAACCCAGGTATCGGCAGGCCGAACTCGCCGGCCAGCAGCACGAAGTTCAGGCCCAGCACCACGGCCGTCGCCGCCGTCGCGACCACGACCACGCGGCGGCGGTTGGCGAAGTCGCCCATCACGCTGCGGCTGGAGGTGAAGTGCAGCAGCGCGATCATCGGCACGGGGAGCGCGATCGACAGGACGACCTGGCTCAGGACCAGCGTCTCGGTCGGATTGGCGTTGAACGCCACGACGATGAAGGCCGGGACCATGGTGACGGCGCGGCGCAGCCAGATGGGGATGCGGAAATTGACGAAGCCCTGCATGATCATCTGGCCGGCCATGGTGCCGACCACCGAGGACGAGACGCCGGAGGCGATCAGCGAGACGAGGAAGACGGCGGCGGAGGCCGCGCCGAGCAGCGGCGTCAGCGTGTGATAGGCGGTCTCGATCTCGGCGACTTCGGAGTGGCCGAGATGGAAGGCGGCGGCGGCCATGATGACCATCGCCATGTTGACCATGCCGGCAACGGCGAGCGCCAGCACGACCTCCCGGTTGGAAAAGCGCACCAGCATTTTCCGTTCGCGGTCGTCGCGGGCGACGGTTCGATACTGGGTCAGGCCGGAATGGAGGAACACCGCATGCGGCATCACGGTCGCACCGACAATGCCGACCGAGATCAGCAGTGCGTCGCGGTCCGGCAATTGCGGCGTGACGATGCCGAGCGCCGCCATGCCCCAGTCGACCGGGGCGAGGAACAGTTCGACGAGATAGCAAAGCCCGATCACCGCGACCATCGCGCCGATGACCAGTTCCATGAAACGGAAGCCGCGGCCCTCGAACAGCAAGATGCCATAGGTGACGACGGCAGTGATCGCCATGCCCCAGATCAGCGGCACGCCCGCCAGCAGCGACAGGCCGATCGCGCCGCCAAGGAACTCGGCGAGATCCGTCGCCATGGCCGCCAGTTCGCTGACGAACCACATCACCCAGACCACGGGACGCGGATAGCGCTCGCGGCACATCTCGGCGAGATTGCGCCCGGTGACGATGCCGAGCTTGGCCGACAGGGCCTGGAACAGCATGGCGATCAGGTTGGCGACCAGCACGACCCAGAGCAGCATGTAGCCGTATTTCGCACCGGCCTGGATGTTGGTCGCGTAATTGCCGGGATCCATATAGGCGATGGAGGCGATCACGGCCGGCCCGAAAAAGGGCAGGAAGCCACGAATGCCGCCGCGCCGTCCTTCCAGAACGTCACGCATGGCGCGCTCGGTCCGCGCGCTGCGGCCGGGATTGATGGCGGTATCCGTCACTGTGTCTCTTGTGCCGCACAGGAGCGGCGATCGGGCCTAAAATATAGCATGTGCTATATTGTGTAGGCTATGCTATGAAATGCGGCAAATCAAGGGAGATGACATGGCGGACAGATCCGCAGCGGCAAAAAACCGCAGCGCGCAGGAGACCGCCCCGGCACAGCGCGCCGAAGCCTTCCGGCAGGCCCGCGACGCGCGTCGCAGCGAGCTCGTCGAGGACTATGTCGAGCTGATCGACGACCTGATCCGCGAGGGCGGCGAGGCGCGGCAGGTCGATATCGCGGCGCGGCTCGGCGTCGCGCAGCCGACGGTCGCGCGGATGCTGCGCAAACTGGCCGAGGAAGGGCTGGTGCAGCGCAAGGCCTATCGCGGCGTGTTCCTGACCGACGAAGGCCGCACGCTCGCCGCCATGTCGCGCGAGCGCCACGAGGTCGTCGAGGCCGTGCTGATCGCGCTGGGCGTCTCGCGGGAGACGGCGCAGAAGGACGCCGAGGGCATCGAACACCATGTCAGCGAGGAGACGCTCGCCGCCTTCCGGCGTTTTTCGGAACGCGGGCGCTGACGCCGATGGCCGGTTCCATCCCCAGTCATCCACCGGCTGTCACCGATCTTTCACCAAACGGTCAAGAAAGCTTCAACGGAACCTCCTAGGGGCAGCGGCATCGTTTCGACACCCGAAACGGAACCCAGGAGATTCGAATATGATCCGTAGCTTGATCGCAGCCTCCGTGCTGCTGTCCACGTCCGCATCCGCTTTCGCCACAGACATCACGTGGTGGCACGGCATGGGCGGAAAGAACCAGGAAGTGATCAACCAGATCGCCGAGAAGTTCAACGCGGCACAGGACGCCTGCGCGCTGACGCCGGTTTCCAAGGGAACCTACGAGGAAGCGCTTGCCGCAGGCATCGCCGCCTTCCGTTCGGGCGAACAGCCGAACATCCTGCAGGTGTTCGACGCCGGCGCCGCCACGATCATCAACGCCAAGGGCGCAGCCGTCCCGGCCGAAGACCTGATCACCAAGGCCGGCTACGCGTTCGACCGTGAGGCCTTCATCGACGGCGTGCGCTATTTCTACGCCGACGCCGACGGCAAGTTCGTCGGCATGCCGTTCAACTCGTCGGCTCCGATCATGTACACCAACACCGAAGCCCTCGAGAAAGCCGGCGTCGAAGCGCCGAAGACCTGGGAAGAGTTCGAGCAGATCGCTCCGAAGCTCAAGGAAGCAGGCTACATCCCGCTCGTCCAGTCGCAGCTGACCTGGGAATTCACCGAGAACTTCTTCTCGCGCAACAACCTGCAGTTCGCGACCAACAACAATGGTTACGACAGCGTCGAGGGCACGACAATCAACGTGACCGCGCCCGAGCACGTGATGATGTATGAGAAGCTGAAGGCCTGGTACGACGAAGGCTATTTCGGCTATTTCGGCGCCGGCTGGTCCGACAACCAGAAGCCCTTCGAGGAAGACAAGGTCGCGCTGTGGATCGGTTCGTCGGGCTCCTTCGGCGGCCTGCAGAACTCCGCCCAGATGCCGTTCTCGGCGAGCTTCCTGCCCTACTGGAACTCCATCGAGGGCGCCGGCACCAACTCGTTCATCGGCGGCGCGGCCCTCTTCGCCATGGCCGGCAAGTCGGACGAGGAAAACAAGTGCACCGCCGACTTCTTCCAGTTCCTGACCTCGCCGGAAATCCAGTATTTCTACCACCAGTCCACCGGCTATGTCGCGATCACCAAGGCCGCCTATGAATTAGCCAAGGAAGACGGCTACTACGATCGCAAGCCGATCGCCCAGGTCGGCATCCAGCAGCTGTCGCTGCCGGGCGGCGAATGGTCCAAGGGCTACCGGATGGGTTTCTACCCGCAGATCCGCGAAGTCATGGAACGCGAATACAACAAGATCTTCGCGGGCGAGACCTCGGTCGACGACGCCATGAAGACCATCGAGCAGGAAGGCAACGCCCTTCTCGAGCGCTTCGCCAAGACCGCGGGCTAAGCCCGGTCCTCTTGCCGATCACGATCCGGGGGCGCCTCGCTCCCGGATTTCCCGTTTCGGAAAGCCCCATGAAGCGCGTCCAGTTCTCCTCGCCCACCCTGCCCTATCTGTTCCTGCTGCCGCAGATGACGGTGGTGTTCATCTTCTTCTACTGGCCCTCGGTCCAGGCGATCCAGTCCTCCTTCTATCTGGAGGATCCGTTCGGCTTCGCCGCCACCTTCGTCGGACTCGACAATTATGCCGAGGCGCTGAAATCGGCCCATTACCGGCAGATCGCGGGCTTCACCGTGATCTTCACCGTCCTGGTGACCTTCTTCTCGCTGTCGATCGGCCTGCTGCTCGCCACCAAGGCGGATACCGTCATCCGCGGCTCGAGCGCCTACAAGACATTGCTGATCTGCGTCTACGCCATCGCACCGCCCGTCGCCGGGCTCATCGGCATGATGTTCTTCGACCAGCATATCGGCCCCTTCGTGAAGATGGCCGCATGGGCCGGCTGGGACATGAAGGTCGGCATCGATTATTACGATACGGCCTTCGCGATGATCGTCGTCGCAGTCTGGAAACAGATTCCCTACAATTTCATTTTCTTCCTGTCGGGGCTGCAGAGCATCCCGGTCTCGGTGCGCGAGGCCGCGGCGATCGACAACCGCTCCGAATTCGGCCGATTGCGGACTGTCACCCTGCCGCTGCTCGCGCCGACCGCCTTCTTCCTGCTGATCATCAACATGACCTATTCGCTGTTCGACACGTTCGGCGTCATCGACGTCATCGTGAAGGACAAGGCCGCCAACAACCCGATCACGCTGGTCTACAAGGTCTATATGGACGGCTTCCGCGGCAACGACATCGGCGGGTCCGCGGCGCAGTCGGTGATCCTGATGCTGATCGTGCTCGTCCTGACCTTCTTCCAGTTCCGCTTCATCGAGCGGCGCGTGCACTACAACTGACGGGGCGCCGATCATGCACAAGACCAAGTTTTTCGACCATGTGATCCTGCTCGCCGGCGTCTTCCTGATGATGGCCCCGGTCGTCGTCGCCTTCATGACCTCGACCCATGACGCGGTGGCCGTCCACCTGCACGGGCTGCAGGTCACCTGGGGCGGGCATTTCACCGACACCTACGGCGAAGTGCTGACCAAGAGGGGCGGCTTTACCGGCGAGGTCACCGGCGCGCGCATGGTGATGAATTCCTTCATCCTCGGCATCGGCTTCGCCACCGGCAAGGTCATCCTGTCGATGATGGCGGCCTATGCGATCGTCTATTTCCGCTTCCGCATGGGCGTCGTCTTCTTCTGGATGATCTTCACCACGCTGCTGCTGCCGCTCGAAGTGCGCATCCTGCCCTCCTACGAGGTGATGACGAAGCTCGGCCTCGTGAACACCTATACCGGCCTGATCGTGCCGCTCTTGGCGTCGGCCACCGGAACCTTCTTCTTCCGGCAGTTCTTCAAATCCGTTCCGGACGAGCTTCTGGAGGCGGCGCGCATCGACGGCGCCGGGCCGTTCAAGTTCTTCTTCGACATCCTCGTGCCGCTGTCGAAGACGATGATCGCCGCGATCTTCATCATCATGTTCGTCTATGGCTGGAACCAGTATCTCTGGCCGATGCTGATGACCAACGAGGAGGGCTTCTACACCCTCGTGCGCGGCATCAAGCAGATCCTGCTGGTCTGGGTCGGCAGCCAGATTCCCGACTACAACCAGGCTTTCGCGCTCGCCATCCTGGCGATGCTTCCGCCCGTCCTGATCGTCGTCATCTTCCAGAGCTGGTTCATCAAGGGCCTGACCGAAAGCGACAAGTGAGACCTTCCAAATGGCGCAAGTCACCATCGAAAACGTAAGCAAGACTTATTCCGGCGACATGCGCGCCGTGAACTCCGTCTCCATCGACATCGCGGACGGCGAGTTCATCGTGCTGGTCGGTCCGTCGGGCTGCGGCAAGTCCACTCTGTTGCGCATGGTCGCCGGGCTGGAATCCATTACCGAGGGGGCGATCCGGATCGGCGAGCGCGTGGTCAACGATATCGAACCCGCCGAGCGCGATATCGCCATGGTGTTCCAGAACTACGCGCTCTATCCGCATATGAGCGTGCGCCAGAACCTCGCCTACGGGCTGAAGAACCGCGGCACGCCGAAGCCGGACATCGAGAAACGCGTCGCCGACGCGGCGGCGATCCTCGAGATCGGCTCCTATCTCGACCGCAAGCCGAGGCAGCTATCCGGCGGCCAGCGCCAGCGCGTCGCCATGGGCCGCGCGATCGTGCGCGAACCTGCCGCCTTCCTGTTCGACGAACCGCTCTCCAATCTCGATGCGAAGCTGCGCGTGCAGATGCGCGGCGAGATCAAGCAGTTGCAGAAACGGCTCGGCACGACCGCACTCTACGTCACCCACGACCAGCTCGAGGCTATGACGATGGCGGACCGCATCGTGGTGCTGAACGGCGGCAGGATCGAGCAGATCGGCACGCCGCTGGAGGTCTATCGCAAGCCGCAATCGGCCTTCGTTGCGAGCTTTATCGGATCGCCGGCGATGAACCTGATCCCGGCGCATGGCGAGAACGGCAATCTGCGCGTCGGCGAACATGTCGTCGCGATGTCCAACGGACACGCCGTCCCCGACAGCCAGGTCACTTTCGGCGTGCGCGCGGAAGACATCCGCCTCCGCGGCGAGGGCGAGGACGCGGACATGGAAATGACGATTGACTATGTCGAGGAACTGGGTGCGGGCCGCCTCGTGCACGGTCGCATCGGCGAGGCCAGGCTGGCGGTTTCGCTGCCGTCCGGCGAGCCGCTGTCGGACCGGCTGCACCTGGTCCTCGACCGCGACCGCCTGCACATATTCGACCGCTCGACCGGCCTGCGCGTCCGCCCCGAAACGGCAACGGCCGGCTGAGCCGGCCGAAGCTTCTTCCGCAGGGCGGGGATCAGGGCTTGATGTAGGTGTAGCCCATCATCTGCAACCGGCTCAGCTCGGCCACGCCCGACGGCACGATATCGTCCTCGAAGACCTCGAACAGGTCCTTGTTGTAGTCGATGTTGCGGCCGACGAGGGTGTTGTTGCAGACATTGAATGCGACATTCTGGGTCTTCAGGCTGGTCACGTCCATCTGCAGTTTCTCGTTCGCCTTGGCGCTCTTGAGAAGCCCCACGCCATTGCCATGCAGGACGACCTTGATCTCCATGTTGTCCTTGCCGACCGCGTTGATGTGGTTCTGGATGTTGCGCAGCGCACCGCGATAGGCCTTGTCTGCCTCGCCGCCATTATAGTTGATGTGATAGACGACCTTCTGCTTGCCGTATCGCTCGTTTGCGGCCGACGCGCCGGCCATGGCGCTCGCCACGACCATGGCGGACGCGACAATGGCAATGAGTTTCGTGATCAGTTTCATGGGGTAATCCTCCGATTGGCAGATGCCGCATCCTCCACGCGGCAATGCCGGACAGTGCCGCGCGAAGGGGCCTGAAAACTAGCTGGGCGGAGCCTCTGATTACCCCGGGGTATACCCTTGGTTCCGGTTTCGCAGGCGTCAGGCGGCGAGCATGCCGCCGGCCTTGCGCACCAGCTCGGCCATGTTGCTGGCCTCGAATTTGCGCATCAGATGGCTGCGGTGAAACTCGACCGTCTTCGGGCTGATGCCGAGATCGCGGGCGATTTCCTTGGTCGTCTTGCCGTCGCCGACGAGGTGGAGAATTTCGCGCTCGCGCGGCGTCAGGTGTATGTCGGCGGACGCGGCCTGCGCGGGACCGCCATTGAGCGGCACGGCCTGCCGGCTGCGCCAGTAGATCAGCATGGCGATCACGACCGGCACGCCGCCCGCCGCTACCGCGAGAAAGCCGGACAGGGCGACGCCGGGATCCTCGCCCGAGGGCCGGGCCTCGTCGACGATTTGCAGCAGGCTACGCACGGCGGCGTCGGAGGGCACCGTCGTCCAGCCGCCATACTGTCCGGCGACGACCGCCGGATGGTCGCTCTCCAGCGCCAGCATCGCCATCGCGACGGCGCGGCGCTCCGGCTCGCTGACCGTCGCCGTCGACGACAATATCCATTCCGGCATCAATTCCGTCGAAAGCGCCGGTTCGAAACCCGGCACACGCAACGGATTGAGGAGCCTCAACTGGTAGGCTTCGACCTTGCCCGCCTTGACCGCGCCTTCCAGGAGGCCGGTTCGCACCGTTCCCGCATCGACGGTCCCGTCGACGACCGCTTCTATGACGCCGTCATGGGGAAAGCCGAGAAAGACAACCGAATCGAGATCGCGCCAGGGATCAACGCCGTTGCGCACCAGCGTCGCCGCGGCGACCTCGAAACCGCCAAAGGCGTCGGGTGCAATCGCCGCCAGCCGCTTGCCCTTCAGGTCTGCCAGCGTCGTGATCGCGTCGTTGTCGGCCCGCACAAAGATCACTGCGCCGAACCGGTTGCCGGTCTGCGGGGCGTCTTCCCGGTCGGAGCGAAGGCTGACCATCGGAAACAGCCGGGCGCGCTCGACCATCCGGTAGAGATGGCCGGGATTGGTGAAGAGATAGTCGATCTCGCCGCGCGACAGGGCCGAGCGCACGCCGTCGAGCGACAGAGGCACGACCTGAAAATCCGTGCCGGGCGCCGCCGTCTCGACCGCGTCGAATGTCGGCTGCCAGCGTGCGATCGCCGCTTCCTCGCCGCGATAGGCGAGTATGCCAACCTTGCGGATCGCGCGGTCGCCCTCGGCGGCCAGCGCTTGCCCCGCAAGCGCGAGCAGGATCACCAGCGCCGGTCTCAGCATGTCACGTCATTCCTCCCGGCCGCGATCTTGCGCGCGGGCGCGCGGCTTGTCCAGCAAATGGGCGGCGCATGGCTCCCATGCGGCATTTCCTGTTGCAATGCAGCATTAAATCGGTTCATTGGGCATAATCCAGAAAGGGAACGACTTTACATGACACGAGCGACGCTAGCCGCGCTCGCCGGCCGCATTCCATTTGCCGGCCGCGACCGCAGCGCCTTTGCCCTCCTCAATCCGCTGACCATCAAGACCGAATTGCTGTCCGGCCTCACCGTGGCGCTTGCGCTGGTGCCCGAGGCGGTGGCCTTTGCCTTCGTCGCCGGCGTGCATCCGCTGGTCGGCCTCTACGCCGCCTTCATCGTCGGCCTGATCACCTCCGTCTTCGGCGGCCGGCCCGGCATGATCTCGGGCGCGACGGGCGCGCTGGCCGTGGTGATGGTCTCGCTCGTCGCCTCGCATGGCGTCGAATATCTGTTCGCAACGGTCGTTCTGATGGGCATCCTGCAGGTGCTGGCCGGCGTCTTCCACCTCGGCAAGTTCATCCGGCTCGTCCCGCATCCGGTGATGCTCGGTTTCGTCAACGGCCTCGCCATCGTGATCTTCCTGGCGCAGCTGACCCAGTTCAAAGTCCACGCCCCCGACGGCTCGATGCAGTGGATGTCCGGCTGGCCGCTCGTAACCATGCTCGGCCTCGTCGCCGCCACCATGGCGATCATCTGGGCCGTGCCGAAACTGACCAGCGCCATTCCGGCGCCGCTCGCCGGCATCGCGGTCGTCGCGGCGATCGTCATCTTCTTCGGCATCGACGTTCCGCGCGTCGGCGACATGGCGTCGATCGAGGGCGGGCTGCCCGCCTTCCACCTGCCGACCGTGCCGCTGACTTTCGAAACGCTGGAAGTCATCGTCCCCTATGCGGTCATCCTCGCCGCCATCGGCCTGATCGAGAGCCTCCTGACGCTCAACCTCGTCGGCGAGATCACCGGCCAGCGCGGCGGCGCGTCGAAGGAATGCATCGCGCAGGGCGCGGCCAATGTCGTGACCGGCTTTTTCGGCGGCATGGGCGGCTGCGCGATGATCGGCCAGTCGATGATCAATGTGAAATCGGGCGGCCGCTTCCGTCTGTCCGGCATTTCGGCGGCGCTCTTCCTGCTCGCCTTCATCCTCGTCGCCTCGCCGCTGATCGAACAAATCCCGCTCGCGGCGCTCGTCGGCGTCATGTTCATGGTGGTGATCGGCACCTTCGCCTGGCAGACGCTGAAGATCATGCGCCGCATTCCGCTGATGGACGCCGCCGTGATCGTGCTGGTGACGGTCGTCACCGTCGTCAGCGACCTGGCCGTCGCGGTGGTCGTCGGCGTGGTGGTCTCGGCGCTGGCTTATGCGTGGAACAACGCCACGCGCATCCACGCCAAGTCGCATATCACCCCGGAAGGCGCGAAGGTCTACCAGATCGAGGGGCCGCTGTTCTTCGGCTCGACCGACGGTTTCGCCGAACTGTTCAATCCGGTCTCCGACCCGCAGACCGTGATGATCGATTTCATGAACAGCCGCGTCGTCGACCAGTCGGCGCTGCAGGCGATCGAGGATCTCGCGGGAAAATACGAGGCGCAGGGCAAGAACCTCGTGCTGCGCCATCTATCGCATGACTGCCATCGCCTGCTGAACAAGGCGGGCCAGTTGATGGTCGATTCCGACGACGACCCGGAATACGGGCTCGCGGTCAATTATTCGGTGAAGACCGGCGCCTTCGGCGGCGGACACTGATCCCGTCTCGAAAAAAGAAGCGGCCGCCGTTATGAAACGGCGACCGCCACCCGCTCCCCCGCGGTGTCCGGATTACTTGACGATGACGCGCGTGCCGACTCCGACACGGGTATAGAGATCCATCACATCCTCGTTGCGCATGCGGATGCAGCCCGATGAAACGGCCATGCCGATGGTCCAGGGCTGGTTGGTGCCGTGGATGCGGTAGAGCGTCGAGCCGAGATAGAGGGCGCGCGCGCCGAGCGGGTTGTTCGGCCCGCCTTCCATCATGATCGGCAGGATGTGGCCCTTGGCCTTCTCGCGCGCGATCATCTCCGCCGGCGGATGCCAGGACGGCCATTCCGCCTTGCGCGTGATCTTGTGCGTGCCGGCCCATTCGAAGCCGGGCTTGCCGACGCCGACGCCGTAGCGGATCGCCGTGCCGTTGTCCTGAACGAGATAGAGGAACTTGTCATTCGTATCGATGATGATCGTGCCCGCGCCTTCCGGCCCGTTGAAGTTGACCGTGCGCGGCAGGTAGATCGGGTCCATCCCGCGCGTCTGCGCCGGGTTGGCGGGCCGCTGGACGGCGACACGTTGCACCTGGTTACGCTGCACCTGGCCGCGTCGCGCGGGCGCCACCGTCGGCTTGCGGAAGATCACCTTCTGCGCGTTGGAGCGCACCGAGGTGCCGGTGATGGAGCGGTTCTTCAGTTGCAGCACCCAGGGCGCGGCAAGGTCCGGGCTCAGCACGACCGGCGGTTTGGAGCCATAGCGCTCCTGCGCGGACGCCGGAAAGGCCATCGCGATTGTCATGGCGGCAAGCGCCGCCAAAAGGCTTGCAGGTTTCATCTGACGTACTCTCTACTGATCGTCATCACGCTGCTGACACAGGCTGTCAGCAGTCGCCCGTCCGCAAGCATGACGGAGCGGTCCCACCCAATTATGAATCGCAGACAGGTAAAACGCGATTCACCGCATCAATCTGTTGTCAAGGTTACCCGCGGGTTGCGACGATTGGTGAATCAACGATGAACGGGCCGGAGAGGGAGTTAACGCAGTGGACGGACTGATCGAGGGACCGGATGGCAAGACCCGCTGCGCGTGGCACGGCAACCAGGACGACTATCTCGCCTATCACGACCGGGAGTGGGGCCGGCCCGTTTCGGACGATATTCGGCTGTTCGAGAAAATCTGCCTCGAGGGCTTCCAGTCGGGCCTGTCCTGGCTGACGATCCTGCGCAAGCGCGAGAATTTCCGCGCCGGTTTCGCCGGTTTCGATTTCGAGAAAGTCGCGCAGTTTACCGACGAGGATGTCGAGCGGCTGGTGCAGGACGCCGGCATCATCCGCCATCGCGGCAAGATCGTCTCGACGATCAACAATGCGAAGCGCGCGCTGGAACTGCGCGACGAGTTCGGCTCGCTCGCCGCCTATTTCTGGTCGCACGAACCGCCGGCCCCCGAGCGGCCCGACCGGTATGACTGGGCAACGCTGCGCGCCATTCCGAAGACCCCCGTCTCCACCGCGATCTCGAAGGATCTGAAGAAGCGCGGCTGGTCCTTCGTCGGCCCGACGACCGTCTATGCCTTCATGCAGGCGATGGGGCTGGTGAACGACCATGTCGAGGGCTGCTATTGCCGCCCGGAAGTCGAGGCGGCCCGCGTCGCCTTCACGAGACCGACGTGACGGAGGCGCAGACGCTTTACGAGGAACTGCGCGCGCTCATCTTCGTGACGGCGCGCGAGACCGAAGGCGTCGGCGATCTCTCGGAGAGCCTGAAATGGGGCGAGCCGAGCTTCACGCCGGCGAGGCCGCGCATCGGCAGCTCGGTCCGCCTCGCCATGCGCGACGACGGCACCGTCGCGCTGCTGTTCATCTGCCACACGAAGCTGGTCGACCGGTTCCGCGAGCTCTATCCCGACAGCTTCACCTTCGAGGGCAATCGCGCGCTGGTCTTCAAACCCGGCGACGCGATCCCAGCCGCCGAGACGAAGCACTGCATCGCCATGGCGCTGACCTATTTTCGAAACCGGCGCTAGGTCGGTCCCAGCAGGTCGAGCAGGTCCGGGCCGATCGCGCCCTCGATCTTCAGAAGCCGCCGCTTGGTCTCGACGCCGCCGGGCGCCGAGAAGCCGGTCATGACGCCGTTCGCGCCGACGACGCGATGGCAGGGCACGACGATCGGGAAGGGGTTGCTGCCGAGCGACTGGCCGACCTGGCGCGACAGGGCGATGTCGCCAAGATCGCGCGCCAGCTCTCCATAGGTGCGCATTTCGCCCGGGCCGATCGCGCGGGTCAGCGCATAGACGCTGCGGTCGAAGGACGGCACGCCCTTCCAGTCCAGTTCGGCGTCGTCGAAGCGGGCCGTCCCGCCGAGGGCCAACGCGCGGATCCCCTCGATCACCTGCGCGATCGCATCCGGCGGTGCGTCCGTTTCGCCTGCATCCGGCGCGCGGCGCAGCAGGCGCTGCCGGGTCCTGGCGTCGTCGACCTCCGGAAAGCTCACCGCCACAATCCCGTCATCGCCCCAGGCGATGCCGCAGCGCCCGATGGCCGTGTCGAACAGCATATGTAACGGACCAGTCATGCCGAGTCGCCCCTCCCTCCCGGCCAGTATAACACGCATGACGCGAAGTCACCTCGCAGTTGTGATTTTACCGATGGCGGCGGCATCGCCTATACTTGGCATGAAGGGACAGACATTCGTTCGGGAGACCCCGCATGAAACCGACATCGATCCTGACCGCCTGCCTCCTGTCGCTGGCCGCCGTCGCGGCGCTGCCGCAACCGGGCCAGGCGCTGCCGCCGGTGCCTATCGCCGCCGATCCGCCGAAGACCCTCGCCACGCCGGTGCATGGCGGCATCTACTGGCGGCACGGCAAACCGCACTGGAACGGATACAGGGGCTATACGCACCGCCGGCACGGCTATCGCTATCATGGCGGCTACTGGTTCCCCCACAGCGCCTTTTCCTACGGCGTCATCATCGTGCCCGCACCGAGCTACGAGCCGACCTTCCAGCTGACCGAGCATCACTACCGCTGGTGCGAGCGCCGTTACCTCAGCTATCGCCGCTGGGACAACACGTTCAAGCCCTATTACGAGCCGCGCAAACAGTGCGTTTCGCCCTATCTCAGGCGGGTTCGCTGAGACCAGGGCGGGAACCGCTCGCCGGCTGCGACGTTTTCCTTTCGAGGGACAGAAACGGGGCCAACGCCCCTTCGAGAGGAGCACGACCATGTTCGCCAAGTATCTTGCATCCGCCTTGCTGAGCGCAAGCGTCAGCCTGGGCGCTGTCGCGTCCACCACGGCCGCGCCGCTGCCGGCGCAGCCTACCGCCGAGACCGGCAACCTTCTTGTCCAGGTCGATCATCGCCGCCACCACCATCGCGGCTTTTACAAGCGAGACGGCCATTTTTACTACAATGGCCGGCGCGGCTACCGCCACAAGCGGCCGGGCTATCGCTATCATAACGGCTTCTGGTTTCCGGCTGCCGCCTTCACTCTCGGGCTGCTGATCGCGCCGCAGGTCCAGCAGGGCCGCACGATCCACCTCTCTCGCGCGCATTACCGCTGGTGCGACGACCGCTATCGGAGCTATCGTTACCGGGACAACACGTTCCAGCCCTATAACGGACCGCGCAAACAGTGCATCTCGCCCTATATGCGATAAGCCGCAAGGCCGGCATTTCCCCCGGCTCTTCGAAGGCCCGTCCGGCGGTAAAAATCCGCCGGGCGGCCTTTTCATGCGCAATAGCGCTTCTCGGCGCCACGGCGGCGCAGGCGGATGACACGGCGCGCGGCCTGATCGAGCGGGACGGCGTCACGCGCTTCAACGGTTTCCGGATCGAGCAGGACACCGCGCGCGATCCGCTTATCCGCGGCCGCGTCCTCGACCGGCCCCGGCGGGCCGAGGCCGTCATTCCCACGCCGCCGGGCGCGAACAAGAGGGTCATCGTCGACATGACGATGCGCTACAGGCCGCCGGAGGTGACGATGCCCTATCTGCCCCCGCCGCCGCAAACGCTTGGGCCAAAATAGAAAAATCCGGCCTGTGCGCGACGGCACAGGCGAAATCCGCGCTTTTCCCCAGATAGCACCCCAACCAACGTCCGCGCCCCGCCGCGGACATTTTCATCTGAGGAAAACGACATGAAACATGCATACGCAATCCGCCTGACGGCCGCCGCCGCGATCGTCGCCATCGCGTCGACCGCCGAGGCCGGCTCGCGCTTCGAGAAGGTCAACATGGTCGCCGAAGGCATCGACCTGAAGCCGGCCATCGTGCGCGCCAACTCAAACGGCTATACGAGCTACGAGAATTCGTCGCACACCTATCTGCTGCGGCTGTTCGCCAAGGCCAGGGGATCGAACGCCGTCTATACCACCGCCATCGGATCGACCCACCAGAAGAGGGTGCCTTACGAGGAGACCATCTTCATGCACTCCTCGGGAAAGACCGATGGCTGGGGCGTCTACAAGAAGTCGGTGAAAGTCCCGATCGAGCTCAACAAGACGCGATGGTTCACGTCGCCGGGCGCGGCCTGCGTCTCCAACCTGAAAGCCCAGATGAAGAAGGGCGTCTCCAAGGCCAATGTGCTGAAGAAGGAGTGGAAGGTGACCGCCAAGGCCAAGATCCGCTTTGACGCATTCGCCGATTCCAAGGTGCATAATCGCAATGGAAGGCATAGCGGAGCCGAGGTCGGCTCGCGGCTGATCGCCTATTCCGTGCCGGTCGTCTGCCGGGCCGCGAAGTAACCGCCCGAGCTGGCGTCTTGCGGCAAAAGGGCCTGTCTTGTAGGGAAGGCGCGATTTCCTCCTCCCTGCCCGACAGGCCCTTTCATGTCCGAGAAAAAGAAAAAACCGCAGAAGCTGAAAGCGCGCCTGCCGCGCGGCTTCGTCGACCGGTCCCCCGCCGATATCCGCGCCACCGACGAGATGGTCGCGAAGATCAAATCCGTCTACGAGCGCTACGGCTTCGACCCGGTCGAGACCCCGATCTTCGAATATACAGACTGCCTCGGAAAGTTCCTGCCCGACCAGGACCGCCCGAACGAAGGCGTGTTCTCGGTGCAGGACGACGACGAGCAGTGGATGAGCCTGCGCTACGACCTGACCGCGCCGCTCGCCCGCCACGTCGCCGAGAACATCAACACGATCCAGCTGCCCTACCGCACCTACCGGGCGGGGTGGGTCTTCCGCAACGAAAAGCCCGGCCCCGGCCGCTTCCGCCAGTTCATGCAGTTCGACGCCGACACGGTCGGCGCGCCGGGCGTCCAAGCCGACGCCGAGATGTGCATGATGATGGCCGACACGATGGAAGCGCTCGGCATCAAGCGCGGGGATTACGTGATCCGGGTGAATAATCGGAAGGTGCTGGATGGGGTGTTGGAGGCAATTGGGCTGGAAGGCGAACAGCATGGCCATACGCGTCTCACGGTGCTGCGTTCGCTAGACAAACTGGACAAATTTGGCATCGAAGGCGTGCGGCTTCTGCTTGGCGAAGGACGTAAGGATGAGAGCGGAGATTTCACGCCGGGTGCTGGGTTGAATTCCGAACAGATCACGGCACTCGAAGCATCTCTGCTGACCTTTTCAACCGCCACCGTTATCGGAAACGAGAAAGGAGATTCGGGAATTGCCGAACTCGCCGATATCCAGAGGTTGGTCATGTCTGCGGGGTATGAAGCGGATCGCATCAAGATAGACCCCTCCGTCGTCCGCGGCCTCGAATACTACACCGGCCCGGTCTATGAGGCCGAACTGCTCTTCGACGTCACTAACGAGAAGGGCGAGACGGTGCAGTTCGGCTCGGTCGGCGGCGGCGGGCGTTATGACGGGCTGGTCAAGCGCTTCACCGGGCAGGATGTGCCGGCGACCGGCTTTTCCATCGGCGTCTCGCGACTGATGACGGCGCTCAAGAACCTCGGCAAGCTCGGCCAGGACGATGTCGTCGCGCCGGTCCTCGTCACCGTCATGGACGGCGACACGGAGGCGCTCGGCAAATACCAGCAGATGGTCCAGTTGCTGCGCGAGGCCGGCATCCGCGCCGAGATGTATCAGGGCAACTGGAAGAAATTCGGCAACCAGCTGAAATATGCCGACCGGCGCGGCTGCCCGATCGCGATCATCCAGGGTTCGGATGAGCGCGCCGCCGGCAAGGTGCAGATCAAGGACATGATCGAGGGCCGCAAACAGGCCGAGGCGATCGCCTCCAACGAGGAATACCGCGAAGCCCGCCCCGGCCAGTTCGAGATCGCCGAGGCCGACATCGTGCCCGAAATCGTGAAACTGCTGGCCAGCCAGGCCGAGGACAGGGCCAGGGGCGCGTAGGCGGCCAGCCCGAGCCGGGCTGGAGCACCCCCCTCTGTCCCGTTGGGACATCTCCCCCACAAGGGGGGAGAGTGGTGCCGTCGCGCGATATCTCGCGACAAACATCCAAGCCCGGTGTCTTGCTCCAAACAATGTCCCGCGCTCCACTCTCCCCCCTTCGCGGGGGAGATGTCCGCGAAGCGGACAGAGGGGGGCCTCGCGGCAAGGCCCTTGAAAAATCAGCATTGATTGGCTCCCGCACCGCTTCGACGGTTGCATTGAAACGAAACTTCGTGAATTGGGACACGCATGAACGCCCTTCGCTCCTTTTCGGCGCGCGCCGACATCGAGACCATCCTCGCCCAGCTGGGCGCGGAGCGGCTCGACGTGCCCGTTCTGCAGCCGGCGGATCCTTTTCTCGACACGGCCGGCGAGGAACTTCGGCGGCGCATCTTCCTGTCGGAAAGCGAGACCGGCGAGACGCTGTGCCTGCGCCCTGAATTCACCATTCCGGTCTGCCTGCACCATCTCGACGCCACCGGGACCGGACAGTATCGCTACGGTTATGTCGGCACTGTCTTCCGGCAGCGCCGCGCCGGCGGCAACGAGTTCCTGCAGGCCGGCATCGAGGATATCGGCGACACGGACGGCGCCGCGGCGGATGCGCGGTCGATGGCCGACGCGCTCGCCTTCCTGAAGGCGCTCGGCGTCTCGGCGAAGACCGTCACGACGCTTGGCGACCAGGCCGTGTTCAACGCGGTGATCACCGGGCTCGGCCTGCCCCGGGGTTGGGCCGTGCGGCTGAGCCACGCTTTCGGCGACCGCGCCACGCTCGACGCGGCGCTCGACGCGCTCGCCCATCCCTCCGCCCCGCCGGAGGTGCCGGCCGACATTCTCGAACCCTGCGAGGCGCGCGACCGCTCGGCGCTCGTCAATGCGCTCGCCATGCGGCTGCGCATCGCCGGGCTGGAAAATTCCGGCGGACGCGATGCGGGCGAGATCGCCGACCGGCTGATCGCGCGCTTCGACGCCGCCGAGATCGCGCCGGACGCCGCGGCGCTCGCGACGCTGCGCGATTTTCTCGCCATCCGCGCGCCGCTCAACGCGGCAGCCGGGGCGCTGTCCGATTTCGCCGACGCCAATGGGCTCGACCTGTCCGGCGCGATCGCCGGTTTCGCGGAACGCGAGGCCGAGATGGACCGGGCCGGCGTCGACACCGCCGCCGTTGTCTACGACGCCGCCTTCGGTCGCGCGCTCGATTACTATACGGCGCTGGTCTACGAGATCAGCCTGCCCGACGGGCTCGTCCTCGTCGGCGGTGGCCGCTACGACCGCCTTCTGACCATGCTCGGCGCGAAGACCGCCATGCCGGGCGTCGGCTTCTCGGTCTGGCTCGACCGCATCGGCGCGCTGACGGGAGGCGCGGCATGAGCGAGACGATCACCATCGCCGTGCCCTCGAAGGGCCGCCTGAAGGAAGAGGCGCTGAAACGGATGGACGCCGCCGGATATGCCGTCGAGCCGCCGAAGGACGCGCGCACCTATCGCGCCGCCGTCGCCAGCCATCCCCAAGTGGAGGTCGCTTTCCTGTCGGCCTCTGAGATCGCGCGAGAACTCGGCAAGGGCTCGATCGATCTCGGCATCACCGGCGAAGATCTGGTCCGCGAGGGCCTGCCGGACAGCGAGAACCGGGTGACGCGGCTGGCGCAGCTCGGTTTCGGCCATGCCGATGTCGTCGTCGCCGTGCCGGAGCCGTGGTTCGATGTCGAGACCATGGCCGATCTCGGCCTCGTCGCCGCCGATTTCCGCCACCGCCACGGGCGGCGGCTGCGTATCGCGACGAAATACTGGCGGCTGACGCAGCAGCATTTCTCGCAGACCCATGGCATCCAGCTCTATCGCATCATCGAGAGCCTCGGCGCGACCGAGGGCGCGCCGGCGGCCGGGCAGGCGGACGTGATCGTCGATATTACCTCGACCGGCTCGACGCTGCGGGCCAACCATCTGAAAGTGCTCAGGGACGGCGTGATCCTGCAATCGCAGGCCTGCCTGTTCGCCCCGAAGCCCGCGCCCGGCGGTCCGGACCGGCGCGATACGGTCGCGGCGCTCGCTGCGGCGCTCGGGGCGTAAAAAAACCGCGCTGCGAGAGGGTGGGCAGCGCGGCTTTTTCTGGACGGCCGTTCGGGGATGCCGCCTCGAGAACGAACCGCAGACGAGGGAGATTGCGGCCCGGTATTTTCCTTACGCAACGAAATCGCGTGCGGATCACTCCGCGCCGGACTGGTAGGCAACCAGGGCCGCGGCGATGTCGCCGGACGACTTGCCCGACGCCTCGGCGATGCCGTTCAGCGTGTCGTCCGTCGAGGCGACCGTGAAGCCCCTCGCCCGCAATCCTTCCGCGAGGCCGTCCCCGTCCTTGCCGAACAACGGCGCGACATGGCTGATCGGCGCCGACTGTACTGCCCTGAGCAGCGCGAATTCCGGCCGGCCGCCGGGACCGCCGGCGGGCGCGGTCAGCATCGGCCAGGCGAAGGCGACCGCGCCGGCCAGCGACGCGACCAGCGCGACCGGCATGGCCGAGCGCTTGAAATAGTTCAGAAACGCCCGCCAGTTCTTCCAGATATGCAGGATGAAGGGTGCGATGAGGATCATCGAAAGCCATTCATGCATCGAGTGGAAATAGGCGGAGCCGATATGGAAGAACAGCGCCACGCCGGAGACGACCGAAACGAGAAAGAGGCCGGTGATCAGCGGCGTGGCGTAGCGGAGCAGGATCGAGCGCATGGGAGTTAACCTTCCGATATTACGCGCGAACGCTAATCCCGGCCCTCACCCCGGTCCCGTTACAAATAGGTAATGTCGAATATGTCGCAGCTTCGGGACTTGCCGGCTGGATGGCCCGGGAAACGAAAACGGCGCGGGACAAGGCCCCGCGCCGCCGGTCATCGGTTTTGGCCGTGATGTCAGGCGAATGCCGGCTTGGCCGCGCCGCGGCGGGCGTCCAGCGACAGGGCGCCGGCGCCGATCTGGCCGAGGGCGAGGAAGCCGCCGGTGATCGCGATGTTCTTCATGAAGGAGATCATCTGCATCTGGTCGGCGGGCTGGAAGTGGAACAGGAAGCCGGCGACCAGCGTGAAGGCGGCGAGGACC
This sequence comes from Ahrensia sp., assembly GCA_002698425.1. The sequence continues at coordinate 13,441 of NZXU01000100.1, read as the reverse complement.
CAGGCGGCTTCGCGGGTGCGGTAGCCGACCAGGATGGCGAGACCGCCAAAGGTCTCGACGATCGCCGCGCCGATGGCCAGCAGGGTGGCGAAGGGCAGGCCGACCGACGCGATGTAGCCGGCGGTGCCTTCGATGCCGAAGAATTTCTGGACACCGGACAGGATGAAGATGAAGGCGAGCAGGATGCGCGCCACGAGAAGGATGATGGAATTCGACATTGTCATTGACCTCGGGTTGATGTGTGCCGCGGAAAATATTCGTTTATTGCGGCGCAGCAATCCGTCGAGACGGCGACAATGCGTTCACCAGAAGAGAACGATTTATCCTCTTTCGTTCATCAAATCATTTTCTCCGGGCGGACGATCCGATCGAATTCCTCCGCCGTGACATGGCCGCTGGCGATCGCTTCCTCGCGCAGCGTCGTGCCGTTCTTATGGGCCGTCTTGGCGATCGCCGCGGCATTGTCGTAACCGATCGACGGCGCCAGCGCGGTGACCAGCATCAGCGAGCGGCTGACGAGATCGGCGATGCGGTCGCGGTCCGCCTCGATGCCGGCGAGGCAACGGTCGGTGAACGAAACGGTCGCGTCCGCCAGAATGCGCAGAGACTGAAGCACTGCGTCGGCGATGACCGGCTTGAAGACGTTCAGTTCGAAATGGCCCTGGCTGGCGGCGACGTTCACGGTGGTCTGGTTGCCCATGACGCGCGCGGCGACCATGGTCAGCGCCTCGGCCTGGGTCGGATTGACCTTGCCCGGCATGATCGAGGAGCCCGGCTCGTTTTCGGGCAGGATCAGTTCGCCGAGGCCGGAACGCGGGCCCGAGCCGAGGAAGCGGATATCGTTGGCGATCTTGAACAGGTCGCCGGCCAGCGCCGCGAGACCGCCATGGAGCTGCGCCAGCGCACCATGGCTTGCCAGCGCCTCGAACTTGTTGTCCGCCGTGCGGAACGGCAGGCCGGTCAATTCCGCGACCTTCGCGGCGAAGCCTTCCGCGAAACCGTCGGGCGCGTTCAGGCCGGTGCCGACGGCGGTGCCGCCCTGGGCGAGCGCGTAGGCGTCGCCGAGCGCGGTTTCGATCCGGGCGAGCCCCAGTTCCAGCGCGGCGCGGTAGCCTGAAAATTCCTGGCCGAGCGTCAGCGGCGTCGCGTCCTGCGTATGGGTGCGGCCGATCTTCACGATGTCGGCGAATTCCTTTTCCTTCGCCGCCAGCGCGGCGATCATGTGGCGCAAGGCCGGGATCAGCCTCTCATGCGCCTCGACAGCGGCGGCGATGTGCATGGCCGTCGGGAAGGTGTCGTTGGACGACTGGCCGCGATTGACGTGATCGTTGGGATGGACGGGCGACTTCGAGCCGATCTTGCCGCCGAGAAGTTCGATGGCGCGGTTGGCGATCACCTCGTTGGCGTTCATGTTGGACTGGGTGCCGGAGCCGGTCTGCCAGACGGAGAGCGGGAAATTGTCGTCGAGCCGGCCGTCGATCACCTCGCCCGCCGCCTCCGCGATGGCGGCTGCGAGCTCGCCGTCGAGATTGCCGAGATCGCGGTTGGCCAGCGCCGCAGCCTTCTTGACGATGCCGAGCGCGCGGACCAGCGGCACGGGCATCTTCTCCGTCCCGATCGGAAAGTTGATCAGCGAGCGACCGGTCTGCGCGCCCCAATAACGGTCGGCCGGCACCTCGACCTCGCCCATCGTGTCGGTTTCGGTTCGCATCGTCTCGGTCATGGCAATCTCCTTTGCCCCGATATGGGATGCGAAACGGCGGCGTCCAACCGCGACGCCGCGCGACGAGATGAAGAATCCCGATTGCCGCCCGGTCGGGGCGAGCTGCATGTTGTCGCTTTTCGCCTGGATAGGCGGCTATGCGGCCATCCAGGCGGTTGCGGTGCTGGGGTTCAGGATGATCCGCCCGTGCTGTTCCGCCGGGAGCGGCTTGCGGTCACTTGACCGTCAGCACCGCGCAGGGAGCAAGCTGGGCAACCTTTGTCGTGGTCGAGCCGACGAGAAGACCGGTCAACGAACCGAGGCCGCGCCGGCCCATCACGATCAGGTCGGATTTGTGCGCCTTCGCCTCCTCGACGATAGCATGGGCGGGATCGCCGCTGACCAGCTGGCTGGTGAATTCGGTGATGCCGGCCTCGCGCACGGCGGCCTCCGTTGCGCCGATCACCTCGCGGCCCGCCTTCTCGATCTCCTCCTTGGTCGGCGGTACCGGCACGGCCGTGTAGCCGACGATCAGCGTGTCGCCGATGGCCTGCGGCGTATGCACGATATGCAGGCGCGACCCGTACTTCCCGGCGAGATCGCACGCGACCTTCACCGCCTCCTTGGCATGGTCCGACCCGTCAGTGGCCACGATGATACGCTCGAACATTCAATCCTCCTGTCTTTGGGGATTCCACCTTGCACGGGGCCGCGTGCACGACATTGATATTTGTCATACGGCGGCGCAAGCGCGATACGCGGTTGTCAGCAATAGCGCTCCGGACCGACCGCCTGCCCGTCGGAGTAGCGGTCGCCATAGGCGAACCCCACGGGAAGCAGCCGGTCGATCTCGGCCAGTTGCGCCTCGGTGAGGACGATGTCGCCCGCCCTGGCGTTTTCGGCGAGGTGTTCCGGAGACTTCGTGCCGGGGATGGATATGATGTTCTTGCCGCGGCTCAGCACCCATGCATTCGCCATCGTGCCGGGCGTCATGCCCTGGCTCGCCGCGTAGTCGGCGAACCGCGACACCATGGCCTTGTTGAGCGAATAATTCGGCTCGGCGAAACGCGGGGTGCTGCGGCGGAAATCGCCTTCCGGCAGATCTTCGATGACCGGAGGCTTCTTGGAGAAAATGCCGCGCCCGACCGGCGAGAAGGCGACGAAGGTCGTGTCCAGCTCTTCGCAGGCCTGCAGCAGGCCCAGTTCCGGCAGTCGCGTCCAAAGCGAGTATTCGTTCTGCACCGCCGCGACCGGGTGAACGGCGGTGGCGCGGCGCAGGGTGTAGGGCGCGACCTCGGACAGGCCTATGCCGCCGATCTTGCCCTCCTCCTTCATCTTCACCAGCGTGCCCATCGCATCCTCGATCGGGATATCCTGCTGGCGGCGATGCAGGTAGAAAACCTCCACATAGTCGACCCCGAGCCGCTTGAGCGAGGCTTCCAGCGACTCGCGCAGATAGGTGGGCGTGTTGTCGAAGCGGCGTTCCGGCTTGGTGATGATGCCGGCCTTGGTGGCGATGGTGAAACGGTTCGGATGGTCCTTGATGAAAGAGCCGATATAGCTTTCCGAAATGCCACCGCCATAAAGCACCGCCGTATCGAGATGGGTAATGCCGAGATCGAGCGAGGCGGCGAGGAGCCGGTGGGCATGCGCCTCGTCGATCTTGCCGTAAGGCCCGGCAAAGCTCATGCAGCCGAGCCCGATCGCGCCGACTTCCGGTCCGTTCTGTCCGAGTTTGCATTGCTGCATCGTGGTTGCTCCGAATTCCTCGTGAATGACGGCCACGGTCTAAACGATCGATCCGCCGATGACGAGGCCCGCGCGGCGTGAAATCCGGTCCCGAGGGCACTATATGACGAGCTTATGGAGCAGGTGAAATGAAGCTTCTCTGGCAGATGTTCGGATTAGCGTGCATTGGCGCGGCGGCGGCGGGCATCGTTTTGCCACTCGTTCCCGCGACGCCCTTCCTACTGCTTGCAGCCTTCGCCTTCGCGCGCAGCTCGCCGCGACTGGAAGCATGGCTGCTCGGCCATCCCCGTTTCGGCACGCTGATCACCGACTGGCGTGCGGAAGGCGCGATCGGCCGCGGGCCGAAGACGATCGCGCTGACCTCGATGGTCGCCACGCCGGGCATCACATGGATGATAGGCGGCAGCGCAACCGTGTTGACGATCCAGATCGTCGTCCTTTCGGTCGCCGCCTTGTTCGTCCTGAGCCGCCCAGAGCCGCGCCAGCGCTGATCCGAACCGGACGCTGCGGCCCTACTCCGCCGCCAGCAACGCGTCGAGGCGCGACGGCTTCGCTTCCGGGAGGCCGTCCGGTTTCGGTCCGCCATAGGCCCAGTCGAGCAGTTCGACCGTATGCAGGATCGGGATATCCGTCCCCGAGGCGATCTGGGTGATGCAGCCGATATTGCCGGTGGCGATCGCGTCAGGTTTCGTCGCTTCGATATTGCGGACCTTGCGCGCCTTCAGCTCAGCCGAGATTTCCGGCTGCATGATGTTGTAGGTGCCGGCTGAGCCGCAGCACAGATGGCCTTCCGCCGGATCCTTCACCCTGAAGCCCGCCGCCTTCAGCAGGTTCTTCGGCGCGGCGGTGATCTTCTGGCCGTGCTGCATCGAGCAGGCGGAGTGATAGGCGACGGTCAGGTTGGGTTGCGCCGCCGGCTCCGGCAGGTCGATGCTCGCGAGATACTCGGTGATGTCCTTGGCCAGTTCCGATACGCGGGCCGCTTTCTCGGCATAGGCCGGATCCTCGCGCAGCATCCAGCCGTAATCCTTGACGGTGGTGCCGCAGCCGGACGCCGTGATGATGATCGCGTCCAGCCCGCCCCGATCGATCTGCCGCATCCAGGCATCGACATTGCGCCGCGCATCCGCCATCGCCTGTTCCTCGCGGCCCATGTGATGGACCAGCGCGCCGCAGCAGCCCTCGCCTTCCGGCACGACCACTTCGATGCCGAGACGCGTCAACAGGCGGATCGTCGCATCGTTGATGCCGGGCTTGAGGACGGGCTGGGCGCAGCCGGTGAGGATGGCGACGCGGCCGCGCTTATCGGACACTGGCGCATGCGTCCCGGGCTCCGAGAAGGCCGACGGCCTCTCGATCGTCTTCGGCGCGAGATCCAGCATCGCCCCGAAGGCTTTCAGCGGCGCGATCGCCTTGAACAGGCCGGCAAAGGGCCGTCCGAGCCTCGCCGCGTGCAGAGACGCCCGAAACCTCTCCGGATAAGGCAGAACCATCGCGAGGACATTGCGCGTCAGCCGGTTGAAGAAGGGGCGCCTGTAGGTCTTCTCGATATGCGCGCGGGCATGGTCGACGAGATGCATGTAATGGACGCCCGACGGGCAGGTCGTCATGCAGGAGAGGCAGGACAGGCAGCGGTCGATATGGGTGACGACCTCCTCATCGGCGGGCCGGCCGTTCTCCAGCATGTCCTTGATCAGGTAGATGCGCCCGCGCGGACTGTCGAGCTCGTTGCCGAGCGTCACATAGGTCGGACAGGTCGCCGTGCAGAAGCCGCAATGCACGCAGGTACGCAGGATCTTCTCCGAGGCGGCCACACCGGGATCCTGCAATTGGTCTGCGGTGAAATTGGTCTGCATGGAGCAACCTGCTAACTTAACGTAGATCTGACGCGAGAAACGCTTGTTCAATATATCGTTTGTCGAGATCCGGTATTTTGGTGCCGGAGAGACGCAACGCGCCTTTCTCGGTGATATCAAGCAACGTACCGCATCTTTTTCCGATGAAGTTGCCCCGCCTCATCGACAGACAGCCATCTCGAACCAGGGCGCGCATATCCCGCGTGTAGAGAGGGCGATTTTTCCAATTCACATGAAATCCCGATGTGAAATGCGTTTGAAGGAGCCAGAGTAACGCGAGTTGGCGGCGTTTCGCTGGCGGGCTTCCGATTGGCGCCGCCGGAAGCGCATGGTTCCGCTCCAACCTTTGCCTTTCGACCTCCCTTTTCCATTCAGCAGCCAAACTGCGCTTCGATGGCGGTCCTGCCAAACGCCCCATATCGCTTTCTCCTAGATCCACCAGGACTGGGGATTGGCGATGGGCTCGTTCTTCTGCAGCGTCATCAGGCCCTTGACGACGCGGACGATCACCCAGACGGCGACCGCAAGCATCAGCAGGACACCGATCCCGACAATGAACAAGAGAGCCGAGACGAAGGAGGCCAGAAGTGCGATCCAGAAGGTGCGGATCTGCCAGGTGTAGTGGGACTCGACGAACCCGCCCGCCTTGCCGCGGTTCAGATAGGCCATGACGATGCCGACAATCGCCGTGATGCCGATGACGAAACCGACGAGGTAGAGAATATAGATGACCAGCGCATTCTGCGGGCCGGGCTCGAGCCATCCGTCGGTCTGGCGCGGCGAGATGGGCGGCGGGGTCTGGGGATCGGTCATGGTGCTTTCTCCAGTTCGTGTTCATGCAGCCTTGCGGCTGCCATTCCACACCATTCTGCCGGGATTGAAAACGCCCGTCGGATCGAGCGCGGCGCGCACCCGCTCCGCCAGCGCGGCCACGGGCGCCGCCTGAGGCTGGAACACCGGAGTCGCGGCGCGGACATCCTCCGCCGCGCGGACCAGCGTCGCATGGCCGCCGCCACACTTCGCCACGGCGGACCGGACGATCCCGGCGGACGCGCCGCCTTCATCGTCCAGCTGAAGCCAGACGAGCCCGCCCTGCCAGTCATGGAAAGCCTCGCCTCGGACTTCGCGCAGGATCATCGCGGTGACATCATGGCCGGCCATCGGCGCGACGGAGATTTTCCAGAGCGGCTTCGTGCCGCCGGCAAAGGGCGCGACGTCGCGGATGTTGGCCCAAAGGTCCTTCGAGGCGGCCTCGTCCAGCTCGCTTGCATTCGCGGCACCGGGAAGTGCGCCCTTCAGCCGCCCGAGCCGCGCTGTGACGGATTCCGAAAAGCCTTCCAAGCGTAGCACGGTTGCCGCCCCGTCCCCGAGCCCCGAGCGCCCGGCGACGCCTTCGGGCAGATGAGCTGCGCCCGAGACTTCCGCGCTGGTGCCCATAGCCGCCGCCATCAGATTTGCGGCTTCGTTTTCGTGGGCGCCGTGAATGACCAGCGTCGTTTCGGTTTCGGCGCGCGGCAGCACCTTGAAGGACACTTCGGTGATCAGGCCGAGCGTTCCCCAGCTTCCCGCCATCAGCTTGACGAGGTCGAGCCCGGTGACGTTCTTCATCACCCGACCGCCATTCTTGATCGCCTCGCCCGATCCGTTGACGAAGCGCACGCCGAGCAACGCATCGCGCGCGGCGCCGGCAATGAAGCGGCGCGGGCCGGAGATGTTGGCGGCGGCCAGAGCACCGATTGTCGGGACGCCATTCGCGCCGAACAGGCCGCGCCAGTCGCCCGGCTCGAAGGCGAGCATCTGGCCGTTTTCGTCGACCGCCGCCTCGATCTCGGCGACCGGCGTGCCCGCGCGCGCTGTCAGCACAAGTTCGGCGGGATTATACTGGGTGATGCCGGTCAGCCCCGCGGCCGACAAGAGGCGATCCGCCGCAAATGGCTGGCCGATGCCGCGCTTTGTGCCGCCGCCGGCAATCTCCAGCGTCGTACCCTTCGCGACTGCTTCGCGGACGATCTCGGCGGCCTCGTCTTCCGAGGCCGGTATCACGGTGTCGTCATTCGCCATGGTCAGTTCGCCTTGCGCATCTCGAGGTCGAGCGGGAAAACCTTGGAGGGATTGAGCAGCCAGGACGGATCGAAGGCCGCGCGCACCCGCAGCTGCTGGTTCAGGTCCGTTTCCGTAAACTGGTGCAGCATCAGGTCGCGTTTCTCGATCCCGACCCCGTGCTCACCGGTCAGGCAACCGCCCGCATCGACGCAGAGTTTCAGGATTTCCGCTCCCGCGGCTTCCGCCTTCTCCGCTTCCTCGGGATCGTTGACATCATAGAGGATCAGCGGATGCATGTTGCCGTCTCCGGCATGGAACACATTGGCGACGCGCAGCCCGTATTTGTCGACGATCGCCGAGGTTTCGCGCAGCACGTGCGAGAGCTGGCCGAGCGGCACGGTGCCGTCCATGCAGATATAGTCGGCGACCCGGCCGGTCGCGCCGAAGGCCGATTTGCGGCCTTTCCAGATCGTCGCCGCTTCCATGGCCGACTGGCTTTCCTTGACGCGCTTGACGTTGTGTTTCTTTGCGATCGCGATGATCTTCCTGAGCATCGCGTCCATCTCGTCGTCGGAGCCCTCGACCTCGACGATCAGCAGCGCCTCGACATCCATCGGGTAGCCGGCATGGGCGAAGGCTTCGCAGATGTCGATGGCCGGCTTGTCCATGAATTCGATGGCGACCGGGATGATGCCCTCGCCGATGATATCGGCGACGCAGGCACCGGCCACCTCGGAGGAATCGAAGCCGAACAGCACCGGGCGCGCGCCTTCCGGCTTGGCGATCAGGCGCACAACCGCCTCGGTGACGATGCCGAGTTGGCCTTCCGATCCGCAGACGAGGCCGAGCAGGTCGTAGCCTTCCGCGTCGAGCGCCTTGCCGCCGAGCTCGATCACCGTGCCGTCCTGCAGAACCATCTTCACGCCGAGCAGATTGTTGGTCGTCACGCCGTATTTCAGGCAATGCGCACCGCCGGAATTCATGCCGATATTGCCGGCGATGGTGCAGGCGAGCTGCGAGGACGGGTCCGGCGCGTAAAAGAAGCCATCGGCGGAGACCTCGTCGGAAATGCGCAGATTGGTGACCCCGGCCTGGACCTTTGCGGTGCGGTTCTCGAAATCGATCTCGAGGATGCGCGACATCTTGGAGACGCCGATAACCACCGCATCCTCCTGCGGGATCGCGCCTCCGGCCAGCGACGTGCCGGCGCCGCGCGGGATCACGGGCACGCCATTGGCCGAGCAATATTTCATCACGGCCGCGACCTGCTCCGTCGTCTCCGGCAGGACAACGGCAAGCGGCACGCGGCGATAGGCGGTGAAGGCGTCCGTCTCGAAGGGCACAAGTTCGCGCTCTTCCGTTACCAGGCAATCGGCCGGCACCAGCTCCGCCAGACCGGCGCGAATCTCGTCGCGCCGCGCGACGATGTCGGGCCGCGGATCCAGAAATCGGATTTGGTTCATGACTGCTTCTCCCCGGCGGGCATCCTCCGTCCGCCTAACTGGTAAATCTTTTTTACCACTTCTCACGGCGTAGCGCAATCGGACCGGTGCTTGCCGTGCTGCGTGATCCGATTGTGACAGATTTGCGTAAGACTTTTTTACAATGTGGAAAAAATCACTTCCCATTTACCCCGCGGAGCGTTTAGCTAAAGACATGCCGCAAGGTAAGGCAACGCCGATTTGTCAGCGAGATAAAAACAAAATGAGCAACTTTGGCGATCTGGAAATCTTCTCCCGTGTGGTTTCGGCCGGCAGTATGTCGGCAGCCGGGCGCGAACTCGGACTGTCGCCGGCGGTCGTCTCGAAACGGCTGCGCCGGCTTGAGGACCGCCTCGGTTCGCGCCTGCTGCAGCGAACGACCCGGCAGATCGCCCTGACCGAGACCGGACAGGGCTATTACGAGCGGGTCGTGGCGATCCTGGCGGGCGTCGAGGAGGCGGAAGCCTTCGTCTCGCGGCGCGCCGCGACCGCGCGCGGCACGCTGAAAGTGTCGGCCCCGACCTCCTTCGGGCGCATGCATATCGCGCCGCATCTCGGCGCCTTCATGGAGGCCAACAAGGATCTCGCGATCAATCTCGTGCTCTCCGATGAGTTCGTCGATATCGTCGGCGAAGGCTACGATGTCGCGATCCGCATCGCCGAACTCGCCGATTCCAGCCTCGTCGCGCGCAAGATCGCGCCGGTGCGGCGCATGCTCTGCGCATCGCCGACCTATCTGAACCGCCACGGCACGCCGCATTCGCTCGGCGACTTGGAGGAACACAATTGCCTGACGCATGTGTCAGGCGAGGCGTGGCGTTTGGAAGGCCCGAACGGGCCCGTCGCCTTCCGCCCGCATGGCACGCTGATGACCAATTCCTCCGAAGTGGTGCGCGAGGCCATTCTCGCGGATATCGGGATCGGACTGCGCTCGACCTGGGATATTGGTCCGGAGCTCGCCGACGGCCGGTTGGTGCAGGTGCTTCCCGACTATGAGGGCTCGCACAATATCGCCGTGCACGCGATCTACCCGTCGCGCCAGTTCCTGCCGATCAAGGTACGCCTGTTCATCGATTTCCTGGCCGACCTCTATGGAAGCGTTCCCTATTGGGATGCCGGGTTGAGCGGCGGTGACGAGGCGCCGACGGACGGTATCGCACGCATCTCGGCGGTGCGCTGAGCGATCGCGTCAATGCCCGCTGTCGCTATGCGACCGGCGGATGCGGCGCACCAGAAGCCAGATGATCAGCACGACGACCGGGACTGCGGCAGCCGTCAGGACGCTGTCCTTGACGCCGAAACGCTCCGCGCCGAGACCCTTGGCGAGATAGGCGATCAGCCCGACGACATAATAGGAGACGGCGGCGACCGACAGCCCCTCGACCGTCTGCTGCAGCCGCAATTGCAGCTTGGCGCGGGTGTTCATCGAATGCAGCAGGTCGCGGTTCTGTTTTTCCACGGCGACATTGACCTTGGTGCGCAGCAGCGTCGCGGCGCGGGCGAGCTTTTCGGACAGATTGGCGAGCCGATCCTCGACCGACCGGCAGGTGCGCATCGCCGGCGCGGTGCGGCGGGTGAGGAAGCCGCGCCAGGTTTCATAGCCGGTGACCGGATCCTCGGCGAGCGCATCGAGCCGGTCATGAACGATCTCGTCATAGGCGCGGCTTGCGCCGAAGCGGTAGAGGCTCGACGCCGCATCGGCCTCGAGGTCGGCGGCAAGCGCGGTGATCTCGTCGAGCAGGGGTTCGGCGTCGCCGCCCTCGACCGCGCGCATGCGGTCGGTCAGCGAGGCCAGCCGATCCTCGGCCTTGCGCATGCGCGGCGACAGGGACTGGGCGGGCGGCAGGCCGAGCATGGCGAGCGTCCGGTAGATCTCGATGTCGAACAGGCGTTGCGCCAGCGCGCCGGTGCGCTGCGGGCTCATGCCGTTGTCGAGGACGAGGATCTGGGTCAGGCCGGACGCGTCCTGGCGGAAATCGGTGACGATGGTGGCGAGCCCGCCCTCGACGATCGAACAGCACAGCGAGGCGGGATCGAACTCCCGGATCAGTTCCATCGTTTCCGCCGACTGCTTGCGGATTTCCATGCGGACGCCGGCGATCAGCGTGCCGGGGGCCGGAAACTCCTCGCCGAAGGGATGGCCGGTCAGCGGCGCGCCGAAACTCTCGGGCAGCGGACCTTCCCAGAGATAGGTCGACGCCTCTGTATGGCGCTCCCATTGCAAGGTGCCCTTGCCGGTGCGGATCGTGTGGTGGCGCGCCTGCTTGACCGGCGGCGCCGCGCCGTGCCGGCGCGACAGTTCCGAGAGAACAGCATGGTCGACGGTCGCGCCGCCCTCGGTCATGAAGCAAAGTTTCACCAGCGCCCGCGGCGCGGCGATCGACGGCGCGGGCCTGGAATGGATTTCGCCGAGCGCGGCGGCGCGGCCCGCATGCAGGGGAAAGCCGAATGCGCCGCGGCGTTCGACCGTCTCGGACGGCGTGTCCTTTTCGGGCTTCGTGGATGGCGTGCTCGGGTCGGTCATCGGGTCCTGCGCGGCGAATGTTGCGGGCGGACTATAGCGTGACGGAAGATGAATGATACCAGCGCGATTGCCGCATGGTTCCGTTTTTACCGCCTGAAAAGATCAGGACACCACACAGAAAAAATCATTGCCTGGCGAAGCGTCTATTGGACAATAAAATTGACCAATACCCTTTCCGCCCGCTACTTTCGTCGCAATGAGGGAGGTCAGGATGTCGGCGAGTTTCTTTTCGCGAATCGATCATGTGCGCACGGCCGACGAGGTTTGTGCGCAGATCGAAACGCTCGTGCTCGAGGGCGTCCTCAGGGTCGGCGACAAGCTGCCGGGCGAACGCGAATTGTCGCGCCAGTTCGACGTGTCGCGGCCGGTGCTGCGCGAAGCCATCAAGGACATGGAAAGCCGCGGCCTCCTGGTGACACGGCATGGCGGCGGCACATTCATAGCCGACGTGATCGGCGACGTGTTCTCGCCGGTTATGCTGGAACTGATCGCCAAGCATCCCAAGGCGACGCTGGACTATCTGGAGTATCGGCGCGACGTCGAGGGGATCGCAGCCGCGCATGCGGCCGAGCGGGCGACCGAGGACGACAAGGCGCTTCTGACCGACATCATGACGCGCATGGAAGCCGCGCATGCGAAGGACGGCTTCCACGAAGAATCGGAAATCGACATCGAGTTCCACAACGCGGTCTGCGAAAGCGCGCACAATATCCTGCTGATGCACGCGCTGCGCTCCTGCTACCGGATGCTGCAAAACGGCATCTTCTTCTCGCGCGCGCTGGTCTACGGCCTGCCGGGGGCTCGTGATGAACTGCTGAAGCAGCACCGCGCCATCCATGACGCGATCATCGCCGGGGATGCACCCGCGGCAAAACGCGCTGCCGAGGCGCATATGGAATTCGTCGAAAACTACAGCCGCGAGGCGGAGCGCGCGAAAAACTGGCAGACCGTCTCGCGCCTGCGCCGGGCGCAGCGGCTCGAACCGGCGGATTAGGTTTGGTTTGAGCCAGCCGCCGCCGGCATCGCTTCGGGCATCGTCCCTTGCGCTCCTCTCCGAATCCCGCCATCCTTTCCGCGATGGTTGCCGAAGGCGGAGACGCCGGAGGCATGAAAAGGGAACACGGTGAGGATCCGGAAGGAACCGAATCCGTGGCTGCCCCCGCAACTGTAAGCGGATAGCCGCTCTGCGATTGCCACTGCCCGGTCCGGGCGGGAAGGTGCGGAGAGGCGAAGACCCGCAAGCCAGGAGACCTGCCATCGCAACGCAACACGAACCGGGCGGGGTGCCCCGGATGGAGGCTTGAGATGGAATTCAGGGACTGTTTCCCGGCATCTTCGGTTCGATTCGCGTCCCCGCCCCTGCGCGGAGGGCGCCTTGAAACACGCTACCCATCAGGACCTGTCAAATTGCTGTGACGACGGCACCATGTGCCCCGCCGGGCGCCGATTCCTCGACCGACTTCAGCAAGCCGTCGGGCTCGCGGCAAAGCTGAGCGGCGGGAGCTTCGAGATCGCCGGCCAGGTCGAGCTGTCGAATGCCGGTTGCACCTGCGTCAGGCGCTACCACGCGGACGCCGACGGCGCCCGGCTGGACGACGTCGGGCAAGCCCGGAAAGTCCACTAAGGGCCTTTCGGGACGCTTCGGCGATCAGGACTTGACCGTCTTGCTCCGTGACGCTGCCGGACGCTTTGCCGCCGACTGACGCTTGGGTGCGGCGGCGGACTTCGCGGCGGCGGCGCGCGGCTTTGCGGCTGGCTTCGGCTTGGCCGCGGTTTTCGATTTCGCCGTGGCAGTCGACTTGGCCGCAGGCTTGGCAGCCGGCTCGGCCTTCGCCGCGGGAACTTTGCGCTCGGTTGCCGGGGGCTCGAGCAGATTGTGGTGGCCGACACTGGCGATATTGGTCTCGCCCGCCAGTGCCATGGTGATGTCGAGTTCCTTGCGCAACATCTGCAGCGCCTTGGTCACGCCCTGCTCGCCGGCGGCTCCGAGGCCGTAGATGAAGGCGCGACCGATGAAGGTCGATTTCGCGCCGAGCGCGACCGCCTTGAAGATGTCCATGCCCGAACGGATGCCGGAATCGAGATG
>NZXU01000099.1 GCA_002698425.1 Ahrensia sp. | reverse complement strand
GCTCGAGCCGGCCCCTGCCGGCCCTCCCTTCGGGCGCGGGCAAAAGAAACCGGCGGAAAGACGGGGGCTTCAGGGTCCGCACGGACCGAGACGAGCGAACCTGTCCTGCGGGCCAGCAGGGCTTATCAAGCCCTCGCGCAGTTCCGCGGGACCGGTTTGGCGAGGATGGTGCGTGCGGCCGCACTGCGGCGCGTCAGCGGCCTTGAAGGCTCCGGCCGCCGGTTTACGACCGCGACCAGAACCGAAGGGAGGCCGGCAGGGGTGGCATTCCACCGGCACTCAATGTGAAGGGAATGACCGTGGCCCGCCGCCTATGCTCTTGCCGTCAGAATGAGGCTTGCGCATCCGCTTCGGCGGTGGACCCGTCGCTGGCAGTCTTCGTTCTGATAGTGAGAATCGCGCGCTCCTGCCGGGAGAGCTTTCGGCTGAGGGCAGCGATTTCGCCGCGCCGCTCGAAACGCAACTGCTCGACATAGGCCCGCAACATGGTTTCGTCCGACCGTGTCCAGCGTGAGCGACCACGCCGATGCGATTTCGCCTTGGCCTTGGCAGTGATCGTCATGCGCTCGGCTCGGGCCGCAATCTGTCGCTCGATCATATCGAGATGCGCCTCTGTCTGGCGATGCGCGATTTCCATTCTGGAGAGAAGAAGCGAAGGCGTCATGGTGAACCTGGTCTCCGCCCAATGAAGCTCGATGGCCCTTCGTATGCGGTGTGGCGCGCCGGATCGACGACGAAACCGAAGCGGCCAACCTCATATTCGGCGGACGGAATAAGGAATCGCCGTTCCTCCGCCCCTCGCTGTCTGTGGCCACCGCGTGTTGCGACGACCTCAACATGGCCGTCGAGATGATCCGACCTGATGGCGGAGATAACGATCCAGTCGCCGACGTGCCGCTCATGGAAGGCACGCCGGTCCTTCTCATGAGACTGGCCGGGTTCAAGCACGGTTCCGAAAATCGCTTCCCAGGCATCCGGCCAGCTGTCTTTCACGGTCTGCTCGGCACTGCGCCGCTCGAAACTCGTGAACAGGTGCGGAAAGGTGAGCGCGACGATGGCCCATTCCGCGTCTTCCTCGTACCAGCCCCTTGGCCGGCGAAGTCGCCGGTCGACCTTCGCATTGCGATCGGAGGTAAGGTGAAAACCGCCGTGGCCTGCGGTCGAATGACAGAGCACACCGTCGGCCAATACCGTCGCACCCTGCGATGGTCCCCATGGGGTGTTTGCCTGGGAGCGGACATCACGGCGTCCGAGGGCACGTTTTTCACGGACGTCTTCGGCCTGTTCGAGCACCTTGGCGCGGAACGCGTCCTTATGGGCAAGCACGCCACCGTGTCCGTAGAAATCCTTGCGGACGAGCTCCTCGAGCGGGCGGCGTATCCGCCAGGCCAAGCCGAGAAAATGTGTTTCCCCGCGGCCGGGCAGCATGGCGAAAGCAGTCTCGCCGACGAGTGCAACGGGAAATCCTTCGGCACTGGTGGCGAAACGGACGTCCGGCGGCGGCGCGGAATCAGGCTCTCTTTGAGTGAATGTCATGCCGCCCTCCCCTTGCCGGTCTCGGCGGCGACCTCGTCGGCGGTCACTTCGTGCATAATGGCGTTGGGATAGCCGTGGCCTGACAGCCATTCGTCGGCCGCCTGCCGGTTCAGGGCGACATGGACCAGCTCGCCGGCGTCACCGGGACGGTCCAGCACGAGGACCGAGCCTGGGGCGGGCTGCTCGGAGATCGAGAACGCGAGAGCGCTGTCGACCGAGAACGTCCTGAAAACCCGCAGCACGATGACGGCCAAGCTGCCGAAATCGCCCTCGTGAAGCGTGAAACTGGCGGGGATGGCGGTCTCCCCGACGACGGTGCCGGCCTGTCTCTTGACCAGCCGGCCCGTGTTGTTTTGGCGTTCCCAGGCCTGGAGTTTGCGGCGGTGCCGCTCAGGCGGACGCGACGTGCCGTCGGAATAGCGGATGATCGCACCGAGCGGTGCAGTGTCGAAGATCAGTTGCGCGGACATGTGTGATGCCCTCCTGTTGGACTGATTGGAAACGAAATCGCCGCCGGACGATGCCGGCGGCGGGAATTGCGTTCGGAAGGAAGAAGACCGCCTATTCGGCGGCTTCGCGGAAGCCTTCGGAAACAGCGTCCGGGTCGATGTCGCCCTCATCCGGCTCGTCGACGGAGCCGTCGTCATTCCCGGCGTCCTCGTCCTCGAAGAGCTCGTTGCGAGCCTTCCAGTCGGCCAGTTCGTTCGCGTCGGGCGCGAAAAGCGCGGAGGCGTGGACAAACCGCTCTTCCTGGAAATGCTCGACGAGCGCGGCGCGGGTGTCGCGGACCTTGTTGCGCGGCAGCACCGAGGTGTCCGCGCATGCGGCTTCGAGGGCCTGCCGGGAGAGGCACATAAGGAAATCTTCGGTCCCCATATTCGGCAGGAAACTGTCGGCCCCGACGACGGCACCGGCGATCCGCGAGACGATGCCGCTGTTCGACATGTTGCGGCGGCACGACAGCACTTCGATCAAGACCGAGCGGACCGCGACCCTGAGGGTCTCCGTGTCGAAGCAAAGCTTGCCACTTTCATCGACCAGGGTCGCGGCATGGGGCGCGATCTGGCTGCGGAACGACCCCGTATTCGCCGATCCGGTGTCGACGCGGACGTTCTGACCGGCAAAGGCGATGACGAGCAGCGCCATCAGCGTGTCGTCCTCGATCGGCGCGCGTTGAAGCGCTTCGTGGAGCGCGTCGGTGCGGAAGTCGCCGATCATGTCCTGGCCCTTTTGGGTGACATCGGGGCGCTGCGCCGGCGCGACGGCGCCGCCGTCCGCCGCCTTGCCCTTGGCTGCTTTCGGCTCGGGCATCCGGTAGACCACGGACTGCACCTTTCCCTCACTGTCGAGATACATGGCGGTATGGTCGGACTTCTTCGGCTTGCCATAGACGCGCTCGGCCTTCTTGGGCAGATCGGGGCCGTTCCATCCATTGAGCTCGGTGATGATGCCGTTCTTGGGCAGGTTGTTGGTCATCCATTCCTGCTGGGCGCCGAGAAAGGCCTCGACGTCCGTCGTGTAACGGCTGTCTTCGTCGGCGGGCGCAAAGAGGTCCTCGACCCAAGCGATGCCATAAGCCTGCGTGAGCTCATCGTCGAAGCTGGCGTCGCGGGCATACATGCGGGTCTTGGACAGGCCATTGGCGACCGACCACCAGGAGGTGGTCTCTTGTCTCTTGGGCTTGTGGGCCTTCCAGACCTCCTTCTGCTCCGCAATCGACGCCGCGGCGATGGTCCTGAGCTGCCGCTCGTCCGGCATGTCGCCCTTGGCCATCTGATCCAGCATGGCGGGAAGCACATTGGCGAGAAGCCGGAGCTTCTTGATCTGGCGCACCGAAAGCGATAGCGCCGCGGCGATGCCTTCCTCGGTCCAGCCGAGCGCGACCAGGCGCTCGATGGCGCGCCACTGGTCGACGGGGTTGAGCGGTTCGCGGGCGATGTTCTCGACCATGGAGCGCATGGCGCCGCCATCCTCGGCCGGATCGGTCACGATGACCTCGATCTCCTTGAGCTCCGCGGCGATCGCGCCTCTGGTGCGGCGATGGCCGGCCTGGATGATGAAGCCGTTGCCGCCATCGGCTTCGGGGGAAACGACTGGCGGCTGGATGATGCCGACGGCCTTGATGGTCGCGGCCAGCAGCGCATCGCCCTGCGGCGTGGATTTGGACTTGCGGGCGTCGGCGGGATTGTCCTTCAGCGCGCGAGGGTCGATCTTGATGATATGCATGGGAAGCTCCTGTTCGGGATTGAGGGTCCAGCACCGCGCCGGTTCCTTCTCTCGTCTTCTTCTCGAAGACATCCCCGGGACCGCGGAGCGGGTGGGCCGGTGCAACTGCGGCCGAGCGTCCCTGCCCGGCCGGACAAGCGGGGCTGCAAAGACCTGCGAAGGACGACGGGCCGGGATGGCGCAGGCGGCGGTTGAGCAACAGCGTCACCGGGCCCAACCGATCTGCGACCGGTCCCCTTTCTCCCTCTTCTTCAGGCCGCCTCCATGGCCTTCTTCCCCTCCATCAGGACCTCGTCAGCCAGATCGGCCTCGATAGTATCGAGTTGCCGGCGTTTGTCGGCAAGCTCGTCTTCGAACCCGAATTCCCCGCCCAGGCGCGACTGGTAGGAGGCAAGCCTGCGCTGTGCGTCATCGAGGCGGAAGCGGTATTGCGACCGCTCGTCCTCGAAACCGGCCAGCACATGCTCGATGCGCGACACCGCGCCAAGCGGCGTGACGGTCAGGGCGAGGTCGATGTCGGTCTCCGCGCCGGTGCGTTCGATCGCGACGTCGTAGTGGAAGTCATCTTTGCCGAAGCGCTGACCGGAGAAGATCAGATCGAAGCCGCCGATTTTGGCGATCGTCTTTTCATCCTCCTCCCGCAGATGCACGAGCGTCATGATTTCTTTCATCAACGCGCGGCCCGCAGGCTTGCGCTCGGTGAAGGATTGGCCGCCCACGGTCATGGCGAAGGCCCCGCCTGCTGTCGGAATCCTGCGCTCGATGTCCTTGCCGATCTCGGAGATCCGGCGCGTATCGTGTTCGATATCACGTTCGGCGTTGCGGATTTGACGACGCACGGCGAAGAGGTCGTCGCGATGCGCGGCCCGCAAGCGTTCGAGCCGGGCAATGTCGGCCTCGAGGCCAGCCTTTTGCATCAGGCGCTGATCGCCGGAAGCGATCGCCTTGGCCATGGCGAACTGGTTGGCCTGGCCTTCGCCCAGATCCTCCAGCCGGCGCACGGATGTGTCGCCGGAGAGGGCAGCGGCGATAAACCGGGCCTTCCTCTCGTTATTTTGCCACATCTGGGCGTCCATCGAACGTTCGGTGGCGTAGGCGAAGATATCGATCTCGTCATGCTGGTTGCCCTGCCGCTCGATGCGGCCCTCGCGCTGCTCAATCTGGGAGGGGAGCCAGGGCACGTCGAGATGGTGGAGCGCCTTGAGGCGGAGCTGGGCATTGACGCCGGTGCCCATGGTTTCCGAGGAACCGATCAGGAAGCGGACCTTTCCGGCATTGACGTCGGCAAAGAGCCGATGTTTGGCCTCGGTCTTCTTGTAGTCCTGCATGAAGGCGATTTCCGAAGCCGGAACGCCGAGACGGACGAGCTCGTCGCGGATCCAGCGATAGGCTGAAAAGCCACGGGGTTTTTCGACGCTGATCGTGCCGAGATCGGAGAAGATCATCTGCGCCGCGCCCGGCAGGTCGAAGGGCTTGCCGTCCTTGGTGCGATAGGTGTTTGCGCAGGTTTCGGACCAGATGCGATAGGCGTTGGCGATCAGCTTGTTGAGCTTGTTGTCCGGCTCGTTGTCATTTTCCGGATCGACCAGTCGCAGATCGATTGCCGCATGCCGCCCATCGGTAATGACGGAGAGCAGAATGTCATCGCCGGGTTGGGCCGGACCCTCGCGCTTTTCGATCGCCTTGATACGCGCCTCGAGCACCTGCTGATAGAGCTTGAAGTCCCCGGTCGGTTTGGCGGTGACGATCTGACGCTTGCCGGTCGAAACGGCGGGGATTTTCACATATTGCTTCAGGTCCTCCGGCAACACGACATCGGCGAAGGAGCGGAACATGGCGATCAGTTCCGGCACGTTGACGAAGGTGGCGAAGCGCGAGACGGGCTTGTATTTTCCCGACGGCTGCAATTCGAGTTCGGTCGCCACATCGCCGAAGGTCGAGGCCCATGCGTCGAACTCATGCAGACCGCGTTCCTTCAATGCCTCGAATCCGAGGAAGCGCTGCACCGAGAACATCTCGCCGAGCGTGTTTGTGATCGGTGTCCCGGAGGCGAGCACGAGCGCCCGGCCCGGGTTCTTCGTTTCGATGAACCGCGATTTCACATAAAGGTCCCACGCGCGCTGCGAGCCGTTGGGGTCGACGCCCTTCAGCGTCGACATGTTGGTGGCGAAGGAGAGTTTTCTGAACTCCTGCGCCTCGTCGACGATGATCTGGTCGACGCCGATCTCGGAGATCGTCAGGAGATCGTCCTTGACCGCGCCGAGCGCCTCCAGCCGGTCCCGCAATCCTTCCTTCAGCCGCTCCAGCCGCTTGCGTGACACCCGGTCGTCGCTCTCAATCCGGGTGAGCAGGTCCTCGTAGAGCGCGAGCTCATCCTCGATCATCTGTTTCTCGTACTCCGCCGGAACAGCGATGAACTTGAACGCCGAGTGGGTGATGATGATCGCGTCCCAGTTGGCCGTCGCGGCGCGCGACAGGAAGCGATGGCGCTTGTCCTTGGTGAAGTTGGTCTCGTCGGCGACCAGGATCCGCGCCGTCGGATAGAGCGCCAGGAACTCGCGGGCGGCCTGCGCCAGGCAATGGCCGGGTACGATCAGCATGGCTTTCGAGATCAGGCCGAGCCGGCGCTGTTCCATGATGGCGGCCGCCATCGTCATGGTCTTACCGGCCCCGACGGCATGAGCGAGATAGGTCGCGCCCGATGAGATGATCCGCCAGATGCCGCGTTTCTGGTGGCCATAAAGAACAAAGGCGCCTGAGGCGCCCAGAAGTTGCAGATGGTCCCCGCTAAAGGATCGGGGCGCGATATTATTGAAGGTGTCGTTATAGACCCGCGCCAGCCGGTCGGTCCGGTCGGCATCGGACCAGACCCATGTCTGGAAAGCGGTCTTGATCTTGGTGAGCTTTTCCTTTGCCGCCTCGGTGTCGACCACGTTGAGGACGCGCCGCTCACTGTCCCCGTCTTTCACCGTATCGAAGATCTGCGGGATGCGGCTATTAAGCGCATCGGCGATCAGCTCGCCGGCATGCCGGCGCTTGGTGCCCCATTCCGACGTCCCCTCGGCGCGATAGGCGAGCATGCGGGCATCGACCGTCCAGGAGGCGAGTTCCGGCATGTGCCGGATCTTGATGTCGGTCCCCGTCGTCTCCTTGACGAAGTCGACGACGTCGCTGGCCGGAATCCAGGGCGCACCGAGCCGCGCGGTGATCTCGGATGGGCTGAGATCGGCCGGCTGCACGCCTTCGAGCGCCTCGACATTGCGCGTGTAGACCGGATCGAGCCCGGCGGCGGCCTCGGCGATCGCCAGCTTGTCGCGCACGGGACCGGAAAGATAGGCGTCGGATGTCTGCCATGACCCATCCGCCGGATCGCGATAGATCGCGCTGCCGAGTTCCTCGATGACGGTGCCGCGGTCCTCGTGCAGCAGCTCGGCGATATGATCGATGTCGACATGGCCTCGCTCGTTGAGGACGACCGCAAGCGCATCGGCGGCGCTGGTGATGACCGGCGGCGACGGCGGGGCAATCACCCGCTCGGAGAAGATCGGGCCGGGCTTGGCCGTATCCGTATCGAGATCGTAGGTCTCGATGGAGGCGACCAGCCAGCAGTCCGGATCGTCGAGGAAGGGCTGCAGGTTGGGTCGGCGATGGGTCTCGCGGGTCTCCCCCGTCGCCTCGTTCTCTGTGATCGACACCCTGGTGTGATTGATCGGCCCAAAATCCCGCACGAAGCTCGACCAGGCGATGCGCAGCTTCACCTGCAGGTCGCGCCATGGCTGATCGGTCTCCTGGGCTTTCAGGACCGCGCGCACGGCGTCGCGCACGGGGATCAGCTTCCTGACGATGTTGATCTGCTTTTCCGAAAACCCCTCTCCGGACCGGCCCTTGCGGACGGGAACCGCAGCGAGCTGGCCGTCGAGCACCTGCATCAGGCCCCTGGAGGCGTCGAAGACAAAGCTGCCCTCGCGCACATGCGCATCCTCGGGTCTGCCGACATCGCTCAGGCTCGTCCTAAGTTCGAGATCAATATCGATCGCATCGGGTTCGCCGTCATAGAGGGCGTCCGGAAGCGAGAGGATGGCAGCATCCAGGGCGGGCTCGAGATCGCGGTCACTCGGTAGACAGGTATAGGTCTCACCGAACGGTCCGGATGTGGTCGCGTGGCGGCCGAGCACATGATCGGGATGGTAGGCGAACCAGCGATTGACGCGGATGGCGTCGCTGTCCTCGCTCGCGGGAACGACGGCGGCAAGATCGAGCCAGCACGCATCGCCCTGTGGCTCGCCGGGCTTGCGCTTGCGGAAGAACAGGACGTCGACGACGACGTCCGTGCCGGCGTCCTGGCGGAAGCTGCCTTCTGGCAGACGGATCGCGGCGATGAGATCGGCGGAATTGGCGATGTGCTCGCGGGCAGTGGCGTCCGCCTTGTCCATCGTGCCCGACGATGTGACGAAGGCGGCGAGCGCACCGGGTTTCAGAAGATCGATCGACCGGGCGATAAAATAATCATGCAGACGCAGACCCATCGAACCATAGGCGCGGTCGGACCGCACCGTCCGGTCCGAAAACGGCGGATTTCCGATGGCGAGATCGAAATGCGCCGGAAGATCGGTGCGCGCGAAGTCCCCCTCGATGATGCGGGCGACCGGCTGCAGGAGCCGGGCGATGCGCGCGGTGACCGGATCGAGCTCGACGCCGGTGACAAAGGACGAATCCCAGAGCGCCTCCGGCATCACGGCCGGAAACAACCCGGTCCCGATGCCCGGTTCGAGGACGCGGCCGCCTCGCCAGCCGAGCCGTTCCAGCCCCTTCCAGATCGCGCGGATGATGAATTCCGGCGTGAAATGCGCATATTGCGTGCAGCGGGCCAGCGAGGCGTAGTCGGCCTCGCAGACGGCTTCCTGCAATTGTTCGCCGAGGTCTTCCCACCCCTTGCGGAATCCCTCCTCGCCGGGCCGGGTGAAGATGGTGTTGGCGAGATCGGAGGCGCCGAAACCGGTGAACCGGATGAGGCGCGCCTGCTCGGCTGACGTCGCCGGCCGGTCCTCGGCCGCGATCGCAGCGGCAAGGGCAATGGCGTCGAGATTGTCCCGCGCCCGCGCCTTCCAGCCCTTTGCCAGAGCTCGGCTTCCGGAAAGATGAAAGTTGGTGCCACGCTCGGGCGCTTCGCTGGCCGTCCGTTTCGCGGCCTGCTGGCTTCTGGACCGCTTGGCCGGTGCTACCGGCGGTGCCGAGTCTTCCTCGAGTTTGAGTGCCGGACTTTCGGCAAAGGCGGTCACGCCAAGGCCGAGCCCGGAGGACAAGGCCGAGCTACCGAACATATCGAGAGTGAAAGGATCGTGGTCTGACATTAGTGGATTCTCCTGTGAAGCCGGCGCACGAAGCCGCGCCGCCGGACGAGCCGGCAGCGTTTGCCGCGTGCGGATTTGAAAGACGGGTTAGCGGGTGATCAGCGAGAACGAGATGTCGTTCTCGGTGAGCTGGATACCGAGATGGGTGATCCCGAAGCTCCGGTTGAAGCTTGGGACCAGCAGATCCGCATCGATGAACTCGATGCCGTCATCGCCGCCGAAGTGCCGGCGCTTGTAGTCCCACCAGTCGGTATCGCCCTTCGGATGGCATTCGCTCGAAGAAACGACGAGCGGCTTTTGGCCCTTGGCGAGCTTGCCGTTGGAAATGATGTAGACCCCCTCGTCGCCGACGAGCCAGAAGCCGGGCTTTTCGCCCTCTCCCGGACGAGTGCCATAATAGGGATTGCGGAAGCCGCCATTGGCCGCGGCATCCTCTTCGCCGCGCGCGATGACCTTGCGCACCGCAAGAATCGGAAATGTGAACATGACGAACCTCACGCGGCTTCGGGCAGCGGCAGGTGGCGCAAATGCACCGGCAGCTTCTCAGAGATCTGCTGATCGGTCAGGCTCTCGAGCAGCTCGAACCGTGTCCCCAGCTTGCCGTAAACGATGACCGTGCGCTTGCCGCGATGTTCGGGCTGGAAGTCCGCGCCAGCATAGCCGCGATAATCGTCATGCGTGGCGCTCCAGATGTGCTCGATCCGTTCGTCGCGGGTCATCGCCTTGACCGGCCGGCGCTCGCGCTCGACGATTGCGTCGCGCATCTCATAGGACGAGCGCGGATCGGACAGGTCGCAATAGGCGTGGAAATACCGCGTCACGCCGCTGATGCGCAGCGAATAGAAGACGCTGGTGATGCTGCCGGTCAGGAATTCGCGCATGGCGAACATCTCTCCACGCATCCAGAGCGGCGGCAGGATTTCGAGCATGTAGTCATGCTCGGTTTGCGCGATTTCGAACCACTCGCCGGAGTAAAGCGCGCTGTCGTCGGTCTGCCAGCGATCGGGTCGCTGCGCATGGCGGTCGAACAATCTGAACATCTGATGGCGGTCGGCGATGCCGAAATAGATCTTGCGGATGGGAGAGGTCATGGCGGGCTCCTTTTGGGGCCTGTCCCGGGCTGGAGCGCGGCGCACCCTCATCGGCATCACCATCTTCTTCAGCCCTTCCGGACCCCTTCCTGCGGCCGCCTCTCCGTCCGGCCGGGTCAAGGGCCGGCGTCAGCCGGGCGGAGCTTCACCCTTGAGGCGGACGGCGGGCATGCGGCAGCCATCCCTCTCCTCCTCCCTTCCATCCTTCCTTCTTCTTCTTGCCTTCAGATCCTCGTTCCAGTCCTCCAGCTCCGGCCGCAGCCGCACGAATCCGCTACCGGCATCGGCGGCGAGTGCCTCGAGCCTTTCGGCAAAGGTCTCCCCTTGCGTGTTGTTGTCGGTGGCTGCGACCAGGACGGCGTCTGCCCGAACGGCGAGATCGAGCAAGGCCTCGGAACTTGCCGGCGACCAGCCGCCTCCGGTGCTGAGATAGAGCGTGTCAGGACGCTGTTCCTCGAGTGCGGCAAGGCTCATCGCGTCGATCGCCGCCTCGGCTACGCAAAGCCGCGGCCCATCGGCAGGCCCGAGCCGGAAAAGCACTTTCGCGCCGCCGGTAGCGAAACCACGCCAATCCGGCCCGCGCTCTTCCCAACCGGTCACCGCTCCGGATGGGTCACGGTGGATGGCCCACATGCTGCCCTGCGGACCTTCGCGGAGAACGTCCTGGGCCACGGCCGCACGCAGAACGGTGTCTGGAAGCGCTCGCTCGTTCTGCAGGAAGCGCCAGGTCGCGGAGCCGGGCCATGGCTTGCGGCGTGCCGACCAGCGCTCGGGAACCGAGAGGTCGGGTGCGCGCTCACGCGATTGCCTTTTCCATTCGGGTTCTGACGGAACGAAGCCGACCAGATCGGCGACGACATAGAGCGCGGCCGCGAAGGGAAGGCCGTCGAGATGTTCGACGAGGCGAAATACGTCACCCTTGGCGTCGGACAGGGGATCGAACCAACCCTGGCCGTCATGGATGACGATGATAATGTCCTCGCCGCGGCGGTACTTGACCGCCTTGCGGGTGCTTTCCTTGAGATCGACGGCGAAGCCGGCGGTTTCAAGAACCGCCCCGCAAACCACCTTCTCTCTCAGCTCTTCCAGGTCTGCCTTTTCCATTCTCTCTTCCGCGTCCGACGCGTCCTCTGTGCGGGTTCCCGCTCCCGAACTTTTCGGGGCGGATCCCGGAGGCCGCGAAGAGCAAGGCAGGACAAGGGCGCGCCTGGCAAGGCGGCATTTGTGCCGGGTCGCAGTTTTCTCGGCCAGAAGCGGCGAAGCCTCCCTTGCCGGCCGCCGCGCGCGAGCGGCACCAAGGTGCTCTCGCAGCCCTCCAATCCTTCCGGCCGCCCTCGGCGTCAGGGATGGCAGCCCGGATGGGGGAAGACCGCTTACGGGCTTCAGCCTTGCCAACAGCCCGGCCCGCAGGGCGACGCCCAAACGTAAATCCAATGCCAGCGTACCAGTAAGTGAAGACTATCCATGCCCCAAGAACGCGCATGTGAAGATCGCAGATCATAAACGGAGAAAAGGGAGTGACGACTGTCCCGCGCTACTCCGAGGAGGATGTGCCGGATTGTCCGGTGCGAGAGGCATCGGAACCGTGAGCAGCGTTCCGTTCCTCACTTCGTAAAGTCGGGCGGATAAGCAGTTCGAGGGTGCTCGGGATCATGCGCCAGACCACACCGTCTCCCCGAAACGCGTGATAAGCGGCTGCGGCGATGTGGAGCCCCACCAGGATCAACGTGACATTCCAGAAGAGTACATGAAAGCGCGCGGCAGGCGCCCAGAGATAGGAAGTTACAAACCCGGCAGCAACCTGTCCGAGAAGAGAGAAATACAGCGCCCAATGGACTGCCTGCGAGGTGCGGTCCCGCCAGTTCGTCAGTCGCGGCAGCAGCGATTGTGGCGGGAACATTCGAAGCCCGATCCTCAACAGCACCAACGCACCGATCAGCAGCCCGGCATAATTGTGGACAGCATGCTGGAACAGGTCGGATTCGGACGGAGGCAGAAGCGGATTATGCGTTCGGGGTATGGCCTCGGAGGTATACCATTGCCCGATCAGCAACAGAACCACAGACCAGGAACGGCGATCTGCAGCCGTGTATATTTGGCTCCTCGCCAGTGGCCTCCGATGATCGACGACACGGGCGTTTCTAACTGTGCGGCTCGGACTTCGAGGTGGAAAGTCGCTGCGCCGCACATCTCGGTTCGCCAGGTCGACTGGCGATGTCCCGATAGGCTTCCATCAGGGGCCGCTCCGTCAGCGCGAAACCTTCCCGTTCTCGATCGAGCTTTTCCAGCGCGGCCAACATGAATTCGGCAATATCCGGACGCTCTTGCCCGCAGGCACAACGATAGACTCGAAGAATGTCCCGTTCCATCTGCTCTGTCTCTGATCTCATGCGCATCGCCTCCTTGCCATATCAAAGCCTACGCCTTCCAGCGCAGGGGAGGTCAAGCGGCAAGCGCCAACAAACGCGCGGGACACCGACCAGGCCGGTTCACGAGACGGGTCCTGCGAGGCGGATCTGATGCTGACAGAGGTTTAATCCCATTCCCGCTTGCCGAAGATGCGTGCCATCAAGTCGCCAAATGATGAGGGCGCCGGATTGGATAGATCCGAACAGAGTTTTGCATCACGCGTCGGCCGAGTAAGATCAGGATTCCGGACTG
>NZXU01000098.1 GCA_002698425.1 Ahrensia sp. | reverse complement strand
CCGCATGACGACCAAGATCGCGCTCGGCGCGGTGGTGTCGCGCGTACCCACGATTACCGATCTCGACGGCGACGTCTTTCGGCTGATTGCCTCGGGAGATCACGTCGAGGTCGACGCTGATGCGGGGCTGGTGACGATCACCAGGCGATAGGGCGAAGCAAACCAACAGGCGGTGCAAGGAGGAAAGCGCATCGTCGATCACCGGGTGGTGGATGCGCTGCCCAATAACAAGGAGGAAGACATGCAAAAATTCACCAGAAGGTTCGTCATGGGCTCGGCCATGGCGCTCGGCTTTTCCGCCGGCGCCGCGAGCGGCGCCATGGCCGAGGACGACTATAAGTGGCCGGCTTATTTCAGCGTGATCACGCCCGTCGTCGGGTCGGCGAACCATTCGCTCGCCGTCGCGTGGTCGACGGAGTTCACCGCGCAGACCGGCATTCGCGTCGCCATCAAGCCGGCGCCGAACGGCTATGCCCGGCCGCAATGGCTGAACACCGGCGAGGGCGATATCTCGCTGATGCAGGCGTCGGAATATTTCGATCAGATGGATGCTGCCGAGGGCTTCATGACCCGCGATGGCGGACCGTCCGATACCCGTGTGGCGACGATGAACCTGATCACGCCCTGGGGCTACATCGTCAGGAACGATGGCAAGGTGAAGAGCTTCACCGACGTCAACAAGGACACGACGGTCTCCTACACGGCGTCTTCATCCTTCCTTTCGGGCGGAATGGAAGCGCTTCTTGCCTATAACGGCCTAAGCTCTGACGACGTCAACAAGGTGGAAACCAGCAACTACGGCGCCAATACCGCGGTCGTCACCGAAGGGCGGGCAGAGGTGGCGTTCACCTCGCCGCTTTCCGGCACCAGCTACGAGGCCGAGGCGACGCCCGGCGGCATCACCTGGCTGCCGCTGCCCAAGAAGGAAGAGGATCCGGAGGCATTTGAGCGCTACCGGAGATTGTCCGTAGGCTACGTCCCGGCAGTGATCTCATCGGGGACCAAAAGCGCAATCGGGATCTACATGGACCACGCCTTTCAGGCGAACCATGTGCGCGCCGATGCGGACCCCGAATTCGTCTACCATCTGCTGAAATGGCTCGATGAGCACTACGAGGATTTCAAGGACGACTACCAGCATGCGCACATGATGAGCGTGGAAAGCCTGAGAACCTTCGTTGATGCCGGTGCATTGCAGCCGCTGCATGAAGGCGCAATCCGTTACCTGAAGGAAAAGGGTATCTGGACGGACGAACATCAGGCTCGTCAGGACGCGTTGGTCAAGCTTGCAACCGATCGCGTAGCGCTGTGGCAGAAGACGATTGCCGACGCCGACGCCCAGGGCATCGAGGTCTCGCCGGAGAACGAGGACTTCAAGGCCCTCTGGGACAAGGCGAAGGCCGATGCCGGCGTCACCAAGAACTACGCCAACATGGTGGGCGACCTCTAAGCGGGTAACCGGTCTTCTCTAGAAATACACCCGCGCCGCCGATTTCGGCCGGCGCGGGTGCTCAGCGAATATCAAACGGACTCCGGGCAATCGGAAACGGCCGGAAAGAGCCAAGGTGCGAGCATGAACGCCGATAATACTTCCTCGACGATACAACCTAATCCGGACGTCGTGCCGGAGGATATGCGCGATCCTTCCGAGGACCGCTGGATGTCGATGCCGTTCTGGGTTCGGACGCTGGTCGTTCTGGCCTCGGCCGCCGGCGTGCTGATGGCCATCGGCTACATCTTCTCGATCTTTCCGCTGCTCGATCTGACCTATTACTTCCTTCTGATGGCCGCGTTCCTGCCGGTTGTGTACCTGCTGCTGCCGGCATGGAAGGGCGAAAAAGGGGTCACCTGGGCAAGCTACGCCCCCGCGATCGCCATCCTCGTCTTGTGTCTGGTCATGGCCTATTTTTCGCGGCAGCTCGTGTTCGGCACATGGGTGCCGGTCAAGCATGATTGGCAGCTGGTCGTCGCGGTGGGGCTCTATCTTCTCATTCTCGAAGGCGCGCGACGTTCGGGCGGCATGGTCTTCCTGGTGATCGTTGCCATCCTGTCGCTTTACCCGGTCTATGCCTCCTACATGCCGGGCATCTTCTGGGGCCCGCCGACATCGTTCGCGCGCACGGTCGCGTTCAACGTCTTCTCAAATGACGCCATGCTCGGTGTCGTGACCCGGGTCGTGGCCGAAACGCTGATCGGGTTCCTGCTTCTCGCCGCGCTCATGGTGGCGACCGGCGCGGCCGAGTTCTTCCTCAATCTGGCGTTGGCCATGATGGGCACCGCGCGCGGCGGGCCCGCCAAGGTGTCCGTGCTGGCGTCGGGCTTCTTCGGTTCTCTGTCTGGCAGCATCTTCTCAAACGTCGTCGGCACCGGTTCCGTGACGATCCCGGCGATGAAAAAGGCCGGCTTTCCCCCTTATTACGCTGGCGCGCTGGAAGCCTGTGCCTCGACCGGCGGGATGATCATGCCGCCGGTGATGGGCGCGGTCGCCTTCATCATGGCCGACTTCACAGGCATCTCCTACGGCACGATCGTCCTCGCGGCCGTCATCCCCGCGGTGCTCTATTATTTCGGCCTCTACATGCATGTGCATGGCTACGCGCTGCGCAACAACATCGAAGGCATGGCGCGCGAGGATCTGCCCAAGGTCGGCCAAGTGCTGAAAGACGGCTGGCCGTTCCTGATCGTGCTCGCCTTCCTGGTCTGGGGGCTGGTCCTGATGCGCTGGGAGCGCCTGACGCCGTTCTATGCCTCGGCGCTGCTGCTGGTCCTGACAACGCTGCATCCGAAATTGCGGCTGGAAATCCGCCGCGTGCCGGAACTCTTCTACCAGATTTCCAAGCTGCTGAGCCAGACGATGGGGCTGCTGCTGCCAACCAGCTTCATCCTTGGCGGACTGATGGCCACCGGTGTGGCGCCGGTCATCGCAGCGAGCCTCGTGCGTATGGGTGGCGACAATGTGGTCCCCGTGCTGGCGATCGGTATCGTGGTCTGCATGATTTTCGGCATGCTCGGCATGATCGTTGCGGCTTATCTGATGCTGGCCCTGACGCTGGCGCCGGCGCTCGAGCAGATCGCCGGGTTGAACACGCTGGCGGTCCACATGTTCATCGCCTATTACGCCTCGCTTGCCGCGATCACGCCGCCGGTTGCGCTGGCTGCTTTCCTGGCCTCGCGGATCAGCGGTTCGGACGCTCTCCATACGAGTATGCATGCGGCGAGGCTGGGAGTCGTGCTTTACGTTCTGCCGATCTTCTTCCTGTTCGAACCGGCCCTGATCTTCCAGGGGCCGCTCTATGAAACGGCGATTTGGGTCCTGTTGAACATTCTCGCTGTCATCATGATTGCCGGCGCCTCGGAGGGGGAGCTTCCCTATCGCGGTCCGCTGCGGGCATGGACGCGACTGCCGCTCTTCGCGGCCGGGTTGCTGGTCGGGTTTCCCGAGTGGATCAGTACGGCCGCCGGTCTGGCGATCGCCGCCGCGCTGTTTTTCGTCCCGGCCGCGGAGCCGAAGCCGCGCAAGGCCGAGGCGGCCGCTCCGACCGGTTAGGCTCTGGGCGTGGCGAAGACGTCGGCCAGCGACGGTTCGTCTTCGGGGCGGTCGACAAGGTCGAGGCCGGAGTGAAGGTCCACGATGTGGCTCTTCATGATCTCCTCGGCCCGCGCCGCGTCCTTGCGGGCAAAGGCGTCCAGCAGGGCATGATGCGAATGGCTTTCGCAGGCCGTATCGCGGCGGCGCCAATAGAGCGCGATGATCAGCGACGAGCGCGAAACGAGCGACCGCAGGATCTGCGTGAGTATACGCTGGTCGGCGATCTCGGCGATTGCCGTGTGAAAGCTGCCTGACAGGGAAAGCGCGACACCCATGTCGCCGTGCCGCGTCGCCTCGTGTTCGGCTTCGACATGGCGGTGAAGGCCTTCAAGCTGTTCCGGTGTCATCGCCGCGGCGGCCATGCGGGCTATCCGGGGCTCGATCAGCGCGCGCGCCTCGAACACCTCGTGGGCTTCGCGGATCGTCGGGCGGGACACGAAGGCGCCGCGATTGCGTTCGATCGTCACCAAACCGCCATGGGCGAGCGCCTGGAGAGCGGTTCGCGCGACTGTCCGGCTGACGCCGAAAGTATCTCCGACCTCGTCCTCGGCAAGCTTCATCCCGGGGCGCATGCGATGCTGCAGAATTGCCGCTTCCAGCTGATAACAGATGTCCAGCGCCCGCCCGGGCGGGAGGGAGTAGGTTCCGTGCAGATCTGCCGGGATCGTGTTCATAGCCCCTGAACCAGTGATTGCGGACAGATATGTCCGCTCAATCAATTACGCTCCGTATCCGATTCAATCAATGGCAAAATCGTATACAAAAACTGTGCAGAGTGTATCCCATCTGCATAAAAATTGGGCGCAAGATGAGTGGGAAAAACCCATTGAAATTTATTCTTTCATGAAAACAAACGGTTAGCTCCTGTCCTGTAATTGGCACGCGGTTTGCAGCGCCTCCTGCGACTATGCAGGGAGCTCGCACATGTCGGCGAAATCGGCGCTTGAACTCATCAAATTGACCAAACGCTATGGCGACACGATTGCCGTCGACGCAATCGACCAGACCATTCCCGACGGAACCTATACCTGCCTGCTCGGACCGTCCGGTTGCGGCAAGTCTTCGACGCTGAGGATGATCGCAGGCCACGAGACGGTTTCCTCGGGCGACATTCTCCAGAACAGCCTCAACATCACCGATTTGCCGCCGGCGCGGCGCGGCACGGCGATGATGTTTCAGAGTTACGCGTTGTTTCCGCATCTGAGCGTCGTCGACAATGTCGCTTTCTCCCTGAAAATGAAGGGCGTCGACAAGAAGACGCGCCAAGCGGAAGCCCGCCAACTGCTCGAACTGGTCGACATGGCGCCTTATGGCGACAGGCTCCCGACACAGCTTTCCGGCGGCCAGCAACAGCGCGTGGCGCTAGCGCGCGCACTGATCACCAAGCCGTCGATCCTGCTGCTTGATGAGCCGCTTTCGGCGCTCGATCCGTTTCTGCGCATTCGCATGCGCACCGAATTGAAGCGCCTCCAGCGCGAGCTCGGGATTTCCTTCATCCATGTCACTCACAGTCAGGACGAGGCGCTGGCGCTCGCCGACCACATCATCGTCATGAATGGCGGCCGCATCGAACAGGACGGTCCGCCGCAGACGGTCTTCGACGCCCCGCGCACCGAATTCGTCGCGCGCTTCATCGGCGGGCACAATATTCTCGGTGAGGCCCACGGCAAGAAGGCCGTGCGCACGGACCGCATGGCGATCCTGCCGGAGCAGCCCGAGGGAGAGTTCATGCCGGCGGCCGTCCGCGCCGTCGAGTATCTCGGCACGATGGTCAACGTCACGGCTGAAACGCCGGATGCCGGGGAGCTGACGGTCAGCGTCGGCGACACGGCATTCTTCGCCAATCCAGTCGAAATCGGCCAGTCCGTCTTCCTGACTTGGAAGCCGGAGGACGCCCACTCGCTTGCGGCCTAGGCCGTAAACCGGCCGGAGGCATTCCGCCGACGGCCAGTCATCGCAGGGAAAAGGAGCACCTACCATGACCACGAAACAGGACAAGAAGGGCGTCAGCCGGCGTTCGGTCCTCAAGGGCGCTGCGGCCACGGCCGGCGCTGCACTCGGATCCGGCGCGATTACCGGATTCCCGACCATCTGGGCGCAGAACATCAAGGATGTGACGCTTCGCCAGTTCGGCACCGGCGTATCCAACCTCAACGACGTCGCGCAGAAGGTGAAGGAAGATCTCGGCTTCACGCTCGAAATGACGGCGCTGGATTCCGACAGCGTGACGCAGCGCGCCGCGACCCAGCCCGACAGCTTCGACATCGCCGACATCGAGTACTGGATCTGCAAAAAAGTCTGGCCGACCGGCAACCTGCAGGCGATGGATACGTCGAAGATCGCCAATTACGACAAGATCGTCGGCATCTTCAAATCCGGCAAGCTCACGCCGGAAAGCGTGATCGCGCAGGGAACCGCGCCGCACACGGTCGGTTTCGTCGACGGGCCGGACGGCACCAGCTTCTCCGACAGCGAGACCGGCTGGATGACGCTCATCCCGACCATCTACAATGCCGACACGCTCGGCATTCGTCCCGACCTGATCGGCCGTCCGATCGAGAGCTGGACCGAGCTGCTGAACCCCGAATTCAAGGGCAAGGCCTCGATCCTCGACATCTCCTCTATCGGCATCATGGACATGGCCATGGTCTGCGAAGCGATGGGCGAGATCGCCTATGGCGACAAGGGCAACATGACCCGCGAAGAGATCGACAAGACCATCGCGATCTTCACGGAAGCCAAGAAGAACGGCCAGTTTCGCGCCTTCTGGAAGACGTTCGACGAGTCCGTCAACCTGATGGCGTCGGGCGAAGTCGTCATCCAGTCCATGTGGTCGCCGGCGATCACCGCCGTGAAGTCGCGCGGCATCCCCTGCGTCTACCAGCCGCTGAAGGAAGGCTACCGCTCCTGGGGCGGCGGCATCGGCCTGTCGAAGGGCCTTTCCGGTCTCGAACTCGACGCAGCCTACGAGTACATCAACTGGTACCTGTCTGGCTGGGTTGGCGGCTACCTGATGCGCCAGGGCTACTACTCGGCTGTGCCGGAAACCTCCAAGGAGTTCATGAGCGAGAACGAGTGGGGCTACTGGTTCGAAGGCAAGGAAGCGACAGACGTCATCACCAGCCCAACCGGCGACAAGCTGGCCGAGGCGGGTGAAACGCGCGACGGCGGTTCCTTCTACGACCGCATGGGCGCAGTGGCCTGCTGGAACGCCGTCATGGACGAGAACCAGTACATGGTCCGCAAGTGGAACGAATTCATCGCAGCGTAACGCGGTGAGATCGCGGCGCCCCGGTTTTTCCCTATTTCCGGGGCGCCGTTTCCTGACTTCGAATGGATAATCTATGTCGGACCAGACCCAGACAATCTCCTTGGAGGCGACGATGCTCACGGCGACCAGCAAGCGCCAATCGCATGGCCTATCCGACGCGTTGAGCGGCTGGCTGATGTCGCTGCCGCTGGCGCTGATCCTGTTCTTCTTCCTGCTGCTGCCGATCCTGACGATCGTTATCGTCAGTTTCTGGGGCGCGACGGAATATTCGATCTATCCGGCGTTCCAGTTCGACAACTACGAATTCCTGCTGACCTCGCCGGTCACCTATCAGGTGTTTCTCAATACCATCAAATATGCGGTGATCGCCTGGGCGGCGACGCTGTTGATCGGTTTCACCATCGCCTATTTTTTGGCGTTTCACGTGCGCTCGCTGGTCTGGCAGATCGCGCTTTTCCTGCTGTGCACGATTCCGTTCTGGACCTCGAACATCATCCGCATGATTTCCTGGATCCCGTTCCTCGGGCGTAACGGCATCGCCAATTCCACTTTGATGGATCTCGGCATCATCGACCAGCCTCTGGAATGGCTGCTCTATTCGGATTTCGCCGTCATTCTCGCCTTCGTGCATCTCTATACGCTGTTCATGGTGGTGCCGATCTTCAACACCATGATGCGCATCGACAAGTCGCTGCTCGAGGCGGCTTATGACAATGGCGCGACCGGCTTCCAGACGCTGACCAATGTGATCATTCCGCTGACCAAGCCCGGCATCATGATCGGCTCGATATTCGTCATCACGCTGGTGATGGGCGATTTCATCACCGTGCGTTTCATGTCCGGTTCGCAGAAGGCCAATGTCGGCCGGCTGATCTCGAACGATATCGGCCTGCTGCAATATCCCTCGGCTTGCGCGACGGCGGTCATCCTGCTGATCACGGTGCTTCTGGTGATTGCCGTGATGTTGCGCTTCGTCGATATCCGGAAGGAGCTCTGACCATGGAAACCAGACCGCGCTCTTTCTATGTCCTCGCCGCTTTCTTCATCCTGTTCCTGATCTTCCTCTACGGGCCGACGATCACCATCGCGATCCTGTCTTTCCAGGGGCCGCAGGGCGGGCTGACTTTTCCGATGCGCGGGGTCTCGCTGCACTGGTTCCACGAGCTTTTCCAGCAACAGGCGGTCGGCGATATCTGGGGCAGCTTCGCCCGGTCCTTCGTGCTCGGCCTAATGGTCATGGTGACCACGGTCGTCGTTTCGGTGATGGGCGGTCTTGCATTCCGCAAGCGCTTTCCGGGCTCGGGCGTCGTCTTCTACCTGATCATCACCTCGCTGGTGATCCCGTCGATCCTCATCTCGCTCGGCGTCGGGCTGATCTTCTCGCAGTCCGGCCTGACGGTTCACTGGTCGACCTCCGGCTTTGGCTCCCAGTTGACCTGGACGCTGCCTTTCGGCCTCCTCATCATGTTCGCGGTCTTCAACCGCTTCGACAAGAGTTTCGAGGAAGCGGCGCGCGACCAGGGCGCGTCCGCGTGGCAGACCATCTGGCATGTTGTTCTGCCGATCATCGCACCGATGCTGATCGGCGTGGCGCTGTTCGGCTTCACGCTGTCCTATGACGAGTTCGCGCGAACCCTGCTGACGGCGGGCAGCTACAACACATTGCCGCTCGAAATCTTCGGCATGACCACGAATGTCACCACGCCGGTCATCTTCGCGCTCGGTACGCTGACGACGGGCTTTTCGCTGGTCATCATCGCCGTGTTCCTGATCACGGTTCTGGTACTCAACCGGCGTCGCGCCCGGCAAGGTTCCGATGCCGGCAAGGGCATGGTTTGAGCTATGCACATCCTGGTGATCAATCCCAATTCGACCGTGGCGATGACGCGATCGATCGAGGCTGCGGGGAAGGCGGCGGCCGGGGCGGGGACGACGATCACAGCCGTCAATCCGACCGATACGCCGCCGGCTATCCAGGGAGCGGAGGACGGAGCAGCCGCGCTTCCGGGCCTGTTTCGCCTGTTCCAGGCCGAAGTGGTCGAAAAGGGCGGCTACGACGCCTGTATCATCGCCTGTTTCGACGATACCGGGCTGATGGCGCTCAAGAGGCGCTCGCCCGTGCCCGTCATCGGGATAGGCGAAGCCGCGTTTCATGCCGCGACGCTCGTCGGCGAACGGTTCTCGGTGGTGACCACGCTCGGCGTTTCGGTGCCGGTCATCGAGGCCAATCTCGCGGCCTACGGATTTGCCGCCCGCTGCGCCAGGGTGCGGGCGTCGGAGGTGCCGGTCTTGGCGCTGGAAACGGACAAGGACGCCTCCTGCAACACCATCGCAGCGGAAATCGCCGTCGCGCTCACCGATGACAAGCCGGACGCTATCGTGCTTGGATGCGCCGGCATGGCCGATCTCGCACTGACCCTTTCCGACCGTTTCAAACTGCCCGTGATCGACGGTGTTGCGGTGGCGATCGCGCTGGCCGAGGGATTGCGCGCGGCAAATGCGGATCGCTGGGTCGGATCGGCGCGGGGAACGAACGTGGCATGACGGATATCGTCATCCGCCCGGCCAGCGAGGCAGAGTTCTCGACCGCCGTCGAATGGGCTGCCGGCGAAGGCTGGAATCCCGGTCTCGACGATCTGAGCGCGTTTTTTGCGGCCGATCCGGACGGGTTCCTGATGGGCTTCGTCGAAGACGAACCGGTCTCGTCGATCTCGGTCGTTCGCTATGGCGCCGATTTCGGCTTCCTCGGCTTCTATATCGTGCGTCCGGACTACCGCGGTTCGGGGGCGGGAATGGCCATCTGGAACGCGGGCATGCGCCATCTCGACGGACGGACCGTCGGGCTCGACGGGGTTGTGGCGCAGCAGGACAATTACCGGAAGAGCGGTTTCATCCTTTCCGGGCGGAACATCAGGCATACCGGCGTTCCGTTGAGGATGGCTGGTTCCGCGATCGGCTGCGAAATCCGTTCTGTCAGGCCGAGCGACATCGAAGCGATGATCGCCTATGACCGGTCGAATTTTCCGGTCGACAGGAGCGCGTTCGTCGCCGACTGGACGTTGCCGCCGGACGGCGTGCGTCGGCAGAGCCGCGTGGCGGTGAAGGACGGCGCCATTTTCGGATACGGCACGATCCGGACCTGCCGTGCGGGTTACAAGATCGGACCGCTCTTCGCCGACGATCCCGAAATCGCCGAAGCGCTGTTTGCCGCGCTCGTCGACACGATGCCGTCAGATGCCGAAGTCTCCCTCGATACGCCGGAGGACAACGTAGCCGCGGTAGCGATTGCCGTTCGAGCTGGGCTCGCGCCGGTATTCGAAACCGCGCGCATGTATCGTGGTGCCGACCCGAAACTGCCGATCCATCGCATCTTCGGCATCACCACCTTCGAACTCGGCTGATCCGCCCAATGACGAAACCGACGAGCCATGCCCATTTCGACTTTTCCGCACTCAGCGAGCGGGACCGCTACAAGCTGCTAATCGGAACCGTGATCCCGCGCCCGATCGCTCTGGTGACGACCATGGGGCTCGACGGGCAGGCGAATGCCGGACCGTTCTCCTTCTTCAACGTATTGACCCACGATCCCGCCATCGTCGCTATCGGTGTGGAGAACCATGCCGACATGCGTTTCAAGGATACCGCGCGCAATATTCGCGAGACCGAGGAATTCACGGTGCACATCGCCGATTACGCGATCGTCGAAAAAATGGAGGTCTGTGCGATCAAGTTCGGGCCGGAGGTGGACGAATTGGCCGAGGCCGGTCTGACGACTGTGCCGGGACAGATGGTGCGTAGCCCGCGCATTCTGGACGCGCCGGCGGCGCTGGAGTGCCGCCGCACCATGACGCTGGAGATCAGCCGGGCGCGCGAGATCATTCTCGGCGAGGTACTCGGCGTGTTCGTGCGCGACGATCTCGTCAATGAGCGCCTGCATGTCGATCAGCACGGCATGGATGCGGTCGGCCGGCTTGGCGGCCATTCCTATTGCCGGATACGGGACCAGTTCGAGATCAAGACGCTGACGGCGGACGAGTGGGCGCTCGGCAAGCGGCCGGTAAAAGAAGAGAGCTAGCCGTGCCGCTTCCTCATCACGGCCGTTATCCCTATTCGCCGATCATCGGTCGCCCTGATTTTTCCTGGCCGGACGGCAGGAGGCTCGCGGTCTATCTCGGCATGAACCTGGAGTTTTTCGCTTTTGGCGAGGGGCTGGGGGCGGAACTGAGCTATGGCGGACCGCAGCCGGACATCCTCAACTATGCCTGGCGCGATTACGGCAACCGGGTCGGAGTCTGGCGGATGATCGAACTGTTCGACCGGCTCGGCGTGCCCTGTACCGCTATGGTCAACAGCGAGATGTACGATGTCGCGCCTGAGGTCGTCGCGGCGTTTCGCGATCGGGGCGACGAGATCGCAGGCCACGGGCGCACCAATGCCGAGATGCAGGGCGTGCTGTCGGAAGCCGAGGAAGCGCGGCTGATCGCCGAAGCGACCGAGATTCTCGCCCGGCACGAGGGCAGGCCGCCGAAGGGGTGGCTCGGCCCGTGGATATCGCAGAGCCGTGTC
Organism: Ahrensia sp.; assembly: GCA_002698425.1. Next base: position 31,741 of record NZXU01000098.1, on the reverse strand, counting down.
ACGCCGGACCTGTTGCAGGAGGCGGGGTACGACTACCTGCTCGACTGGTGCCATGACGACCAGCCGGTCTGGATGGAGACGCGCAAAGGCCGCATCCTGTCCGTCCCTTATCCGCAGGAACTGAACGACATCCCGCAGATCGTCGGCCGCAAGCACGAAGGTGCGGACTTCGCCGACATGATCGTCGATGCCTTCGAGGTCATGCTGGCCGAAAGCGAACGGCGGCCGCTGGTCATGGGCATCGCGCTGCATGCCTATTTGATGGGCCAGCCGCATCGCTTCCGGCACTTGGAGCGTGCGCTCGGCCATATCCTGGAAAGGGGCGGTGATACGGTGTGGTGGACGACCGCGGGTGCGATCAACGACCATTATCAAGCGCTTGGGCTCTAGCTTTTTACGGCCGGATGAAACTGGTTGTAGCGGTACGGCGTGTGGTCGGTGACAACGCCGGTTCCGCCGATGAATTTTTCCAGATGCGGGATCATGGCGTTCACCATGTCCCAGCCATGCGCTTCTTCCGGCGTTTCGGGCGCTGCGAGGATGCGCTCGATTTCCTGCATGACTGCATCGCGATCGATGCCGGTCACACGGCCGTTTTCGACCACCTTGCGTCCGGCGACGAAGACCTGATCGATCGCGGCTTTTGAGGCGCGGTGGAGCACGGTTTCGGCCAGCGGCGTGCGTGGTGAAACGAAGGGGCGCTCGATCTCCGACCGGCGCATCAGCACGATATCGGCCTGCATGCCCGGCTCCAGCCGTCCCGCAACACCGCCGAAACCGGTCGAGCGTGCGCCATGCTCCGTCGCCATCCGCAGCACGCTTGCCGCATCGGGGCGGTCGTTGAACAGGCCGGTTTCGCGATGCAGCGCCCAGACCAGCTTCATCTCGACGGTCATGTCGCGGTCATCGGTGATGTTGGACTGGTCGATGCCGAGCGCGACCGGAATATTCCTCGCACGCATCCGGTTGACCGGCGCGATGCCGCTGCCGAGGCGCAGGCCTGAGCTGGCATTGTGGCAAACCATGCAGCCGCATTCGCCGAGCAGTTCGAGGTCGGCTTCGGATGCCCAGTTACCATGGCCAAGCGTCAGCTCCGGGCCGAGACAGCCGAGCGCGCCGAGGTGCTGGATCGCCGTGTGGCCGTAGCGCGTTTCGGCAAACCGCGCCTGCCGCTCCGTTTCCAGCAGATGCATGTGGACGGCGGCGCCGTGTTTGCGCGCCGTCTCGAAGATCAGCTGCAGGCTCTCGTCGCTGCACCAGTGGAGATTGGCCGGCGCAAGGCTCATCCGGAGATTGGGATCGCCGGCATGGCGGTCCCGCATGGCCTCGAAGAAATCCATATAGTCGCGTGTCGGCGTTGCCGCCGCCGTCAGTTGCGGAGCGATCCAGTCGCGGAGGGCGTCCGGGAGCGTTGCGAGCAGCTTCGCATCGTCGTCATATGAGAGCACGTTGCGGTCGCGCATCATGAAGGAATAGGAGACCCGCATGCCGGCCTCGCCATAGGCGGCGAGGATGGCGTCCGTCGCGGTCTCCCAGGTCTCCGGCGTCCCGACAAGGCCGCTATTGATGTGATGGACCGTGGTGGTGCCGCTTTCCAGCATCTCGATCGCCGAATAGAGCGTGTCGAGACGGTGGCCTAGGCTGCGCATGGCGCGAAAGCGCGGCAGCCAGAACTCCAGCGGCGCGAAGGGGACACCGCCCATCAAGGGCGTGATGCCGAAATGGTGGTGGCTGTTGACGAAGCTGGGCAGGGCGATCATCTCCCCGCCGCCTTCGCGCGGCAGATACGGATGGCGCGCGGTTAGCTCGGAAACGGGTCCGATCTCGGCGATCTTTCCGTCTTTGACGAGGATCGCCGTATCGGCGAGGCCGTTCGGGTCGTCCTCGGGGCGAAAACCGGCAAGGATGGCGCCGGCGGTCAGGAGAAACGAGCGACTATCGTTCATCCATTGGCCATCAGGCGCGCGGCGGCATTCCGGCCATGATCGGCGACATTGGGGTCGCGTGTGATCAGCGCGGCGACGATGGCGCCGTCAATCAGAAGATTAAGCTCGTGAGTGAGACCGTCCGGATCGTCCGGACGGGCGTCGCGGGCGAGTTCGGTAATCTTGTCCAGCACGATCTTCTTGTGCTTGAGCGTCAGCAGGCGGATGCGGTCGTCTTCCTTGTCATGCTCGCCGACCGCGTTGATGAAGGGACAGCCGTAGAAGTTCTCTTCGGCAAACCACTTTTTCAGTACGTCAAAGAGATGCACGAGCCTGTCGCTGGCGGTGCCGGGCAGGGCGTCGACTTCCGCCGAGAACCATTCGCGCCATGTCGACCCTTCCCGCTCCAATACGGCCTCGATCAGGCCTTCCTTCGATCCGAAGGCCTTGTAGAGGGTGGTCTTGGCGGTGCCGGCGGCGGCAACGATCGCGTCGACGCCCGTCGCGTTGATCCCGTAGCGGCAGAAGAGATCGCTGGCCGCCAGAAGCAGGCGTTCCCGCGCGGCTCCCGGGTAGTGGGCGATGTTGTCCGCGGCGGTTGTGGCGGGTTCGGCGGTCACGGCGACCTCCCAGGGTGAACAGAACGATCATTATCCCTTAGATCGCCGGGAGACCTTTTTCAACGGGTAGAAAATCCGCTGAAGGCGAGTGTACCCGGAGTACACCTTCCTCCGCTTTCTGACGTTTTTTCGAGCAGCGCCTTATCTTTGTGCATCGCAAAAACGCCGGAATTCCGGGCGCCTCGGGAAAAATCCAAAGGAAACAGACCGTTATGTTTTTTATGCGGTTTGGCACGCTTCCTGCTTGCAGGGAAACAGAACGGTATGTTGCATAGGGGAAATACCTTGAAGGGTGCTCATCTCGCTGTCGAAAAGATCAGTCACACCTACAGGCGCGGCCGGCAGCAAGCCCTTTCGGATATCGATCTTGAGGTGAAACCGGGAGAGGCGCTAGCGCTTGTCGGCCGGTCCGGTTGTGGCAAGTCGACGCTTTTACACATCATGTCGGGTCTGCTCGCGCCGACATCGGGCAAGGTCTTCATCGACGGCGCCCGGGTGGAGGCTCCATCGCCGCGCTGGGTGGTGATGTTCCAGCAGCCGTCGCTCTATCCCTGGATGACGGTCGCCCAGAACGTGGCGCTCGGCCTGCGCTTCACCGGGCGCACAAGGGAAATCGCAAGCCGCGTTCCCGAAATGCTCAAGCTGGTGGAATTGTCCGACTATGCCGATCGCAACGTGCAGGACCTTTCCGGCGGCCAGCAGCAGCGCGTTGCGCTCGCACGGTCGCTGACCCCGAGCCCGGAAATCCTGTTCCTCGACGAACCCTTTTCGGCGCTCGACGCCTTCACCCGCGGAAGCCTGCAGCGCGATGTTCGCCGCATCGCCAAGGATCTCGGGATCACGCTGGTTCTGGTGACGCATGACCTGCCCGAAGCGGTAACCATGGCCGAACGCGCCGTGGTGCTCGCCGCAAATCCCGGACGCATCAGCGAGATCGTTCCGATCGAGCTGGAAAACCGGGACGATCTGCGCACGCCGGAATACGCCAAGGCGCGCGGCCGTCTCGCCGCTGCCTACGAGAACGCCGCGGGCCGCGGCCTGCGGCCGACTGCCGAACCGGCGCCAAGCCTCCGTTCAACTGACGACGGACAGACGCGGACTTCCGCGCTGCCCGCGGCCCGTTGATTTCAATCCAGCACGGAAAGGAAACCCCATGACTGACAAATCCAGGAAAGACGGCAAGACCACGGATTGGGACGACGAGTATTTCCCGACCGATTTCACCCGTCGCCAGACGCTCGACATGTTCGCAGCGGGCGGCCTGATGGCCGCGCTCGGTCCGTTGATCGGCGCCATGAGTTCACCGGCCTTCGCGGCCGCCTCCGACGAGGTGGTGCGCACCGGCTACCTGCCGATCACCGACGCGACGGCGCTGCTCGTCGCCCATGGCATGAATTTCTTCGAAGACGAAGGCTTGAAGACCGAACGCCCGACGCTGATCCGCGGCTGGTCGCCGCTGGTCGAGGGCTTCGTCGCCGGCAAGTTCAACCTGGTGCACTTCCTCAAGCCGATCCCGGTCTGGATGCGTTACAACAACAATATCCCGGTCAAACTGATGGCGTGGGCGCACACCAACGGCTCCGGCCTCGTCGTCGGCGGCCACACCGACATCACCGACTTCAGCCAGCTCGGCGGCAAGCAGGTCGCGGTGCCGTTCTGGTACTCGATGCACAACATCGTGCTGCAATATGCGCTGCGCAAATCCGGCGTGAAGGCGGTCATCAAGGGCGAGGGCGAAGCGCTCGCCGCCGACGAGTGCAACCTGCAGATCCTGCCGCCGCCGGAAATGCCCGCGGCGCTCGCGTCGAAGAAGATCGACGCCTACATCGTCGCGGAGCCGTTCAATGCGCTTGGCGAGATCAAGGCCGGCGCGCGCATGCTGCGCTTCACCGGCGACATCTGGAAGAACCATCCCTGCTGCGTGATCTGCATGCATGAGCAGGCCACGACCGAAAAGCAGGAATGGACGCAGAAGGTCATGAACGCGGTCGTCCGCGCGCAGATCTATGCCTCGCAGAACAAGAAGGAAGCCGCCCGGCTGATGTCGAAGGACGGTGAGGGCTTCCTGCCGATGCCGGCCGAGGTCGTCGAGCGCGCCATGACGCTCTACACCGACGAGGCCTCCTACGAGGAATCCGGGGCGATCAAGCATGCCGCGGAATGGGGCAATGGCCGGATCGACTTCCAGCCCTGGCCCTATCCGTCGGCCACCAAACTGATCGTCGAGGAGATGAACAAGACCGTCGTCGGCGGCGATACGACCTTCCTCGACAATCTCGACCCGCAATTCGTGGCCGACGACCTCGTCAACTACGATTTCGTCAAGAACGCGCTCGAGAAATATCCCGAGTGGAAGGACGACCCGTCCGTCAATCCGGGCGATCCGTTCAACCGCGAAGAGGTTCTCGAACTGTGAGCACGGACATCACAGCCGATCCGGCCGAAATGGCGGCCGGATCGGATCCTGACAGGACCGGCCAGTTGAAGGTGGTGCGGAGCCTCGGTTTCGCAGTCCTCGGCATGGCGCTGTTGCTCGCGGCGTGGTGGGCGGGCGGCTACGTCGTCCAGAACAATCCTTCCACGACAGCCTTTGCGGATTTCGCACCTGCGCCGGCGCTCACTCGTCTCGGCGAAATGCTGAGTTCGGGCGAAGCGATGCGGATGACCGTGCCGAGCCTGCAGCGCGTCTTGCAGGGCATGGTCATCGCCGTCGCGATCGGCGTGCCGGTCGGCATCCTTGTCGGGCGCTTCCAGGTGCTGCGCGAAGTCACCAACATCCCGTTCCAGTTTCTGCGGATGATTTCACCGCTGTCCTGGATGCCGATCGCGGTGATGGCGTTTGCGACCTGGGACGGGGCCATCGTGTTCCTGATCGCGGTCGCCGCAGTATGGCCGATCCTGTTTTCAACGGCGGCCGGGCTGCGCCGGGTCGATCCGTCCTGGTTCAAGGTCGCGCGCAATCTGGGCGCGCGTCCCTGGCACATGCTGTTCGTCATCATCCTTCCGGCGATCAGCCAGGACATACTGACCGGCATCCGCCTGGCGCTCGGCGTCGCCTGGATCGTGCTGGTGCCCGCCGAATATCTCGGCGTCACCTCGGGCCTCGGCTACTCGATCAACGATGCCCGCGACACGCTCGAATATGACCGTCTCGCCGCCACGGTCGTGATCATCGGCGTCATCGGCTTCCTGCTCGATTTCGCCTGCCAGCAGGCGATCTCGAAACTCAGTTGGCACCGCGAAGACTGAAGCGGGCCGATTTCCAACCCACACGGACAAGAAGAGGAGAATCCAAATGTCCAGCCAACCTGCAACCGCACTGACCGGCTGTCTTGCACCCATCGACAAGACGGGTCTGGAAAGCCTGATCGAAAAGGGCAAGGCCGATCCGAAGGCCGTCAAGACGCTGAAGTGCAAGACCGTCGCGGAAGGCCGCTTCCGCCACGCCAACTACATCCGCGACCTCGAGCCCTATATCGTCGACGAGCCGCCGGGCCTGCTCGGCGACGACACGGCGCCGAACCCGTCCGAGGCCTCTTTGGCCGCGCTCGGGTCATGCATTGCCGTCGGCCTGCATGCCAACGCCATTCATCGCGGCATCACCATCAACTCGCTCGAGGTCGAACTCGAGGGCGATCTCAACATCACGGCGGTCTGGGGAACGGGCGACGTTTCCGAGAAGCCGGTCGGGTTCACCGATGTGCGCATCATCGTCCACATGGACGCCGACGCGCCGCAGGAGACCATCGACGAGCTGATCGCGCACGTCACCCAGTGGTCGCCGGTGTTCAACACCTTCTCGCGGCCGGTGAACATGGTCGCTCAATCCGCCTGAGTCTCATGGCCGCGCCTTTCCCGCGAGAGGCGCGGCCTTCGTCCCATTCGTTTGTCCAGGAGACCGAGATGAACATCGTCGCCCAAATCAACACCATCGATTTCGACGAGATCGAGCGTATCTCGTCGAACGATCTCACGTCGCTCGCGCGCAAGATCGACGACGAGCGCATTTATCCAGAGGAGATCGTGCGGGCCTATGGCGCCGCCGGTGCGTTCGGGAGCCATGTCGGCGGTCTCGACGGCGATGTCGATCTGACCCACGCGATCACCGCGATGGCGCGGGCTTCCGAGGTCTGCCTTTCGACCGGCTTCTGCGTGTGGTGCCAGGATACGCTCGCCTGGTACATCGCGTCTTCCGAGAATGATTTCCTGAAAGCCGAGGTTCTGCCCAAGGTGGCCAAGGGACAGGCCCTTGGCGGCACTGGCATGTCCAATCCGATGAAGGCGATGGGCGAAATCGAACGTATGCGCCTGAAAGGCGTGCGCGTTGCCGGCGGCTACAAGGTCAAGGGCGTGCTGCCCTGGGTCTCGAACCTCATCGAGGACGGCTATTTCGGCACGGTTTTCGATGTCGAGGTGGAAGGCGCGGACAAGCCGAAGCGGGTCATGGCGATCGTCCATGCGGCCTGGGGCGGCGTCAGCCTGCGTCTCGACCACGACTTCGTCGCGATGGGCGGCACCGCCACCTGCAACGTACAGTTCCGCGACGTGTTCGTGCCGGACGAATACCTGCTCAGCGATCCGGCAGAACCCTTCGTCAAGCGCATCCGTGCCGGCTTCACCCTGCTGCAATGCGGCATGGCGGCGGGCATCATCAAGAACTGCATCGACCTTATGAAGCAGGTGCAGGCGCCGCTCGGCCACGTCAACAAGTATCTCGAAAAGCAGCCCGAGGACATCGAGGCGGAATACGAGGCGTTGGTGGCAGACGTGCTGGAGATGGCGAAGACGCCCTATGACGCGTCCGACGCCTTCTACAAGCGCGTGCTCGAGGCCCGGCTGAAGGGCGGGGAACTGTCCGTCGAGGCGGCGCACTGGGCGCAATTGCACTGCGGTGCGCGCGGCTATGTCAGCCAGGGCGCGGCACAGCGGCGGCTGCGCGAAGCCTATTTCGTCGCGATCGTGACGCCGGCCACCAAGCATCTGCGCAAGATGATCGCCGAACTCGACGCGGCCTGAGTGATTTGACCCCCGGTGCGAAGGAAAAGGAGCCCGTACATGACTGAGTCCACGCTTGTAAGTCCCAAGGAACTCGCCAGCCTGATGGAAAGCGAGCCTTGCGTCCTGATCGATACCCGCGACGGCGACAGCTACTCTGCCGGTCATTTGCCGGGCGCGGTCAACATGCATGACATCTTCACGTTCCTCGCCACCTCGTCCGCCGAGGGGATGCACGAGCTGACCGACAAGTTCGCGGACGAGTTCGGTGCGGCCGGGTTGTCCGGCGCGGAAACCGCCGTCATCTACGAGCAGTCGATGAATACTGGTTTCGGCCAGTCCTGTCGGGGCTTCTTCCTGCTGAAATTCCTTGGCTATCCGAAGGTGAAGGTGCTGCATGGCGGCTACCAGGCCTGGACGGCCGAAGGCATGCCGGTTTCCACCGATGCGGTGACGCCGACGCCGAAGGCGTTCCCGGTCACCGATACGGGCCACAACCTGATGCTGGACGTGGCGGACGTGCAGGCGGCGCTGGGCGACGAGAAGATCGTCATGCTCGACGTGCGCGATGTCGACGAATGGATCGCCGATTCCTCGTCGCCCTATGGCAAGGACTTCTGCCCGCGCAAGGGCCGCCTGCCGGGCGCGAAATGGATCGAGTGGTACCGGATGATGAAGCCGTCGGCGGAAGGTCCGATGATCAAGTCGAAGGACGAGATCCTCGCCGAATGCGCCACGGTCGGCATCAAGGCCGAGACGCCGGTCTATATCTACTGCTTCAAGGGTGCCCGCGCCTCCAACACGTTCCTCGCGTTGAAAGAGGCGGGCATCGAGGACGTTCGCATCTATTTCGGCTCCTGGAACGAGTGGTCGCGCGATCCCTCGCTTCCGATCGAGGAAGGCCTGCCGTTCTGACGGCAAGCCGGATCACATCTGCCGCGGGCGGCGAGCGCCGCCCCGGCGCGACTGACTGGGAGAGGACATGAGCGAACCGATTGTCATCGTGGGGGCCGGGCAGGCCGGGATCAAGGCGGCGGAAACGTTGCGCATGAAGGGGCATGACGGCGATATCCTGCTGGTTGGCGAGGAGATCTGGCCTCCCTATCAGCGTCCGCCGCTTTCGAAGGCTTACCTCAAGGGCGAATTGTCCGAGGATCGCCTGTTTCTCAAGGCCGCTGATTACTACGAGAAGGCGAAGATCGCGCTGATAACCGGATCGCGTGTCGCGGCGATCGATCCGATGGGACATAACCTGACCTTCGCCGATGGAAGGATCCAATCCTGGTCGAAACTGCTTCTGGCGACCGGCACGCGCGCCCGTACATTGCCGCTCTCCGGCGGCGATCTCGACGGCGTCTTCTCCCTGCGCGGCATCGATGACACGAAGCGGATCGGTAACACGCTGGAGACGGCGCAAAGCGTCGCCATTATTGGCGGCGGATATATCGGCATGGAATTCGCGGCCGTCGCGCGCTCACTCGGCAAGCAGGTTACCGTCATCGAGGCGCAGGACCGCGTCCTGAAACGATCCGTCGCGCCGGAAATCTCCCGGTTCGTGCAGAGATTGCATGAAGCCCGTGGCGTGCGGCTGGCGCTGGGCAAGGGTGTCGCGTGCATCGCCGGCTCGGATCGTGTCGAGGGCGTCGAACTCGCATCTGGTGATATCGTTTCAGCCGATCTGGTGTTGGTCGCTGCGGGTGCGGTGCCGGTTACCGAGCTGGCCGAAGCGGCGGGCATTGCCGTCGAGCGCGGGATCGTCGTCGACGACGCCTGCCGGACGAGCGCGCCCGATATCTTCGCCGCCGGCGACTGCACGATCTTCCCGTCGCGGCGCTATGGACGCCGGATCGGGCTCGAAAGCGTACAGAACGCGTCCGATCAGGGAAAAGCCGCGGCGCTTTCCATGCTCGGCGAGGAGACGGCCTACGATCCGGTGCCGTGGTTCTGGTCCGACCAGTATGACGTGAAGTTGCAGATCGCCGGTCTTTCCGCCGGCTACGACCGCACCGAGCTTGTCGGCGATGCGGGCGAGGGGCGGTTCGCGCTGCGCTATTTTTCCGGCGACACGCTTCTTGCCGTCGACGCGATCAACGATCCGCGCTCACACATGATGGCGCGCAAGGAGATTGCCGTCCGCGACCAGGCGCTGGCGGCGTGAGATCCATTTGATGACCAACATTCAACCGCGAAAGGAGAATGCAGATGAACGTGGTTAGCTCAACACCGGCTGCGCTGATGTCGAAGGTCGAGATGACCGAACTGATCATGGCCGCGAAATTCATCCAGAAGAAGAGTTGGAAGGAAATCTCGGAAGCGGCCGGCATGTCCGAGGTCTTCGTCGTCTCGGCCTGTCTCGGCCAGAATTCGCTGCCGGCCGAAGCGGCTGCGAAAGTGGCGGGTTTCCTCGATCTCTGCAACCGCGCCAAGGATGTCGAAATCGCGCTGCAACTGCCGCCGAAGAAGGGCCAGGAAGCCGAGACCGTCTCCAAGGATCCGCTGATCTATCGCTTCCACGAGATCATCTATGTCTATGGCGACACGATCAAGGAACTGATCCACGAGGAATTCGGCGACGGCATCATGAGCGCCATCGACTTCGATCTGACCATCGACCGCATCGAGAACCCGAAGGGCGATCGCGTCAAGGTGTCGATGACCGGCAAGTTCCTGAAATACAATCAGTGGTGATATTGTGGCGGCGGCTCCGGTACGGCCGGGGCCGCTGTCGTTCTCCGAGGTTGACGATGGGCGATCCTTTGGCGATGGTCGGCCCTGTCTGACGCTGCCGGACATTTTCCAGGCGGTCCGGGCCGGGCGCAACGAAGGGGGAATTCCATGGTCAAGCATATTCTGGTCGCCACCGACGGCTCTGACGGCGCCGGAAAAGCCGTGGAGATGGCGGCGCAGGCCGCGAAGCATTTCGGTGCGAAGCTGACAGTCCTGCATGTTCTCCTGCATGGCAGCCGCGCCGAGGAGGCGAGCCGGCTGGCCGAGGCGGAGCATCTGGTGCGCCATGTTTCGACGGCCGCGATGCCGCATGTCGCCGATGCGCCTGCCACGATGGTCGACCTGTTTCGTCTCGCCCAAAGCAATGAGGAAACCGCGCGGATCATCTCGGCGCTCGGCGATCGGATCGCAGAGGATGCGGCCACCCAGGCGCGCGAACTCGGTGCGCCCGACGTGAGCATCCAGGTGCAGCCCGGCGACTATGCCGAAGTCATCCTCGACGTCGCCAAAAAGATCGGCGCGGACATGATCGTGATCGGCAGCCGCGGATTGGGCGAGTTAAAAGGCCTGCTGGTCGGAAGCGTGTCCAACAAGGTGGCCGAACACGCCAAATGCAGCGTGCTGACGGTGCGCTAATAGTCACCCTCGACGGACCCTCCCGGTTTCGTATAGTCCGATCCGCGCGGCATATGTGCCGCTGCAATCGGGAGGATGATCTATGGACGACCCGTTCGGCCGGCATGCGGTTGTGACCGGCGCCGGCAGCGGCCTGGGAGAGGCGATCGCGCTTTCGCTTGCCGAAAGCGGAGCGCGCGTTACGGCAATGGGCCGCCGGCGGGAGCCGCTCGAGGCCCTTGCCCGGCGCAACGGGCGTATAGTCCCGGTCGAGGCCGATGTAACCGACGGCGAAAGCCTTGGCCGCGCAATCGAGACGGCAGTCGATACAAACGACATGATCGATATCGTGGTCGCCAATGCGGGAATGGCCGACAGCGAGCCCTTCAGGAAAATGACAGAGGCGCATTTCCGATCAATCGTCGATGTCAATCTTGTCGGTGTTTTCAATACGTTCCGCGCATGTTTTGACAAGATGATACAAGGGCCGCATGGCCGGCTGATCGCCATCTCCTCGATCGCCGGACTGCACGGCCACCCCTACATGTCCGCCTATTGCGCCTCTAAGCACGGCGTCATCGGTCTTGTTCGTTCGCTCGCGGTGGAACTGGCGAAGACAGGCGTGACCGTCAACGCGATCTGCCCCGGCTACACCGAGACGCCGATGCTGACGCGCACGATCGAAAACATCATGGAAAAGACCGGACGCACCCGCGAGGAAGCGGAAGCGCCGATCCTTGCGACCAATCCGCAAGGTCGGTTCATCAAGCCGGAAGAAGTCGCGGCGACGGTACTTTGGCTGTGCAGTCCCGGCGCGGCATCGGTCAACGGGCAGGCCATCGAACTGTCCGGCGGCGGCAATTGAACGGGATGATGATGACGGATTTCTCCAGGACACGCGACCTCTTCCATCTCCCGGACGAGGTGATCTATCTCGACGGCAATTCGCTCGGGCCGTTGCCGAAGACCGCGCTTGCGCGCGCCACCCGCACCATGGCCGACGAATGGGGCGAGATGCTCATCGGCGGCTGGAACAAGGCGCAGTGGATGGCGATGCCCGGACGCATCGGCAATCGCATCGCAAAACTGATCGGCGCCGAGGAGGGCAGCGTCGTCATCGGGGATACGTTGTCTATCAAGGTCTACCAGGCGCTCGCCTCCGCGCTCGACTTGCGGCCGGATCGCAGGGTGGTTCTGTCGGACAGCGGCAACTTCCCGACCGACCTCTACATGGCCGAAGGCCTGCTGCGCACGCTCGACAAGGGGCATGAGCTGAAGATCGTCGCGCCGGAAGATGTCGTCTCGGCGATCGACGAGACCGTGGCGGCGGTCATGCTTACCCATGTCGATTACGGGACCGGGCGCATGCATGACATGGCCGGCATCACCCGGGCGGCGCATGCGGCCGGCGCGATTGCAATCTGGGATCTGGCGCATTCGGCGGGAGCCGTCCCGGTCGACCTCGCAGGCTGCGGTGCAGATTTCGCGACCGGCTGCACCTATAAATACCTCAATGGCGGACCGGGCGCACCGGCCTTCATCTATGTTCGACCCGGCCTGCAGGACAGCGCGCGTCCGGCTCTTTCCGGCTGGCTAGGCCATGAAGCGCCGTTCGCCTTCGACCTCGCTTATCGGCCGGCGGGCGGTATCGAACGAATGCGCGTGGGCACGCCTCCGGTGATCCAGATGGCCGTGCTCGATGCGGCGCTCGATGCCTGGGACGGCGTTGACATGACGGATATCCGCAGGCGTTCGATCGAGCTCAGCGAACTGTTCATTGCCGAAGTGGAGGCCGGCACGGACAAGCTCGCGCTGGCCAGTCCGAGGAATGCGAAGGAGAGGGGATCGCAGGTCTCCTTCCGGTTTCTTCAGGGCTATGCGGCGATGCAGGCTCTGATCGCGCGTGGCATTATCGGCGATTTCCGCGCGCCAGACCGCATGCGGTTCGGTTTCTGTCCGCTCTACAACACGCCGGAGGAAATCCGCAGCGCGGCGGGCGCGCTGTGCGGAATCGTCGAAACCGATGCCTGGAACCGGCCGGAGTTTCTGAAGCGGGAGGCGGTCACATGACCTCGAAACAGGATTACGATCCGTCCGGCGAGGGCGCCACGATGAGCTTCGATGGCCGCATGTCCTACACGGACTATCTGCGCCTCGATGACATTTTGGGCGCGCAGGAGCCGCTCTCCGGTGCGCATGACGAGATGCTGTTCATCGTTCAACATCAAACGTCCGAATTGTGGATGCGGCTCGCGATTCACGAACTGACTGCCGCGCGCACGGCAATCGCCGAAGACAGGCTGCCGCCCGCCATGAAGATGCTTGCCCGCGTATCCCGGATCTTCGAGCAGCTGAATTCGTCATGGGACGTTTTGCGCACCATGACGCCCAGCGACTACACGCATTTCCGCGAGAAACTCGGCCAGTCTTCCGGGTTCCAGTCCTGGCAGTACCGCCTGATCGAATATGTGCTCGGTAATCGAAACCATGCGATGCTGCGCCCCCACGCGCATCGCCCGGACATCGCCGCGCAGCTGGAAGCCGAACTTGCCACACCCAGCCTCTATGACGAGGTGCTGCGTCTCGCCGCGCGCCGGGGTGTTGCCATGCCGGCCTCCGTGCTGACCCGTGATGTCTCGCAAACGCATAAGCCGGACGATGGCGTGATCGCCGGATGGCGGACGGTCTACCGGGCGCCGGAAGATCATTGGGACATTTACGAGCTCGCCGAGAAACTCGTCGATTTCGAGGACTATTTCCGACGCTGGCGCTTCAATCACGTCACCACGGTCGAGCGGGTCATCGGATTCAAGCGCGGCACGGGCGGTACCGGCGGCATCAGTTACTTGAAGCGGATGCTGGAAGTCGAATTGTTCCCGGACCTCTGGCACGTTCGAACAGGGCTTTGAGCATCGACCGGATCAGGCTCCGCTGCGGCTTTCGATATCGATGCGGTTGCGGAACTCGCGCGGCGCCATACCGGTGGCGTTCGCGAAGACCCGGCTGAAATAGGCCGGGTCGTTGAAGCCGAGCAGATAGGCGACCTGCGAGACAGGCAGGCTCGTATAGACGAGATTGCGGCGCGCTTCCCGTATCATCCGGTCCTCGATGACAGCCGAGGCCGGCTGGCCGACAGCGGCCCGGGTGATGCGGCTCAGATGCGTCGGCGATATTCCCAGCGCCTCGGCATAGGCCGCAACCGGCCAGTGGTCGAGGAAATGCTCTTCGACGAGTGCGATGAAACGCTCATGGACGCCGCTTGTGTCCGTGCTGCCTGACGGAGAGATTTCGTCGGCCAGACAGCGCGCGACACGGCCGAGCAGCACGCCGGTCAGCGACCGGAGGATTTGCGCGCGCGCGAAACCGCGCCCGGCATGTTCCTCAAAGATATCTTCCATGACCGGCCGGGCCCAGTCGCCGGCGGGGAAGACGGCCGGGCGGGCGAGGGCCTGCCGCAAGCCTTCCGACGGCTCCAGAGCCTCGTCCATCATTTCCGAGGCGACAGTCAGCACCCAGCCATGCGTGCCCGGAACAAAGGTAAACGCATGAACCGCGCCGGTCGGCACATTCACCAGGGTGCGGGGCTCCAGCGGGCGGGCCTCATCCTCCAACAGGGCGCGGCCGCCGCCCCAATCGATCAAGAGGACCTGGTGCAAACGGGCGTGCCTGTGCGGCGCCAGCTCCCAGTCATGCATCCGCGAGCGGACCTCGATCGTCTCGCAATGGACGACATCGGGCAAATCCCCGGTTTCGCCGAAGAGGTTGTAGTTCAGGATCGTGGATGCGGACGGCTCGGCCATGTTCGATTTGTACAAGAGAAGGGCGGCCGGGTCCATTTAACCGATCGTCAAATCGGCTAGTTTCGTCCAAAAGGAGGAAACGCCATGAAAACACAGGTCTGCATTATCGGCGGTGGTCCCTCGGGATTGATGCTGTCGCAGCTTCTTCACCTCAAGGGCATCGACACGATCGTCCTCGAGAAACATAGCCGTGAATATGTTCTCAGCCGGATTCGCGCCGGCGTGCTGGAGCATGGCTTCGCGGAATTGATGCGGGAGGCGCAATGCGGCGAGCGCATGGATTCCGAAGGCGAGATCCATGAAGGCTTCTTTATTTCCCATGACGGGGTGCTCGACCGTGTCGACTTGGAGAAATATAGCGGCGGCTCTTCCGTCGTCGTTTACGGCCAGACGGAACTGACGCGCGATCTCTACGAAGCGCGCGACAGGATGAACGGTGCGGTCATCCACAACGCGGAAGACGTGAAGCCGCACGATCTGACCTCCGATGCGCCCTATGTCACCTATCGCAACGGCGACGAGATTATCCGCATCGATTGTGATTTCGTCATCGGTGCCGACGGCTTTCACGGCGTCAGCCGCAAGTCGATCCCGCGTGACGTGCTGACCGAATATGAAAAGGTCTATCCCTTCGGCTGGCTCGGCGTCCTCTCGCGCACCAAGCCGGTATCTCCCGAACTGATCTACGCCAAGCACGAGCGCGGCTTTGCGCTGTGCTCGCTGCGGTCGCAGGTGCTCAGCCGCTATTATATCCAGGTGCCGCTGACGGATTCGGTCGAGGACTGGTCTGACGACGATTTCTGGGCTGAGCTGAAGCGTCGCCTGCCGCAGGAGGTGGCCGACCGGATGGAAACCGGACCGTCGATCGAGAAGTCGATTGCGCCGCTGCGTTCCTTCGTGGCCGAGCCCATGCGCTACGGCAATCTGTTCCTGGCCGGCGACGCCGCCCATATCGTGCCGCCGACCGGCGCGCGCGGGCTGAACAGCGCAGCCTCGGACATCTATTATCTCTACCACGCCATGGTCGCGCACTATAAGGATGGCGACGACAGCGGGCTGGAGAACTATTCGGCCAAGGCGCTCGCTCGCGTTTGGAAGGCGCAGCGCTTCTCCTGGTGGATGACGACGTTGCTGCACACCTTCCCGGACAATATTCCTTACGATCAGAAACTGCAGCAGACTGATCTCGAATATCTGTTCTCGTCGGAAAAGGCGCTCGGATCGCTTGCCGAGAACTATGTCGGCCTGCCGTTCTGATTTCGGATGAGGGTAAAAGGAGGCCCGGACGCTGCGGCGCAGCGCCCGGGCCCGTTTTATTTCGTCATTGAAGCAGGGACGGCAGGAAGAGCACCAGTCCCGGGAAGGCGATCGCGATCGCGACAACCACGAGGTCGGCCAGCAGGAAGGGTATGACGCCCTTGAAGATCTGCACGACCGTTGCGTATTCGCTCGCCACGTTTCGTATGACGAAAACGTTGAGGCCGACCGGCGGCGTGATCATGCCGATTTCCAGAAGCTTCACGCAAAACACGCCGAACCAGATCAGATCGATGTTTTCGGCCCTGAAGATCGGCAGCAGCACCGGCAGGGTGACCAGCATGGCGCCGAACGGCTCCATGAACATGCCGAGGATCAGGTAAAGCACCACGACGATGATCATCAGTTCGACATAACCGAGCTCGGCGCCGCTCACGACGCCGGAGATGAAGCCGGTCAGGCCGGTCAGGCCGAGGAAGCGGGTGAACATCGATGCGCCGACACCGATGATGAAGAGCGACGACGAGGTCATCAGCGTTTCGATCATCGAGGTCTTGAAGGCCGGCCATGTCAGGCGTCGCGTCGCGAGTGCGATCAGGATCGACCCGAGCGCGCCGACCGCGCCCGCTTCGGTCGCGGTGAAGACGCCGGAAAACAGGCCGCCGAAGACGATCGCCATCAGCAGCAGGACCGGCCAGATTTCGAGGACGGCTTTCTTCGTGTCGATATCGCCGGCATCGAGCGGGCGAGGCGGGGCGATATCCGGGCGCAGCCAGCAGGTCAGCAGCACGACGATCGAATAGGCGAGCGCGGTGAGGATGCCGATGGTGACGCCGCCGACAAAGACCTTGATGACCGAGGTCTCGGCGAAAACGCCATAGACGATCATCAGGATCGAAGGCGGAATCAATGCGCCAATCGTGCCGCCCGCCGCAATCGATCCGGTGGCGAAGCTCGGCGAATAACCGGACTTCACCATTTCGGGAATGGCGATCCGGCCCATGGCCGCAGCGGTCGCCAGCGACGAACCGCAAACGGCGGCAAAGCCGGAGCAGGCGAAGATGGAGGAAATGGCGAGCGCTCCGGGAATGCGGCGCAGGACCGCCTTTGCCGCGTCGAAGAGCCCGCCGGTCATGCCGGTGTGAAAGGCAATGAAGCCCATCAGCAGGAACATCGGCACGGCGGAGAGCGTCCAGTTGGCGACGAAGGAAAACGGCGTCGATGAGAGGAGCCCAATGGCCGGCGTCCAGCCCAGCAGCCAGGCGATGCCGCCGACGGGAACGGCAATCAGCGCCAGCGCGACGGGAACCCGCAGGGCCAGCAGGATGAAAAGGATGAGAACGCCGATAAATCCGGTTGCGACGCTCATTATTCGGCCTCCACTTTCTTTTTCCGCGGCTCGAATATCCGCAGGAAGGTTATCAGCGCGGCCAGCGCGAAGCCGAGCGGAAGCAGGAAATAGGCCGGCCATGTCGGCACCGCGATGTTCTGCGCCATCACGAACGCGCCCGTCTTGAAGTTCTTCATTGCGGTAAGCAGGGTCACCCATGACAGGGCGCCATAGATCACGGTGGAGATCAGCGCGACCAGCCGGTCCGACCAGTGGCGGGTATGTTCATTCAGGAAAGGTTCGATAACCTCGACCTGAACCATGCCGCCGCCGCGCTCGACCCAGGCCAGCGGGATGAAGGCCAGGGCGATCATGTAGTAGTGCGTGACGATCTCATAGGTCGCGGGGACCGGCGTGTTGGTCGTGTTTCGCAACGCGACGTCGATGACGACGTGGATCATCAACGTGATGATGGCGACCGCCCCGATCGTTGCGAGCAGGGCAAGCAGACCGTTTTGCACACGGGAGAGCATGCGCATGGTTTATCCTCGGATGAACGTTCGGACCGAAAAATGGTCCGGGGACAGTAAAGCCCCCGGACCGGTATCGGATTATCCGCCGTAGGTGGCGTAATCGACCTTGGACCAGACTTCTTCCTGAACGCGCTCGGCGATCGCCTGCGGATCATTGTCCAGCTCTTCGGCAATGGCGGTCCATTTTTCGACCAGGCCCAGGAATGTCTGGATCTGCGCCGGCGCATCCTCGATGCCGAACTGTTCCTGCGAATAGGTGCCGGCGGTCGTGATGTCGTCCTGGATGAACTGCTTGATCTGTTCGACGAATTCCGGGTCGGCCTGGATGAACTCTACGCCGGCCTTCTCGGAAGCAGCCTCGGCTTCCTTCGGCATCTCGGAACCCCAGCGGTTGGTGAAGTCAGCATTCGCCCGGTTCGCTGCGCGCGCCATGGCGGCGCGGTCTTCAGCCGAAAGCTCGTCCCAGGTCGCCTTGGAAACGGTGAAGTTCGACGTCGAGAAATAAAGTCCGAGCGGCGCGTAAGTCACGTGCTTCACGACTTCGACGAGGCGGAAGGAGAGCATGTCGGCGATCGAGGCCATGGTGCCGTCGATGGTGCCGGAATTGATCGCCTCGAACTGGTCGAAGACCGACATCTGCACCGGCGTCGCGCCGAAATGCTCGGCGAAACGCGCCCATGGCGCACCGCCGGAGCGAAGGCGCATGCCCTTCATGTCCTCGGCATTGCGGATCGGCTTCGTCGTCAGGAACTCATAGACGTCGGATGCACCGGAGCCCAGAAAGACAAAGCCGAGATCCTTCATTTCCTGCTGACAGGGTGCGCAGTTGACGACGAACTCGGTCAGGGCGGACCCCATGGCCTGCGAGTTGGTGCCGGTCAGCGAAAGCTGGCCCGTCACCGACATCATCGGCAGGTCGGCCGGGAAATAGAGCGGCAGAAGGTTGCCGACTTCGGCGATCTGCGACTGCAGCGCATCCTTCATCTGCCCCAGATTGACGACTTCAGGCCCGAGCATCGTGGCGGTCAGGCGACCGTCGGATTCCTCGGGCAGATATTTCATGAAATTGGTGTACATGACGCCGTTCGCCGGATGCGGCGGCGGCGCTGCCGGAGCGACACGCAGTTCGCGTGCGTCGGCGATGTTGGCGGCGCCGAGCGTCAGCGCGGAAGCCGCCAGGAATGCGGTAAGAAGCTTCTTCATCATTTACCTCCCATGGTGCGAAAAAGGATTCAGGCTGCGAGCAATCGTCTCGCATTCTCCTTCAAGATCAGAGGACGCACCTCATCCCTGATCTCAAGCTCTTCGAAGTCGCTCAGCCAGCGGTCCGGCGTGATCGCCGGCCAATCAGAGCCGAACAGCATCTTCTTCTTCAAAATCGTATTCGCGTAATGCACGAAAATCTTCGGAAAATATTTCGGAGACCAGCCCGACATGTCGATATAGACATTCGGCTTGTGCTGCGCGACGGCGAGGCCTTCCTCTGTCCAGGGGAAGGACGGATGGGCCAGAATGATCGGCGTGTCGGGGAAGTCGACCGCGACATCGTCGATATGGATCGGGTTCGAGTATTTAAGCCGCATGCCCATGCCGCCATGCATGCCGGAACCGACACCGGTCTGTCCGGTGTGGAAGAGCATGATCGCGCCTTCCTCGGCGATCGCCTCGTAAAGCGGGTAGGCCCAGCGCTCGTTGGGGTAGAAGCCCTGCATGGTCGGGTGGAACTTGAAGCCGCGCACGCCGAATTCGCGCACGAGCCGGCGCGCCTCGCGGGCGCCGGCCTTGCCCTTCGCCGGATCGATCGAGGCGAAGGGGATCATGATATCGGAGTTTTCCGCCGCGATCTGCGCCACTTCCTCGTTCGAATACCGGCGGAAGCCGGTCTCGCGTTCGCCGTCGACGGGAAAGATCACGCAGCCGATATTGCGCTCGCGGTAATAGACCGCCGTTTCCTGAACGGTCGGCAGCATGCCCTTGGCGCCGGCGGGATTCTTGAAATAGTTGGCCATGCCGGCCTGGAACTCGTCATAGCCATCGTCGCGCGGACCGCAGCACGGCTCCTCGGCATGGGTGTGAATATCGAATGCGCGGATGGTGTCGAAGTTCAAGATTTTTCCTCCCAATCGAAGCCGACATATTTGCGCAGCAATTGCTTGAGCGTGCGCAGTTCCGAACCGGACAGGGTCGACCTCAGGTTGATTTCATGCTGGGCGAATGCCGAACGGTGTTCCTCGATGAAGTCGCGGCCCGCCGGCGTAAGGGACAATTGCACCGACCGGCGGTCGTGGTCGGGAATGGTCCGTTCGACAAGCCCGCGATCCTCGAAGGAGCGGACCAGCTTGGTCATGTGCGCCGGCTTGATGCGAAGGATCTGCGCCACCAGACCCTGGCGGATCTCAGGATTGCGGCCGATCAGAAGCAGCGTCGAAAACTCGCCGGGCCGCAGTCCGTGCGCGCCCAGATCCTCGAAAAAGGTTTCATAGGTGTGGACCTGGGCGAGGCGGGCCAGAAAGCCGACCGACTCCACCAGATCGCGCAGGTCGACGGTATCCTCGGTTACGGGTTCTTTCACCGCCACATCCACGACGTCAGTCCTTTTTCGGAATGTTCAGTCGCTTGGCGCGTTTCTCGAGGAAGGCGCGCAGCCGCTCCTCGGCCTCGGGGCTCGTCGCCGTGAAGGACGCCATGAGGGATTCGACGAACAGCCCGTCTTCCTTCGCCATGTCCTGGATGCGCGGCAGCGCGTGCAGCACGGCGTAGTTGGAGAGTTCGGCATTGCCGGCGGCGTTCTTCGCCAGCTCCAATGCCTTCGCCTTGGCCTCTCCGGGCTCGACGACATACTGGCAGAGGTTCCAGCGCTCGCCTTCCTCGGCGGAGGCGACGCGGCCGGTCAGCATCATGTCGGTCATCCGGGCGACTCCCATCAGGCGCGCGGCGCGCACCGAGCCGCCGCCGCCGACGAAGATGCCGCGCTGGCCTTCGGGCAAGGCGAAGAATGCGGTCTTGTCGGCCACCCGGATATGGGTCGACGAGGCCAGTTCCAGCCCGCCGCCGACCACGGCGCCATGCAGGGCCGATATCCACGGGATCGCGCCATGTTCGATCGTGCCGAAGACGGCATGCCAGCGCCGCGAACCGCGGACGCCTTCGATCGGGGTCTTCTTGACATGCTCGGCGAGATCGAGGCCGGCGCAGAAATGATCGCCATGCCCGTAGATGACGCCAGCCTTGGCTTCGCCTTCCGCACGCTGCACGGCGTCCGCGATGGCCTCGACGAAAACGTCGCTGATGGCGTTCCGCTTGACCGGACGATTGAGGCCGATGAGCGCGACGTCGCCATCCAGTTCGTAGGTGACGAAGCTCTCGTTTGCCGCCGTGTCCATATTTCCTCCCGCCATCCTCATATGCGGTCTTGTGTGCCGCTGAAATAGTTTACTAGGATAATGTTTTGAATTATACGAACGCCGCGTATTGCGTCAACAGCAATCCGACGGCAAACCGAAGACGGACCGATCCGGGGAGGAATGGGATGTCCACTGCACCGCTCCGGGAGATCGAAATGTGGTCTCCCGAAATCGTTTCCGAACAACGTCCTGACGGGACATGGATCATCAGCCGAGGCGATCCGCTTCGCGACTATCCCGACCGCGTCACCGACCGGCTTGTCTATTGGGCCGAAAAGGCGCCGGACCGGCCCTGGATGGCCGAGCGCGATTCGTCCGGCGGCTGGCGCAAGATCAGTTTCAGCGAGACGCTGAAGGCTGTCCGCTCGATCTCGCAGATGCTGCTCCAGCACGGACTGTCCGCCGAGCGGCCGCTTCTGATCCTGTCCCACAACTCGATCGAACATGCGCTGATGGCGCTCGGCGCCCAGCATGTCGGCATTCCGTCTTCCGCGGTCTCGACGGCATATTCCCTGATCTCCGAGGATTGCGCGAAACTGCGCGACATCGCGGGCCAGCTGACGCCCGGCATGGTCTTTGCGCAGGACGGCCCGGCCTATCAGCGCGCCATCGACATGGTTTTCGGTCCGGAAGTTCCCGCCGTGGTCGTGACCGAGCCGATCGACGGCCGCGAATGTCTCGATTTCCACGAGGTCCTCGAAATCGAGCCGACATCCGCCGTCGACGAGGCTTACCAGAAGGTCGGGCCGGATACGGTCGCCAAATTCCTGTTCACCTCCGGCACGACCGGATCGCCGAAGGCGGTCATCACGACCCATCGCATGCTGTGCTCGAATCTCGAGATGGTGACCGACTGCTACGCCTTCATGCGCGAGGGCGGCGAGCCGCCGGTGGTCGTCGACTGGGCGCCCTGGAGCCATGTCGCCTCGGGCAACAAGGTCTTCAACCTGATGATCTATAATGGCGGCACCTTCTATATTGACCACGGCAAGCCGTCGCCGGCCGGCATGAAGGAGACCATCCGCAATCTGCGCGAGGTCTCGCCATCCTGGTATTTCAACGTTCCGGCCGGCTACGAGATGCTGGTCAACGCGATGGAGACAGACGACGCCCTGCGCGAAAGTTTCTTCAAGCGCTTGCAGATGCTGATGTATGCGGCCGCCGCCATGGGACAGCATACCTGGGACCGGCTGAACGAACTGGCCGTCGAGACGACCGGTCACCGGATCTTTCTCGGTACCGGTCTCGGCGCCACCGAGACGGCGCCGTTCGCGCTGATGTGCATGGAAGAGCAGGAAATCGCCGGCAATGTCGGCATTCCCTCGCAGGGCCTGACCCTGAAGCTCGTGCCGCATGGCGACAGGCTGGAAGCGCGCATCAAGGGGCCGTCGGTGACGCCGGGCTACTGGCGCAACGAGAAAATGACGAAGGAGGCCTTTGACGAGGAGGGTTTCTATAAGCTCGGCGACGCGCTGCGCTTCGCCGTGCCCGGTGACCCGTCCAAGGGCTTCTACTTTGACGGCCGCATCACCGAGAACTTCAAGCTGAGGACCGGAACCTGGGTCGGCGTCGGCGCCCTGCGCGCCAAGCTCGTCGACGAGTTCAAGGGCTATGTGCGCGATGTCGTTCTCGTCGGCGAGAACCGCGACGAACTCGGCGCCATCCTGATTCCGTTCTATCCGAAGCTGCGGGAGCTGATTGGCGATGCCGGCGGGCTGAACGATCTCCAGGTTTTGGCCCACGAGACGGTGCGCGCCAAGATGGAGGAACTGCTCGACGGGCACGTGAAGCAGTCGACCGGTTCGGCGACGCGGGTGATGCGCGCGATCTTCCTTGCCGACGAATTGTCCTTCGATGCGGGCGAGATCACCGACAAGGGGTCGATCAACCAGCGGGCGGTCGTGCGCAATCGCGACGAGCTTGCCGAGTCCCTTTATAACAATCATGACCGCCGCGTCTTTCTGGCGCGCAAATTGAGGGAGGCAGCATGAAACTCGAAGGAGCAGGCGCGATCGTAACCGGTGGCGCATCGGGGCTGGGACGCGCCGTCGTCGACATGCTCGCCGAAGCAGGCGCAAAGCCGGTCGTTTTCGACCTGAACGCCGAAGCCGCATCCGAAGCGGCCAAGGCGGTCGGCGGCGTTGCCGTCGCGGGCGACGTGTCCAAGGAGGAAGATGCGGACCGTGCCGTCGATGCGGCGGTGGAGAGCTTCGGCGACCTTCGGATCCTGGTCAATTGCGCCGGCATCGGCACCGCGGGCCGGATCGTCGGACGCGAAGGCCCGCTGCCCCTCGCGGATTTCGAAAAGGTGATCCGGGTCAATCTGATCGGATCGTTCAACATGCTGCGCGTCGCGGCGGCGCGGATGACCGCCCAGGAACCGCTCGAGGACGACGAACGCGGCGTGATCGTCAACACGGCCTCGGTCGCGGCGTTCGACGGCCAGATCGGGCAGGCCGCCTATGCGGCCTCCAAGGGCGGCATCGTCTCCATGGCGCTGCCGGCGGCGCGTGAACTGGCGCGTTTCGGCGTTCGCGTAAACACCATCGCCCCGGGCATCTTCATGACGCCGCTGCTGCAGGGCCTGCCCGAAGAAGTGCAGCAGAGCCTCGGCGCGGCGATCCCCTATCCCTCGCGCCTCGGCGATCCGAAGGAGTTTGCCGATCTGGTGCGCTTCATGATCGGAAATCGTTACCTCAATGGCGAGGTTGTACGCCTCGACGGCGCGATCCGGATGGCGCCGAAATAGGCCCGTCGGCCACCGGCCTTCGTTCTTCGCAAATAGCGAAAACTGAACGCGCGAAATCGGGCTTGCCCGACAAGACGCGATCGGCGAGCTTCGCGGCCGGCGGCCGCGCAGCCTCGAGGAGTCGACTGCGTAGCCCAGGATTTCCCGGGAGGACCAATCGACATGGATCGTGATTACTCGAAACTGCGCTCGAATTTCGAGCCCGGCTCGTCGCGCTGGGCAGGACGCCGCTCGCACTGGCGGGCGATGGGCCTCACCGACGAGGACATGCAGAAGCCGAAGATCGCGGTCATCAACACCTCGTCGGAGATCGCCATCTGCTTCTCGCATCTCGACGACATCGCGCGCGAGGTGAAGAAATCGATCCGCGAGGCGGGCGGGCTGCCCTTCGAGATCCGCACATCGGCCCCGTCGGATTTCATCATCTCGGCCGCCCGGCGCGCAACCTTCATCCTGCCGACGCGCGACCTGATCGCCAACGATATCGAAGTGCAGGTCGAAGGCCCGCAACTCGACGGCATGATCCTGCTGACCTCCTGCGACAAGACTGTGCCGGGCCAGCTGATGGCGGCGGCGCGCTTGAACATCCCCTCTCTTCTGGTGGTCTGCGGCTACCAGGCCTCCGGGCATATCGGCAATGAGCATGTCGACATCGAGGAAGTGTTCCTGCATGCCGGCTTCTATACCCAGGGGGCGATTTCGCTGGAGCGGCTGACGGAGATGAGCGAAGTGGCGGTCCAGTCGCCCGGCGTCTGCTCGGGCATGGGCACCGCCAACTCGATGCATTCGGTCACCGAGGCGCTCGGCATGTGCCTGCCGGGGTCGGCGCCGGTCGCGGCAAACTCGCCGAAGATGTGGGACTATGTGCGCGAGAGCGGCAAGCGGATCGTGGACATGGTCTGGGAAGACCTGAAGCCGCGCGACATCCTGACCGAGGGCGCGTTCCGCAACGCCGCCCGCGTCACGCTCGCGCAGGCGGGCTCCATCAACTGCATCAAGCATTTGCAGGCAACCGCTTTGGAAGCGGGCGTCGATATCGACATGTATGACGTGTTCGACGCGGAAGGCGAACGCACGCCGATCCTGACGGCGGTGCGCCCGATCGGGCCGCTGTCGATCGAGGCGTTCGAGGCGGCGGGAGGTGCGCGCGGCATCATGAAGAGCCTCGAGCCGATGCTCGACGCGGACGTCATGACCGTGACCGGCAAGACGGTCGCGGAAAACCTCGCGGGGTTCGAGGTCAGCGATGAGGACGTCATTCGGCCTCTCGACAATCCGTGGGGCTCGGAGGCGGCGATCGTGTTGCTGAAAGGGTCGTTTGCGCCGGAGACGGGCGTGGTCAAGGTCGGGCTGCGGACGCCGGATCGCAAACTCTCCTTCAAGGGCAAGGCGAAGGTCTACGATACTGCAGCGGATGCGGAGGAAGATCTGAAAGCCGGCAAGATCGAAAAAGGCGACGTGCTGGTGTTGCGCCGTCAGGGCGTGAAGGGCGGCCCGGGCATGGGCGGCGCGTCGCGGCTCGTCTTCGCCGTCGAGGGCGCAGGCTTCGGGCCGGACGTCGCGGTCGTCACCGACGGGCAGCTCTCCGGTCTGGTCAACAAGGGCCTCGTGGTCGGCGAGG
The DNA here is from genome assembly GCA_002698425.1 of Ahrensia sp. The sequence goes on along the minus strand of NZXU01000098.1, from coordinate 6,165 downwards.
TACAGCCCGAATGGGCGGATGGCGGGCCGATCGCGCTTGTCGAGAATGGCGACGTGATCGACATCGACGTAAATGAAAAGCGGATCGATCTGCTGGTCGATGAAGCGGAGATGGCGAGACGCCGCGCCGCCTTCACGCCGCCGCCGCCGACCGCCGACTCCGGCTGGCTCTCCATCTATGAGCGCACGGTCTCGCCGCTTCGGCGCGGCGCGTCGCTGATCGACAGCGCCCGGCAGCGCAGCGACTGAAGAACTCTCGACGGATTGTGTCTGGGCGCCCGGCCGCGGAGGGTAAAGTCGGCGCGCCTGTACACATTGTCTCTTAACCTGAGAATTCCAGGCGGGGTTGCGGGTTAAATCTTGCGGGTTTCGGGATTCCGACTCGAAATCTGTATACATATGTATCATCATGACAGCGCGAATAGCCATTTGGGAGGAGTAACCATGGCCACGTTCACGCTTAACGGCGCGTCGACGTCTGTCGAGGCGCCCGACGAGACGCCTTTGCTTTGGATCATCCGCGAACGGATGAAAATGACCGGCACCAAATATGGATGCGGCGTCGGCATGTGCGGCGCCTGCACCGTGCATCTGGACGGAGAAGCGGTGCGGTCGTGCCAGACATATCTCAGCGAGGTCGAGGGCAGGGAAGTCACTACGATCGAGGCGCTGTCGCCCGAAGGCGACCATCCGTTGCAGAAAGCCTGGCTCGAAATGCAGGTGCCGCAATGCGGCTACTGCCAATCCGGCCAGATTATGCAGGCGGCGTCGCTCCTCGCGTCCAATCCTAAGCCGACGCGTGACGAGATCATCGCGGCCATGGACGGCAATATCTGCCGCTGCGGGACCTACCAGCGGATCGTCGCGGCCATCGAACTCGCAGCGTCGATGGAGGGCTGATCCGATGAACGAACACATCAAGTCACCGCTTTCCGTCTCGCGCCGCGGCTTCCTCGCCGGCGCGGGCGGGTTAACCGTCATGTGCATGCTGCCCGCCTCGGCGCGCCGCGCCCGGGCGATGGATGGCGGCATCGAACCGAGTGTTTTCGTGCATATCGGCACGGATGACCGCATTCGCATCTACGCGCCGGCCGCCGAAATGGGGCAGGGCGTGCTGACATCCTGTCCGATCATCCTGGCGGAAGAACTCGACGCCGACTGGGACAAGGTCGACATCGACCTGTCTCCCGTCGCGCCCGGTTTCGGCAATCCGGGTTTCGGCAACCTGATGATTACCGGCGCAAGCCGGACGACGCAGGGCTACTGGCCGCTGTTGCGCCGCGCCGGCGCGCAGGCCCGCCGCGTGCTGATGCAGGCGGCCGCCGACGATTGGGGCGTATCGCTCTCCGAACTGGAGACCGAGCCGAGCGCAATCGTGCATGCCGGCTCCGGCAAGCGCATGAGCTATGGCGAAGCGGCCGGCAAGGCGAAGGTACCCGCCGAACTGCCGGAAATCGCCGACAGCGAACTGAAGCCCCGCGACAAATGGAGGCTGGTCGGCACGTCGCAGATGCGCGTCGACCTGCCGGGCAAGGTCGACGGGTCGGCGAAGTTCGGCATCGACCACAATCTCGACGGCCAGAAATACGCGACCGTTATGCGCGCGCCGGTCAATGGCGCGAGCCCGGACACGATCGACGATGCCGAGGCGCTCGCGGTGCCGGGCGTCGAGGCGGTGCTGCCGCTGCCCTATGGCGTCGCCATCGTTGCAGCCGAGTTTGACCAGTGCCTTGCCGCACGCGACAAGGTCAAGGTGACTTGGACCGACGGCGCGAAGGCGGCCGGTTACGACAGCGACGCGGTGACCGAGGACTACCTCGCCGTTGCGGCCGATCGTTCGGTCGAGGGTGTCGTCTTCGGCGTGGAGGGTGACGCGGCCGGCGCGATCGAGGGCGCATCGAAAGTGATGACCGGCGATTACACGACCGACCACATGTACCACGCGACGATGGAGCCGATGTGCGCGCTGGTGAAGCTTCCGGGCGACGGCAGCGCGGAGCTCTGGATCCCGACCCAGGCGCCGGGCGCGGTGCCCTTCGTGGTCGCCGGCATGTTGCAGACCGATCCCGCCAAGGTGACGGTGCACCAGACGCTGATCGGCGGCGGTTACGGGCGCAAGCTCGAATTCGACTACGTGGTCGACGCGGTGATGATCGCGCAAGCCGTCAATGCGCCGGTCAAGCTGATCTGGACCCGCGAGGAGGACGTCCAGCACGACATGTTCCGCCCGCTGACGGCCCAGCGCATCGAGGCCGGTCTCGACGCCGACGGCAAGATCGTCGGCTGGCGGCACCGGATCGTCGCGGATTCGGTCTTCGCGCGCTACCGGCCTGACGCCTTCGAGAAGTCGGGCGGAAAGGACGAGACGATCACCGAGGGAGCGGCGACCTTCTACGACGTCGGCGCCTTCGAGTTCGACTATGTGCGGCAGGACCGGGGCATCAATCTCGGCTTCTGGCGCGCGGTCGGCACCGGCTATACGAAGTTCGCCGTCGAACAGATGATCGACGAGGTTGCCGCTTCGCTCGGACGGGATCAACTCGACTACCGGCTCGAACTGCTCGCAAACGATCCGCGCGGGCAGGCGGTCTTGAAGAAGGCCGCGGAGATGGCTAGATGGCCACGGAAAGCTGAAGGCGACCGTGCGTTCGGGATCGGCTTCTCGGACGACTGGAACACCCGCATCGGCGAGGTCGTGGAGATATCGCTGAACCGGGAAACCGGCGCGATCCGCGTCCACAACGTCTGGGTCGCGGTCGATCCGGGGGTGGTCGTCCAGCGTGACGCGACGATCGCGCAGGCCGAAGGCGGCACGATCTTCGGCGTATCGGCGGCGCTGAAGGAAAAAATCACCGTCAAGGATGGCGCGGTGCAGGAGTCCAACTTCTACGACTACATTCTGCTTCGCCAGTCGGAGACGCCGCATGTGACGGTCGAACTGCTGGAATCGGTCGACACGCCCGGCGGCATGGGGGAGGTGGCGGTGCCGCCGATCGCACCGGCGATCGCCAATGCCGTCTACGCGCTGACCGGCAAGCGGATACGCCAGCTTCCGATGCTGCCGGAACGGGTGCTGGCGGCGCTCAAGGCCTGAGGCTTGGCGGGGCTCAGAACCGGGACCGCGGCGGCGTTTGCCGCTGCGGTCCTGTTCAGCGGGCCGGCGGGCGCGTTCAGCGAGTCGGACCTGCGGAAACTCCTGGAAACCCAAAACTGCGTCGGCTGCGACCTGTCGGGCGCCGACCTGTTCGGTGCGGACCTGTCCCGCGCCATCCTCTCCGACGCCGATCTGCGCGGCGCGGACCTGACCGGGGCGATCTTCTATTTCGCCATCGTGCAGGGCGCGGACCTGACCGGCGCGAACCTGACGCGCGCCGATCTCTACGGGGCGGACCTGTTCCGCTCGAAACTGGACGGCGCGACGACGGCCGAGGCGCGCATATGCCACACCGTGATGCCGGACGGGCAGCGTTCCTACAACCAGTGCGGCGACGATACGAGCGGCTTCTGACCGGCATCCGGCCCGCTGTCGCAAAACTGTCATGGACGGGATTGTATGCGTGTCCGCGCGCGGGATCGGATTCCGCGGGAAAAGCGGGGGCCGGACGGTCCTGTTGCAATCCCGTGACGATCGGCGTGTTATCGCTGGCTGAAACCATGAAAGTGCTTCCGCGGCGCCCGCAAGCGACGGGAGGCGAGGCACGGGGAACAAGACGATGCAAATGGACAGGCAAGAACTCGAGGGCGGCATCTGCAAGATCACGCTCAACGGATCTCTCGACATCGAGGGCTCGAGCGCGGTCGAGATACCTTTCAACGAGGTGTCCGAGACCCACAAGAAAGTGATCGTCGATATGACGAATGTCGACTTCCTCGCCTCCATCGGCATCCGCGTCCTCGTCAAGTCCGCCAAGACCATCGGCAGCCGCGGCGGCCGGCTGGCCGTGTACAATCCCAATGATGCGGCGCGCAGCGTACTCGCCTCGACCGGCGTCGATTCGATCGTCTTCGTCGAGGACGACGAGGCAGCCGCGATCGATGTCGTGTCCTGACCGCCGGTGAGCGCGCGGATCGACCTCGGCTGCAGCCTTGGCGAGATATCGCGCATGAATGCGTGGCTGGCGGACCGTTTCGCCGAGACGGGCGTGCCGGGCAAGATTGCCGGCAATATCAAGCTCTGCCTGAACGAGGCGGTCACCAACACGATATCCTACGGTTTTCCCGATGGCGGCGATGATGCCGAGATCGGGGTCGACCTGGATATCGGCAATGATACCGCAGTGGCGACGCTGGTGGATAACGGCGTCGCCTTCGATCCGCTGTCGGTGCCGGAGGCGGTGAAGATCGAGAACCTGGAGACCGCCCAGATCGGCGGTTTCGGCGTCAAGCTGATGCGCGAATTGTCATCGTCGATCGCCTATGAACATGTGGATGGCCGCAACCGGCTGACGATGACGTTCCAACTCGGCTAATCCGCCTTTTCGCCATGCCAGGCGAGCGCCAGGCAGGTGATATCGTCGGATTGCGGGCAGCCATCGGCGAATGCGGCGACTTTCGACTGGATCATGTCGACAAGCGCGCCCGGATCCGCCGGCGGATTGTCGGCCAGAAGCCCTTCCAACTGCTCCATGCCGAACATCCGCCGGTCGGGCGCGAAGGCTTCGGTGACCCCGTCCGTGGCGAAGGCGACCATCGCGCCCGGTTCGAGCACGGTCGTCTTGTCCTTGTAGACCGGCCCGTCGAACAGGCCGAGGGCAGGGCCGTCGACCCCGTATTTGTCGACAATGCCGTCCGGCTCGACGACGAAGATCTCTTCGTGGCCGCCGCTGGCGATGTTGAATTCGCCGGTTACAAGATTGAGCCGGGCGAAGGCGACCGTGACGAACATGCCTTCGGGGTTGTCCTCGGCGAGCAGTGAATTGGCCCGCGTCAGGATCTCGCCGGCGCTGCCGCCTTCGCGGGCGATGGATTTCAGCACCATGCGCGAGACGCTCATGAACATCGCCGCCGGCACGCCCTTGCCGGAGACGTCGCCGACGGCGATCGCCAGCCATTCGTCGCCGATCATGAAATAATCGAAGAAATCGCCGCCGACCTGCTTGGCGGGTTGCATGGACGCCGAGACGGTGAAGCGGCCGGCAAGCGGGCCGGCGTCGATCGCCTTGGGCAGGAAGGATTGCTGGATGTCGTAGGCGAGCCGCATCTCCTGATTGTGCAGGCGTTTCGAGGTGATCTCGTGCGCCATCGCGTCGAAGGTCTCGGCGAATTGGCGGAAGCGGGTGGCCTGGTTGCGCAGCACGTCGAGCATGGAGGATTCGAACGAGCCCTCGGCCAGCGCGCGCGTCGCCTGCGTGAGCGCGGCGATGGTGCCGTTGAGGCCCTGCAGGCGCGAACCGAGTTCGGCGATGATCGCCATGGCCGTGTCGGGCGAGCGCTGCATGATGTCGCGGATCGCCGACTGCTCGATGCGGAGCAGCCGGACGGGGCTTCTGGCGGTCACGGCGGCGGTCCGCGGGGTCGAGGCGAAGGCCGCGATCTCGCCCACCAGTTCGCCGGGCCCCATCGTCGCGACGGTGACCCGGCCCACCGCGGTCGACACCTCGATCGAGACTTCGCCGTCGAGGACCAGATAGGCGAAGTCCCCGGCATCGCCCTGTTCGAAGAAGGTGACCCCGGCGTCGGCCGATTCGATGGCGCAGCTCGCGGCGAGAAGGCCGAGGCCGTCATCGCCGAAACCGGCGAAGCTGCTGCTCTGCCTGAGGAAGGCGCGGATCGTCTCGGCGTTGTCGCCGGTGTCGCGGGTGATGGCGTTCATAGGGCTCGGTTTTCGGTTGCGCCGTTGGCGGCCCATAATGCAGCGGCGGGGCGCAGGCGCAAGTGGCAGGAGATTGGCCGGATATCGCCGGTCGTTGCTATTCGGCCGCCATCGCGGACCCCCCTCTTGCAAAAGCTAAGGGCTTAGCTTCGCTAAACCCAAGCTTTTGCTTTCTCCCCCACAAAGGGGGGAGAGTGGACGCGCGGCATCGCCTCCGCGCTTCCTCTTGGAAACCGGATTGATTTTTGTCCCGCCTTTAAGCTTCGCTGTCGCTCGCTGGCGGCCCCCTGCCCAACGTCGTGTCCCATGCCTCGAGGCCGAGACAGTTGCATTCCCTCAGCACCTCCTCGACGT
>NZXU01000097.1 GCA_002698425.1 Ahrensia sp. | reverse complement strand
GTCGTCAAGGAAGGCGACAAGGTCTTCGTCAAGCTGATGGGCTTCGACGAGCGCGGCAAGGTTCGCCTGTCGATGAAGGTCGTCGATCAGGAGACCGGCAAGGAAAAGGCCCGGGAAGAAAAGGCCGACTGATTTCGGCCTGCTTCCAACGCTTAAAGGCGCGGGGCTTATTACCCCGCGCTTTTTTATTGCCTCGTCAACACGGGCCCATTTTTGCGCTATTGCGGGTTTTCGCCTCTTTTCTCGTCATTCCGGGGCCGCGAAGCGGAACCCGGAATCCAGACGCGTGAGTGTCGAGATTGAGGCTGAGGTTTCCAAATCAGGCGCTTCCCGTTTCGCTGTCGGGAAGTCCGCTAATTCAATGAATTGTAGTGCTAGGGATCGGAAGAGGATGGCTTTGACACAGCAGCATGTTTGTCTGGCGCTCGGCTCTGGATTCCGGGTTGCGCTTCGCGCCCCCGGAATGACGGCCTCTCTTTCAAAGCCGGTTTGAAAGACCATACATGAGCGGCGCTGTCGAAACCCTGTTCCTCCCCTTTGCCTCCGGCGATATCGCCCCGCCGGCCGAAGGCGAACGGTTCGCGTTCCTCAATGCCGCCGCGCCACGGGAGCTGCCGGAAACCGTCTCGAAATCCGCGCTTGCCTGCGAACAGTGTTTCCGGCCGGAATTTCTCGCGCTGCAACGGGCCGGCTATGATGTCTTCCCGGAACTGGACGCCGGCAGCCCCCATGCCGGCGCGCTGATCCTCGCCGGCAAGCACAAGGGCGAGCACCACGCGATGGTCTCGCGTGCATGCGGTCTGGTTCGGCCGGGCGGAACAATCTGCATTGCCGGCGACAAGACGATCGGTATCCAGCCTTTGCGCAAATGGGTGGGAGGCCGGGTCGAAATCGAAGGCTCGCTCGCCAAGCACCATGCCACCGCGTTCTGGTTCCGCGCACCCGAAGCGGACGTTTTCGCGGATACGGCCGAGCCGAACAGCCTCGTGGAAGGCCGTTTCGAGACCGCGCCAGGCATGTTCTCACATGGCAAGCCCGATGCGGGATCGGTGCTGCTCGCCGAGATTTTCGATGCGCGGATCAAGGGCGCCGTCGCCGATTTCGGCTGCGGCTGGGGTTTCCTCTCCGCGCATGTGCTGGAGAAAGGGCGGCCTGATAGCCTTGCCCTGTTCGAAGCGCATTCACCGTCGCTGAAAGCGGCGCAGCGCAATCTGTCTTCAATCGCCGGCAATGTGTCGCTGCAAGCGAACTGGTGCGATCTGACGTCGGAGCCGGTCGCCCGCCGGTTCGACTGGATCGTCATGAACCCGCCCTTTCATGCCGGCCGGGCGTCTGAGCCGGATATCGGCAAGGCTTTCATCGCCGCCGCCTCGAAGGCGCTTGTTCCCGGCGGCCGCCTGCTGATGGTCGCCAATCGCAAGCTGCCCTATGAGCAGGCGCTCACGCAGGGCTTCCGCCGGGTCGAGGAAAAGGCCGTCCGCGATGGCTTCAAGGTGATCGAGGCAATGCGCTAAGGCCGTCAGGCGGCTTTTTCGCGTTCGCGCTCCAGCCAGACCGGCTTGCCGAAATAATAGCCCTGCATCAGCGTGCAGCCCGCCGCCTGCAGCAGCGCGACCTGTTCCTCCGTCTCCACGCCCTCGCCGAGGACGGAAGCGTTGAGCGCATGGGCCATGTTGACGATGGTCGCGACCAGCGCCGTGCCGTTGTCGCGCTCGCCGAGCCGCGAGACCAGCGAGCGATCCAGTTTCAGTTTCGAGAAGGGCAGCTCGGCGAGATAGCCGAGATTGGAATAGCCGGTACCGAAATCGTCGATCGAGATCGGACAGCCAAGATTCCTGATCTCCTGGAATTTCCGGCGCACCTTGGCGCGGTCGAGGATCAGGATATTCTCGGTGATCTCCAGTTCGATCCGCTCGGCGCGAACGCCCGCCTGGCGCATCGTTTCGGCCAGCCGCGAGACGAAGTCGGGGCTCTCCAGCTGCTTTGGCGACACATTGACCGCGATCGTCACGTCGTCGGGAAACCGGGCGGCGTCTCCGCAGGCCTGTTCGAGCACCCACATGCCGATCTGGCCGATCAGCCCGCATTTCTCGGCCACGGAGATGAATTCGGAGGGTGGGATGAAGCCTTTTTCCGGGTGTTCCCAACGCAACAGCGCCTCGTAGCCTGTCACCTTGCCGGTGTGGCTTTCCACCTGCGGCTGATAGACGACATCGAACGCGCATGTCTGGATCGCGGTCGACAACTCGCCCTCGATCCATTTGCGGTAGGTGTCGATCTGCGTCATCTCCGGATGGTAGATCGCCCAGTTGCCGAGCCCGCCGGCACGCGCCGTGGTGCGCGCGAGATTCGTGCGCCGAAGCGCCGTGTCGAGCGAGGTTGTCTCCTTGCCGAGTTCGACCAGCCCCGCCGTGCAGAACACCGGGATGACCACATCGCCAGCCCGGATCGGCCGCGACATTTCCTCCAGAAGCGCGGTCATGACCGCATGGAGTTCGCGGTCGTCATGGCCGACTTCGAACGTGAAGGCGAACTCGCTGCCCGCGATTCGTGCCACCGGGCCGAGCCCGCCGACGAGGCGGCGGATGCGCTCGCCCATCAGGCGTAGGACCCGGTCGCCCGTCTCCGGCCCGTGCTGGTTGTTGATATCGCGGAAGGCGTCGATCTCCACGGAGACCAGCATGCGGCGTTCGAAGGAGCGCGCCTTGCCGCTCGCCCGTTCGATCAGCGGCGCGATCTCCTGCTGAAGACCTGTCCGGGAATACAGGCCCGTTGTCGGGTCCGTCGCGATCGCCGCCTCATAGACCTTGGCCGTCTCGTCTGATCCGACGAAATAGGCATGCGCGCAACCGGCTCCAGCCAGCGCCGCCAGTCCGGCGATCACCGCGGCCATCGTGCTGAAGCCGAACATGCCGGGATCGCCGATCCGGTTCAGCATCAGCGCCCACAGGCTGAGTGACGCCGCGCCGAAACCGCTCGTAAAGATCGTGATCAGGCGAAAAACCTGCGAACGCGCGACTTTTGACCGACCAGCCATGACAACTCCAAAACCGTTTGGAGAGTGCCTTGGAATCCCTAAAAAGCCGTTGCTTTTGCCTGATGAAGGCGTGTTCGGGCTATTTCGGATCGAGTTTCTGGAGCTCGTCCATCATCGGCATGGACATGACGTTGTAGCCGGCGTCCACATAGTGGATTTCGCCCGTCACGCCCGACGACATGTCGGACAGCAGATAGAGGGCCGACTGGCCCACCTGGGTGATGTCGGTCGGCTGTCCGAGCGGCGCGACGCGCTGCTGATACGCGAAGATCTGCCGGGCGTCGCCGATGCCGGCACCGGCCAGCGTGCGCACCGGTCCGGCCGAGATCGCGTTGACGCGAACCTTGTTGCGGCCGAAATCCGCGGCGAGGTAGCGCACCATCGCTTCCAGCGCCGCCTTGGCGATGCCCATGACGTTGTAATTCGGCATGACGCGCATGGACCCGCCATAGGTGAGCGTCAGCAGCGATCCGCCCTCGTTCAGCATCGGCGCGGCGTGCTGCGCGACCTCGGTGAAGGAATAGGCCGAGATCACCATGGTGCGCGAGAAGTTCTCGCGCGTCGTCACGTCGAGATAACGGCCCTTCAACTCGTTGCGGTCGGAGAAGCCGATGGCGTGGACGAGGAAGTCGAAGCTGCCCCATTCTTCCTTCAGCGTGTCGAAGACCGCCTTGACAGTGTCGGTATCCTCGACATCGCAGGGCAACAGCAGCTTCGAGCCGATTTCCTCGGCCAGCGGCTTGACGCGCCGTCCGAAGGCTTCGCCCTGATAGGTCAGCGCGATTTCCGCCCCTTCGGCGGCCAGCGCCTTGGCGATGCCCCAGGCGATGGAGTGGTCATTGGCCACTCCCATGATCAAGCCGCGTTTTCCCGCCATCAACCCGTTCATTGGCAATGTCCTTTCACGTCAGCCGTTGTAACGCTGGAACACCAGAGTGGCATTGGTGCCGCCGAAGCCGAACGAGTTCGACAGCACGGTATCGATTTTGGCGTTGTCGATGCGCTCGCGAACGATCGGCATGCCCTCGAATTCGGGATCGAGCTGGCTGATATGCGCGCTCTCGCCGATGAACCCGCCCTGCATCATGAGGATCGAGTAGATCGATTCCTGCGCCCCGGCGGCCCCGAGCGAATGGCCGGTCAGCGACTTGGTCGATGAGATATTCGGCATCTCGTCGCCGAACACTTCCTTGATCGCGGCCATTTCGCGGCTGTCGCCGACGGGCGTCGACGTGCCGTGGGTGTTGATGTAATCGGCCTTGCCGTCCACCGTCGCCATCGCCTGGCGCATGCAGCGCACCGCGCCTTCGCCCGACGGGGCCACCATGTCGTAGCCGTCCGATGTCGCACCATAGCCGACGATTTCGGCATAGATTTTCGCGCCGCGCGCCTTGGCGTGTTCGAGCTCTTCGAGAACCAGCACGCCCGCGCCGCCGGCGATGACGAAGCCGTCGCGCTCGGCGTCATAGGCGCGCGAGGCGCTTGCCGGCGTGTCGTTGTGCTTCGACGACATCGCGCCCATCGCGTCAAACAGGTTGGACATCGACCAGTCGAGGTCTTCGTGACCGCCGGCGAAGATCATGTCCTGCTTGCCCCACTGGATCAGCTCATAGGCGTTGCCGATGCAATGCGCCGAGGTCGAGCAGGCTGACGAAATGGAATAGTTGACGCCGTGGATCTTGAACCATGTGGCGAGCGTCGCCGACGCCGTCGACGACATCGCCTTTGGTACGGCAAACGGCCCGATGCGCTTCGGCGAGCCTTTCTCGCGGGTGATGTCCGCCGCCTCGACGATTGTGTGCGTCGACGGGCCGCCAGACCCCATGATGATGCCGATCTTCTCGTCGGTAATCCCGTCGGTGGAAAGGCCGGCGTCGGAGATCGCCTGTTCCATGGCGACATGGTTCCACGCGCCGCCCTTGGACAGGAACCGCATGGCGCGCCGGTCCACGAGTTCGCTCGGATCGAGCGTCGGGGCGCCCCAGACCTGGCAGCGGAATCCGCGATCGGCGAAATCCTGCGAATGGCTGATGCCGGACTTGGCATCGCGCAGCGAGGCGGTGACCTCGTCGGCATTGTTGCCGATGGATGATACGATACCCAGCCCTGTTACGACGACGCGTCTCATGAGAGGCTCCCTGGCGTTGGCGGCAGGGTGCCGCGCACCCTGCGGATTGGATTATTCAGGCGGATTTTTCCTGGAACAGGCCGACACGCAGGTCTTTCGCCTGGAACACGGTCTCCCCGTCCGCCTTGACGATGCCGTCGGCGATGCCGAGCACCAGCCGGCCGCGCATCACGCGTTTGAAGTCGATGCAATATTCGACCAGCTTGTTTTTCGGCGTGATCATGTCGGTAAATTTCACTTCGCCGGTCGAAATGGCGCGGCCCTTTCCGGGCTCGCCCAGCCAGCCCAGGTAAAAGCCCGTCATCTGCCAGAGGGCGTCGAGCCCGAGGCAGCCGGGCATCACCGGATCGCCGATGAAGTGGCAGGGGAAGAACCAGAGGTCGGGTTTGATGTCGAGCTCGGCGCGTATCATGCCCTTGCCGTGCTCGCCGCCGGTCTCGCTGATCTGCGTGATGCGATCGAACATCAGCATCGGCGGCGCCGGCAGCTGGGCATTGCCCGGGCCGAACATTTCGCCGCGACCGCATGCGAGCAGGTCTTCATAGGTGTAACTGGATTTTTGTTCGGCCATTGGCGGGCGAGTCTCCCTGGTTCTTATCTGGGCCGGTCCGGGTAGATGGACCGCGGACCCCTGCCTATTGATCGCTCCTGCCATAGCGAATATATGATCAACACTGCAAGGGACAGGAAAATTCGTCTTTTTGCACGGGGTTGCAACGTCGATTGACGAGGATAGACGTAGAAGTGGATCACTCTGTGACGGATATCAGGCGGAAGCTGCAAACGGCCGGGCTGCGCCCGACGCGGCAGCGTGTCGCGCTTGCAGAATTGCTGTTCGCCAAGGGCGACCGGCATCTGGCCGCCGAGGATCTGCACGGCGAGGCGGTCGATATCGGCGTCGCTGTGTCGCTTGCGACCGTCTACAACACGCTTCACCAGTTCACCGATGCCGGAATGCTGCGCATTCTGTCGGTGGAAGGCTCACGCACCTATTTCGACACCAACACGTCGGATCATCATCATTTCTACATCGAAGACGATGGCGAGGTGGTGGACGTTCCGGTGTCGGCCCAGTTGAAGGTCGAAAACCTTCCCGAGCCGCCGGAAGGCATGGAAGTCGCCAATATCGACGTCGTCATCCGCCTGCGCCGCAAGAGCTGACGCGCAGCCTTCCTACTTGATTACTTCGTCGGGGTAAGCGCCCCACAATTCCGCCTGGTTCACATAGCCGCGCAGCGTGCGATCGGCATATTTCACGTCGAGCTCGCACCACGCGCCGTCGCAGGAATCGATGTGGCCGAGCACGCCCGGCTCCAGATAGGCGACCACGCCCGCCGCCGCGGCCGGCGTGTTGTAGAGGATCACCGTGTCGTCCGGGCTCGCCGCCTGCCGCCAAGGCGAGGTGATGGCGGTTCGTTCGCCCGACAGCAGCGAGCCGTGGATCCAGCCGGTCGTCCCGTCAGCGTCCCGGACACGCCGCCAATTGTCATACTCCTGGATGATCTCCATCGGGATGCCCGGTTTCAGATAGCGATAGGCCACCTTGTAGTCGGAACCGGGCCCGATCCGCATGTTCACCTTGGCCGCCTTCAGGCTGACGAATCGCGGCAGCGGCAGGCCGCTCGCGCCGCGATTGATCGAGCCGGTCGTCTGGGCGGCGGCAGGCGCGACCGCCATGAGGATTGCGATTGCGCCGCACAACACGGATTTCGCGGCATATTTGGACAGATGGCCGGTGGACTTGCTGGTCATCGGGCTTCGGACCTCTTTTCGGTTCCCGCAAAATGGCAGGCGATTCCGCCCGCGCCGTTTTCGCGCGCAAAACTCTTTGTCATGGCACGGACGCCTTGCTAGAGAACGGCGAACGGGGCCACTCGCCATCCTGGTCCACATTTGGTTAACGAGCGCTCAACGCCGGTCCGCCGGTGTATGAAAATGAAGCGCCTTCAAGGGTCCTGACCCTAGGGAGTGCGAATGCCCCTGAGCCGAAAACCGCTGGTCGTCATCACGCGCAGGCTTCCCGAGACGGTGGAGGCGCGCATGGGCGAACTCTTCGATGTAAGGCTGAACGAAACCGACCGGCCGATGTCCCGCGACGAACTGGCGCAGGCCATGCAAACCGCCGAGGTTCTTGTGCCGACGGTCACCGACAGGATCGATGCCGAACTGATCGGCAAGGCCGGGCCGCAACTGCGGCTGATCGCCAATTTCGGCAATGGCGTCGACAATATCGACGTCAAGGAGGCGCATGCCCACGGCATCACCGTAACCAACACGCCCAACGTGCTGAACGAGGATACGGCCGACATGACCATGGCGCTGATCCTCGCCGTGCCGCGCCGTCTCACCGAGGGGGCTGCGGTGCTGACGGGCGAGGGCGACTGGGCCGGCTGGTCGCCGACCTGGATGCTCGGCCGCCGCATCGCCGGCAAGAAGCTCGGCATTATCGGCCTCGGCCGGATCGGCATCGCCGTCGCCCGGCGCGCCCGCGCCTTCGGCCTGTCGATCAATTATCACAACCGCCATCGCATGTCGGAGGCGATCGAGAAGGAACTGGGCGCCACCTGGTGGGAGAGCCTCGACCAGATGCTCGCCCATATGGACATCGTCTCGGTCAATTGCCCGTCGACACCGGCGACCTTCCATCTGCTCTCCGCGCGCCGGCTCGAGCTGCTGCAGCCGACGGCCTATATCGTCAACACCTCGCGCGGTGACGTTGTCGACGAGAAGGCGCTGATCCGCCTGATCGAGGAGGGCCGCATCGCCGGCGCCGGTCTCGACGTCTTCGAGCACGAGCCGTCCATCGACCCGCGCCTGCGCGAACTGGCCCGCAAGGGCAAGGTCGTCGTCTCGCCGCATATGAGCTCGGCCACCATCGAAGGCCGCATCGAGATGGGCGAAAAGGTCATCATCAACATCCGCATGATGGCCGACGGAGACCGCCCGCCGGACCGCGTCCTCCCGTCGATGGTGTGATCCTCAGACCAGCCCGAGCTCCGCGTCGGTCGCGCTGACCTCGTATTTGTCGCGCGGCGGCCAGGGCCGGGACGGCCAGTCCGGCTCGAAGCTGAAGCTGGAAACCGAGCGGCCCTCCGGCAGCGCGCCGTTCCCGGAGCCCTTCGCGTAGTCGTAGTAATATTTCACGATCTCTTCCTGCGAGACCTGCTGCGCCGCCTCGTGTTCGAGACAGGCTTCCCGCCACGCACGGACACGGTCGTAAGCGGGACCCGCCGGCAACTCGAAATCCTCGTAATAGTCGAGGAACCAGAAGCGCATGAACATCGGCGTGAAGACGGCTTCGGCAAGTCCGAAGCTCTCGAACAGGAACGTGCCTTCCGGATTGTGCTCCATCAGGAAGTCGTTGAGGTCGCGATAGAGCTTGATGATTTTTTCATTGTGCTCGTCGCGGCGCGCCCGGTCCTGGTTCATGACGAACATGTAGCCGGCGCCGGTGAACGGGCCTTCTTTCGCGATCAGCATGCTTTCGACCGCATGCTCATAGGCGTCACTGCGGCGAACCGGCTCGCCCGGGATCGTCTCGTCGAGATAGCCAAGGATGACGAGGCTTTCCTTCAGGATGCGTCCGTCCGGCAGTTCCAGGACCGGTAACGCCGTGGTGCCGCGGGTTTTGGCGAGAAGTTCGGGATCGCGCGGCTTGGTGATGTCCACGACCCGGAACTCGACCGCGTCGCGCTGTCCCTTCAGCGCCAGCAGGATCTCAAGCCTCTGGCAGAAGGGGCAGACCGGGATGTGATGGACGATTGGACGGTTGCTCATCGGGACCTCGCAATGGAATTGGTTGCGGCGGCAGCAAGCCTTTTCAGGCCGGATCCGTCAAGGCATCAGTCCCGCCGCTTGTAGCGCATGGTCTGGAACCGCACCGACAGCGCGTCGTAAAGTAACAGCTTGCCGATCAGCGGCTCGCCGACCCCGGTGATCAGTTTCAGCGCCTCGACCGCCTGCAACGTGCCGATGACCCCGGCCACCGCGCCGAGAATGCCGGCTTCCGCGCAGGTCGGCACCGTGCCCTCGGGCGGCGCTTCGGGAAACAGGTCGCGATAGCGCGGGCAGGCAGTGCCGTCGGCGTCGGTGTCATAGGGTGTCAGCACGGTCAGGCTGCCGTCGAAGCGGCCTAGCGCGCCGGCAACCAGCGGGATGGCGGCCTCCTCAGCCATGTCGGCGACGAGATAGCGGGTCGCAAAATTGTCGGAGCCGTCGACGACGAGGTCGTACTCCGCGAGGATCGCCTTCGCATTGTCCTCGGTCAGGCGTTGCCGGTGCTCGACGATGTCGATCATCGGGTTCATCCCGTGCAGCGTATGCGCCGCGCTCTGCGTCTTCGGCCGGCCGATATCGCCGGTGGCATGCAGGATCTGGCGCTGCAGGTTGGAGAGGCTGACCACGTCGTCGTCGACGACGCCGAGCGTGCCCACGCCGGCGGCCGCGAGATAGAGCAGCGCCGGACTCCCGAGTCCGCCGGCCCCGATCACCAGGACCCGTGCCGCCTTCAGCTTCTGCTGGCCGGCGCCGCCGATCTCCGAGAGGATGATATGGCGGGCATAGCGCTCGATTTCGTCCATGTTCAGCGGCGTGTCGTCGCTCATATCAATCCCGTTCGTGCGTCAACGCGCCGTTTTCAACCCGGACATATTGCGCGCGGCTCTCCAGAGCCTCGAAAAGCGACCGGTCGGTGCCTGTCATGAAAGCCTGCCCGCCGACCGTGTCGATCCGGTCGAACAGCGCGGCGCGGCGCGCCGGATCGAGATGCGCCGCGATCTCGTCGAGTAACATGATCGGGGCCATGCCGGAAACGGTGCGCGTCAGCGCGGCATGCGCCAGAACGAGGCCGACCAGCAGCGCCTTCTGCTCGCCGGTCGAACAGCGCGCCGCCTCCATGTCCTTCTGTTCGTGCCGGATGGCGAACTCCGCCCTGTGCGGCCCGACAAGCGTGCGCCCGGCGGCGCGGTCGCGATAGCGCCCGTCGCGCAATTCGGCGATCAGACGTTCCTCGATCGCGCCCGCCGCCGCGCCGCTGCGTGCAGCCTCCTCCAGTTCACCCTCGACGGCCAGGACGGCGGTGGGGAACGGATCGGACGGGTCGCGCCGTTCGGCGATGATCGCGGCGAGCAGTCCGGCCAGTTCCTGGCGCGCCGCGATGACTGCCGAGCCGAGCGCCGCCAGCTGCGTTTCCGCCGCGGTCAACCAGGCGTCGGTCTGGCTGCCGGCCGGCTCCTCCAGCAACCGGTTTCTTTGCCTCATCGCCTTTTCATAGTCGGCGGCGCGGCGGCCATGCGCCGGGTCGATCGCCAGCACCATGCGGTCGAGGAACCGCCGCCGGTCGGAGGCCGCGCCGGTGAATAGCCCGTCCATCGCCGGCGTCAGCCAGATGATGCGGCAGAGATCGAGCAACTCGTCGCCATTCGAATTGGTGCCGTTGATCCGCACCCGCCGCTGGCCGGCCTCGCCGAAGGCTGTGCCGGTTCCGATGGCAAAACTGTCGCCGTCGCGCTCCAGCGTGGCGTGGATCGCGAAACCGCCGGACGAGCCTTCCTGCGCCACGTCGGCCAGTTGCGCTCGGCGCAGCCCCCGCCCGGGCGACAGAAACGAAACGGCTTCCATGAGATTGGTCTTGCCGGCCCCGTTCGGCCCGGACAGCACGACATGCTTCGGCTCGAACGCGACCGACAGATGCGCGTAATTGCGAAACGCCGTCAGCTTCAGCTGAGAGAGATGGCTTTCCGGCGTCATCGTCCCCGGGCGCGGCCGCCTAGACGCGCATCGGCATCAGCACGTAGAGCGAAGCGTCGTCGGCGGTGTCGATGATCAGGGTCGGCGAGCCGGCGTCGGCGAGCGTGAACTTCACCTCGGAACCGGTGATCTGGTTGGTGATGTCGAGCAGGTAGCGCGCGTTGAAGCCGATCTCCATCGCATCGGCTGAATAGTCGACCGCCAACTCGTCGGTTGCCGAACCGGAATCCGGATTGTTGACCGTCAGCGTCATCTGGCCCTCGGACAAGGCGATCTTCACCGCCCGTCCTCGCTCGGACGACACGGTGGAAACGCGGTCGACGGCGGCGGCGAAGCTCTGCCGGTCGACCAGCATGTCCTTGTCGTTACCGGTCGGGATGACGCGCTGATAATCCGGGAACGTGCCGTCGATCAGCTTCGAGGTGAGCACGACGGCGCCGATGGTGAAGCGGATCTTCGAATCCGACAGTTCCACCGTCACCGAGACATCCGGGTCGTCGACGAGCTTCTGCAATTCGCCGACGGTCTTGCGCGGAATGATGATGCCCGGCATCTGTTCCGCCCCGTTCGGCGCGGCCAATTCGCAGCGCGCCAGCCGGTGTCCGTCCGTGGCCACGGCGCGCAGCACGATGTCGTTGTCGCTTTCGGCCGTGTGCAGATAGATGCCGTTCAGATAGTAGCGCGTCTCTTCCGTCGAGATGGCGAATTGCGTGCGGTCGATCAGCTGCTTAAGGGCGCCGGAATCGAGCCGGAACGTGTGCGTGAACTCGCCGGCGGTCAGTTCGGGGAAGTCCGATTGCGGCAGGCACTGTAGTTTGAAGTTCGAGCGTCCGGAAATCACCGTCATCGAATTGCCGTCGGCATCCGTCGACAGCATCACCTCGGTGCCGTCAGGCAGCTTGCGCACGATGTCGTAAAGGAGGTGGGCGGCGACCGTCGTCGCGCCCGCCTGCTCGACCACGGCGGGCACGGCTTCGGTGATCTCCAGGTCGAGATCCGTCGCCTTCATTTCAAGTGCCGAACCGTCGGCCTTCAAGAGCACGTTGGAGAGGATCGGAATGGTATTGCGGCGTTCCACGACCCTGTGAACGTGATTCAGGGATTTCAGCAGGTTGGCTCGCTCGATTGTGACACGCATGGTTCGCTGTCCGCTTGGATGAAACTTGGACGAACCGGCTGGAAGACGGTTGCCGCGGCTCTGGATTCGGGAGAATCCCCGGTGCCGTTCCCGGCCGGATTGGACCGCGAATGTGGCGGTTCGCGAGCCGAAAAGCAAGCGTTCTGGATGAAGCGCGCGAGGCCCTGCGGCCAAAGGCTGGGGAAAAGAAAAAGCCCCGGCTGGCGTGCCGGGGCTCGAAGGAACGGCCTATTCTTCGATCAGCCGTTTGAGCAGTTCCAGTTCCTTGGCGAGCTGGCCGTCCTCGGCGATCATCGACTCCACCTTGCGCACCGCATGCAGCACCGTCGTGTGATCCCGCCCGCCGAAACGGCGTCCGATTTCGGGTAGCGAGCGCGGCGTCATCATCTTGGCCAAGTACATCGCGATCTGCCGCGGCTTGACGATCTGGCGCGTGCGCCGGTTCGACAGCATGTCCGTGCGCGACACGTTGTAGTGGCGCGAGACCGCCCGCTGGATGTCCTCGATGCGGATCTTGCGATTGTCCTCGACGCGCACGAGATGGCCGAGAATGTCGTCGACACGGTCGATCGACAGGTCAGGCTCGAAGGAGTGGCGGAACACCAGCTGGTTGAAAGCTCCTTCCAGTTCGCGGAAGCTCGACGTGACGTTCTTGGCGACATGGTCGAGAACCTCGTCGCAGATATCGAGCGTCAGATCGTCCTTCTTGGCGTTTTCCAGCCGCTGTTTCAGCATGGCGAGGCGCATGTCGTAGTCCGGCGCGCCGATCTCCAGCGCCACGCCGCCCTGCAGGCGCGACCGGACACGCGCGTCGAGCGATTCCAGCTCGTGCGGCGGACGGTCTGCGGCGACGACGACCTGCCTTGCGCTATCGAGCAGCGTGTTGATCAGGTGACAGAACTCCGACTGGATCTTCTTGCCCTGCAGGAACTGCATGTCGTCGATGATGAGGAGGTCGATGTCGTGCAGCGTCTCCTTCAGCATCAGCGCATTGTTGTCGCGGATGGCGCTGGCGAAGCGCCACATGAAATATTCCGCCGTCAGGTAGACGACCCGCTTCTTGGGCTCGCCCGCCAGAACGCCGTTGGCGATGGCCTGCAGGAGGTGCGTCTTGCCCAGGCCGACCGAGGCATAGATGAAGAGCGGGTTGAAGCGCGCCGAATTGGCACCCTGGTCTGATGCGGCGCGCGCCGCGGCGAGGCTGACGCGGTTGGATTTGCCCTCGATGAAATTGTCGAACGTGTAATGGGAGTCGATGGGCGAACCGATCAGCTTGCCATTGGCGTTCTGTTCCGCATAGCCGCTCGCGCGGGCCGGTTTGCCGCGCTCCGGGGAGAAAACGGCACGGGCGACGGGCTGCACGGAGGTTCTCTTGGCGGCAAGGGCCGGTCCCTTCGCCTGGTCGGGCCGGGTCTGCGGCGCCTTCGCGGCGGCGCTGCGGACGACGACTTCCACCTGCATGATTTCCGGGATTTCCTCCGCCCACAACTCCAGCAGCACATCTATATAGTGGCTGTTGATCCAGGAGCGCAGAAACGCGGTCGGAACCGACATGCGGGCCACGTTGCGGCTCGCCGTCTCCAGTTTCAGGCGGCCGAACCAGCTATTGTATACATCTGTCCCGATCTTTGCCCGCAGCTTCTGCTTGACGCGCTCGAATGCCGCGTTCCGCATGGATGCATCCTTGTCGAATTCCCCTGAATTCGGGTCCGGCCCGCCCGTATTG
This sequence comes from Ahrensia sp., assembly GCA_002698425.1. The sequence continues at coordinate 36,733 of NZXU01000097.1, read as the reverse complement.
TCGTCGCTCAAAATATCCCCCTTTGTAGCGCCGCTGACCGATGTTTTGATGCGTGGACCCGCAATGACCACTGGGAATCCGGTCTTACCCTCGAAATGACCGTTCAACCCTTCGCTATCGTACCTCATCGACCCTCTCTCTGTCGCCCTGCTCACGTATTATTATTGTTTGTTGCGTGCCGAATTCGCCTTGCCCGTCACGGATTCGCCACTGGTTGAATTTTGTAGTTTCCCCTACGTAACCTCCCCGTGCATAGCTCTGCTGCTCACCGGTCGCGAAACCGGCGCTCCCCGAATTGTTGCTCTTCATTTGAAGTGACAGGCGGTGCGCCTGTCGCTAGACAATACTCTCACGTCAGCACGCCCGAACCCCGCAAAAAGGGCCCGAATTCAATGCGCGCTCATGTCTCGTTAAGCGTCCTGTCTGATGAAAAAACGATAGCGAAAATGGCCCTCTCAATGCAAGCCGTCTAAACGGATTTTTAACTCATCGGCGGCGCAAAATTGGCCCCGATTTGCGCATTTCCTGACCTGTGCAAACCTAAACAATTGTGATTCCACGATTTCTGTTTCGCCGATAAAAACGGCGCTCCGGGAATCTAATTTTTTAAAGATCGAACAAATGCGATATTTCGCGTTTGCGAAAGCGCGCTGTGATAATCGGGTCTGAAACGCAACTCTAAGTTCTTGTAATAATTGACTTTTGGAGAACGTGGTTAAAATTTGTGTCAAATCGGTGACACCGCGTAACGGGAGGTGAGCCGGAACGGCCCCGTCTAACGCCTTGCATTAGAATGCAAAAACGGGTTCTCTCCACAGCGGCTGCCCGGGCCTGTGTGCAGACAATAAAAAAGCCCGGCGAACCGGGCTTCAAAATTCGTTTGCCGACTAACGGTAAATCAGCTTGCCATCGCCTTTACGCGAGACGCCAGGCGGGAGATTTTCCGCGAAGCCGTGTTCTTGTGCATCACGCCCTTGGTGACGGCGCGCATGATTTCCGGCTGAGCCGATTTCAGGGCCTCGGATGCGACTGCGTTGTCGCCCGAAGCAATCGCTTCCTCGACCTTGCGGATGAAGGAGCGGACGCGCGAACGGCGCGTCGTGTTGACCGCGGTGCGCTTCGCGATCTTGCGCGTCATTTTCTTGGCCGAGACAGTATTGGCCATGGTTGCCTCTTTCTCTTTTCCGGATCCCTGTGGCGCCTTGGGTGCCAAGCCAGGTCAGCTAAAATCATAATGGCGACCACCGGGCCGCCAAGGTGGGCGGTCTATACGCGCAATTCCCGCAGCCGTCAACGGTTCTTGAAACTTGGCGAGCGCTTCTCGGCGAATGCCGCCATGCCTTCCTTCTGATCCTCCAGCGCGAACATGGAATGGAAGACCCGGCGCTCGAACCGCAGCCCCTCGGAAAGCGTGGTTTCGAAGGCCCGGTTCACCGTTTCCTTGGTCATCAGAACGGCCGGCATGGAGAAACCGGCGACCTTCTCCGCGGCGCGCATCGCTTCCTCGACCACGTCGTGATCGGGCACCACCCGCGCCACAAGGCCCGAGCTCTCGGCTTCCTGCGCGTCCATGTGGCGGCCGGTCAGGCACATCTCCATGGTCTTGGCCTTGCCGATGGCGCGGGCGAGCCGCTGCGTTCCGCCCATGCCGGGCATGACGCCGAGCGTGATCTCGGGCTGGCCGAACCGGGCGCTCTCGCCGGCGATGATGAAATCGCACATCATCGCCAGTTCGCAGCCGCCGCCCAGCGCATAGCCGGAAACCGCGGCGATGACCGGCTTGCGCGTCGCCGCGAAACGATCCCATCCCGCGACGAAGTCGTTCATGTAGACATCGACATAATCGAAGGACTGCATTTCCTTGATGTCGACTCCGGCCGCGAACGCCTTGGCCGATCCGGTGATCACCATTGCGCCGATCTTGGCGTCGCCGTCGAATTTCGTCACCGCGTCGAGGAGTTCCTCCAGCAGCAGCGAGTTGAGCGCATTCAGCGCCTTCGGCCGGTTCAAGGTGATCAATGCGACCGAACCGCGCTTTTCGGTCAGGATGGTCTCATACGCCATGTCGGTCTCCCCGCTTCGCCGTGCTGGCGGTTATCTCTGGCATGCCGGACAGTAGAAAGTCGAGCGCCCCGATTGGACGATGCGGCGGATCGTCCCATCGCAATCCTCATGCCGGCAGGGCTCGCCCTCGCGGTCATAGGCGGCGAAGGAATGCTGGAAATAGCCGAGCGTCCCGTCCGCATGCATGTAGTCCCTGAGGGACGAACCGCCGGCGGCGATCGCGTCGGCGATGACGGCCCGGATCGCATCGGCCAGATGGTTGCAGCGTTCGGTCGGCGCACCGTTTTTGCGCACCAGCGTCCCCGCCGCGCGCTTGGGCGAGAGGCGCGCGCGCCACAGCGCCTCGCACACATAGATATTGCCGAGCCCGGCGATCGCCCGCTGATCGAGCAGCGCCGCCTTCAGCGGGGCCTTGCGTCCGGCGAGCAGCCCGGCCAGCGCCGTCCCGGAAAGCGCGTTGCCGGTCGGATCGAGGCCGAGATCCTTCAAGTATGGATTTTCGTCGAGCGCCGCCCGGCTGGTCAGGAACATGAAGCCGAAACGGCGCGGATCATTGTAGACGACCTCCCGCTTGCCGCCATCCGCGCAATCAAGATGGAAGACGACATGGTCATGCGCCGCGGCCTTGGAGCGCGCATGGTGAAACACCCCCGGCGTGGCCGCAGCGCGCCGGTCCTCGATGCGGAACGAGCCGGACATGCCGAGATGGCAGCCGAGCACGGCGCCGTTGTCGAGTTCGACGAGGAGATATTTCGCCCGCCGCCCGAGCGCGGCGATCCTCTGGCCGGTGAGCGCATCGGCCATGCGTTCGGGAAGCGGAAAGCGCAGATCCGGCCGCCGCGTCTCCACGCCGGCGATCCGGGCGCCCTCCATGGCCGGCTGCAATCCGCGCCGGACCGTCTCCACCTCAGGCAGTTCAGGCATTCGCGGCGAGGTCGGCCAGGAAGGATGTTCCGTGCTTGCCGGGCGCCAGCTCCATATGGTCGGCGATCGTCTCGCCCATGTCGGCATAGGTGGACCGCACGCCGATGGAGCCGGGCTTCAGGCCCGGCCCGGTTCCGAGGATCGGCACGCGCTCGCGCGTATGGTCGGTGCCGCGCCAGGTCGGGTCACAGCCGTGATCGGCGGTGATCATCATCAGGTCGCCGGGCTTCAGTTTCGCCATCATTTCGGGCAGGCGCCGATCGAACGCCTCCAGCGCCGCCGCATAGCCCGCCACATTGCGGCGGTGCCCGTAGAGCATGTCGAAATCGACGAAATTGGTGAAGACGAGGTCGCCGTCCTTCGCTTCGTCCATGGCTTCCAGCGTCGCGTCTGCGAGCGCCATGTTGCCATTGGCCTTGCGGGAGATGGTGATGCCCTGATGGGCGAAGATGTCGGCGATCTTGCCGACCGCGATCACGCGTCCGCCCGCCGATGTCAGCCGGTCGAGCAGTGTCGGTTCAGGCGGCAGCACCGAATAGTCGCGCCGGTTGCCCGTCCGTTCGAAATTGTCCGCCGCCGTGCCGACGAAAGGCCGCGCGATCACGCGGCCGATATTCAGCGCGTCGACATGGCCGCGCACGAGTTCGCACAATTCGTAAAGCCGTTGCAGCCCGAAGGTTTCCTCGTGGCACGCGATCTGGAAAACGGAATCCGCGGACGTGTAGAAGATCGGCAAGCCGGTCCTCACATGTTCCTCGCCCAGTTCGCGGATGATCTCCGTGCCCGACGCATGCTTGTTGCCGATAGAGCCGGCCAGCCCGGCTTCCTTGTAGATCGCATCGAGCAATTCCTGCGGAAAGCAGGGAACTTCATCCGGAAAATAGCCCCAGTCGAAACGCACCGGCACGCCGGCGATTTCCCAGTGGCCGGACGGCGTGTCCTTGCCGTTCGACACTTCGTCGGCTGCGCCCCAGAAGCCCGTCACCGTTTTCGCCTCGTAGGTTTCGGCCAGCGGCATGTCGGATGCGGAGTCGAGCGCATGGAACAGGCCGAGCGCGGCGAGATTGGGCAGTTTCAGCGGCCCATCCCGCAGTCCGGGCTCGTTCGCCTCGCCGCGGGCTGCCGCCTCCAGAATGTGGCCGACCGTGTTCGATCCGGCGTCACCGAAGGCCTCGGCGTCGTTTGCGCCGCCAATGCCGACCGAGTCGAGGACGAAGAGGAATGTTCGTTTCATGGAAACCGCCCGCCTGTCTGTCTTGCCCGGCGCCGTTCTCCGGCGGCGTCCGGATCGTCAAGATGGCACTGCGTCCGGGCGGTTACAAGGCGGCGGAAATAGCCGGCGGGATTTTGGTGCGCGAAACCCGTCAGCAGTCGCTGCAGGTAATGTCGGCGCCGAGGCGGGGGCGCAGATAGTAGCGCTCGTTCATCTCGATAATGCCGACACCGTTCGTGTTGACGGTCCCGATCGTATCCCCGATCAGCCAGTGGACGATGGGGATATAGTCGAGATTGGTGTCGACGCGGATCAGGAAGCTTCCGTCGATGCGGAGATCCGTCGGCACCTCGATGTCGTTGTTCTTTACGTAGCCGCCATTGTCGAACGTGCCCTTGTTGTCGCGTCGCGACCAGACGACCTTGCCGCCTTTCGGGTAGGAGGATTCCACGTCGATGGCCACAACCGTGATGACGGGCTTGTCGGAATCATAGGGAAACAGCAGCGCCTCGCCGATTTCCATGATGCCCTTCAGGTCGGTCTTGGCGACCTCGGTCTGCTGGGTGACCAGGTCGGCGACCGTTGACGCGATGCGCGAGACCTTCCGGTTGATGGAGACGGCGGCCGAGATCTCGATCGTGCCGAGATACATGACGAGCATGAGCGGCACGACCAGCGCGAATTCGATCGCGGCGATGCCGCGCCGGTCGCGGCGAAAGCGTTTTGTCAGATCCCTTGCGAACCGGGTCACCCGTTTCATGGCATCTCCTAGAAAGGCTCGTTTTGCCATGTGACGGAGGCATAGAGCAGCGTCTTGCCGTCCGGCAGGTTCGCCATGCTCGACTGCATGACGTCGATCAGCACTGGCCACTTGTAGAAAATGCGCAGTTGGACGATCGAGCTTTCGTCGCCCGGGTCGTAACCGAAACCGGTCGCGTCGACATCGCCGTCAGGCGAGAGCGGGATCGTCTTGGGTACGTCCTTGAACGCGGTATAGGCCTCGAGGTCCCACACCAGTCCGCTGCAGGTGCTGCCGACCATGATCTTGATTTCGCCGCAGATCTTGTCTTCGAACTGGAGCTTCGTCGTATTGTCCAGCGTCAGCTGCCCGGTACGGATCTCGCGCGAGATCTGGTCGACGGCGTTTGTCAGCACCTGCTGGGCGGCGAACGTCACGGTTGTTTCGAGAATTGCGAAGGAAAGAAGCGCAAAGGGGAGGGCGAGCAGCGAGAACTCGATCGCGGTCGCGCCGCCGCGATCGCGCCGCAGGGCGCGTATCAGTCCGGGCAGACGCCGGCGGGTGTTATGGGTGCGAGACGCCATGTTGATCCCGAGACACGTTTCATGCCCTTTCTAGGCTGAAATGATTGATGAAACGTTGTCGCAAAGGCTAAACATGCCGCGCGCCGGCACCGGCGCCGACGCGTGCCGGCCGCCGCAAACCGCATGGGCGGGGCTGTTGTGTCAGTTGTTGTTGTTCCGGCTCGCCCGGTTCGCTTCCCGAACGGCGCGGATCGACTGGACCTCGGCTTCGGTGAGATAGGCTTTCTCGCAATAGGGCTCGCAAGACAGCGTCTCGATATCCGATTGGCGATAGATGCGCAGTGCCGTTCCGTTCTCGCGCGAGACCGCGATGCGTTCGTCGAGGATCGGATTGCCGGCCCCGTCGAGGATGACAAGGTTGGTCTGGCCGAAACCGCGGCCGGTCAGGACGAGCGTCTGAGCGTCGCGCACGGTCGCGTCGGCGATTTCGGGATTGCCGATGATGATGGTCGAGGCCGCCTGGGACAGCTTGACGATCTTGGCCTGGTTGAGGAGCACGCGAATACCGGCATCCGGCACCGTGTTCATGGCCAGGAAATCCTCTTCGGCCTGCGCGATCGGCGAAAACGCGATCGTGCCCGCAGCCACAATGGCGGCCAGTCCGGTTCGAATGCCCTTGATCATGCTGAACTCCTTGCAATCTCGCCCGCCACTATCGCCGGGAATGATGAACGAAGATTTAACCATAAGGCCGGACCCGCCGGTCTTTGCCGGCGCCGCGAAAATCTACCTTTTGTTCACCAAAGCCGGGCCTTTCGCGGATTAAAACTTTGGCAACCCTGTTCCTTAAGCCGGCGGCAAGAGGCCTCGTGTAATTTCCGGCTAACCGATCAATGCCCGCAGAGTGTTGATGGGGGTGCTGTGAAAACGAGTAATAGGAGCTCATCAATGTTCGCACGTTTCCTGAAAGACGAGTCCGGCGCAACCGCCATCGAATACGGCCTGATTGCTGCTCTGATCGCTGTCGCGATCATCACCGGCGCAACCACGCTCGGCTCGAACCTGAACGCCAAGTTCGACGCTATCGGCACCAAGGTCGGCTCGACCGCCTAATCGCCGCGCCGCCTCCGGCGGCTCTTGAAAAGTTCAGGCGGCCCGTCTCCAATGCGGAGGCGGGCCGTTTTTCTTTTGTCTCCTGTCAGGCTGAGGGGCCGGGACACGTCGGGTCACAGGCCACGCAACGAGCGCCCGCCACGCTGTCTTCCGCGCTGGCGAAAATTGCCGGCGCCCATGCCTGTCAACTGAAATTTCCAAACTTTTGTAGCGGCTTACCCAGCGTAATGTTATGCTGCGGGCGGGCTGTGCCTGTCGTCGAAATCCGGGTTCGGTATCCGTCGTTCGGCAATGGGCGGCTCGCATGGTCACGGTCATCTGACCGGCCCGGCATGCCGTGTGTCGGGCGGGATCGGCGATACGGATCGCCGGTCTTGGCGCATTCAATGGAAAGGACCCCTAAATGCCTAGAGTTTCCAGTCTCTTCTTCAAGACCGCCATCCTGTTTCTGATTGCGGGCATCGCAATCGGCCTCAAAATGTCGATTTCCGGCGTACACAACGTCACCGGTGCGCACGCCCACGCCAACCTGCTTGGCTGGGTCACGATGGCGCTGATGGGCGTTTATTATGCGCTCGCTCCGGCCAAGGCCGGAGGCCGCCTGCCGATGATCCAGTACGGCGTCTACACGCTCGGCGTGCTGATCATGATCCCGGCGCTTTACATGCTGCTGCTTGGCAAGCCGCAATACGAGCCGGCGGTGGCCGCGGGCTCGCTGATAACCTTCGCCGGCGTGTTTCTCTTTGCCTTCGTCATCTTCTCCAGGGAACGCGCCACCGCCTGACGACAAACCATGACAGTCGGGCGGGATGCGCCGCCCGCCTTCATTCCCCGTCCGCTTCCAGGAACGCCTTGAACGCCTCGCCGTAATCGGGATGCCAGCGTGACAGCGGCGGACGGTTTTCCACGATATCGCCCGCCGCCCAGAGAATTCGGCGCTCGTCGAGCGCGCGGGGCACGTCATTGTCCGGGCACAGGATGTAGAAGTCGCCCGCTTCAAGGCTTTGCAGCATGAAATCCACCGTCTGCTCCGGCGTCCACGAGCCGGCCGGTTTTTCGGTACGGTCACCCTTCGTCAATTCGGTGAACACGAAGCCGGGGATCAGCAGATGCGCGGTCAGCTTGCAGCCTTCGCGATTGCGCAGATCGTGTTGCAGCGCTTCGGTAAACACCTTCACGCCGGCCTTGGCGACATTGTAGGCCGGGTCTCCGGGCGGTGTGGTAATGCCCTGTTTCGAGCCGGTATTGATGATCAGCCCGGGTCTGCCGCGTTCGATCATGCCGGGCGCGATCGTCTGCACGCCATTGACGATCCCCCAAAGATTGACGTCGAGGACGCGCCGCCAGTTGTCCCCGGGCCCGAAGATGTCGCTGCCCGGTTGGATGCCGGCATTGTTCATCAATACGTCGATTGAGCCGAACCGGCCGAGAACCTCGCTTTCCAGCCGTTTCAGGTCGTCCACGCGGCTGACGTCGCATTCGCATGCCATCACGCTCGCCGATCCGTCCGGAGCCACGGCCGCGATCTCTTCCGCCGCCTTCACCAGCCGCTCCGGCCCGATATCCGCGATGGCGATCTTCAGACCGAGACGGGCAAATGCCTTCGCCGCGGCGAGGCCGATGCCCGCGGCCCCTCCCGTGACAACTGCAACGGCGTCGGGAACCAGAACGGGGTGTGGCATGTTTGTCTCCTGGATGTGCGATCGCAAAGGAAAAACGAAGGACCGCAAGATCGTCCTATCTCTATCCTGCCTGGACGGAGGCTCGCAAATGACGGATTGCCGCGCTTTTTGTGCGCTGCACTATCGAAATTTGCCATTGCGGGCCGGGATGTCTAGGTTCTGGACCACATCCGAATGACTCGCGCTTTGCCGCGAACTTCGCCCGCGCGGGCGGCCACGTGCCCTGTTATGCCCGCGCGAAACCAATCACGAGGGAAATACAACCGAACATGTGTGGAATTGCCGGCGAGATCCGGACCGATGGAACATTTGCAGATACCGCCGCCGTCGCGCGGATGACCGAAACCCTGGCGCCGCGCGGCCCCGACGGCAGCGGGCTCGTCGCCCATGGCCGCGTCGCCTTCGGCCATCGCCGCCTGAAGATCATAGACCTGTCGGAGAAAGCCGGTCAGCCGATGACTGATCCGGCGCTCGGCCTGACCGTCGTCTTCAACGGTTGCATCTACAACTATCCGGAATTGCGCGAGGAACTGATCGCTGCCGGCTACACTTTCTTCTCCCACGGCGATACCGAAGTCGTGCTCAAGGCCTTCCACGAATGGGGCGAGGCCTGCGTCGAGCGCTTTCACGGCATGTTCGCTTTCGCGATCTTCGAGCGCGACACCGGCGATGTCGTTCTGGCGCGCGACCGTTTCGGCATCAAGCCGCTCTATATCGCCGAGACGGACAAGCGCATCCGCTTCGCGTCCTTCTTGCCGGCGCTCTTGAAGGCGGGCGATATCGATACCGACATCGATCCCTATGCCCTGCACAATTACATGAGCTTCCACGCCGTCGTGCCGCCGCCGCGCACGATCCTGAAAGGCGTCCGTAAGCTGCCGCCGGCGACGACGCGCCGTATCAAGGCGGACGGCACGGCGACGGACCGCGTCTATTGGCAGCCGCCTTACGAGCGACGGCCCGAGGATACGGGTCTCACCCGGGAAGACTGGCGGGATCGCGTGCATGACGCGCTGCGCCTCGCGGTGCGCCGCCGCATGGTCGCCGACGTGCCGGTCGGCGTGCTCTTGTCCGGCGGCGTCGATTCATCGCTGATCGTCGGCCTGCTGGCGGAAGAGGGCCAGAAGGACCTGATGACCTTCTCCATCGGCTTCGAGGAAGCCAATGGCGAGAAGGGCGACGAATTCGTCTATTCCGACCTGATCGCCAAAACCTTCGAAACCGATCACCACAAGATCTTCGTGCCGTCGGCCGATCTGATTTCCCACCTGCCGGATACGATCGCGGCCATGTCGGAACCGATGGTTTCCTATGACAATATCGGTTTCTTCCTGCTCAGCCGCGAAGTGTCGAAACATATCAAGGTCGTCCAGTCGGGGCAGGGCGCCGACGAGGTCTTTGGCGGCTATCACTGGTATCCGCCGCTGGCCGATTCCAACGACGTGGTCGGCGACTACGCGAAGGTCTTCTTCGACCGCAGTCACGAAAAGCTGAAAACCCAGCTGGACGGGCGCTGGGTCGCGGATTCTGACGCCAGCCTCGATTTCGTGCGCGAACACCTGCTGCGCGGCGGTGCGGCGACTTCGGTCGACCGGGCGCTCCGCCTCGATTCCCACGTCATGCTGGTCGATGACCCGGTCAAGCGCGTCGACAACATGACCATGGCCTGGGGGCTTGAGGCGCGCGTGCCGTTCCTCGATCACGAACTGGTCGAACTGGCCGCCACCATCCCGCCGGAATTCAAGCTGAACGACCACGGCAAGGGCGTCTTGAAGGACGCCGCCCGTCTTGTCGTTCCGCATGAGGTGATCGACCGCAAGAAGGGCTATTTCCCGGTCCCGCAGCTAAAATACATCCAGGGCGAATATCTGGATATGGTAAAGGACGCGCTCGGTTCCGCGAAGGCCCGTGAGCGCGGCCTCTTCAAACAGGATTATCTCCAGACCCTGTTCGACGATCCTGCAAGCCACATCACGCCGCTGCGCGGTTCGGAACTGTGGCAGGTCGCGCTGCTTGAAATGTGGTTGCAGACCCACGGTATATGAGGTTCGCCATGGCGAAGGACAGCGAAGGCCCCAAACAGCCGCAGGCTTCGCGCGGGCGCCAGTCCAGCGAGGCCTACAAGCATCGCCTCAAGCGCATGCGCGACCAGGGCCTGAAGCCGCCGATCGCGCAGCATGGCGGCGATGCCGAGCGGATGGCGTCGCAGGCGGTGCTCGATTGCGGCTGGGGACGGCTGGTCTTCGCCCAGACCTTCGAGGAATCGGGCGCGATGATCTCCGCCCTGCGCGGCGAACAGCCCGACCGGCGCGATATCGCGGTCTATGTGCGCAATCCGCATGTCCTGCTCGCCAATGCGCCGCAGGAGCTGTTCCTCGATCCCTCGCACACCTTCCGTCTGGATCTGTCCCGCTATCGTGCGTCCCGCAAGGGGCCGAAGGGCTTCTTCATCCGCCGCCTGACGTCGCAATCCGATGCCGAGGCGATCAACCGCATCTACTCGGCCCGCGCGATGATCCCGGTCCCGCCGGAATTCTTCTGGGCCAAGCGCGACGCCCGCACGATCATCTATTTCGTCGCCGAGGACGAGCAGACCGGCGAGGTGCTCGGCACCGTGACCGGGGTCGATCACATGCGCGCCTTCAACGATCCGGAGCGCGGGTCATCGCTGTGGTGTCTCGCCGTCGATCCCTCGGCCCGCCATCCGGGTATCGGCGAGGCGCTGGTGCGCCGACTGGCGGAATATTTCACCACCCGCGGCGCGGCCTTTCTCGATCTCTCCGTGCTGCATGACAACACGCAGGCGATCGCCCTCTACGAAAAGCTCGGTTTCCAGCGCGTCTCCTTCTTCTCGGTCAAGCGCAAGAACCCGATCAACGAGACGCTGTTCACCGGCCCGCCGGAGGACGCGGCGCTCAATCCCTATGCGAAGATCATCGTCAACGAGGCGCGCCGGCGCGGCATCCAGGTCAAGGTCGTCGATGCCGAGGCGGGCTTCTTCCGCCTCACCCATGGCGGCCGGTCGATCCTCTGCCGCGAGAGCCTGTCGGAACTGACCTCGGCGGTGGCGATGTCGATTTGCGACGACAAGTCGGTCACGCGCCGCATGGTTTCGGCCGCCGGCGTGCGCGTGCCGGAACAGCTGGCCGACGGCGCCAGTCCCGACGAGATCGCCGAATTCGTCAAGCGCTGCGGCCGGGTCGTCGTCAAGCCGGCGCGCGGCGAGCAGGGGCGGGGCATCTCGGTCGGCCTTTCCGACATGGCCGAGGTCGAGGCCGCCATCGAGGAAGCGCGCAAGGTCTCCGACGTCGTGCTGCTCGAGGAATATGTCCAGGGCGAGGATCTTCGCCTCATCGTCATCAATTACCGCGTCGTAGCGGCGGCGGTCCGCCGGCCGCCGGTGATCGTCGGTGACGGCGAACGAACGGTCCGCGAACTGATCGAGGCGCAGAGCCGCCGCCGCAGGGCCGCCACCGGCGGCGAGTCCCGCATTCCGCTCGACGCCGAGACGGAACGCACGATCCGCGAAGCAGGCTTCGGGCTCGACGATGTTCTGCCCGCGGATACCGAACTTGCCGTGCGCAAGACCGCCAATCTGCACACCGGCGGGACGATCCATGACGTGACCGACATCGTCAATCCGAAGCTCGTCGAAGCCGCGACCGAGGCCGCGCGCGCCATCGATATCCCGGTCACCGGCATCGACCTGATGGTCAAGGCGCCGAGCCTGCCCGACTACGCCTTCATTGAGGCGAACGAGCGGCCGGGCCTCGCAAATCACGAGCCGCAGCCGACGGCGGAGCGTTTCGTCGATCTGCTTTTTCCGCTTTCCGTCCCGGCCAGCGTGCGGCAAACTTTGCAAAAGGATAAGGAACGGGAGGGAACGCGCTAGTGTCACGCTTGGCCATCGACCACGAATACCTGCTTGCCGTACTGGACAAGCTACTCAGGATACCGAGCCCGACCGGTTATACGGACCCGGTCGTCCGCTATGTCGTGTCGGAACTGGAGAAACACGGCCTCAAGGTGGAACTGACCCGCCGCGGCGCCATTCGCGCCATCCGCAAGGGAAAGCGGACCGAGGGCGCCCGCGCAATCGTCAGTCACGTCGATACGCTCGGCGCGCAGGTCAAGCAGATCAAGGACAATGGCCGCCTCGCTTTGGTCCCGATCGGACACTGGTCCGCCCGTTTCGCCGAGGGTGCGCGCGCCACGGTCTTCACCGACAGCGGCAGCTATCGCGGCTCCGTCCTGCCTTTGAAGGCCTCCGGCCACACCTATAACGATGAAGTCGACAAGGCCCCCGTCGGCTGGGATTTCGTCGAGATGCGCATCGACGCCCTGGCGCGCAACAAGGAGGATATCGAGCGGCTCGATATCGAGATAGGCGACATCATCGCCATCGATCCGCTGCCCGAGTTTCTCGATAACGGTTTCATCGTGTCGCGCCATCTCGACAACAAGGCCGGTGTCGCCGTGATGCTCGCCGCGCTCAAGGCCTTGGAGGACGAGCAGGCCGAGACGCCGGTGGACATCCATTTCCTCTTCACCATCGCGGAGGAGGTCGGGGTCGGCGCGGCCTCGATCCTGACCCACGATGTCGCCTCCATGATCGCGGTCGACAACGGCACCACCGCGCCGGGGCAGAATTCTGACGAGTTCGGAGTCACGATCGCCATGGCCGACCAGACCGGCCCCTTCGATTTTCACCTGACCAAGAAGCTGGTCTCGCTGTGCCAGGAAAACGAGATCCGCTACCAGAAGGATATCTTCAAATATTACCGCTCGGACTCCGCGAGCGCCATCGAGGCCGGGGCGGATGTACGCACGGCCCTGATCACCTTCGGCGTCGATGCCTCGCACGGCTATGAGCGCATCCACACTCATGCGCTGCGCTCGCTCGCCGAACTGATCACCGCCTATACGGTCAGCCCGGTGATGATCAAACGCGACTTCAAGGAAACTTCCGGCGTCAGGGGCTTCACCCGCCAGCCTATCGCCGAGGCGGAACAGGACCTGTCTCCCGACGTCAAGGCCAGGGAACTCGAAGCCAAGGAACTCAGCGAATAGACCGGTTCCCGATCATGATGAATCATGATCGGAAAGATTACCGGACCACAAACAAATTTGCCGCGCTAGACTTCTTTAAGTCGACAGGCGGACGAGGGCGTTCAGCATCAACTGCGCGCCCTTTTCGATATCCGCCCAGTCGCTCCATTCCTCCGGCGCGTGGCTGATGCCGTTGCGGCTCGGAATGAAGATCAGCCCCGACGGGCAGAATGATTGCATTGTCTGGGCGTCGTGGCCGGCGCCCGACGGCATGACGAGGCAGGCGTAGCCGAGCCGGTCGGCCTCCTCCGTCAGGACGGTTCGGATGCCGGTATCGAGCCCGGCCGGCGACAGCCAGCTCTTCTCCTCGACGGAAAATCTCAGCCTGTGCGCCTTCGCGGCCGCCTCCACCTGGGCAAGCGCCTCGGCGCGCAGCGCGCGCATGACCTCTTCCGACGTGTCGCGCAGGATGATCGAGAACTCCGCCGAGCCCGGAACCGTATGGGCGAAATTCGGCTGGAGCTCGACCTTGCCGATGGTGATCCGGCTCTGATCCGTGCCATGCGCGGCGATGGTCGCGGGGATCGTATTGGCGAAGGCCGCCAGTCCGGCGAAGGCGTCGGCGCGCATGTCCATCGGCGTCGTGCCGGAATGGTTGGCGACGCCGTCATAGCGGACCTGCAGGAAGCAGACGCCGGAGACCCCGTTGACGATGCCGATCGGGATCCTGGCCCGCTCCAGCACCGGGCCCTGCTCGATATGCAGTTCCAGGAACGCCGCGACCGACCCGGGCTCCCAGCCGGCGTCCAGCGCGCCATGGGCGTCGAGACCCTGTTCGGCCATCGCGTCGGCGAGCCGGACGCCGTCCGCGTCGGAGGCCTGGTCGATCCAGTCCCGCGTCACCAGCCCCGCGATCGTCTGCGAGCCGAGCATGCCGCCGAAGCGGCCTTCCTCTTCGGCCGTCGCCACGGCGACGATCGCGGTTCGCGGCTCGATCCCGGCATCGCGCATGGCGCGCACGCATTCCAGCGCCACGCAGGCCCCGAGCGATCCGTCGAAGGCGCCACCCTCCGGCACCGTGTCGAGATGCGAGCCCGCCATGATGCAGGGACCGTCCGCCGGGCCGAAGCGCCCGAACAGATTGTTCACCGCGTCGCGGCTGACCGCCAGGCCGCTGTCGCCCATTTCGCGGGCAAACCAGTCGCGCACCGCCATGTCTTCGGTCGAATAGCCGACGCGATTGTATCCGCCGGTTACAGCGTTGAATCCGAAAGCGTTTACGCCGTCGAGCAGGCGGCGAAGCCGGTCTATGTCGATCGTGGGTGTCGGTCGGGCCATGGTGCCAAGAGCTGCGCTCCTTGCGCTGGTGAGTAAATGCGCCTCAAGGATGCACAAAAATTTATCATAATAAATGCTTGCATCAATTTTAATTTTACGGATTAATTGAATCCCATCTGCAACGATGGAGATCGCCATGAAGAAACTTCTGGCTGCGGCCCTAACGGTCGCATCGCTCGCATTTGCTTCCCCGTCCCTCGCGCAAACGCCTCCGAATGTTCTGGTCGTCGGCCAGATCGCGGAGCCGAAATCGCTCGATCCTTCGGCGGTCACGGCGGTCAACGACTTCCGCATTCTCGTCAATCTCTATGACGGTCTGACGCGCTACAAGGACGGCACGCTGGAAGTCGAGCCGGCGCTGGCCGAGAGCTGGACGATTTCCGACGACGGCACGGTCTATTCCTTCAAGCTGCGCGAAGGCGTCGCCTTCCATGACGGCTCGCCCTTCAACGCCGAGGCGGTGAAGTTCCATTTCGAACGCATGCTCAACGAGGACCACCCCTTCCACGATACCGGTCCTTTCCCGCTGTCCTTCTTCTTCTCCTCCGTCGATACGATCACGGCGGTCGACGACATGACGGTCGAGTTCAAGCTGAAGGAGCCCTACGCGCCCTTCCTCTCCAACCTCGCCTATCCGACCGGCCTCATCGTTTCGCCCGAGGCGGTGAAGAAGTATGGCGCCGAATTTGGTCGTCATCCCTCGGGCTCCGGCGCTTACAAATTCGCCGAATGGGAAGCCAATTCCCGCGTCGTGGTTGAGAAAAATCCCGACTATTGGGACGGCGCGCCCGATCTCGAGGCGATCATCTACCGGCCGATCACCGACGCGAACACGCGTATCGCCGAAATGCTCTCCGGCGGTCTCGATATCATGGTGGAAGTGCCGCCGGACAGCCTGGCCCAGTTCCGCACCGATGACAGCTTCACGGTCTATGAGCAGGCCGGACCGCACGTCTGGTTCCTGATCCTCAACGCGAAGGAAGGCCCCTTCGCCAACAAGGAAATCCGCCAGGCCGCCAACTATGCGATCAACAAGAAGGCGCTGGTCGAGAACATCCTACAGGGGACGGCGGAAGTCGCCGCAGGACCGACGCCGCCGGCCTTCGCCTGGGCCTACAATGACAGCCTGCAGCCCTATCCCTACGATCCGGAAAAGGCGAAGCAGATGCTGGCCGACGCCGGCTATGACGGATCTCCGGTGACCTTCTACGTCACCGAGGGCGGCTCCGGCATGCTCGACCCGATCGCCATGGGCACGGCCATCCAGGCCGATCTGGAGGCTGTCGGCATGGATGTCAGCATCGAGACCTATGAATGGAACACCTTCCTCGGCAAGGTGAACCCCGGCCTTGAAGGCAAGGCGGACATGGCAGAGATGGCGTGGATGACCAACGACCCTGACACCTTGCCCTTCCTGGCGCTGCGCACCGAGGCCTTCCCCGACAAGGGCGGCTTCAATTCGGGCTACTATTCCAACCCGAAGGTCGACGAACTGCTCGAGGAAGCCCGCCGGGCGACCGATCAGGGCAAGCGGGCCGAGCTCTACAAGCAGATGCAGGAGATCGTGCAGGAAGACGCGCCCTGGGTCTTCGTCGCCAACTGGAAACAGAACGCGGTGACCAAGACGAGCGTCGAGAACTTCAAGCTGCAGCCGTCCTTCTTCCTGATGCTGCAGGACGTCGCGAAGCCGCAGTGAACCTGACGGGCCGGCGGCCCCGCGTCGCCGGCCCTTTTCATCGAGCGGAGCTCTCTTTTTGTCGGCCTATATCGCCAAGCGCCTTCTTGCCGCGATTCCCGTCCTTTTCGGACTGACGATCATCGTCTTCCTGATCATGGCGATGATCCCCGGCGATCCGGCCACTGCCATTCTCGGCTCTTACGCGACACCGGAGAATGTCGAGCGCCTGAACCGGCAGCTCGGCTTGGACAAACCGCTCTGGCAGCAATATTTCATCTGGCTCGGAAACATGCTGCAGGGCGATTTCGGCCGCTCCTACACGCTCAACCGCCCGGTCATCGACGAGGTGCTGGAACGCTTCTCCGCGACCCTGATCCTGGCCGGCACCGCTCTTCTGCTGTGCTCGGTCTTCGGCCTGATCGCTGGCGTCGTCTCCGCCGTCCGGCAATATTCCTGGGTCGACAAGACGGTGACCTTCGTCGTGCTGGTCGGCATCTCGGTCCCGTCCTTCTGGCTCGGCCTACTGCTGATCTTGGTCTTCGCGGTGAACCTCAAATGGTTCCCGGCCTCGGGCATGTACGCCATCTATGGCGGCGGCGACCTGCCGGACCTGATCAGGCACCTGTTTCTGCCGGCGATCACGCTGGCCGTCGTCGCCACCGGCGTGATCGCGCGCCTCACGCGTACCGCCATGCTGGAGGTGCTGCGTCAGGATTTCATCCGCACCGCCCGCGCCAAGGGCGTCACCGAGAATAAGGTCATCTACAAGCACGCCTTCAAGGCCGCGCTCGTCACCGTCATTCCGGTCATCGGCATCCAGGCCGGATTCGTGCTTGGCGGCGCGGTCTATATCGAGACCGTCTTCCAGTGGCCGGGCATCGGCTCGATGCTGGTCAAGGCGATCTCGACGCGCGACCTGCTGCTCGTGCAAGGCGGCGTGCTCGTCGTTGCGGCGGCCTATGTGCTGTTCAATCTGGCCGCCGATGTCGTCCAGACGATACTCGATCCGAGGTTGCGCTGATGGCCGAAGCGACGTCCACCGCGGTCAAGCCGGCGAAACGCGCCTCCTCCGGACGGCCGAACACGCTCGCCCTGCTGCTGAACAACACGCTTGCGACGGCCGGTCTCGTCGTTTTCGCACTGATCGTCCTGATCGCGCTCGCCGCACCGCTGCTGCCGCTTCCCGATCCGGACGTGACCGCGCCGGCCAATCGTCTCTTCCGCCCGCTCACCGAAGGCCATCTGCTCGGCACCGACGCGCTCGGCCGCGACATCCTCTCGCGTCTGATCTGGGGCACCCGCGTCAGCCTGCTCGTCGGCATCTCCGCGACCCTGATCGCCGCCTTTTTCGGCTCGCTGATCGGCCTCGTCGCCGGCTATGCGGGCGGCCGCGTCGATACGCTCCTGATGCGCGGCATCGACATGGTCATGGCCTTTCCCTACATCCTGCTGGCGCTCGCCATCGTCGCTGTATTGGGCCCGGGCCTGCTCAACGCGCTCTACGCCATCGCCGTCGTCAACATCCCTTTCTTCGCCCGCAATATCCGCGGTATCGCGCTCGGCCTGTCGCGGCGTGAATTCGTCGATGCGGCGCGGCTGTCCGGCAAATCCAACGCCCAGATCCTCTTCATCGAGGTGCTGCCCAACGTGCTGCCGGTGATCATCATCACCATGTCGACCACAATCGGCTGGATGATCCTGGAGACGGCGGGCCTCTCCTTCCTCGGCCTCGGCGCGCAGCCGCCCCAGGCGGACCTCGGCTCGATGCTCGGCGACGGCCGCAAGATCCTCTTCACCGCGCCGCATGTCTCGATCATTCCGGGCCTGATGATCTTCGCCCTTGTCATGAGCATCAACCTGCTCGGCGACGGCGTGCGCGACGTGCTCGATCCGCGGCTGAAATCCGGCGCGCTGACGCGGCCCGTCGCCCGCACCGCCGTCATGCGCGAGAACGCCCCGCCGGATGTGGCGGCCAATGCCGACGCCATTCTCGACGTGCGCGGGCTGAAGACGGAGTTCCGCTTCGGCGGCCAGGTCTACAAGGCCGTGGGCGGCGTCGACATGGCGGTCGGGCGGGGCGAATGTCTCGGGATTGTCGGCGAGTCCGGCTCCGGCAAGTCGGTCTCGGCCATGTCGATCATGGGGCTTGTCCCCACACCGCCCGGAAGCATCACCGGCGGCGTCGCGCTGCTGGAGGGCGAGGACCTGTTCGCCGCTTCGGACGAGCGTATCCGCCAGTTGCGCGGCTCCGCCGTCAGCCACGTCTTCCAGGACCCGCTGTCCACGCTGCATCCGCTCTTCACTGTCGGCGATCAGCTGGTCGAGGCGATCCAGGCGCACGATCCCGTGTCGACGACCCAGGCGAGGCAGAAGGCGATCGACCTTCTGAAAATGGTGCGCATCCCCAATCCGGCAGAACGGCTGAAATCCTTCCCGCACGAACTCTCCGGCGGCATGCGCCAGCGCGTCTGCATCGCCATGGCTCTTGCCCATGACGCGCATATCATCATCGCCGACGAACCGACCACCGCCCTCGACGTCACGGTTCAGGCGCAGGTCCTGTCGCTGATGAACACGCTGCGCAAGGAGCATGACGCCGGCATATTGTTCATCACCCATGATTTCGGCGTCGTTTCGGCGATTTGCGACCGCGTCGCGGTCATGTATGCCGGCCAGTTCGTCGAGACCGGCGCGACCGAGGAAATCCTGTCCTCGCCGGCCCATCCCTATACGGCGAAGCTGATCGATTGCGTGCCGGTTCTTGGCCAGCCCGAACGCCGCCTCGACGCCATCGAGGGCCGTCCGCCGGTGGTCAACAATCTGCCGGTCGGCTGCGCCTTCGCGGCGCGCTGCCCGCGCGCTCAGGACGACTGCCGCGCCGCGCCCATTCCGCTCACCGAGGTCGGCGAGGGCCGCACGGTGCGCTGCATCCATCCGCTGACCGGGGAGACGACCGATGTCTGACGCGCCGCTCCTCTCCATCGAAAAGGCCGAGCGCGTCTTCGGCGGCGGCCGCACCCTGTTCGGCCAGCCGAAGCCGGCGGTCCACGCCGTCCAGGATGTCACGCTGGAAGTCCACAAGGGCGAGACGCTCGGCGTCGTCGGCGAATCCGGCTGCGGCAAGTCCACGCTGGCGCGCATGATCGTCGGTCTCGACGCGCCGACCGGCGGCCGCATCGTCTTCGACGGGCGCGACATCGTCGCCGAGGCCGGTCACGACCTGCGTCGCCTGTCGCGCGAGGTCCAATATGTCTTCCAGGATCCCGTCGCCTCGCTCAATCCGAGGAAGACGATCCGGACCATCCTCGAAGCGCCGCTGATACATCTCCTGAAGCTCGACAAGGCGGCGCGCGAGCGGCGGCTGATCGAACTGATGGACGCGGTCAATCTCGCGCCTGAATTCCTCGAGCGCTACCCGCACGAATTTTCCGGCGGTCAGGCGCAGCGCATCGGCATCGCCCGCGCGCTCGCCGCCGATCCCAGGCTCATCGTCCTCGACGAGCCGGTCTCCGCGCTCGATGTCTCGGTGCAGGCGCAAGTGCTCAACATCCTCGACGATCTGAAGGCCCGCTTCGGCCTGACCTATGTCTTCATCAGCCACGACCTCTCGGTCGTCGAAAGCGTCAGCGACCGCGTCGCGGTGATGTATTTCGGCCGTGTCGTCGAGATCGGCGAAGGGCGCACGGTGTTCCGCGAACCGCGCCATCCCTACACGCATCTCCTGTTGAAGTCGGCGCCCGCCCCGGGCCGCCGCTCGCTGATCGCCGAGGACGCGAACACCGAACTGCCCGATCCCTACAACCCGCCGCCCGGCTGCGCTTTCTATGCCCGTTGCCCGCGCCATACCGATAAGTGTAACGAGCAGATGCCGCCTCTGGAGGGCATTGGCGGCGAGGAGGGTCACCGGGCGGCTTGTTTCCACCCGCATGAAGGGCGCTGACGAAAGATGGGGGAGAACGCCGAAAGGGCTGCCGCGCTGATGGTGCCGTCGCTGCCGCGACGCCGCAAGCGCCCGGACATCGCAGCCGACACGATTCGCGACCGCATCATGGAATCGGGTCTCGTGCCGGGCGATCGCGTGCCCGCCGACTGGCTCGATCCCGAAACGCTGAAGATCTCGCGGGGGACCCTGCGCGAAGCCCTGAAGCTGCTCGAATTCCAGGGGTTGATCGCCTCCAAGACCGGTCCGGGCGGCGGAATTTTCGTCACCGCCATCGCGCCGGACAATGCCTTGCGCATGCTCGACAACCTCTTCCTGTTCGAGCCGGCGTCCATTGCCGACATCTACGCCATCCGCAAGCTGATCGAGCCGGAGCTTGCGGCGTCGGCCGCCCGCGAAAAACTGTCGAGCGAGGCGTTCGAGGCGCTGCAATCGACCATCCGGCTCTACGAGGCCGAGCCGAAGACAGCCGAGGAGGAATACCGCCAGCGCCTTGCCGAGCTCGATTTCCACGCCGAACTCGCCCGCGCCACGCCGAACCGGCTGCTGGGCTTCACCGCGGTCTTTCTCCTCAGCCTGCTGCGCGACATGACCGTTTGCCGCGAGATCTACCGCGAATCCAACCCGGAACTGCGTGAAACTGGCCTGCATTATCAGGTCCGGCTGCTCCGCTCGATCAAGGCCGGCGACGCGGAACAGGCGCGCGCCATCATGCATGATCACATGATTGAGGCGGAGAAATACATGCTGGAACGCGCCGCGATGCGCGAACGGGGGCATGCCCGCAGCTAGGCTCGCAGCATTGCCACCGCGAAGCGGATCGCCGACAATGCCGCCTGCCGGCCCTGGCCGGATCGTCCGTTTTAAGGAATGCGGCCAATGATCCTGTGTTCGTGTTGCGTCATCCGCCAGAACGATCTGCGCGATGCGGTCCGCGCTCTGGTCGCGGAGAACCCGAAGGCGCCGATCACGCTCAACCGGGTCTATCGCTTTCTCGGCAAGACGCCGGATTGCACCGATTGCTCGCCGCTTCTGACCCGCCGCATCAGCATCCTGGCGGCGGATATCATCGTGAAGGAGAATATTCTGCGCGGTCAGGATATTCCGAGGAGACTGAAATGAAGGGAAGCGAGAAAGTCGTCGACTATCTCAACAAGGCGCTGAAGCACGAGCTCACCGCCTCCAGCCAGTTCTGGCTCCACTACCGGCTGCTGGATGACTGGGGATACGGCAAGATGGCCGGCAAATGGCGCGAGGAATCCATCGAGGAGATGGAGCATGCCGACCAGCTGATCGTGCGGATCATCTTCCTGGAAGGCCATCCCAACCTGCAGCATCTCAATCCGCTGATGATCGGCGAGACCGTCCGCGAGGTGCTCGATGCCGATCTGCGCGCCGAATACGAGGCGCGCGGGCTCTATCGCGAGGCGCGCGATGTCTGCCACGCC
Source organism: Ahrensia sp. (assembly GCA_002698425.1). The sequence goes on along the minus strand of NZXU01000097.1, from coordinate 15,021 downwards.
GAGGGCGATTATGTTTCGAAGGCGCTGTTCGAGAAGCTCATCGCGGACGAGGAGGGCCATATCGATTTCCTCGAAACGCAGATCGATCTCTGCGACAGTCTCGGCGTGGAGAAATACGCCCTGTTGAACGCCCGCTCCGCCGACGAGGCGGACTGACCGGCGGCATGAGTGACGCGCATTCGACGCCTTGGCGGACCATTCACTCCGCCCACCATCATTGCGGCTGGGACAATGCGCTCGAGCCGGTGACGACCGTCGCGCCGGGCGAGACCCTGACGCTGCAATGCCTCGACGCCGCCGGCGGCCACTACAAGCCGGGCAGCACCGCCGCCGATATCGCGAGGATGGACCCGGCCGGGGTCAATCCGGTCACCGGCCCCGTCTTCGTCGACGGCGCGGAGCCGGGCGATGCGCTGAAGGTAACGATCCGCGACTTTGCGCCCTCGGGCTTCGGCTGGAGCGCCATCATTCCGGGCTTCGGCCTGCTCGCCGACCAGTTCACCGCGCCGCGCCTGCATCTCTGGGATTATGATCGGACCGCGAAGACGCCGGGAGTCTTCAACACCCATGCCAGCGTGCCGCTGAAGCCCTTCGCCGGCACGATCGGCGTGGCGCTCGCCGAACCGGGGTGCCACGACATCATTCCGCCGCGCCGCACCGGCGGCAACATGGATATTCGCGACATGGCGGCGGGCACGGAACTCTATCTGCCGGTCGAGGTCGCCGGCGCGCTCTTCTCGGTCGGCGATACCCATGCCGCCCAGGGCGACGGCGAGGTCTGCGGCACCGCGATCGAAAGCGCCATGGACATCACGGTCACGCTCGATCTGGTGAAGGGCGGCGCGCCGGCCTTTCCGCGCTTCTCGACGCCCGGCCCGGTCACGCGACATCTCGACGCCAAGGGCTACGAGGCCACTACCGGCGTCGGCCCCGACCTGATGACGGCCGCCCGCGACGCCGTCTCCGGCATGATCGATCATCTGAGCCGTTCGCGCGGCCTCTCCCCGGAAGACGCCTATCTGCTCTGTTCGGTCTGCGGCGATCTGCGCATCAGCGAGGTCGTCGACGCACCCAATTGGGTCGTGTCGTTCTATTTTCCCCGCATCGTTTTCGAGTGAGCGTCAGGCGCTCTGGCGTTCGTCCTGGCTGAGCGACGGGTCGAGCACCTTCGGACGAAAGACGATATTTTCCGGCTTCTCGCGTGCGATCTGGCGGGCCAGCGCGCTTGCGGCGTCCTCGCCGAAGGACTGTTCCCATTCGCGCAGCACCGGCTTGTAGGTGCCGAGCGCGCCCATCGCCGCCGTCTTCTGTTCGCGCGAGGCATGCGCCTGCAGCTTCACCGCGAAACAGACCAGCGAATCGACTTCCGAATAGGAGGCGTTGTTGACCGGCACCGCCAGCACCGCGGCGTCGCCGAGGAAGCCGGCATGCACGCCGTGATCGTCCAGCGCCGACCCGATGACGCCAAGCGGGCTCGAGGGCTTGCCATAGGGTTCCAGCGCCGCCGACGGCGCGGCGCCGGCCAGCTTCACCCGCGTGCCTTCCCGCGTCTGCTCGACATGGAGCTGCGCGGTCCACTCGATCTCGTCGATCAGCCGCGACACCGTCGCCAGAACCTTGCGATTGTCGAACGTCAGCCGCGATTCCGACACGCCGAGCGTCGCCAGCGCCTCGCGGATCGAGGCCGACAGCGCGTCCTCCGGGCGGCTGGTGCCGACCGTGACGGTCTTGGCCTGGTGGCGGATCGTGTCGATCGGCCGCGAGGTTTCTTCGAATGTGTGGCGTACCGCGCCGAGCGCCTCGGCCGCCACCGCGCGCGCCGTGGCCGCATCGGTCGCCCGGCCGAGATTGCGGCCGAGCTTCGCCAGCATGGCGAGATCGCTCGCGCCAAGACCGGAATTGAACGCGCCCGCCGCGCCCTCGTCGATGAAAGCGTCGAGCTTTTCGAGAAGCGCCGCGCGGTCGGCCTGCGGATCGTCCATCGCCACATGGCCGAGATCGGCGAGCACCACCTTCAGAAGCTGCGCCGCCCGGTCGATGGCGCGCGCCGCGTGGAAGCCGAACATGTGGCCTGCCACGGTCGCCAGCACGAAAGCGAGGTCGCCGCCGATTTTCGGCAGCGGGATCACCCGCTCGGCATATTCCTCGAAGGCCTGCGCGTCGGCGCCTTCCGTGGCGAACACGATCGGCCGTCCGTTATGCGCCTTGAAGATCGCCACTTCCTTGACCACGTCGCCGACCAGATCGCCCGGCAAATCGTTGGCCACGACCAGCGTCAGCGGCTCCGTCGACAGGTCGATATGCTTCTTGTCTTCCGTGTAGTCGACCGGGATCGACTTGTAGCAAAGCTCCGACAGCTTGATGCGGATTTCCAGCGCCGCAATATGGTTCACGCCCGAGCCGGTCACCGCCCAGTAGCGGGCCTGCGGCGCAAAGGACCGGGCGCATTCGGCAATGAGGTCCTCCATGCCGAGCACCTGCGCGATCAGTTCCGGCAGCCGCTCCAATTCGCCCATCTCGTAGGCGATCTCCACATCGGTCATCGCGTTCAGCGCATCGGCGAGGAACAGCGCCGTCAGCTTGCCCGCAGTCAGCTGCGAATAGAACGCCTTGGTCGAGGCAACCGACATTTCGACGTCGCGCCCGTCGGAGGTGAACAGAACCGAATCCGCCTTGCGCACCAGGTCGGAATTGCGCCGGTTGACGATGGCGTGGATCAGCGCGCCGCGCTCGCGGGCGAGGTCGACGGCGCGGTTCGTGTCCGTCGTCGTGCCCGACTGCGACACGGCGATCACCAGCGAGTTGCGGAAGTCGTAGGTCTCGATCTCGGCCGACATTTCCGACGACCGTAGCGCGATCACCGGGATGTCGAGTTCCGTGTCGTGGCCGAGCGCCTTTTCGATCAGGTCCGCGATGCCGACGGCCGCGACGCCGGCCGTGCCCTGGCCGATCACATAGATGCGGGCGACGCCGCGCGCCACGGCCTTGCGCATCGAGGCCCAGATATCGGTCGGCAGGTCGTCGAAGGCGATCAGTCCGCCGTCGCGGCGGTAGCGGCCTCGCAACGTCTTGGCGACGCTTTCCGGCCCGTCATGGATTTCCTTCTCGAGATAGAAATCGAACTGGCCGCGATAGATGTCGCGCGCGAAGATCTGGATCGGGTCCGGCTTGATCGCCGCGGGCGCGCCGTCCGAGACGCCGCGCATTTCCGGTTCGTCGCGGTCGCCGGCAAGAAGGATCACCGAGCCGCCCGCCACCGAGCGGGCGAGGTTGTAGGAGGAACGCGCCACGTTGCAGAGGCCGTAGACTTCCGAGGCGAACATCCAGCCGTCGGCGAGCCGCGCCGCGTGCAGGCCCTGTCCGGAGCCCTTCTGCGCCAGGAAGGCTTCGCCGGGGCGCGACGGGTCGATGCAGCCGACCGCGATGGAGCCGTCGAGACGGCGGATCGCGGTCCGGTAGCGGTCGAGCAGGTCGCCGGCTTCCGCGCCGGCCGAGCGATGCGCGATCGGGATGATCTTGGCGTCCGTGGTGATCGTCGGATCGATCGCCATCTGCCGGTTGGTCACCAGTTCGGCGACGAGCTCGACATGGTTGTCCACATCGCCATTGAGCGCGTACATCGAGCCGAGCGATACGCCGGCCAGTCCGCTCTCGTCCTGCGACAGCGAGGGATTGTGCGGGTGGCAGTTGGCGACCGAGATCACGCCATGCGACGCCCAGCGCGTATGCGACAGCACGCTGGCGCGCATCGCGTCCCTCGCCAGCGTCCACAGCAGACGGTCCTCGCGGATCGCCGCGCGCAGCGCCGCGCCATTGTCGCCGAGCTTACCGACGAGGTTCGCCGTCTTGTAGACGAAGGTCAGCGTCGCCGTGCCGCCGCCATTCTCATGCACATAGACCGACAGATGGCCGGCATGCACAGAGGCGCGCCGGTCCGCGAACGCCGCGGCGCTATCGCCGTCCAGCGCCTCGAGGACGTCGCCTGGCACCTGGATCTGCACGGCGATGCCGGCGCTGTCGCGCCCGCGCACTTCCAGCCGGTCGATCGCGCGCAGCACATGTTCGGTCGTCAGCGCCACCTTTGAGGCATGGCCCGACGGCGTTGCGAGATCGGCCGGGATCAGCGCGATCGCCTCGCCGGTCTGTGCGATCAGTTCCTCGCGCAACTGCCATTCATAGTCGCGCAGGCTCTCGATCAGCGGGTCGAGATCGGTGCGGCCCTTCTTCGATAGATCCGTCAGCGCCACCGTCTGCGCCTTGAAAGCGTCGGCCAGCGCCGCCACCCGGGCGCGGAAACCTGCGTCGAAGGCGATCTTTTCCGATGTCGCGAAAGACATCAATTCGGAGAAGCGATCCTGCAGCATCGTCACCGCGGATTGCAGCGTCGCGGTCGCGTCGAGCCCGGCCGGTGCGGCGGTCACCTCGTCGCTGAGCTGTTCGAGCCAGTCGGTGCCCGCTCCTTGCGTGTCGAAGCTGTTCGTTACGAATCCCGCGATACCGCACATGTCGAAAGTCCCCGATTGATCCCGGCGAGGGCGCTTTCGCGCCCGAATCCTCTGAACCCTTGAAGCGTCGCCGGCCCCTGTTCCTCAAGGAAAATCGTGGGTCGGGCGCTCACTTGTTCTTGCATGCTGTAACGCCGCAAATACGGCGGGACCGGGCATGTATAAGCGAAAAAGCCCGTTCCATCGGTACTTATGTACCCGTTGGGTTAACCGATCACCCATTGTATCCGGCTTTTGCACAGGCGCTATCGCTGCCGTTTTTGTGCCACACTCATATGGATTATTTGCTTAATCGGTACATTTCGCCGATGTCCGGCTAAGGCCCGTCCCCCGCCGATCCGGACAGGTGGCAGCCTAATCCCCCTCTCCAGGCTGCCACTTTTTGGAACTTTTCGCATCGCCGCCGTGTGTGACCTCCACACGGCGGCTTTTATTTTTGCGCTGCGAAAAGGCTGTCTTTACATCGCCGCGGCTTGCGCGCAGGAACGGGTGAACAGAGCGATTCCCTTCCTGGAGGCACTTCATGAGCAGCGCGACCGCCGGCCTGGCACTCGATCCCGTCCTCAAGCGTATCGACGAGAACCTCGCCGACAGCCTGATGCGGGTCTTCGAACTTGTCCGCATTCCCTCCATTTCCACCGATCCGGGCTATGCCGCCGATTGCCGCAAGGCGGCCGAATGGCTTGTCGCGCAATTGACCGACATCGGCTTCGAGGCGTCCGTGCGCGACACGCCCGGCCATCCGATGGTCGTCGCCCATCACGACGGCGCTACTGCCGGCGCCCCGCATGTGCTCTTCTACGGCCATTACGACGTGCAGCCGGTCGATCCGATCGAATTGTGGGACACCGACCCGTTCAAGCCGGCCGTCAAGAACGGCCTGGACGGCGCCAAGATCATCACCGGCCGCGGCACCGCCGACGACAAGGGCCAGCTGATGACCTTCCTGGAGGCCTGCCGCGCCTACAAGGAAATCCATGGCGACCTGCCCTGCAAGGTGACGATCCTGTTCGAGGGTGAGGAAGAATCCGGTTCGGCCTCGCTGAAGCCCTTTCTCGACGCGAATGCGGAGGAACTGAAGGCCGATTTCGCGCTGGTCTGCGACACCTCCATGTGGGACGCCAACACGCCGGCGATCTCGACGGGCCTGCGCGGCCTCGTCGGCGAGGAGATCACCGTCCAGGCCGCCGACCGCGACCTTCATTCCGGCTATTTCGGCGGCGCGGCGGCGAATCCGATCCACATCCTGTCGAAGATCCTCGCCGACATGCATGACGCCGACGGCAAGGTGACGATCCCAAATTTCTATGACGGCGTCGAGGAAACGCCTAAGGAAATACTCGACCAGTGGGAAGGCCTCGGCCAGACGGCGGAGAAATTCCTCGGCGAAATCGGTCTGGCGCTCCCGTCGGGCGAAAAGGGCCGTTCCGTCCTCGAACTCACATGGGCGCGCCCGACGGCCGAGGTCAACGGCATCATCGGCGGTTATACGGGCGAGGGGTTCAAGACCGTCATCGCGGCCAAGGCCTCGGCGAAGGTCTCCTTCCGCCTCGTCGGCAAGCAGGACCCGGATGCGATCCGCGAGAATTTCCGCGAATTCGTCCGCTCGCGCATCCCCGCCGACTGCACCGTGTCCTTCCACGAACATGGCGGCTCGCCGGGCATCCAGCTTCCCTATGATTCCCCCGTCCTGCAGAAGGCCAAGGACGCGCTGTCGGACGAATGGTCCAACCCGGCCGTGATGATCGGCATGGGCGGCTCGATCCCCGTCGTCGGCGATTTCCAGACCATGCTCGGCATGGACTCCGTCCTTGTCGGCTTTGGCCTCGCCGACGACCGCATCCATTCGCCCAACGAGAAATACGCGCTCAAGAGCTACCACAAGGGCCAGCGCTCCTGGGCGCGGATTTTGGCCGCTTTGGCCGCAGGCTGATCCGCCGGTTTGAGGACGAACTGCCCGGCGACGCTCGCCGCCGGGCATCACCGTCACCGCATCGCGAAAAGCTCTTGGTGAAAGCGTTTCCGGACATCGAAGCCTTGCGCTGCGAAGTCCTTGCGCAGCGCTTCGCCGAAGCCCGTCGGGCCGCAGAACCAGATGCTGGCTTCGCGCCAGTCCGGCACCTCGGCGCGGATGCGTTCGCCGGTGAGATAACCGTCACGCGAATCGACCAGCACATGCATCCGCACATCGGCGGCCTGTGCATCTTCCGTCAGCCTGCGGATCGCATCCTCGTCATAGTCCGCCGTGGTGTGGAACAGGTCGACTGACTGGTCCGGTCGATCCGCGCTGCCGGCCGCGCGCTGTATCGCGATGTGCTTCATATGCGCCACGAACGGCGTGATGCCGATCCCGCCGCCGATCCAGATCTGGCGCGGACACGCATCGTCGAATGTGAAGCACCCATAGGGGCCTTCGATCTTGATGTCCTGACCGACCTGGAGCCGCTCGCGCAGGTGGCTCGTGTGGTCGCCGAGTTCCTTGGTGATGAAGGTGATCCGCGGTTCCCTGGCGTCCCAGCCCGAAGCGATCGTGTAGGGATGCGCCCCTTCCGACACGTTGGAGGTCGCAAAGGCGAACTGGCCGGGCTTGTGGCCGGGCCAGCCCTCGGGCACGTCGATCGCGGTCTCCAGTGTCCGCACGCCCGGATAGTACTGGATCGCCGCGATCTTGCCGCGCACCTGCCGCGTGACGCCCACGCGCCGGACGAGGACGACGATCGCGGCCCATGTGCCGTAGGCAAGAAGCACCGCTATCGCCACGCCAACCGGCGATGTCCAGTAGCTGAAACTCGTCAGGATGACCGAATGATACACGAGAACCAGATAGGCGACCGCCAGCAGGCGGTGGGTCTTGTAGAAATAGTGGTAGGGGAAATACTTGATCAGCGCGAGGACCATCAGCACGATCGCCGCGTAGAACGCCCATTCGCCCAGGCCTTCCGCTGTTCCGCGCTGCGTTGCGAGGAACTCCTGGATCGGGTTGTCGATGGCGGGCCGTTGGCCGCGGTTTGGCCGCGCGATCCAGCCATAGCCCACCGCCCATTTCGGCCCCTGGCTCCACAGCCAGTGCGCCACCGAGACGACCAGCGCCGTGATTCCGAGCCACTTGTGTAGCCGGTACATCTTGTCGAGACCGCCGAACCAGCGCTCCGGCCATCGCGGTCGCAACGCCAGGATCATCGCCACGCTCATGGCGCCCATGGCGAGGATGCCGCTATATTGCACCATGACCGTCCGCAGCGCGAAGAGGTTCGCGGATTGGAACACGGTCGGCTCCTCGATGAGCCACAGTGCGGTGAGAACAAGAAGTAGGCCGATGAGGGCGCGCCGGATATTCTGCATGGGAAATCCTTCGAAACGTTCTGTCACCCTCGATTTCGGGATATCCGGAGGCCCGTCGGAGATCGTTGATATCGATCAATAATTCGGCCGGCGGCCAACGTTTCGCGGGGCCTGTTTGCCGGCGCGCGTGCCGTGAAGGCATGGGGAAGGGCGAATTTCTCGAAAATTCTGCCGTCCCCGTTCACCCCCTCTTAACGACGCCTTAAATCGCCGCATTTAGAGTTCAGTTCGCCGTCTTGTATCGCGTAACGGACCGAAAACCGCTTATGGCCAGCCGAAAGAATCCGAAAAAGCGCGTCGAACCGCGTTTCGACGACGCGCCGCGAAAGAAGCGTGGCTCCGGTCTTTCGGCGACCGACGACGACCGGGCGGCCCCGCCGCGCAAGAAGCCGGCGGCGAAGCGCAAGTCATCCTCGGCCCGCAAGTCGAAGAAGAAGACGGCCCGCTCGCGCCGGGTCCGCCTCGGTCTCACCGGCCTGATCGGCGGCACGATCTACTGGAGCTTCATCCTGTGCATCTGGGGCGGCATCGCCGTCGCCGGCGTCGTCGCCTGGTATGGCGCGCAGATGCCGTCCGCCACCTCCTGGGAGATCCCGGACCGGCCGCCAAACGTCAAGATCGTCGCCGTCGACGGCTCGCTGATCGCCAATCGCGGCGCCACCGGCGGCGAGGCGCTCGGCATCCACGAGATGTCGCCCTACATTCCGCAGGCGGTCATCGCCATCGAGGACAAGCGCTTCTATTCGCATTTCGGCGTCGACCCGATCGGTCTCGCCCGCGCCATGGTGACCAACATCACCTCAGGCCGCCTCGTCCAGGGCGGCTCGACGCTCACCCAGCAGCTCGCCAAGAACCTGTTCCTGTCGCCGGACCGCACCGTCGGCCGCAAGGTGCAGGAAGTGCTGCTGGCGCTGTGGCTGGAGCACAAATACTCTAAGGACCAGATCCTTGAAATGTATCTCAACCGGATGTATTTCGGCTCCGGTTCCTACGGGGTCGAGGCCGCGTCACGGCGCTATTTCAACAAGTCCGCGCGTGACGTGACACTGCCCGAGGCGGCGCTTCTCGCCGGCCTCCTGAAGGCCCCGTCGCGCCTGTCGCCGGCCCGCAATCCGCATCTCGCCGAGGAGCGCTCGAAGCTGGTCCTCGCCGCCATGCGCGACCAGGGCATGGTCTCCGACACCGAGATGACCGCCGCGATGACCCGTCCCGCCACGCGCGCCGCCGCCTACTGGACCGGCTCGCAGCATTATGTCGCCGACGCCGTCATGGAGGAGCTTCCCGACCTGATCGGCGATGTCCGCAAGGATGTGATCGTCGACACCACCGTCGATCTCGTCCTGCAGAAATTCGGCGAGAACGCCATCCGCGACCTGATCGCCGAGGAAGGCAAGAAGAAGCATGTCGGGCAGGGCGCGCTGGTCTCGATCGACAATACCGGCGCGGTGCGCGCCATGGTCGGCGGTTACGACTACGCCAATTCGCAATTCGACCGCTCCACCGAGGCGAAGCGCCAGCCGGGCTCGGCTTTCAAGCCCTTCGTCTATGTGACCGCGCTGGAACAGGGCCGCACGCCGGAATCCGTGCGCAACGACGCCCCGATCAAGATCGGCAAATGGACGCCCGAGAACTATGGCGGCAAATATTACGGCAAGGTCACGCTCGAGACCGCGCTGGCGAAATCGCTCAACTCGGTCGCCGCGCAACTGATCATGGAGGTCGGCGCAGGCAATGTCGTCAAGACGGCGCACCGCATGGGAATCGTCTCGGAGCTGGAGCCCAACGCCTCGCTGGCCCTCGGAACCTCAGAGGTCACCTTGATGGAGCTGACCTCGGCCTATGTGCCCTTCGCCAATGGCGGCTATCGCGCCAAACCTTACCTCATCCGCCGAGTCACTACGCTCGACGGCGACGTGCTCTACGAACATTCGACCGACAACATGGCGCGGGCCATCTCGCCGGGGGTCGCCGGCATGATGAACCGGATGATGTCGAAAACCGTGACCGAGGGTACGGCTCGCGCCGCCGGTTTCGATCATCCCGCCGCCGGCAAGACAGGCACCAGCCAAAAGTCCCGCGACGCCTGGTTCGTCGGCTATACCGCCAATCTGACGACGGGCGTCTGGTTCGGCAATGACGACGGCACGCCCACCAACAAGGTCACCGGCGGTTCGCTGCCGGCGCGTGCCTGGAAAGCCTTCATGGTCAAGGCGCATCAGGGCGTGCCCGCCGCGCCATTGCCCGGAACGCTCGGCCGCGTCGTCACCCCGGTCGCCCGCCCCGCCGACGCTCCGCGCCCGCCCGCCGGTGTCGGCGGCGAGCAGGTCCGCCGCGATGCCTTGCCGTCCAATGCCGACGGCACCACGACCTCGTCCACCGGCGGTCCTAGACCGAAGGTCGGCGTCGGCGAAAGCAGCGATTCCAAGACGCTGATCGATATCATCATGGGGCGCTAACTAGAGTGAAGCGCCTCGATCAGCGGGCCGAGATGCTTTTCATATTTGCGCCAGGCTTCCGAACTGCCCGTATAGATCTTTTCGCGCACCTGCGCGGCGCTCGCCGTGCGCACCGCCCGCTTCGTCTCGTGCGGGGATAAACACGCCGCGTCGAAGGGGAGCCCGCACTGCTCCAGCAGCCTGCGGGTTTCCTGCTCCTGGTTTTCGGTCAGCGCATCGTAGTCGAGATCGACGATGCGGCCCGGCAGTCGCTCGGCCCAGAACGCCATCAGATCCTCGTAGAGCCGGTAATACTCCGCGATGTCGGCGAGATTGAAGGTGAACTCCAGCCCCTTGGCGGGAAAGAAGGTCCGGTAGATCGACCACCCGACGGCGACGGGATCGCGCCTTGTGTGGATGATCGTCGCTTCGGGCAGGGCCGCGGCGATATAGCCGATCCAGCGGAAGTTCTGCGGCATCTTGTCGACGATTACCGGCTCTTCCGCGCCCAGCGCGTCGAGGGCGGCGAGGTAGCGCGCACGCACGCCCTCGATCGCCTGCCTGTCCGTTCGTCGCTCCGCTGCTGCCGGGGCCATGGCGACGCGCATCGCCTGCATTTCGCCCCCGCCATGGACATCGGGATGGCTGGCGAGGATCTGCTCGACCAGCGACGTGCCCGAACGCGGCATGCCGACGACGAAGATCGGGCGTTTGGCCGCGACGGGCGTCGTCACCGGCTCCGGCACGCCGTCCTCGAAGATCGCGCGCAGCGTCACGAACATTTCGCGATGCTCGCGCATCGGATCGGCGAAACGCTGCCGCGCCAGCATGTTGCCGCGCGCGAACTGCTCGAAGGCCCGGTCCGTGTCGCCGATATCGTCATAGGCCTTGGCCAGCGCCAGGCCGAGCGCCATCCGGTCCCCGGCGCCGGTCGCCGCCGCCAGCGCCCGCTCCAGTTTGGCGATGGCCGGATCGTCCGCCGTGAACCGCTTCAGCGCCGCATAGTTGCGCCAGCAATCGGCGTAATGCGGCCGCGCCGCCAGCGCCCTTTCGTAACAGGCGAGCGCCTCGCCCGTCTGCCCGAGATCGTAACGGGCGATGGCGAGATTGTTCAGCGCTTCGGGATGGTCCGGTTTGATCGCAACGGCGCGCTCGAGATAGGTGACCGCCTCGTCGTTGCGGTTGCACTGGGTCAGCGCGTAACCAAGATTGCTCAGCGCGTCGGCGAAATTCGGCTTCAGCCCCACCGCCTTCTTCAGGCTGGCCGCCGCCTCGTCAACGCGACCGAGCGCATTCAGCGCCTGCCCGAGATTGTTCCAGTGTTCGGCCGAGGCCGGCTCCAGCCGCGCCGCCTCGCGAAAACTCTCCGCCGCCGCCGCGAACTGTTCCAGCGCCGTCAGGCTCGCGCCGACGATGTTATGCAACACCGCGCTCTTCGGATATTGCGCGACGAGGGCGGGTCCCTGCGTGACGACATCCTTGTGGCGGCCCTGCTTGTAAAGCACCGCCAGCGCCCGGATATCGGCCTTCATCTGCTCGGGCGTGCGGCGTCTGGAAACCTGCGGCGCGGCGATCGACTGCAGGGTTTCGATGGCCCGCTTGTTGTCCGGATACCGCTCCAGCAGCGCGCGCAACAGCGTCTCGGCTTCTCCGCTCGCGCCTTTCCTGGCGAGCGACTTCGCCTTGCGCAGCGCCTGGTCGACGGAGGTAATCTGGATGGTCATGTGCTCCCCGTTCGGCCGCCGGTTTCCCCGCCGGTCAATCGATCGACTGCGCACCTGCCTTGCGCGCGATCGCGTCGACGAGACACGATCGTGCTTTCGCGAGCCTTGCGGCCTTGTCCTCCTCGCGAAGTTTCCCAAGGAATCGCTCGGCCGTCGCCGTGTCGCCGTCGCGATGGGCCTGCTGGGCGATGCGGAACTGGATGCGCGGGTCGGTCTCGCCGCATTGCCGCCGCGCCTGCGACAGCGCCTTGCGCAGATCGTCGGTCCGGCCGCGCCGTTCCAGGATCGTGCAAAGCACCTCATGCGCGTCGACATTGGCCGGCTGGCGCTTGATCACATGGTCGATACAGGCGGTCGCGGCATAGGTCTCGTCGAGCCAGTCGAGAGCCGAGGCAAGATGGAGAAAGCCGGGGATGTGGTCGGAATCGAGCGCCAGCGCGCGATGGCAGGCCTCGGCGCCCTCCCGCGCCCGCCCGAGCGTGGTCAGCACGCGTCCGAGATTGGCGTGCGCCTCGACGAAGTCGGGCTTGGCGACGATCGCCGCGCGAAAACTCTCTTCCGCCTCGTCGGGCTCTCCGCAGCGAAGCAGCGCCTCGCCGAGACCGTTCAGCGCCGCCGCATAGCGCGGCCTCAGATCGGTGGCGCGCAGGAAGCTGCCGATCGCCTCCCTGTGGCGGCCGAGCGCCGCGAGCGCGACGCCGAGATTGTGATGCGCTTCGGAGAAATCGGGTTTGAGCGTCGTGGCCTGCGCCAGGCAGGTGATCGCATCCTCGTGGCGGCCGATCCGGGTCAGCGCCTCGCCGAGATTGTTGTGGGCCTCCGCCCGCTCCGGCTGCAGCGCGATCGCCCGGCGGAAACAGCCGATCGCCTGGTGGCTCTGGCCCAGCGCATTGTGGATCGCGCCGGCAAGATTGTGGAGAAGCGGAAGATTGTGATGCAGCGCGATCAGCGCCCGCGTCTTTTGAAGCGCTTCTTCGTAGCGGCGTTCCGAGTAGAGGGCGAAGACGTCGTTCGCCTGTTGCTGGGTCAGCGTCGGGCCGGTTGGTTGCGCGGGCCGGGTTTCTGCAGCCAGGCCGGGTGAGGCGGTCGCGTCTGCCGGGCGCCGTGTCGGGTCGGCGGTATGGAAATGGGCTGTCATGCTTGCAGTTGAGCCCCGCCAGTTCATCTCTTTGACAAGAAGATGACGGTTTTTCCTTGCGCGAAACTGCCGTTGCCGGGTCCTCTACTTCCCTGCTGCGGGTTTCCTCTCCGGCAATCGCTTGCTTCGCCGTCGAAAAAGTCCCCGGCTGACCGTCGCTGCCGGGTGTGCAAGGCCTGGTGGAGAGAGGCTTCGGCCGCTCCGCCAACTGAAAATGTGGAGAATTTTCCGGTGTGTCGCCCGGATTTCACCGCATGGGCAGTCTTGCAGGGTCAAAAACAGCTTCTTATATACGCCGCAACGCCGCCGCAGGGCTTGTGGCGGCGAATGATAATCCGGAAACAGGGACCGCTGTAAGGAATGCCGGAACGGGTCCGGGCGGTCTGCTTAGGAGAGGTTTTGAAATGGCAAAAGTTATCGGTATCGACCTTGGAACGACCAACTCCTGCGTCGCCGTCATGGATGGCAAGGACGCCAAGGTCATCGAGAACTCCGAGGGCGCGCGCACGACGCCGTCCATGGTTGCGTTCACCGACGACGGCGAACGTCTCGTCGGCCAGCCGGCCAAGCGCCAGGCGGTCACGAACCCTGAAAACACCCTTTTTGCGATCAAGCGCCTGATTGGCCGCCGCTATGACGATCCGGTCACGGCGAAGGACAAGAAGCTTGTGCCCTACAAGATTGTCCAGGGCGACAATGGCGACGCCTGGATCGACGCCGGCGGCAAGAAACAGTCGCCCAGCCAGATCTCGGCCATGATCCTTCAGAAGATGAAGGAAACCGCCGAAGCCTATCTCGGCGAGACCGTCTCCCAGGCCGTCATCACCGTCCCCGCCTACTTCAACGACGCCCAGCGTCAGGCCACCAAGGACGCCGGCAAAATCGCCGGGCTTGAAGTTCTGCGCATCATCAACGAGCCGACCGCTGCCGCGCTCGCCTACGGTCTCGACAAGACGGACGGCAAGACGATCGCCGTCTACGACCTTGGCGGCGGCACCTTCGACGTGTCCGTCCTCGAAATCGGCGATGGCGTCTTCGAGGTGAAGTCGACCAACGGTGACACCTTCCTCGGCGGCGAGGATTTCGACATGCGCCTGGTCGAATATCTGGCCAACGAGTTCAAGAAGGATCAGGGCATCGACCTGAAGAACGACAAGCTCGCCCTTCAGCGCCTCAAGGAAGCTGCCGAGAAGGCGAAGATCGAGCTGTCCTCCGGGTCGCAGACCGAGATCAACCTGCCCTTCATCACCGCCGACGCGTCCGGTCCCAAGCACCTGACCATGAAGCTGACGCGCGCCAAGTTCGAGAGCCTTGTCGAGGATCTCGTCAAGCGCACGATCGAGCCGATGAAGGCCGCTCTCAAGGATGCCGGCATGAAGGCGGGCGAGATCGACGAAGTCGTCCTCGTCGGCGGCATGACCCGCATGCCCAAGGTCCAGGAGACGGTGAAGTCCTTCTTCGGCAAGGAACCCCACAAGGGCGTCAACCCGGATGAGGTCGTCGCGCTCGGCGCCGCCATCCAGGCCGGCGTGCTGCAGGGCGACGTCAAGGACGTGCTGCTGCTCGACGTGACCCCGCTGTCGCTCGGCATCGAGACGCTGGGTGGCGTGTTTACTCGCCTGATCGACCGCAACACCACGATCCCGACCAAGAAGTCGCAGACATTCTCGACGGCCGAGGACAACCAGAACGCCGTGACGATCCGCGTTGCTCAGGGCGAGCGCGAGATGGCGGCCGACAACAAGATCCTTGGCAACTTCGACCTCGTTGGTATCCCTCCCGCCCCTCGCGGCTTCCCCCAGATCGAGGTGACGTTTGACATTGACGCCAACGGCATCGTCAACGTCTCGGCCAAGGACAAGGCCACCGGGAAGGAG
>NZXU01000096.1 GCA_002698425.1 Ahrensia sp. | reverse complement strand
TCATGCGCATCGCCATGCGCAGGTTCCGACGAAAACCGCGCCTCCCCCGATACCCAGTCGCCTGCTATGAGATGGTTGCCTGAAAGCATGTCATGTCCTTCGGTCATTCGGTGTGGTTTCGTGGCGGCATTGTGAAAGGCGGGTCGGCCCGGCCGGCAAAGCCGCCATCGATGACATAGGTGAAGCCGGCGCCGGGATCGGAGGCGCGCGCTGCAGCGTCGAGGCCCTGCCAGGCGGTGGTGACGAGGAGCCGGTCAAGGCCGGCGCCGACAAAGGCCGGACAACTGGTCCGTGCGGCCGGAACCTCATAGGTGCGCAGGATCCGGCCGTCGGGCGCGTAACCGGTAACGGCGCCGCCGCCCCAAGCCGCGTTCCAAAGATTGCCGTCGGCATCGGTGACGGATCCGTCGAAATGGCCGCCGAGCGGCAGATCCTTTTCGCCGAGAAACACTCCCGGCTCGCCCGTCGGCAATCCGGTTTTCGCATCGAGCGCGATCCGCCACACGGTGTTGAGGCTCGTATCGGCGAAATAGCCGGTGCGGCCGTCCGGCGAAAAGCAGATGGAGTTCGGAATGGTGATTTTGCGGAAAAGCGGGCGGAGTTCCGCGCCGTCGAACCAGTAGATCGTACCGGCCTGCCATTCGGCATTCCTGCCCATGGTGCCGATCCAAAGTTTGCCGGACGGATGGACGCGTCCGTCGTTGGAGCGCGTAACGGGATTGTCCGCCTCCAAGGGCGCTAGCAGCGCCAATGCGCCATCGGACAATTCCCGAAGATATAACCCGTCCTCCATGGCGAGTAATTGCCGCCCGTCATCGGTTGCGGACACGACGGAGGCCATGCGCGGAAGATCGTGTGCAATCGTCCGGGCTGTCGCGAAGCGATGTTCGAAAAGCTTGCGGCCGACGATATCGAACCACCATGCGGTGTCGGTTCGCGGATCGTAACCCGGCCCTTCGCCGAGCTCGCATCGGTCGGCGGGAAGCTTTTGCGTTGTCGCCTTGGCAATCGTCACGGCCGCGCCATCCTTTCTACTTGCCCCAGTTCAAGGCGAGCACATCGAGATCGCGTGCGAGATCCAGCAGGCGGGTGCGCGTGCGTTGCGACATCGGCTTCAGGGGATGCCGGACCATATCGCTGCCGATCACCCCGCCTTCCATGAAGATGGTCTTGGCGGCGCGGAGGCCGCATTGCCGGTTTTCATGGTTGATCAGCGGCAGGCAGAGTTTCCATCGATTGAGCGCGGCGTCGAGATTGCCCGCGCGGTATTCGGAAACGATGGGCCGGATCTTTTCCGGGAACATCGCCGAGGTCATCGTACCCGTCGCGCCGGCATCCAGGTCGGCGAGCAGCGTGACCGCTTCCTCGCCGTCGAACGGTCCTTTGATATGGTCGCCGGCCGCCTCGATCAACGCCGCCAGCTTGTCGGCGGCGAAGGGGCACTCAATCTTGAAATAGGAGACATTCTCCAGCTCGCGCGCCATGCGGGCGAGCAGATCGACCGTCAGTTTGACCCCGGACAGCGGCGCGTCCTGAACCATGATCGGGATCGAGATCGCGTCATTGACGGCCTTGAAATGCTCGAAAGTGCCCTGCGGCGCGGCTTGCAGACCGGTGCCGTGATAGGGCGGCATCATCATCACCATCGCGGCACCCATGGCTTCCGCATCCATCGCGCGGCGCGCGACGAGGTCGGTCCAGAAATGGCTGATGGTGACGATAACCGGCACGCGACCGGCGGCGTGCTCGAGGCTGATGCGCATGAGCAGCGCGCGCTCCTCGTCCGCCAGCAGGAACTGCTCGGAATAGTTGGCGAGGATGCAGATCGCGTCGACGTCCTGATCGATCATGCAATCGATGACGCGACGCATGCCGTCTTCGTCGACGCTGCCATCGGCGTGAAAGGGGGTCGGCGCCACCGGCAGGATTCCGGCGAGGGGCTGCTTCATCGTCAGGTCCTTCTATTCGTTGAACGGCTCGACCGTGATGCGGTGGCCGAGTAGGAAGGCGTCAGCCACGTGGGTCATCGGGGAGAGGTCCATGTCGATCCCACCCTTGCGCACCAGGTCGGCCATCTTCGCGTAGAGACGGGGGTATTCACCCTGCAGCGGGTTTCCGTCCGCATCGGTCTCGGCCTGGATCGCGCCATCAATGGCAAGACGGGCTCCGCCGTCGGCGAGCAGCAACGTTCCGGCGTCGGTCACCGCTTCGATCGTCCAGATCTGGTCGCCGTCCTGACGCCAGTCGAACACGGCCGACATCTCGGCGCCGTGCAGGTGGGCGAATGTCAGCGAGGCCGCTATCGGCGTTTCCCGATTTTCCGGGAACTCCAGCGTTGCGGCGGTCAAGTGGACCGGGTCGGGCAGGATCTCCGTGACGATGGAGAGAGCATTGATGCCGGGATCGAACACGCCGAGCCCGCCGGCCCGCCAAATCCACTCCTGACCCGGATGCCAGCGGCGCACATCCTCCTTCCAGGTGACCGTCAACGCGCGCAGGCGCTTGTCGCACAACCACGCTTTGGCCGCGGAGACCTGCGCCGCCTCCCGCGAATGCCAGGTCGCGTAGATCGAGACGCCCGCATCGCGCGCCATCGCTTCGAGGGCCTGGCATTCGGAAAGCGTCGCGCCAGGCGGCTTTTCGAGCATGACATGGCGGCCGGCCTTCAGCGCGGCGGCGGCATAGGCGAAGCGCGGGACCGGCGGCAGGCAGAGCGAGACGATTTCTATATCCGGGCGCCTCTCGAGAAGCGTATCCAGATCCGTGAACGCCTCGACGCCATCGATGCCGCCGTGCCGCGACACGGTGGCGGCAAGCTCCCAATCGGGCGATGCCGCGATCGACGGCACATGCTGGTCGCGCGCGATCTTCCCGATCCCGACAAGGGCGATTTTCATGCTCATCAGTGCGAATCCCTTCCGACCGGCGCGCCGCGGCTGCCTCTCAGGAAGTCGAGGTCGGCGCCGGTATCCGCGCCCTGAACATGGGTCTGGTGCAGCCATGCGTATCCGGAAGAGGGCGCGTCCGCCGGCGCTGTCCACTGCGCCAGACGCTCTGCCATCTCCTCGTCCGAAATGTCGAGGTGAATCCGCCGCGCCGGCACGTCGAGTTCGATCATGTCGCCGTTGCGGACCGCCGCCAGCGGACCGCCGGTCGCCGCCTCGGGCGAGGTATGCAGGATCACCGTGCCATAGGCGGTGCCCGACATGCGCGCATCCGAGATCCGGATCATGTCGGTGATACCCTTCTTCAGGATCTTCGGCGGCAGTCCCATGTTCCCGACCTCGGCCATGCCGGGATAGCCTTTCGGCCCGCAATTCTTCAAAACGAGAATGCAGGTCTCGTCGACGTCGAGGGTGTCGGTGTTGATGCGGGATTTGTAGTCGTCGATGTTGTCGAAGACGACGGCGCGGCCGCGGTGCTGCAGCAGATGGGGCGAGGCGGCGGAGGGTTTGATGACGGCGCCGTTGGGGGCGAGATTGCCCCTGAGGACCGCGATGCCGCCCTGTTGGGTCAGCGCCTTGTCGACCGGGAGGATGACGTCCTCGTTGTGGTTCACGACGTCCTTCACCTGGTCCCAGATCGCCCCGCCGGAGACGGTCAGCGCTTGCCTGTGCAGCAGGCCGGCCTCGCCCAGACGTTTCAACACGACCGGCAGGCCGCCGGCATAGAAGAACTCCTCCATCAGATATTCGCCCGACGGCATCAGGTTGACGATGGTCGCCACGTCGCGGCCGCAGCGGTCCCAGTCGTCCAGCGTCAGGTCGACGCCGACGCGGCCGGCGATCGCCAGCAGGTGGATGACCGCGTTGGTGGAGCCGCCGATCGCGCCATTGGTGCGGATCGCGTTCTCGAAGGCCTGTTTCGTCATCACGTCGGAGGGCTTCAGGTCGTCCTTGACCATCTGCACGATCCGGCGACCGGAAAGCTGCGCCATCATGCGGCGGCGGCTGTCGACGGCGGGGATCGCGGCGTTGCCCGACAAGGCCATGCCGAGCGCTTCGGCCATCGACGCCATCGAGGACGCCGTTCCCATCGTGTTGCAGGAACCGGGCGAGCGGGACATCGAGGCTTCGGCCTCGAGGAAATCCTCCGCCGTCATTTCGCCTGCCTTCACGGCTTCGGAAAACTTCCACAGATGCGTGCCCGATCCGACGCGTTCGCCGCGAAAATAGCCGTTCAGCATCGGCCCGCCGGTCACGACGATCGAAGGCAGGTCGGTCGACGCCGCGCCCATCATCAGGCTCGGCGTGGTCTTGTCGCAGCCGACCAGCAGAACGGCGCCGTCCATCGGCTGTCCGCGCATCGCCTCCTCCACCGCCATGGCGGCGAGGTTGCGGAACATCATCGCGGTCGGCCGAAACGAACTTTCGGCCGCCGAGAAAACGGGAACCTCGACCGGGAAGCCACCGGCCTCGTAGATACCGTGTTTCACGCGTTCGGCGAGATCGCGCAGATGGGCGTTGCAGGGCGTCAGCTCGGACCAGGTGTTGAGGATGCCGATCACCGGGCGTCCGTCGAACAGGTCGTGCGGGAAGCCCTGGTTCTTCATCCAGCCGCGATGGTAGATCTGGTCGCGGCCGGTGCCGCCGAACCATTCCTGCGAACGAAGCCTGCGGGGCCATTTGGCCGGCGTGAAGCTCATATCCGTGTCAGCCCTGCTTCTGCTTGTTGTAGACATCGAAGACGACGGCGGCGAGCAGCACGAGGCCCTTGATCATCTGCTGGTAGTCGATGCCGATGCCCATGATCGACATGCCGTTGTTGAGGACGCCCATCAGGAACGCGCCGACCACCGCGCCGACGATCGTGCCGACGCCGCCCGACATGGAGGCGCCGCCGATGAAGACCGCGGCGATGACGTCAAGTTCGAGCGCGAAGCCCGCTTTCGGGGTCGCGGTGTTGAGCCGCGCGGCGAAGACGAGACCCGCCGCGGCCGCGAGAATGCCCATATTGACGAAGGCGAGGAAGGTCAGCCGCTCGGTCTTGATGCCGGAGAGCTTCGCCGCCTTGGCGTTGCCGCCGAGCGCATAGACCCTGCGCCCGATCACGGTGTTCTGCGTCAGGAAGGCGTAGATGATCGTCAGGACGCCCATGGTCAGCAGCACATTGGGCAGGCCGCGGAAGGTCGACAGCTTGTAGGTGATGAAGACGATCGCGGCGGCGATGATGGCGTTGCGGGCGATGAAGAAGCTGCGCGGCTCGTCGACGATGCCATAGGAGCGGTTGCGGGCGCGCTGGCGCAGGCCGATCCAGACCAGCGAGGCCGCCGCAACGATGCCGAAGCCGAGCGCCAGGACGTTCAGCCTGCGGACATCGAAGAGGCCGGCCAGCGCTTCACCCACCCCCGCGGGAAAGATGTCGGGAACGAAGCCGTTGGCGATGACCTGGAATTCGCGCGGGAACGGCCCGACCGACTGGCCTTCGAGAAGCCAGAGCGACAGGCCCCGGAAGACCAGCATCCCGGCGAGCGTGACGATGAAGGAGGGTATCTTCCAATAGGCGATCCAGTAGCCCTGCGCGGCGCCGATCAACGCGCCGGTGACAAGGCACGCCACGACGGTGACGAAGACCGACTGTTCCCAATGGACGATCATCACGGCTGCCAGCGCGCCGATGAAGCCCATGACCGAGCCGACCGACAGGTCGATATTGCCGGACACGATGACGACAAGCATGCCGAGCGCCATGATGACGATATAGCTGTTCTGCAGCAGCAGATTGGTGACGTTGACCGCGCGCAACAGGGTGCCGTCGGTGACGATCTGGAAGAACGCCATAATGGCGATCAGCGCGAAGAGGAGCCCGTATTCGCGCAGATGCGACGAGAGATAGTCGCCGATGCTCTTTGCCGGCCGATCGGATTTTTCGGTGACGTCCCCGCCTTGAACCAAGGTCACGCCTTCCTCCCTATTCATTGACGATGAGCGACATGATCCGCTCCTGGCTGGCCTCTGCGGCGGCGAGTTCGCCGACCAGCGCGCCTTCGTTCATCACGAAGATCCGGTCGCACATGCCGATCAGTTCGGGCATTTCCGACGAGATCATCACCACGCCTTTTCCCTCGGCGGCGAGTTCGTTGATGATCGTGTAGATCTCGTATTTCGCGCCGACATCGATGCCGCGCGTAGGTTCGTCCAGGATCAGCACGTCGGGCGCCGTGTTCAGCCATTTGGCGAGCACCACCTTCTGCTGGTTGCCGCCGGACAGGTTGACCACTTTCTGGAAAACGGTCGGCGTGCGGATCGCGAGCGCATCGCGGTATTTCTCGGCGACGCGCGTTTCCTCGTTGCGGTTGAGAATGCCGCCGGACGAGACGCCGGGGAGATTGGCCAAAGTGGTGTTGAAGCGGACCGTCTCGTCCAGCACGAGGCCGAGCGACTTGCGATCCTCCGTGACATAGGAGAGCCCGGCATCGATGGCGCGGGGAACCGTACTGACGTCGATCGGCTTGCCGCGCAGCCGGATTTCCCCGGAGATATTGCGGCCATAGCTGCGGCCAAAGATGGACATGGCGAGCTCGGTGCGGCCGGAGCCCATGAGGCCGGCGATCCCGACGACCTCGCCGGCGCGCACAGTGAAACAGGCATCCCTGATGACGCGGCGTTCCGCATGTTCGGGGTGCCAGACGCTCCAGTCCTCGACCTCGAGCAGCATGTCGCCCGGCGAGCGCGCATGCTCGGGAAAGCGATGGGTCATGTCGCGTCCGACCATGTCGCGGACGATTCGGTCCTCGCTGAGGTCCTGGCGTGCATCCAGCGTCGAAACGGTCGTTCCGTCGCGGATCACGGTCACCGTGTCGGCGACATAGCGGACCTCGCCGAGCTTGTGGGAAATGATGATGCAGGTAACGCCCTGCGCCTTCAATTCGAGCATCAGGTCGAGCAGCTTGCGGCTGTCGTTTTCCTGCAGGGCGGCGGTCGGCTCGTCGAGGATCAGGAGCTTGACGTCCTTCGACAGCGCCTTGGCGATCTCGACGAGCTGCTGCTTGCCGACGCCGAGGCTGTCGACCTTGACGGTCGGCGGCTCCCTGAGCCCGACCTTGGCGAGCAGGGCTTCGGTGCGCTTGTTGGTCTCGTGCCAGTCGATGACGCCGCGCGCCGCGCGTTCATTGCCGAGAAAGATGTTCTCGGCGACGGAAAGCTGCGGCACGAGCGCCAGTTCCTGGTGAATGATGATGATGCCGCGGGCTTCGCTGTCGCGAATGTCGCGAAAGGCGACCGGCTCGCCTTCATAGACGATCTCGCCTTCGTAGCTGCCGGCAGGATAAACGCCCGACAGAACCTTCATCAGGGTCGACTTGCCGGCGCCGTTCTCACCGCAGATCGCATGGATCTCGCCCTGCTTCACGGCGACGCTCACCCGGTCGAGCGCCCGGACGCCGGGAAACTCCTTGGTGATCTCGCGCATTTCAAGAAGGGTGCTCATGACACGCGTCTACTCGACAGGTTGGCGGGTTGCGCTCCTCCCCGCCTCGGCATGGCGGGAAGGAGCATGCTCGGTCGGGGAGGGAACTACTTGATCTGATCCATCGTGTAGTAACCGCTTCCCACCAGGACGTCCTCCCAGTTGGAAGCGTCGACCGAGACCGGCTCGAGCAGATAGGACGGCACAACCTTGACGCCGTTGTCATAGGTCTCGGTGTCGTTGATCTCCGGCTCGCCGCCCTGCAGCAGGGAATCGACCATGCCGACGGTGACGCGGGCCAGTTCGCGCGTATCCTTGAAGACGGTCGAATATTGCTCGCCGGCGAGGATCGACTTCACCGACGGGACTTCGGCGTCCTGCCCGGTCACGATCGGCATTTGCTGGTCGCCGGACCCGTAACCGACGCCTTTCAGCGAGGACAGGATGCCGATCGACAGGCCGTCATAGGGCGACAGTACGCCGTGGAGCTGGGTGTCGGTGTAATGCGCGGACAGGAGATTATCCATGCGAGCCTGCGCGACCGCGCCGTCCCAGCGCAGCGTGCCGACCGTGTCCATGCCCATCTGGCCGGAGACGATGTTGATCTTGCCGTCGTCGATCAGCGGCTGAAGCACGCTCATCCCGCCATTGTAGAAGAAATAGGCGTTGTTATCGTCGGGCGAGCCGCCGAACAGTTCCACATTCCACGGGCTGACATCCGGGAACCGTTCCTCGAGGCCAGCGACCAGCGAATTGGCCTGTTGCACGCCGACCTTGAAATTGTCGAAGGTGGCGTAATAGTCGACATCCGGGCTGTCGCGGATCAGCCGGTCATAGGCGATGACCGGAATGCCGAGCGCCGCGGCGTTGGCAAGCGCGTTGGACAGAGTCGTGCCGTCGATGGCGGCGATCACCAGCGCATCGACCTCCTTGGTGATCATGTTCTCGATCTGCGCGAGCTGGTTCGGGATGTCATCCTCGGCATATTGAAGATCGGCGCTGTAGCCGGCGTCCTCGAACTGCTTGACCATCGAATTGCCGTCCGAGATCCAGCGCGCGGACGATTTCGTCGGCATGGCGATGCCGATCGTGCCCTTGTCCTGTGCCAGCGCCGGAACGGCGAATGTAACCGCGCCAAAGGCAAGCGCGGTCAGCAGGGAAACCAGTTTCCTCATGAATTCCTCCCAGAGAAGCGACGTCGCCGTCAGCAATTCCTCCTCGCTGACGGTCCGGTGACGGGTGTTTCAGACCCGGACGCCAAGCTAATGCCGCTCCTGCTTGCCTATCAATTAATTAGATTGACAATCTGCATACCAGAATTGATATGCAGTTCATGCAAAACCTCGCGAACCGATTGCAATTGCGGGACTTCCGGCTGGTGCAGGCCATTGCCGATACCGGACAGCTGGCGCTCGCCGCCGAGCGGCTCGCCGTCACGCAGCCCGCCGCGTCACGCCTGCTGGCCCGGCTCGAGACCGTGATCGGGGCCGCGCTGTTCGTCCGCCACCCGAAGGGCATGACGCCGACGCCGATCGGGGAAACGCTGGCGCGCAACGCCAACAGCCTGCTGCGCAGCCTCGACCAGACGCTGACCGAAACGGGCGCCGCGGTGTCCGGCCGCGCCGGGACGGTCAGGGTCGGATCGGTGACGGGGGGCGCGGTCGGTTTCGTGGTTCCGGCCATCCAGAACCTGAAGAAGGTCACGGCCGGCGCCGACATCCATGTCGATGTCGCGCCGAGCGACGTCTTGATCGACCGGCTGCTGCATGGCGAGTACGATTTCGTCCTGTCACGCATTCCGCCCGGGACCGACCCGCGGCAATTCGCGGTGAAGCGGGGCCGGGTCGAGGTGATCCGCATCCTGGTCCGGCGGGACCATCCGCTGACGCAACTGGGCCCGTTGAAGCCGGAGGATCTGGAAGGCTGGGAGTGGGTCATCCAGGCGCCCCACACGCCGATGCGCCAGGCGGTCGAGGAGGTCTTCTATTCGTCGGGCATTTCGCTGCCCTCGGAGATAGTCAACACGACATCGCTGCTGGTGATGATCGGTTACCTGGATTCGACGGACGCCATCGCGCCGATCACGCGCGAGGTGGCCGACCTCGTCGCCCCGGCCGGCGCGGATGGCCGCTTCGTCGCGCTCGACCTCGAAGAGCCGATCATCATCAACCCGTATCACCTGATTTCCCTGAAGACCCACACTCTAAGCCCGCTGGCGATCCGGCTGCGGGACCTGATTTTCGACGGATTGTCGACGTCCGGACCGGCCGAACGGCAAGCGGCGATGCAGGACGCCGGGGTTTTCGGGATGTGACGCCCTGCACAGGGTCATGGTTAATGAACGGCTAATCTCCCGACATGTTCACGACGGCCCGTGCGGCCCTGAACGAGGAGAGACACGATGCAGGCCAACCCGTTTTCCCGCCCTGTCATGGCAGCGCTGCTGGTCTCGGCCGCCGGCCTCTGCTATTCCGCCATCGTTGCCGGAGCCGGCGCCGAGCTCGTCGCCGAGAGCTTCGCCGGAATCATCGTCGACCTGCTGATCACGGCATGATCCCGGGCCGGCCGCGCCGCCGGCTCTTCCCGTTGTGAAACCCATTCCCCTCCTGCCGGGCGAACCAGCCCTCATCCGCCGCCGCCGACGCAGCGCGCCGCCTTGTCCGAGGCGGAACGCAGGCGTGAGCCGCGACGCGATTTTCGGCGTGTGACGGAGCGCACATCGTCATGGTTAACGGGGGACTAATCTCCAACCATGTTCACGAGGCGCCAAAGGCGCGGAACAAAGGAGAAAGAAAATGGTCGTCAATCAACTTCCCCGTCTGATCCTGGCAGTCATGTTCCTCTCGCTCGCCGGCCTCGGCTATTCCGCCAAGATGAACCAGAGCAACGTCACCTTCGCCGCCGAAGCCTTCTCCGGCACGACGTTCGATCTTTCCTGAGACCGGATCACGGCCGCTTGACCAAGGGGCCGAAATGGTCGGGAAAAGCCCGCGCCAGAAAATCCCGGATCAGCCGTTTCGCATCCTCCGGCGAGAACATGTCCGGGTAGACCAGGATATTGAGAAAGAAGCCGTCATAAAGCGCCTCGAGATCGCGCATCACCGCTTCCGGATCGACGCTTTCATATTTTCCTTCCTCGCAAATCCTGCGGCACAGATCGACCGACACGTCCCAGCGTTCCGCGTCGATATCCCTCACCAGTTCGCGATAGGTTTCGCGATGAACGGGCTCTCCGAAAAAACCGTACCAAACGGCCAATTTGCGCGGATTGCAGACCTCCGGGTCGAAGTGGGCATCGGCGATTGCAAGCAATTTGTCCGCGGATTTCATCCCGCTGTTCTCGAGCTGCGACTCCCATAGATCGTGATGCTGCTCGGCAAGAGAACGCAGCGTCTCGCAAAGCATGTTCTTCTTGCTCTTGAAATGGAAGTTGGCGATCCCCTGCGACAGTCCGGCAATCTGCGTGACCGTCGAAATGGTCGTGCCCGACATGCCGTATTTTGCGATCGAATCGATGGTGGCGTCGATCAGCTGCGCCCGTCGCACCTCAGGCGGCGCGGTTCGCCCGGCCTTGTCCCTGCCGCCTGGCCGTCTTTTTGTTTTTTTCGCCATCACCAACCCCTTAACGTGCGAAGCATGCCAGAGTTCCATAGCGTTGAACAGGCTATCATAATACGGATTGACTGAATGTTTGTTCAATGATCTACTCGCGAACTATTGGGCGACAAACTTGCCCGGACTGCGATGGGGGAAATTGTCATCGCTTTCACGGGTGGATACTGCTCAAGAATTGATGGCGGCTGCGCATCCCAAGAAATGCGATGTCGCCCACTGGGCGGTCCAGTTGTTCCACACGCGAACTCTGGCCGCCGATTTTTTGTTTCGACGACGGCCGGCCGAAACGATTTGTGCGTCACAGCATTTTGTGGAACGCTCGGAACCTGAAATAACAGGAGCATTCCGGATCGATGTCGATCAAGGCCGCCATCCACCATCTGACGCATTACCGCTACGACAGGCCGGTCTCGCTCGGACCGCAGATCATTCGCCTCCGGCCGGCGCCGCACAGCCGCACGCGGGTGATCTCGCATTCGCTGAAGGTGACGCCGTCCGAGCATTTCGTGAACCACCAGCAGGATCCCTACGGCAACTGGCTGGCGCGATTCGTCTTTCCCAAGCCGGTGACGGAACTGAAGATCGAGGTCGATCTCGTCGCCGACATGACGGTCTACAATCCGTTCGATTTCTTCGTCGAGGAAAAGGCGGAGGAATATCCGTTCGAGTATGACGAGGACCTGGAGCCGGACCTCGTCATCTACCGGACGCCGGAACCGGCCGGACCGCTGCTGACCGAGTTTCTCGCGACCATCGACCGGTCCAACCAGCGCACCGTCGACATGGTGGTCAATCTGAACACGCGGCTGTCGCAGCATGTCGACTACATCATCCGCATGGAGCCGGGCGTGCAGACGCCGGAAGAGACGCTGCAGATCGGCAAGGGGTCCTGCCGCGACACGTCCTGGCTGCTGGTGCAGATCCTGCGTCACCTTGGGCTCGCGGCGCGCTTCGTCTCCGGCTACCTGATCCAGCTGAAGCCGGATATCGTCTCGCTCGACGGGCCGCCCGGAACCGATCACGACTTCACCGACCTGCATGCATGGGCCGAGGTCTACCTCCCCGGCGCCGGCTGGATTGGCCTCGACCCGACCTCGGGGCTTTTGACCGGCGAAAGCCATATCCCGCTGGCGGCGACGCCGCATTACCGCAACGCGGCGCCGATCTCGGGTACGGCGACCTTCGCCAATGTCGATTTCGCCTTCGACATGAAGGTGACGCGGACAGCGGAACATCCGCGCATCACCAAGCCTTTTTCCGACGAGGCCTGGACCGCGCTCGACGAATTGGGGCGCAAGGTGGACGCCTCGCTGGCGGCGGGCGACGTGCGGTTGACGATGGGCGGCGAGCCGACCTTCGTTTCCATCGACGATTTCGAGTCGGACGAGTGGAACACGGATGCGGTCGGCCCGCAGAAACGGGAACTCGCCGACAAGCTGATCCGCCGGCTGCGCGACCGCTTCGCGCCGGGCGGCTTCCTGCATTACGGCCAGGGCAAGTGGTATCCGGGCGAGACGCTGCCGCGCTGGACCTTCTCGCTCTACTGGCGGCGCGACGGCAAGCCGATCTGGCAGGACGCCTCGCTGATCGCCGAGGAAGGCAAGGACACCGGCGTCGACGCCGACAAGGCGGGCGCGCTGCTCGGCGCGATCGCCGAGGAGCTGGGCGTTGAGCCGGACTATGTCGCGCCGGCCTATGAGGACCCCGCGGAATGGATCCTCAAGGAAGGCAATCTGCCGGACAATGTGACGCCGGACAATTCGAAGCTGAAGGATCCGGAGGAACGCCACCGTATCGCCAAGGTCTTCGAACGCGGCCTCAACGAACCGTCCGGCTTCGTGCTGCCGATCCAGAGCTGGCAGTCAAAAGCGTCCGACCAGCGCTGGCGGTCGGAGAGATGGAAGACGCGGCGCGGCAAGATTTTCCTCGTTCCGGGCGACAGCCCGGTCGGGTACCGGCTGCCGCTCGGTTCGCTGCCCTATGTGCCGCCCTCCTCCTATCCCTATGTGAATATCGCCGATCCGACGGAACCACGCGGTCCGCTGCCGGACTATGCCGCGTCGGACGCCATCGCCGCGGAACAGGGCGGCCATCATCAGCCTGTCGCCTCGTTCACGGCGGGCGGCAGCGTGCAGAATGTGATCGAACAGGAACTGGGCGAACTGGGCGGCGCGGTGCGCACGGCGCTCTCCGTGGAGGCGCGCGACGGGCGGCTTTGCGTGTTCATGCCGCCGGTGGAGCGCATCGAGGATTACCTGGAACTGGTCACCGCCGCCGAAAGCGCGGCGAAAAAGCTCGGTCTCGCCGTGCATATCGAAGGCTATTCGCCGCCGACCGATCCGCGCATGAACGTCATCCGCGTCGCGCCCGATCCGGGCGTGATCGAGGTGAACATCCACCCGGCCTCGAGCTGGGAGGAATGCGTCGCGACGACCGAGACCGTCTACGAGGAAGCGCGCCAGATCCGCCTCGGCGCCGACAAGTTCATGATCGACGGGAAGCATACCGGCACCGGCGGCGGCAACCATGTCGTGGTCGGCGGGGCGACGACGATGGACAGCCCCTTCCTGCGCCGCCCGGACCTGCTGCGCAGCCTTATCCTGCACTGGCAGCGCCATCCGAGCCTGTCCTATCTCTTTTCCGGCCTGTTCATCGGCCCGACCAGCCAGGCGCCGCGCATCGACGAGGCGCGCCACGATTCGCTCTACGAGCTGGAAATCGCGCTGGCGCAGATCCCGCATCCGGGACAGGGCGAAGCACCGCTGCCGTGGCTGACGGACCGTCTGCTGCGCAACATGCTGACCGACGTCACCGGCAACACGCATCGCGCCGAGATCTGCATCGACAAGCTCTACTCCCCGGACGGGCCGACGGGACGGCTCGGGCTGGTCGAGTTCCGCGGTTTCGAGATGCCGCCCAATGCGCGGATGAGCCTCGCGCAGCAGGTGTTGATCCGCGCGCTGATCGCACGGCTGTGGCACAGCCCGGTCGGCGGCAATCTGACCCGCTGGGGCACGGTGCTGCACGACCGCTTCATGCTGCCGCATTTCGTCTGGGACGATTTCCTCGACGTGCTGCGCGATCTCGGCCAGCACGGTTTCGATCTGCGGCCGGAATGGTACGAGGCGCAGGCCGAGTTCCGCTTCCCCTTCTGCGGGGCGGTCGACTACGAGGGCGTGCATCTGGAAATCCGCCAGGCGCTCGAACCCTGGCACGTGCTCGGCGAAACCGGCGCGATCGGCGGCACGGTGCGCTACACCGACTCGTCGACCGAACGCCTGCAGGTCAAGCTGGAGACCACCGATCCGGACCGCTACATCGTCACCTGCAACAAGCGCAGCGTGCCGCTGATCAAGACCGGCACGGGCGGCGTGGCCGTGGGTGCGGTGCGCTACAAGGCGTGGGAACCGGCGATGGCGCTGCATCCGGTGCTTCCGGTCGACGCGCCGTTGACCTTCGACATTTTCGATACATGGACCGGGCGGGCGCTGGGCGGCTGCGTCTATCACGTCGCGCATCCGGGCGGGCGCAATTACGAGACCTTTCCGGTCAATGGCTACGAGGCCGATGCGCGGCGGCTTGCGCGTTTCGAAGCCAACGGCCATAGTCCCGGCTCTTATACGCCCCAGCCGGAAGCGCGCCATCCGGAATTCCCGATGACGCTCGATCTGAGGCGCGCTCCGGGACTCTGACACCATGAACATGCAAGGCGAACCAGCGCCGGACAGCCCGACAGGACGCCTGCTCTCCGGTTACAGCCGCCTTGACGATGTGCCGGACGAGCTGATCGGCGCCGACGGGCGGATCCGTCCGGTCTGGAACGAGCTGATCCAGGCGATCGCCGCGATGCCGGAGGAGGAACTGACGGCGCGCATGGCGCGCGGCGACCAGTATCTGCGCGACGCCGGCGTCTTCTACCGACACTACGGACCGCAGGACACGACCGAGCGCGACTGGCCGCTGTCGCATATGCCGCTGCTGATCGACGAGACCGAGTGGAACGTCATCGCCGACGGACTGGTGCAGCGCGCCGATCTGCTGGAACGCATCATCGCCGATCTTTACGGGCCGAACAGCCTCGTCGCCAATGGCCACCTGCCGGCGCCGCTGATCGCCAACAACAAGGAATGGCTGCGGCCGCTGGTCGGCGTGACGCCGCGATCCGGCCATTTCCTGCATTTCCTCGCCTTCGACCTCGGCCGCGGGCCGGACGGGAACTGGTGGGTTCTCGGCGACCGCACGCAGGCCCCCTCCGGCGCCGGTTTCGCGCTGGAGAACCGTATCGCCACCTCGCGCATCTTCTCGGACACGTTCGGCCGGTCCAATGTCGAGCGGCTGGCCGGGTTCTTCCGCGATTTCCGCGACAGGCTGATGGCGCTTCGCGAAAACGAGGAAGGCCGGGTCGGCATCCTGACGCCCGGGCCGCTCAACGACACCTATTTCGAACATGCCTATATCGCCCGCTATCTCGGCTTCATGCTGCTCGAGGGCGAGGACCTGACGGTTCGGAACGGCCGGCTGATGGTGCGCACGATCGACGGCCTGTCGCCGGTCAGCGTGCTGTGGCGGCGACTCGATTCCGCCTGGGCCGACCCGCTGGAACTCAACGACACGTCGCGGCTCGGCACGCCGGGCATGGTCGGCGCGATCCGCAACGGCTCGGTGACGATGATCAACGCGCTCGGCTCGGGCGTGCTGGAGACGCGCGCCTTCCTCGCCTTCCTGCCGCGCATCTGCCAGGCGCTGACCGGCGAGAGCCTGAAGATCCCGAATATCGCGACATGGTGGTGCGGACAGCCGCGCGAGCGCGAGCATGTCAAGGCCAACGCCCGCAAGATGACGATCGGCGACGCCTTCGCGACCCGCCTGCCCTTCGACCTCGACGATATTTCCGTCGTTGGCGGCAGCGTGGGGGACCATCGCAGCACCGTCGACAACTGGATCGACGACAGCGCGGCGCATCTGGTCGGTCAGGAAGTGGTTACGCTTTCGACGGCGCCCGCCTTCGTCGATGGCGTCCTGGCGCCGCGCCCGATGAGCCTGCGCGTCTTCCTGGCGCGGACCGCCGATGGCTGGAGCGTCATGCCGGGCGGTTTCGCGCGCATCGGACGGTCGGGCGACACGCCGGAACTCGCCATGCAACGTGGCGGCTCGGTCGCCGATGTGTGGGTCGTCCGCAAGACCGCCGTCGACCGCGACACGACGCTCGCGCCCACCGCCGCGCCCTTCGTGCGAAACCAGCCGGGCGTTCTGCCGAGCCGCGCCGCAGACAATCTCTACTGGCTCGGCCGTTACGTGGAACGGGCGGAGATCATGATCCGGCTGACGCGGGCCTATCACCTGCGTCTCGCCGAGACCGCCTGGCCCGACACGCCGCTCCTGACCGATCTCGCCGACTACATGACGCTGCTGGGCATCGCGCCGGACGACGCGATACCGGACGGCATTTCGGCGGCGATCGCCTCGGCATCGGCATCGGCAGGGCATGTGCGCGACCGGTTCTCGCTGGACGGGTGGTTGGCGCTGTCCGACATCGAGAAGACGATCCGCAACATGGCGCGGACAGCGACGCCCGGAGACGACATGGCGCGCGCCATGGGCGTATTGCTGCGCAAGCTTTCCGGCTTTTCCGGCCTCGTCCACGAAAACATGTACCGGTTCAACGGCTGGCGCTTCCTCAGCATCGGCCGCTCGCTCGAACGGGCGCTCGCGATCACCTATGTGCTGGCGCGCTTCGCCGATCCGGATGCGCCCGAGGGCGCGCTCGATCTCGCCGTCGAGGTCGGCGACAGCGCCATGTCGCATCGCCGCCGCTATGCGGTCGCCACCAATCGCGAGACGGTCATCGACCTGCTGGCGCTCGACCCGCTCAATCCGCGCGCCGTCGTTCACCAGTTCGACAAGCTGCAGGAGCATTTCGGCTTCCTGCCCGGCGCGGAACGGCACCGTCCGACGACGGAGTTGCAGCGCGCCATGCTGAAGACGCATGCGGCGCTCTCGGTTCACACGGCCGGCAACCTGGACACCGCGGCGCTTCTCAATCTCGGCGCGGAAATCGGCGAGCTGTCCGAAGAGATCCGCAAGGCCTATTTCCGGTAAATCCGCGGCATGCTCTACGACATCCTGCTGAAGATCGAATACGACTATCCGGATACGGCCGAAGCCGGCCGCCATCTGGTGCGGATCATGCCGGCGGACCTGCCCGGCGAACAGCGCGCCATCGCCGGGACGATGACGGTCACGCCGAGGCCGCAGGAATGGATCGACCGGGTCGACTTTTTCGGCAACCGCTACACCGAGTTGCTGTTCGACAAGCCGCATGACGCGGTCATCTTCGAGGCGAAGGCGCGCGTCGACCGGATCGCGCCGGGATCGCGCTTCGACATGTCGCCGCCGCTTGCCGGACTGGCGCAGGAAATCGCGGCCTATCGCGGGGTCGAAGCCTGGTCGCCGCATCATTTTACCGGCGTCTCCATGCTTGTGCCGATCGACAGCGAGACGACGGACTACGCCCGCGCCCATGCCCGGGACGGCGCGAGCACGATGGAGATCGTTACGGCGATCAATCGCGCGATCAATCGCGACATGCGCTTCGACCCGGAAGCGACGACCGTGGAAACGCCGATGCTGGAGGCCTTCCAGCGGCGGCACGGGGTTTGCCAGGACTTCACTCACATCATGATCGCCTGCCTGCGCGGCATCGGCATTCCGGCCGGCTATGTCAGCGGCTATCTGCGCACCACGCCGCCGCCCGGCCGGCCGCGTCTCGAGGGCGCCGATGCGATGCATGCCTGGGTAAGGGCCTGGTGCGGCAGCGAGATGGGCTGGGTCGAATTCGACCCGACCAACGCGACGATGGCCGGAGAGGACCACGTGGTCATTGCGCGGGCGCGCGACTATTTCGACGTCGCTCCGGTGAAGGGCGTGATGCGGTCCGCCGGGGCGCATACGAGCACGCAGGCAGTGGATGTCGTGCCTGTCACCTGACGGCCTCGAACGGCGCGGCAGGAAATAACAGGTCAAATTTAGCGGGAATTAACCGCCATGGGCCATTCTGGCCTCGTCTTCCGAGGGGGATGGACGATGGTTTGGCTGTTTTTTTTCGCGTTGTTCGCGTTCGTGTCCGGTTGCGCCGTTTCGCTGGTCCTGCTGAGGCGCAATCCGTATTGATGCGATGACCGGCCCGGATCGAGCCGGCAAAGCGGCGCTAACGCCGTTTTGATTAGGGCGGTCTGCTTGCGGCGTGTAAAATCGCGGCAGGAGGACCGGACCATGATCGATCGCAGGCAATTCACCCTTTTGCTGGCGGCCTCTGCGGGCGCCGCAACGGCGCTTCCCGCAATCGCCGCAGAGATCGGCGAAGACGGGCTGCATGTGCAGCCCTGGTTCATGCAGACATTCCTCGATCTCGCCGAGGACAAGGCCGAGGCGGAAGCCGCCGGCAAGCATTTCGCGGTCGTGTTCGAGCAGCGTGGCTGCCCCTATTGCAAGGAAATGCACGAGGTCAATTTCGCCAGGCCGGAAATCGCCGATTACGTGTCGTCCAATTTCGGCGTGCTGCAGCTGAACATGTGGGGCGCGCGGGCGGTCACCGATTTCGACGGCGAGGAGCTGGAGGAACGCGATCTTGCACGCAAGTGGAACGTCCATTTCACGCCGACCATCGTGTTCTTCGGGCCCGGCGGCGACGCCGAAGTGATTCGCATGCCCGGCTATTTCAAGCCGTTCCACTTCATCTCGATGTTCGAATATGTGGCGGGCGGCCACTATGCGGAGGAAGGCTTCCAGCGCTTCCTGCAGGCCCGGTTCGACCGGCTCGAGGAAGAAGGCAAGAAGCCGGACCTCTGGTAGGCGTGGAACCTGCTTTGCGCCCGATCAGAACGGACCGAGCCAGCCCTGCTGGATTGCATTGACGACGGCGTGCAGCTTGTTGCGCGCGCCCATCTTCTTTTGCGCATTGGACAGATGGTAATTGACGGTGTGCGAGGTGATGCCGATCTTCCGGCTGGTTTCCGATACGTTCGAGCCGCGGGCGGCCGCCTTCAGACATTCGATTTCACGGTCGCTGAGGGGATTTTCCCGCGCATTCGTGTCGTCGAGAATGTGCATGAGCCGCTCGAAAGCATGTTCGGCGACATAGTTGAGATGCATGACCTCGCTGTCTTCGACCTTGGCGCGCGGGCCGCTGAACCCAACGGCCCCGGTCTTGCCGTTGCTGCTTCGCGTCGGCAAGTGGACGACGGCGTCATAGCCTCTGGCCAGAAGGAATTCGCCGAGTTCCCGGTTGTTGGTCTCCTGGCCCTTCGCGAGCGTCTCTCCCAGCGAGACGCTTTTCGGCAGCACCGAGGCGCGCAGATCCGTGACGAACGACCAGTGGTAGAAGTCGCTTCCCATCGCTCTATGGATCAGTTCGCTGTCCCAGTTCGTGAGGACCACCCGATCGTCGAGATCCGTCAGGCCATCGGCAGGGGCCACGAAAACCACGAACCGGTCCAGTCTGAAAACCGGCATCAACGACCTGAGCGCCTTGAAGATGTCGTATCCGGTCAGCGCTTCCCTGATCTGTGCGACAGCCTGTATAGAACCGGCCGAAATCCGGCTCAGATCAGTCCCAGTATCCACTATCACTATCCCCCGGCTTCGATGGCGCAATAACGCCTCGTCACCCCCGGTCCGGAAGCTTTAAAACACGCCCGAATCTTAATAATACATATAAGATACGCATTTTATGAATGAAAGAAACACAATTCAGAAGGGCGATATATTACTATTGAAAGTACCAGGTCCGAAGGCGCCCCGCCCTTAGAATCACAACGGCCAGACGAGCGGGATCACCACCATGGCCGCGACAAATGTCGTCAGGTCCATGAGGAAGCCGAGCCGCAGGAAATCGACGAAGCGGTATCCGCCGGCGTTATAGACGAGCGTGTTGGTCTGATAGCCGATCGGCGTCATGAAACTCGCCGAGGCGGCGATCATCACGGCGATCACGAAGGGGCGCGGATCGAGACCAAGGGTCACGGCGAGACCGGCGGCGACCGGCGTCACGATGACGGCGACGGCATTGTTGGTGACGATTTCGGTCAACACGGTCGCCAGCACATAGATCGCGGCGAGCGCGACGAGCGGCGGCAACCCCGAAAGCCACGGCGCCACGGCATCGACCATGATCGTCACCAGCCCGGTCTTGTCCATGGCGACCCCGATCGACAACATCGCGAAGATCAGCCCCAGGATGCGCCAATCGACCGACTGCACGGCTTCATCGACCTCGACGCAGCGCAATGTCAGCACCAGAACCGCGCCGATCAGCGCCAGGGACGCGATCGGCATCAGGCCGAGCGCGGCGCCGACAACGACCCCGCCGGTGATGGCGAGCGCGATCGGCGCCTTGTTGCGGCGAAATCCGCGCACGCTCGGCTGGGCGACATTGACGAGGTTGTTGTCCTCGGCGAAACGGGCGAGTTCTTCGGGCGCACCCTCCACCAGAAGCGTGTCGCCGACGGTGAGTGGCGTCGTCTCAAAACTGTCGGCCATGTTCATGCCACCGCGATGCAGGGCCATCGGGTAGACGCCATAGCGCCGCCACAGACGCAGATGCCGCAGTGTCCGTCCGAGCACCCGGGCGCCGGGGCCGATCAGGATCTCGACCACTTCGGAAGACCGCGCCGCGGTCTGGTGAATGCGGTTCGCCGCGCCGAGCGTGACGCCGCCCTCTTCCTTCATCGACAGGATTTCGGCGACCGGGGTGCGCAGCACGACGATGTCGCCGGGTTCCAGCATGGTCTCGTCGAGTTCGCGGCGCAGCGAGACATTGGCGCGGATGACGTCGACCAGGCGGCGGTCCGGCCTGTTGAAGGCGCTGATGGCGCGCACCAGCGTGCCGACATGGGGCGAATCCTCGTCGATGACCGCCTGCACGATGAATTTGCGATCCGACGACGCGGTCGTGACGCTTGAGACGGTCTCGCGATCCGGCAGCAGCCGGCGGCCGAGCATCATCGCACCGATGCCCAGCAACGTGATGACGATGCCGACCGGCGCGATCTCGAAAATATGGAACGGCTGAAGACCGAGATCGCGGGCGACGCCGTCGACCAGCAGGTTGGTCGAGGTGCCGATCAGCGTGCAGGTGCCGCCGAGGATCGCCGCATAGGAGAGCGGGATCAGGATCCGCGAGGGCGACTCGCCCATCTCGCGCGCCATGGACGTGGCGACCGGTATCATCAGCATGACGAGCGGCGTGTTGTTCATGAAGGCCGAAGCCACGGCCACGGCGACCAGGAACGCCACATAGGCGACCATGGGCGAGGTCCGGGCGCGCGCCGTGACAATGCCGGCGAAGCGCTCGACCGCGCCGGTGCGGATCAGCGCCGCCGACAGGACGAACATCGCGCCGATCGTCGCCGGCGCGCTGGACGACAACACGCCGAGCACGTCCGACATGTCGAGGATGCCGGTCACCAGCAACGCCGAGACGGCCAGTCCGGCGGTGATTTCCGGCGGCCGCCACTCGCTGACGAAAGCGATCAGCATCGCGACGATGACCAGCGCAACGAATGCGGGCGCGAACGTCCCGTAATCCATCAGATCAAGCAAGTCTTCCGGTGCCTCGGCTTACCAGTGCGGCGGCTTGGTTACGGGAGTATCGGATTGCACGTGGTCCTCGATCGTCCTGAACCGCTCGACGAGTGCTTCGACCAGCCGCTCGAGACGGTCGATATCCTTGCCCTGGCGGATGATGGTCTCGTTCAAATCCTCAATGACGCGCACCTGGTGGGCGGCGAGGATTTCCAGTTCGTCCAGGCGGTCGGCGTCGCTTTTCGCCATGCGCGTCTCCCTGCGATCGGCGGCCATGTTATCGCTCAAGGCCCGTCTCGAAAAGATACAAGAATTCCATAAAAGGCCGGGTGCGAGAACGTGCCGCATTTCGCGGCTGGAATCGGCGCAAAGCCGTGCTAGGTTCGCCGGCAATGCAAGAAAGCCGGATGCGGGGCAGCCCGCGTCATGGCCGGCAGCGGCGGCCGGACAACGCCGGGACATGACGGGATGACACTGGACGAACTCTTTTCGGCCGCGCGCGAGGCCATGGCGAAATCGCATTCGCCCTATTCGAAATTTCCGGTCGGGGCGGCGATCCTGACCGAGGACGGGCAGGTTTTTGCCGGGGCCAACATGGAAGTGGTCGCCTTTCCGGAAGGCTGGTGCGCCGAAACCAGCGCGCTTGCCCACTACGTCATGGGCGGCGGCGGCCGGATCACCGATATCTGCGTCACGGCGGAGCGCCTCGACGAATGCACGCCCTGCGGCGGCTGCCGCCAGAGGCTGGCCGAGTTCGCGCCGGCCGACGCCCGCCTGCACCTGACCGACCAGAAAGGCATTACCAAGACGATGACCATGGCGGAGATACTGCCGCTCGGCTTCAAGACGGAGATCCTGACGAAATGAAGACGGCGAGCGACATCATCATCGAGGCGTTGAACGGCCTCGCGCCGCGGGTTGCGCTGGTGCTGGGGTCCGGCCTCGGCGGGCTGGTCGAGGCCGTCGAAGACGCCGTCCATGTGCCCTATTCCGAACTTGCCGGATTTCCCGAAAGCGGCGTCAGCGGCCATGCCGGCGAGGTCGTCGCCGGAACGCTTGGCGGCACGCCCGTGCTGCTCTTGTCCGGGCGGGTCCATTATTACGAGAAGGGCGACGCCGCGGCGATGCGGCCGGTGCTCGAAGTGCTGAAGGGTCTCGGCATCGAGAAGCTGATCCTGACCAATGCGGCCGGATCGCTGCGCGAGGAATTGCCGCCGGGCTCGGTGATGCTGATCGAGGATCACATCAATCTCTCCGGCACCAACCCGCTGATCGGCGAGGAGACGGACGGACGCTTCGTCGGCCTGACCAACGCCTATGACGCGGATCTGCGCGCCCGGATCGAAAAGGCGGCGAAAGACGAGGACATCGCGATCGGCCACGGCGTCTATATGTGGTTTTCCGGGCCGTCCTTCGAAACGCCGGCGGAAATCCGCATGGCGCGGACCATGGGCGCGGACGCCGTCGGCATGTCGACCGTGCCGGAGGTGATCCTCGGCCGTTTCCTCGGCCTGTCCTGCGCCGCCTGTTCGGTGATCACCAATTTCGCGGCAGGCATGACCGGCGGGGAACTGTCGCATACCGAAACCAAGGACATGGCGCCGATCGGCGGCAAGAAGCTGCAGACGATCCTGACGCGCGCCATCGGAGAGATGTCATGAGCGGCAAGCAAGCGGCGGTCGAGACCGGCGCGAAACCGGCAACGGGATCGCAGTTGATCTCGCTTGCCGCCACACACAAGCGCAACGAGGGAACGCCGTTCCGGCCGGACCTGTTCGAGGCCATGTCGGTCAATCTGTCGGCGACCGAGAGGCGGGTCTCGACGCTGACGACGCGGCGCACCGTCAAGAAGGCATGGCAGGCGGCCTGGCTGGTGCGCGCCATCGAATGCATCGACCTGACGACGCTTGCCGGCGATGACACGCCCGGCCGCGTCGAACGGCTCTGCGCCAAGGCGCGCAACCCGCTGCGCGCCGATCTCGTCAAGGCGCTGGGGCTGGAAGGCCGCCGGCTGACGACGGGCGCCGTCTGCGTCTACCCGGAAATGGTGGCGCCGGCGGTCAAGGCGCTGGAGGGATCCGGGATTCCCGTCGCATCCGTGGCGACAGGCTTTCCGGCGGGTCTGACGCCGATGCGCGATCGGCTCGCGGAAATCCGCTATGCGGTCGACCAGGGCGCGGACGAGATCGACATCGTGATTTCGCGCCGGCATGTGCTGACCGGGAACTGGACGGCGCTCTACGAGGAAGTGCGCGAGATGCGCGAGGCCTGCGGCGAGGCGCATATGAAGGCGATCCTCGCGACCGGCGAACTGAAGACGCTGTCCAATGTCTACAAGGCCTCGATGGTGGCGATGATGGCGGGCGCGGATTTCGTCAAGACATCGACCGGCATGGAAGCGGTCAACGCGACGCTGCCCGTCAGCCTCGTCATGGTGCGCTCGGTGCGCGACTTCCTGGAAGCGACCGGCAATGTCTGCGGCTTCAAGCCGGCCGGCGGCATCCGCACCGCCAAGGATGCCATCGCCTGGCTGATCCTGATGAAGGAGGAGCTGGGCAATCCCTGGCTCAAGCCCGACCTCTTCCGCTTCGGCGCAAGCTCGCTGCTCGGCGATATCGAGCGGCAGATCGAGCATCACGTTACCGGCCGATACTCGTCGGCCGACCGGCACGGCATCGCCTGAGGACCGCAATGAACGACATCAGCACCATTCTCGACACGATGGAATACGGGCCGGCGCCGGAGGATTCGAAGGATGTCCGCGCCTGGCTGACTGCGCAGAAGGGCGGTTTCGGCCACTTCATCGGCGGCGCCTTCACCAGGCCGGAAAAGGGCGCGACCTTCGCGGTTTCCAATCCCGCCGACGGCGAAAAACTCGCCGATGTGGCGCTCGGCACGGCGAAGGACGTCGACGAGGCGGTGGCCGCCGCCGGCAAGGCGCTGAAGAAATGGCAGGCGCTGACCTGCAACCAGCGCGCCCGGCATCTCTATGCGCTGGCGCGGCATGTCCAGAAGCATGCGCGCTTCCTCGCCGTGCTCGAAACGCTCGACAACGGCAAGACGATCCGCGAAACGCGCGATATCGACATCCCGCTGGTTGCGCGGCATTTCTACCATCACGCCGGCTGGGCGGAGCTGCGCGACCGGTCGTTTCCGGGCTACGAAGCCGCCGGCGTCTGCGGGCAGATCATACCGTGGAACTTCCCGCTGCTGATGCTGGCCTGGAAGGTCGCGCCGGCGCTCGCCGCGGGCTGCACGGTGGTGCTGAAATCGGCGGAACACACGCCGCTGACGGCCATCGCGTTCGCGGAGATCTGCGCCGAGGCGGGGCTTCCCGCCGGTGTTTTCAATCTCGTCAATGGCGACGCGGAAGCCGGCTCTGCGATCGCCGGCCATCCCGATATCGCCAAGCTCGCCTTCACCGGTTCGACCGAGGTCGGCCGCATCCTGCGCCGCCAGACTGCCGGATCGGGCAAGAAGCTGTCGCTGGAACTCGGCGGCAAGTCGCCCTTCATCGTCTTCGAGAACGCCGATCTCGATGCGGCCGTCGAAGGCGTGGTCGACGCGATCTGGTTCAACCAGGGCGAGGTCTGCTGCGCCGGTTCGCGCGCCCTGGTGCAGGAGGGCATCGCCGACCGCTTCCACGAGAAGCTGAAGGCGCGGATGGAAAAGCTGCGCGTCGGCGATCCGCTGGACAAGGCCATGGACATGGGCGCAGTCGTGGCACCCGTACAGGTGGAGCAGATCACAGCCAAGGTGCAGGCCGGCGTCGCCGAGGGCGCAGAGATGTGGCAGCCGAGCTGGGCCGGAAAATTCGCAACCGCCAATGAGGGCTGCTTCTATCCTCCGA
This sequence comes from Ahrensia sp., assembly GCA_002698425.1. Next base: position 100,375 of record NZXU01000096.1, on the reverse strand, counting down.
CGCTGTTCACCCATGTCTCGCCGGCTTCTTCGCTGGCGCAGGAGGAGGTGTTCGGGCCGGTGCTCGCCTCGATGACCTTCCGCACGCCGGGCGAGGCGGTGCAGCTCGCCAACAATTCCCGCTACGGGCTCGCGGCCTCGATCTGGTCGCAGAATCTCGACGAGGCCTTCGATACGGCCCGCAAGGTGAAGTCCGGCGTTGTGTGGATCAACTCGACCAACCTGTTCGATGCGGCGGCCGGCTTCGGCGGCTACAAGGAAAGCGGCTACGGGCGCGAGGGCGGCCGCGAAGGCATGATGGAATACCTGGCGCCGGCCTGGCAGACGAAGGCGAAGGCGCTGCCCGAGAGCGAGGCCCTGCCGGCTCCGACCCCAGCACCGGGCGGCGAAGGCGGCGGCCTCGACCGGACGGTGAAGCTCTATGTCGGCGGCAAGCAGGCGCGGCCCGATTCCGGCTATTACTACCCGGTCACGGGAAAAGGCGGGAAACATCTCGCGGAAGTCGGCCTCGGCAACCGCAAGGATATCCGCAACGCCGTCGAGGCGGCGCACAAGGCATCCGGCTGGAGCGGCATGACCGGCCATGCGCGCGCGCAGGTACTCTATTTCCTCGCCGAAAACCTGGAGCTTCGCGCCAGGGAATTCGCCGAGCGGCTGGCGGAAGCCGGCGCGTCCTCGCATGCGGCGAAACGCGAGGTCGAAGCCTCTGTCGCCCGGATCATGTTCTACGCGGCCTGGGCGGACAAATATGACGGCGCGGTCCGCGCGCCCGCTTCGCGCATGCTGTCGCTGGCGCTGAACGAACCGTGGGAAGTGATGGGCATCTCCTGTCCCGACGAGGCGCCGCTCTTAGGTTTCGTGTCGCTGGTGATGCCGGCGATCGCGATGGGCAATCGCGTCGTCGTCACTCCCTCGCCGACGCAGCCGCTGGCCGCTTGCGATCTCTACCAGGTGTTCGACACGTCCGACGTTCCGGGCGGCGTCGTCAACATCGTCACCGGCGACCGGGACACGCTCGCCGACACGATGGCCAAGCACGACGATATCGCGGCGCTCTGGTATTTCGGCGGCGCGAAGGGCACCGAGATGGCGGAGCGCGAATCGGCCGGCAATCTCAAACCCGTCTGGGCGAACAACGGCAAGGCGCGCGACTGGCACGATACCGAGCAGGGCGAAGGCGAGGAGTTCCTCTTCCGGGCGACCCGTATCAAGACGATCTGGACGCCATTCGGCGTTTGACCGCGAGAGGATCTTCCATGCTGGCCCAGGAATTCATTCGCGCCAAGCGCGACGGCGGCGACCTTTCGCCCGAGGCAATCGGCGAATTCGTTGCCGGCATCACCGACGGCTCGGTGACGGACGCGCAGATCTCGGCCTTCGCCATGGCCGTGTTCTTCAACGGCCTGTCGGCGGACGAGACCGTAGCGCTGACGCTTTCCATGCGCGATTCCGGCGATGTGCTCGACTGGTCGAGGATCGACAGGCCGATCTGCGACAAGCATTCGACCGGCGGCGTGGGCGACAATGTTTCGCTGATGCTCGCCCCGATCGCGGCGGCCTGCGGGCTGGCTGTTCCGATGATTTCCGGACGCGGCCTCGGCCATACGGGCGGCACGCTCGACAAGATGGATTCCATTCCCGGCTACACGACGCAGCCGGACAATGCGCTGTTCCGCAAGGCCGTGGAGGAAGCCGGCTGCGCGATCATCGGCCAGACCGCCGATCTCGCGCCTGCCGACAAGCGCTTCTACGGCGTGCGCGACGTGACGGCGACGGTCGAGAGCATCCAGCTGATCACCGCGTCGATCCTGTCGAAGAAACTCGCCGCCGGGCTGCAGTCGCTGGTGCTCGACGTAAAGTTCGGCAATGGCGCCTTCATGGCCGACTATGACAAGGCGCGCACGCTGGCGACGACCCTGGTCAAGGTCGCCAATGGCGCGGGCACCCGCACGACCGCGCTGATGACCGACATGAACCAGCCGCTGGCTTCGGCCGCCGGCAATGCGGTCGAAGTGCGCAACGCGGTCGAATTCCTTACCGGCGCGCATCGCGATCCGCGCCTCGAATCGGTCACGCTGGCGCTTGCCGCCGAGATGCTGGTCGTCTCCGAACTGGACGATTCGCCGGCGACTGCGCTGGAACGTTCCCGAGAGGCGCTCGACAGCGGCCGCGCGGGGGAGGTCTTCGGCAAGATGGTGCAGGTGCTCGGCGGGCCGGCGGATTTCGTCGAGCGACACGATGATTATCTGGAGAAGGCGCCGTTGCGCGCCGTGGTCGAGGCTCCGAAAGCCGGCTATGTGCACGGCATCTCGACGCGTGATATCGGCATCGCGGTGGTCGAGCTGGGCGGCGGGCGGCGGCGGCCGGAAGATGCGATCCACCACGCGGTCGGCATCACCGGGCTGGTCGATATCGGCGTGAAGCTCGACAAGGGCGCCCCGATCGCGACGATTCATGCACAGGACGAGAAAGCGCTCGAGACGGCGCGCAACCGGGTGCTGGCGGCCTATGAGATCGCCGAGAATGCGCCGGATGTCGCCGAACCGATCGCGGAGCGCATTCTCGGCTGATCCTGCAGGAGCGCTTCGGCGCTGCGTTGAAACGCGTCGGGGACGGCTTTAGACTGCCGTGCATCAGACAATGAAATGCCGGCAGGCGCTATTTCCAGGGGCGGAGCATGCGCAAAACAGGTTCGATCTTGGCAGCGGGGGTCCTGCTGGTCGCGGCATCCTTTGCCGGCAAAGGACCGGCGGCTGCCCAGGACGATACGCTGCCGCAAATCCTCGACGAGCAGGGCAATCCGGTGCCGGGCTCGGTCGTTGCCCTGCAAAAGATCAATCTCGGCGGCGTCGGCCAGTGGATCCTGATCCGCGGCCGCGACGAGACCAAGCCGGTGCTGCTTGTCCTGCATGGCGGGCCGGGCGAGACGATGATGCCCTGGGTCGATCTGTTCCAGCGCCGCGAACTCGAGGAAAACTTCGTCGTCGTCCACTGGGACCAGCGCAATGCCGGCAAGTCCTACTCGTCCGCGCTGTCAGGTGAGGATCTCGATGTCGAGGCTTATGTCGACGATACGCTGGAACTTGCGGATCTGCTGACACGGCGGTTTCGTCAGGACAGGATTTTCCTCGCCGGCGTTTCCTGGGGCAGCGCGCTGGGGTTCATGGCGCTGGAGCGCAATTCCAGCCTGTTCCGCGCCTTTATCGCGACAAGCGAGTTGGTCGACTGGCAACGCAGCCAGACGGCGGGGTTCCAATGGGCCAGGGCGGAGGCCGAATCGCGCAACGACAGGGAAGCGCTGGAGACCATCGCCTCGATCGAGCCGTTCGACCCGACCGATCTCGGCGATATCGACGCGAAGAACCGGTTACTGGACCGGTATGGCGGCGGCGATTTCCATACCGAGGGGCGCTGGCAGGGCTATCTCGACTACGCGACCAGCGGACAGAGCCCGTACTATTCCGCAGCCGAGGTGAAGAACTACCGGGAGAGCATCGAGGCGTCGGAACGGGCCGTGCTGCCGCAGCTCGCAGGCTATAACCTGTTCGAGGATTATCCGGTCTCCGACATTCCGATCCATTTCGTTTCCGGCGCGGAGGACCATGAGACGCCTGTGGAGCTGGTGGAGGAATATGCCGCCGAGTTGAAGGCGCCCGACAAAAGCCTGACGATCATCCAGAATACCGGGCACAACGTGCCGTTCGACGCGCCGAAGGCCTGGGCCGATACGCTGATCCGGATCGGCAAAGAGGTGATCGCGCGGGAACAGTAGGATCCGGCGTCAGAGCGTCAGGACGAGCGTCCCGTCGGAAAACTCGAAATTCCGCAGCCGGTTGAGGAAGGTCATGCCGATCAGCACGATGTTGAGCGCATCGTCCTCGAGGATCATGGCTTCCACGTCGCGGACGCGGATCGACCCGATCCTGACCTCGCGGATGATCGCGCGGGCGGCCTTGGTCTGGCCATTGGCCGTATTGACCGCATAGACGAACTCATGCGGCGCGGGGTTGATGCCGAGGCGGCGCGCTTCCGACTGGTTGAGGGCGATCATCGAGGCGCCGGTGTCGACGACGCCGGTGACCGGCCGCGAATTGAGCTGGAATTGCGAGACGAAATGGCCGCCCTGATTGGCCTGAAGGCGAACCGTGCCGGACCAAGACTGCTGCTTCTGCACGGATTTCGACGCGGCGCTCCGGGCGGCCTGCGCGTCCATCTTGTCCTTGTAGACGGTTGCGGCCGTGTCGACGACCTGCGGATTGTCGTGCAGGAACGACACCGCGCCGAGCGCGGAGATCGAGACGGACACCACGATAAAAAGATAGCGCAGCATGGCGCCAGATTAGCGCCCGCCGGCAAAGGACAGATTAAGGGAGCGCGGCAATTGCACACGCAGTTAGCGAAGCCTTTGCCCGATCGCTAAAAGTTTAACGGTCGCTCGCGTCAGAAGAAAAATAGACGATGGGAAACGCGAGGCCAAAGGCCCCGCGAATGCGCTATTTCGTTCCGTACATGCGGTCGCCGGCATCGCCGAGACCGGGAACGATATAGCCCTTTTCGTTGAGCTTCTCGTCGATCGCCGCGGTGACCACGGGGACGTCCGGATGGGCTTTGGTGAACTTTTCGACGCCTTCCGGCGCGGCGAGCAGGCAGACAAAGCGCAGATCCTTCGCGCCGCGCTCTTTCAGTTTCTGCACGGCGGCGATCGCGGAATTGGCGGTCGCCAGCATCGGGTCGACCACGATGGTCAGGCGGTCGGAGAGGCCCTCCGGCGCCTTGAAGTAATACTCGACCGGTTCGAGCGTCTCATGGTCGCGATAGAGACCGATATGGGCGACGCGGGCCGAGGGAACGAGATCCAGCATGCCGTCGAGAAGGCCATTGCCGGCGCGCAGCACCGAGGCGAAGACCAGCTTCTTGCCTTCGAGCACCGGCGACTGCATTTCGGCGAGCGGCGTCTCGATCGTCTCCATCGTCGTCGGCAGTTCGCGCGTGACCTCGTAGCAAAGCAGCAGCGATATCTCGCGCAGTAGGCGCCGGAAACCGGCCGTGGAGGTCTCCTTCTTGCGCATGAAGGTGAGCTTGTGCTGCACGAGCGGGTGGTTGACGACGGTCACGCTGTCCATGGGATGCCTCGCTGAAGAATGTTGCGGGCACAGTAACCGTCCCGGCGGCGGGGGAAAAGCGGCAAGCGCCGCTATCCAAGGATCAGACGCCGGCGGGGGCGATCAGCCGAGCCGGGCGAGCAGCCGGGCGCGCGTTTCCGCATCCACGAAGGCGGCCTCGACCGAAATTCGGGTGGTCTCCTCGAGCGCCTCGTCGTCCAGGCCGAACCAGGTCCGCCCGGTCTCGTATTCCTGTGCCAGCGAGGTGTGGAAAAAGGGCGGATCGTCGGAGGAGAGCGTTACCTTCACTCCGGCGTCGCGCAGTTTCGGGAAGGGATGCTCCGCGTAGGACGGGAAGACGCCAAGCGCGATGTTGGAGCCCGGGCACACTTCCAGCACGACGCCTTCCTCAGCGAGCCTTTCGACCAGCGCCGGATCCTCGATGGCGCGGACGCCATGGCCGATGCGGGCGGGCTTCAGGTGGTCGAGCGCGCCGCGCACGCTCGCCGCCCCGGACAGTTCGCCGGCATGGACGGTGATGGCGAGCCCCGCATCGCGGGCGATATCGAAGGCATGGGCGAAATCCTTCGGCGCGTGCATGCGCTCGTCGCCGGCCATGCCAAAGCCGGTGACAAGCGGATGGGGATTGGCGGCGATGTAGCGCGCGGCGCGCTCGACGCCTTCGGGACCCTCGTGGCGCAGGCCGGTGGCGATCATGCGCGCTTCGATGCCGGTCGCTTCGCGAGCGCGCCGCATGCCTTCGGCGAGACCGGAAATATAGGCTTCCGGCGTCAGGCCGGCGGCGACGGCGTGGTCGGTCGAGATGAAGAATTCGGAATAGACGGCGCCCTGCGATGCGAGATCCGCAAGATAGGTTTCGGCGAGGAGCGCATAGTCGTCCTCGTCGCGGAACAGTTTCGAGGCGAGATCATAGGCTTGCAGGAAGGAGGTGAAGTCGGACCAGACATAGGAATCGCCCTCGATGATGGCCGACACGTCGGCGCCGTATTTGGCGGCCTGCGCCTCGACCAGCGCCGGGCTCGCGGCGCCCTCGATATGACAGTGAAGTTCGGCTTTCACGACCATGGCTTGATCTCCGCTGCGAAGGGGCCATCTCCGTGACACGATGGCACGGCTTGCGCAATGGCCCCGTTTGCCTGCATAGGCTACGCTCCAATACGCAAGGACATCCCGGGACAGGAAACCCATGTCGCAATCCAGAACCACCGCGGGCGGCGGAATGAAAACGTCCTTCGGCTATACGCAAGTCGGCGAAGGAGAGAAGCAGGAGCGCGTCAACGACGTGTTCCACCAGGTCGCTCAGCGTTACGACGTGATGAACGACCTGATGTCGGGCGGCATGCACCGCGTCTGGAAGGATGCGATGGTGACCGCCGTCAATCCGCCGAAGGACCGATCCTTCGCCTCCCTCGACGTCGCCGGCGGCACCGGCGACATCGCCTTCCGCATCGTCGACGCCTCGCGGGGCAACGCACATGTGACGGTGCTCGACATCAACGGGTCGATGCTGCAGGTCGGCCGCGACCGCGCCGAAAAACGCGGCCTCGCCGATAACCTGACCTTCGTGGAGGCCAATGCCGAGGAGCTCCCCTTCGAGGACAAGAGTTTCGACGCCTATACGGTCGCCTTCGGCATCCGCAACGTTCCGGATATCCAGAAAGCGCTCGGCGAGGCCTATCGCGTGCTGAAGCGGGGCGGGCGGTTCCTGTGCCTGGAGTTTTCCGAGGTCGACGCGCCGCTATTGGAGACCGTCTACGAGAAATGGTCGTTCAATGCGATCCCGCGCATCGGCCAGGCAGTCACCGGCGACGGCGAACCCTACCGCTACCTGGTCGAATCGATCCGCAAGTTCCCCAACCAGGAGAATTTCGCCGCGATGATCCGCAAGGCCGGTTTCTCGCGGGTGAGCTACAAGAATTTCACCGGCGGGATCGCCGCGCTGCATTCGGGCTGGAAGCTCTGATTTCATGAGCAAGGTAGTGGCGACATTGCGGCTGATGCGGGCCGGCTGGGTGCTTGCCCGCGAGGGCGTCATCGCCGGCCTGCCCGCACAGGGCCTCGTCGGTCCAGCGGCGACCGCGCATGGCGTCGCGAGCGCATTGGCGCGCCGCCGCAGCGAGAAGCTGGACAGTGCGGAGCGCATGTCGCGCGCGATCGCGCGGCTCGGGCCGTCCTATGCCAAGCTCGGCCAGTTCCTCGCCACGCGGCCGGACGTGATCGGCCTCGACCTGGCGCTCGATCTCGCCCATCTGCAGGACCGGATGGAAAGCTTTCCGATGGAGGAATCGATCCGCAGGATCGAGGACTCGCTCGGCAAGCCCGTCTCCGAACTGTTCGTCGAACTCGGCAAGCCGGTGGCCGCCGCCTCGATCGCGCAGGTGCATCCGGCCAAGGTGCGCGAAGAGGACGGCACGGTCCGCGACGTCGCGGTCAAGGTGATCCGGCCCGGCGTCCGGCAGCGCTTCGCGCGCGATCTCGACGCTTTCTTCCTGTTCGCCGAACTTCAGGAAAAACATGTGCCTGCATCGCGCCGGCTGCGCCCGGTCGCGATTGCGGAAACGCTGGCGCAATCGACCAAGATCGAAATGGACCTTCGCCTCGAAGCAGCGGCGCTGTCCGAGCTGCACGAGAACACGAAGGACGATCCGGGGTTCCGGGTACCGAAGGTCGACTGGCAGCGCACCGGCCGCGACGTGCTGACGCTCGAATGGGTCGACGGCATCAAGATGTCGGATATCGACAAGCTGCGCGAGGCCGGCCACGATCTCGACAGGCTGGCCGACGCTGTGGTGCAGAATTTCCTGCGCCACGCCATGCGCGACGGCTTTTTCCATGCCGACATGCATCCCGGCAATCTGTTCGTCGATCCGAAAGGCGACATCGTCGCGGTCGATCTCGGCATTGCCGGGCGGATCGGCCTGAAGGAGCGGCGTTTCCTCGCGGAAATCCTCTATGGTTTCATCAAGCGCGATTTCAGGCGCGTCGCACAGGTGCATTTCGAGGCGGGCTATGTGCCGCCGCACCAGGATGTCGAAGCCTTCGCGCAGGCGATCCGCGCCATCGGCGAGCCGATCCACGGGCAGCCGGCCGAGACGATCTCGATGGCGAACCTGCTGACGCTGCTGTTCGAGGTCACCGATATCTTCGACATGCAGACACGGCCGGAATTGCTGCTGCTGCAAAAGACGATGGTGGTGGTCGAGGGCAATGCGCGCGCGCTCAACCCGCATTTCAACATGTGGAAGGCGTCCGAGCCGGTGGTGGGCGACTGGATCGCCCGCAATCTCGGGCCGGGCGCGATCCTGACGGATGCGAAGACCGGGCTCGAATCGCTCGGCCGCCTCGCCCGGTCGCTGCCCGAGCTTGCCGACCGGACCGAGCGGCTGTCGCTGGAGGTCGAGGAAATGGCGACATCCGGCATGAAGCTGGCGCCGACGACCGTCGAGGCGATCGGCAAGGCGGAAGCGCGCGAATCGCGCTCGGGCCGCGTCGCGCTCTGGATCATCGCGCTGGCCGCGCTCTGGATCGCCTGGCAGGTGAGCTAGTCCGATTTGACTGCAATGCAGCTTTTGTGATTGGATAATTCCAACTTAATTGGAATTCTCCCATGTCTGAAATCGGAAAATTTGTCGAAGAGAGGCTCCTTGCCCTGAAGAAACGCCCGATTACGGCTGCGATCGAAGCGGGATTGGAACGTTCCTATTTGCGCGATTTGATCGTCGGCAAGAAGCAGACAATCCGCGCGGACATGATCGAGAAGGTGGCGGAAGCCATAGGTGCAACGTCGCAGCAACTGATCGCGTTACAGGGCGAAAAGGCCGACCAAGTGCCGACTCCATCCCGCGTGCCCGGCGCCAGTCCGGTTCTCGGCAAGCGCGTCCTGCTGATCATCGGCGGCGGGATCGCTGCCTATAAATGTCTCGACCTGATCCGCCGGCTGCGCGAACGCGGCGCGTCGGTGCGTCCGGCGATGACGAAGGCGGCGGGCGAGTTCGTGACGCCGCTTTCGGTCGGGGCGCTTGCGGCCGACCGGGTCTTCACCGAGCTGTTCGACCGCGAGGACGAGCAGGATGTCGGCCATATAAGGCTGGCGCGCGAGACCGACCTGATCGTCGTCGCGCCCGCGACCGCCGACCTGATGGCGAAGATGGCGACCGGGCTTGCCAACGATCTTGCCTCGACCATCCTGCTGGCGGCCGGCGGCCCGGTGCTCATCGCGCCGGCCATGAACCCGCATATGTGGAACCATGCGGCGACAAGAAGGAACCGCGAATCGCTCGAGAGCGACGGTATCCATTTCATTGGGCCGAACGCCGGAGAGATGGCGGAATCCGGCGAGGCGGGGATCGGACGGATGGCCGAGCCGCTGGAAATCGTCGCCGCCATCGAAGCGATGCTGGACACGACGCCGAAGCCGCTTGCCGGCAAGCGGATCGTCGTGACCTCCGGGCCGACGCATGAGCCGATCGACCCGGTGCGCTATATCGCGAACCGTTCCTCGGGCAAGCAGGGACACGCCATCGCCGCCGCCCTGGCGCGGCTTGGCGCAGATGTGCGCCTCGTCTCCGGACCGGTGACCATCGCCGATCCCGCTGGCGTGACGGTGACGCAGGTCGAAACCGCGCGGCAGATGAAGGCGGCAGTCGAGGCCGTGCTTCCCGCCGACGCCGCGATCTTCGCGGCGGCCGTGGCCGACTGGCGCGCGGCGACGGAAGCCGACGAGAAAATGAAAAAGGAAGGCGGCAAGGGACCGTCGTCGCTGCCGCTGACCGAGAACCCGGACATCCTCGCTGGCATCGGCAATCACGAGACGCTTCGGCCGCGGCTGGTCATCGGCTTCGCGGCGGAAACGGACAAGCTGATCGAGCACGGCACCGCGAAACTCAAGCGCAAGGGCGCCGATTACATCGTCGCCAACGATGTCTCGCCGGATAGCGGCATTGGCGGGTCCGGCGTGATGGGGGGCGACCGCAACCGCATCACGCTTCTTTCGCCCGGCGGCGCGGAGGAATGGCCGGAAATGGGCAAGGACGAAGTCGCCGCACGGCTCGCCGCGCTGGTTGCGGACATACTCGCATAGCCGCGGGCCGTCTTCACCCGCTGAACAATCCGTCTCTTTTCCGCTAAATTGTGAACATGCCGCCTGCCGCCCTATCTATGCGGCAACAAAGGAGACATGCCATGTCCATTCGACCCGTCAAACACATCTCCGGAACGCAGAGCGCGCTGGAAGGCGCCGGCGTGAAGCTGGAACGCGTCTTCGGGTTCGGCGATCCGTCCATGACCGACCCGTTCCTGATGATGGACGATTTCCGCAATGACCGCCCGCAGGACTACCAGGCCGGCTTTCCCTGGCATCCGCATCGCGGCATCGAAACGATCACCTATGTCCTCGAAGGCTCGGTCGACCACGCCGACAGCCTCGGCAATGCGGGCACGCTGGGCCCCGGCTCGGTGCAATGGATGACGGCCGGTTCCGGCATCATGCACCAGGAAATGCCGAAGGGCGATTTCCGCGGGCGGATGCACGGCTTCCAGCTTTGGGCCAATTTGCCGTCCAGCCTGAAGATGACGACGCCGCGCTACCAGGATATCGGCGCGACCGACATCCCCGAGATCATCGATGACGACGGCACCAGGGTGCGCGTCGTGGTCGGTTCGTTCTGGGGCAAGAAGGGTCCGGTGGACGGCATCGCCGCCGATCCGCAATATCTCGATATCTCGATCCCGCCGAACACGCGCAAGGTGCTGCCGATCGACACTTATCGCTCGGCCTTCGCCTATATCTTCGCCGGCTCCGCGACTTTCCGCGACGCGTCGAAACCGTTCGGCGTGCTGGTGGAAAAGGAGATCGGCGGCGAGGAAGTGCATATGCGCGACATGTCGGGCAACCGCACGCTTGTGGTCTTCGGCACCGGCGACGAGATCGTCGTGCAGTCGGGCGACGAGGGCTTGCGCTTCCTGCTGGTCTCCGGCGCGCCGATCAAGGAACCGGTCGCCTGGCACGGGCCCATCGTCATGAACACGCGCGAGGAGCTGGAGCAGGCATTCCGGGATCTTCGCAGCGGCTCGTTCATCCGGGAATCCGCCACCGTTTAGACCGGTTCCCGATCATGACGAATCATGATCGGATAGATTACCGGTCCACAAACAAAGTTGGCGCGGCAAGTTTACCGATCTGATTGTTTCAATCAGATCGGACGCCGCGCTAGGCTTGACGGCCGCCGGCGCTCCATCCGGCGGCCAGTTCTTCCGGATCGACAATCGGTCCTTCGGTGCTATCGTCCGCCCGATATCGAAAAGAGGTGCGACGATGGCCCGTTCCGTTCTCGAAGACCTGCAGGCGCGGCTAAGCGCGACACGCCAGGAGATCGAATCCGAATTCGAAACGGAGCTCGCCGAACAGCGCGAGCGTTTCCGCTACACGATGCACCGCGGAAAGGTGCGTTTCGAACGCGATATCCGCGAGTTGCAGCGGCGTTATCGCGTCGGGCTGGTGAAATACATCGTCGGCGCGCCGCTCGGCTTCATCCTGTCGGCGCCGCTGATCTACGGGCTGATCGTGCCGCTGATCTTTCTCGACGCGGCCGTGACACTCTACCAGTATGTCTGTTTCCGGATTTACGGGATCCCGCTCGTGCGCCGGCGCGACCATATCATCGTCGACCGGCAACACCTTGCCTATCTGAACGGGATCGAGAAGCTGAACTGCATCTATTGCGGCTACGCCAACGGGCTGATCGCCTATGTGCGCGAGATAGCAGGGCGCACGGAACAGTATTGGTGCCCGATCAAACATGCCCGCCGCGCCGCCGATCCGCATGACCGTGTCGAGGCGTTCGTCGACTATGGGGATGCGGAAAGCTACCGCGCGAACCTCAAGCAGATAAGATCCGATCTGAACCGGTGAGGGGTTAGACCGCCTGTCCCGCCGCCCAGCCGGACGACCAGGCCCACTGGAAATTGTAGCCGCCGAGCCAGCCGGTGACATCGACGGCCTCGCCGATGAAATAGAGGCCCGGTACCGATTTCGCGGCCATGGTCTTCTGGTCGAGGCCGGCGGTGCCGATCCCGCCCAGCGTGACTTCCGCCGTGCGATATCCCTCAGAGCCGGACGGCTTGACCTGCCATCGATGGACCCGGTCCGCGAGGCGGCGAAGCGCCTTGTCGTTCAGCTCCGCGAGGGGACCGCCGACCGCCGCCTCGGAACACAGGAATTGCGCGAGCGCCTTCGGCAGCCGGCGGGCAAGGATCGTTTGCGCCTCCTGCCGCCCCGCCGACTGGCGCGCCTCGCGCAGTTCCGCGAAGACATCGGAACCCGGCGCGAGATCGAGGCCGATCTCGTCGCCCTCGCGCCAGAAGCTCGAAATCTGCAGGATCGAGGGGCCGGACAGGCCGCGATGCGTGAACAGCAACGCGTCATTGAAAGCGGTCTTCCCGTGGCTGACGCGCGCCGGCGTGGCGACACCGGCCAGAGGCTTGATCCGGGCCAGCATGTTCGGCTCGAATGTCAAAGGCACGAGACCAGGGCGCGTTTCCGTTACCGCCAGGCCGAACTGTTCTGCGATGCGATAGGCAAAACCGGTGGCCCCCATTTTCGGGATCGATTTGCCGCCGGTCGCGACCACGAGCGAGGAACAACGGACCGGACCGGAGGAGAGGCGGATATCGAAACCCGTATCGGTACGGGTGATATCCTCCACCATTGTCGACAGTTCCAGCAGGGCGCCGGTTTCCGCGAGATCGTCGGCCAGCATCCTGACGATCTGCATGGCCGAGCCGTCGCAAAAGAGCTGGCCCAGCATCTTTTCGTGCCAGGCAATGCCATGCGCCTCGACCCGCGCGATGAAATCCGCCGCGGTGAACCGTTTCAACGCCGACACGCAGAAATGCGGATTTTCCGAAAGGTAGTTTGCCGGCGAAGCAAAGACATTGGTGAAGTTGCAGCGGCCGCCGCCGGAGATGCGGATCTTTTCGCCCGGCGCCTTGGCGTGATCTACAACCAGCACCGAACGGCCGCGCCGTCCGGCCTCGATCGCGCAGAACAGGCCGGCGGCGCCGGCTCCCAGAACGATGACATCGAAGCGGCGAGGATTCATCCTGTCTCTTTAGCCGGAAACAGGCAAACCGCCAGAGGCGCATGAAAAAACCGGCGGACAAGGGCCGCCGGTTCAGGTTTTCGTGCGATGCGCGCGGATCAGGCCGGCTGCTTGGTCTTGCGGAGATAGGGCAGGATCGCATCGATCTCGCCGAATTTCTCCTTCGCCTGCTCGTCATTGAGCGAGAGGGCGACGATAACGTCTTCACCCGGCTTCCAGTCGGCGGGCGTTGCGATCGGCACGCCGTCGGTGGCGCGAACGGCGTCGAGCGCGCGCAGCACTTCGGCGAAGTTGCGGCCGACCGACATCGGGTAAGTCATCGACAGGCGCAGCTTCTTGTCCGGGCCGATGAGGAAGACGGACCGCACGGCCGCCGTGTCGTTGGCGGTACGGCCATCCGGCAGATAGGCTTCCGCCGGCAGCATGTCATAGAGCTTGGCGACCTTGAGGCTCTTGTCGTCGATGATCGGGAACTTCGCCGGCAGGCCGGCATAGGTTTCGATATCGCTCTTCCACTTCATGTGGTCGGCGACGTCATCGACCGAGATGCCGATCACCTTGGTGTTGCGCTTTGTCCACTCGTCATCGAGCCGGGCCACAGCGCCGAACTCGGTGGTGCAGACAGGGGTGAAATCCTTCGGGTGAGAAAACAGGATGGCGTAGGAATCGCCGATCCACTCATGAAAATTGATGGTGCCCTCGGTCGTCTCGGCAGTGAAATCCGGAACGACATCGTTGATACGGAGGCTCATTTCATACTCCTGCTATTGGTTTGAAAGCGTGATAACGCGAATGGCGGGTACAGGCGTCAGATAGTGTTCCAAGCCCGCGGAAAAAACGGAAATATTTTTTCCACCCGCGCGGCAGATTGGCGCAGAGGCCCCGGAAAGGCTTTTTCAGACCGGGGCCAAAGTCCGGAGGCTCGCCATATAGTCGTGCGCGGCGGCCATGATCGCCCGGCCCTCCTGCGTATAGTCGGCATGCCGGTCGAGGACGGCATAGCCTTCCTCGAACAGACGGCGGCATTGCCCGGCCCGGTCACGGGCGTCCCGTCTCATCTCCGGATCAAGCGTTTCCGACGCAGCGAATTCGTTCATCGAGAAACAGGTGCGGGCGAGAACGAATGTCGCGTGATATATGCCGTCGATGGGCCGCGGGTCCGCCCGCAAGGGCGACTTGTAGAGCTCCCCGACCGGATTGCGCACGTGAAAATCCACCGGCGACGCGCCATAGAGATAGCTATGCGCGGCCTCGTGCATCAAGGCTTCGGCGAGAAGCAGGGGAGATTCCAGCGCATCGGTATTGATCAGCATCGAGCCCCAGCGTTCGAGGCTGCTGCAAGCCGCCAGCTCGGTCTCGTCCTCGCCTGTGGGATCGTGCGCGAGCACGATTTCCGCGATCACCCGATCCATTTCCGCATGAGAATGCGGCGCGTGTTCGGCGATCAGCGCGAGCGCGTCCCGGACGCGTTCGACCTGGCGCTCGGCCGCCGCTTCGTCCAGCCGGCCTATCTGTTGCGCGGCAAGAGATTCGGAAACGAACTGGTCGCGCAGCCTGGCTTCCTCTGCTAGCGTGAAAGACGAGGGCAGCAGCGGCCGGATGGCGATTTCAGCGCCCGCCTCGAACGGCCCCTCCAGCAACCGGTCAAGCGCCTTCCCGACCGCTTCTTCGACCTGGTGCGGCGCCTGAAGCGCGCCAAAAAGGGAGAAGTAGTCGCCGAAGACCGCAGGCCGGACACGTCCGGGCGAGTTCAGAAGATCGACCAGCGCCCGGGCGGCCTTCTCGTCGAAGGGGATATGCCCGCGAGACTGTTCGCAAATATGATCAATGCTGACGGCAAGACGCGCCTGAATGCGCCTGCGCGCCGCGCATCCGCTGTCGCGGCCGGGAAGAAACAGGTTGTCCAAGGCAATCGGCCGCCGGCGCGTCGTCGCCGCTGCTCCGGACCTAGCCGCTCGGGGCGAGGTCCGCTTCGCAGCCTTATTTCTTGTCGGAAGGAGCCGGCTTGACCAGCTTCGGTTTGGCGATTCCCGCCATGCGTACGCCTTTGCTGTTGTTACCCAGCAGTTTGGAAGTATCGACAAGGATTTTCTTCGTCATCTCACAGTCCCTTTTGTGCCGGAAACAGCGTTCCGATTCCGCGACAAACTAGCAGAAAAGCCCTCATTCGCAAACTTGACCGGCCGGGCACTGCCGAAAATCTTCAGGCCGGCTCCGACGCCGCCAGTCCGGCCATGTAATCATGCGCGGCCGTCATGATCGCGCGACCGTCATCCGTATAGTCGGCATGTTCGTCGAGGACGGCATAACCGTCCCAGAACAGATTCAACGCCTCGTCGGCACGCTTGCGCGCTTCGGCGCGGAGGGCTGGATCCAGCGTCGGCGAGGCGGAAAATTCGCGCATGCCATAACACATGCGCGCGAGCACGAAGGTCGCATGATAGATGCCGTCGAGGGGACGCGGATCCACCCGCAAGGGCGATTTGCGTAATTCGTCCGGTCCGTTTCTGATATGAAACTCGACCGGCGAGGTGCCGAACAGGACGTTGTGCGCGCCCTCGTGGATAATCGATTCGCACAGGACGACCGTGGTCGGCTGCGCGCTGGAATTGATGAGGATCGATCCCCACCGTTCGAGGCTGCTGCAACCGCCGAATTCCATACCATCGGCGGAATTGCGCCCGCTGGCGGGCACGATCTCGCTGACGCAGCGTTCCAACTCCGAGAAAGTGTCCGGGGCATGCTCGCGGATCAGCCCCACGGCGTGGCCGACGGTCTGAGCGAGTTCATCGGCCGCCGCGTCGTCCACCGTGACGATCTGTTCGTCCAGCAGCGATTCCGAAACGAAGTTGTCGCGCAGTTCCCGCTCGGCCTCGGCGTCGAAATATGCCGGGGACAACGGGCGGATCGACACACCGTTGTCGGCAATGAACGGCCCCGCGAGCAATGTCTTCAGCGCCGCCTCGATCCGGGTGCGGCTGGCGTCCCAGGGCTCGTCGCCGTGATCCATGATCGCCCGCACAGCGCGGAAATATGCGCTGAAGATCTCCGGGCTCACCGCCCGATCCGATCTCAGGATATCGAGCAGGTTTTCGCCGGACGCCTCGTCGAAGGGCACCTTGCCGCGACATTGTTCGAGAACGTGGCCGATACTCTCGGCGAGTCGGTCCTGTATCTGCCGGCGTGCCCGGCTGCCATTTTCGGCACTGGGAAAGAAGGCGTTCATGGGACGCTCAGGAACTCGGACCGATCCCGAATTGCGAAGGCGTTCGGGTCAGGACTTACCCGCGGGCCGTGTCGCGTCCGGCTTGATGTTGCCGACCATGCGAACTCCGTTGCTGTCATTGCCGAGCAGCCTGGCCGCATCCAGCGAAACGGGCGGGGACGGTTTTACCGCCACGGGCTTGACGGCAGCCGGCTTGACCGGGCCGGCCATTGAAACTCCACGGCCTGCAATGCCAAGAAGGCGCGAGGTGTCCAGTTCAACCCGGATCTTCGGCTTTTCGCCCCCGGCCATGGTCACGCCTTTGGAGGCCTTGCCGAGGAGTTTGGTCATATCAAGCTTGATTTCCTGCGCCATGGTGAACCGCTCCGGTGATTTTCAAATTGCAAATTACCTTACTCAACGATACGTCCGAAATCAATTGAGCCATGGGAAATAGATGTCGCGGTACACTTTCAGCGATACTGGCGTGACATGATCTTCTTCGTAACGACCTCAGATCACACCTACACGCTTAACGAGGCGCTGCGCCTGGCAAAGGGCCGCCCGGCGCGGGTCGTCACCTATGACTGGCTTTTCCGGCAGTCGACCGTCCGCGCGGCCTGCGTGGTCTTCACCGATTTCGACCGCTTGCGGCATTACGAGCTGGCCGCCGCGGGCGCACTTTTCCGGCAGTTTCGCGACGCCGGCATCCGGGTGCTGAACGACCCTGCCAGGGCCCGGCAGCGATACGATCTGCTTCACCACCTCCGCGCGGCAGGATTGAACCGGTTTCGCGCCTACCGCGCCATCCCGCGGCCGGCGCCGCAGCGGTTTCCCGTGTTCGTCAAAAGCGAAACGGATCACGGGCAGGATTTCGATTTCCTGATCCCCGACCAGGCGGAGCTGGAACGAACCCTCGAGCGGATCGAGGCCGACGGTGTTTCGCTTCGCAACCTGCTGGTCATCGAGTTCGCCAACACGCCAGTTCGCGACACTATCTATCAGCGCCGGACGGTCTACCGGATCGGCGACACGTTTATTGCCGGCAATCCGGTGGGCGAGGACAGCCCTTTCGTCAAATACGGGACGCCCGGGCTGACAAGCGATGAGGAGTTCGACGCGCTGGCCGAGTGGATGCGCGCCAACCCCGATGCCGAAACGCTGAAACGCGCTTTCGAGATCGCCCGGATCGATTACGGCCGGGCCGATTACGGCGATGACGACGGAACGATCGCGATCTACGAGATCAACACCAATCCGAAGATCGGCACGCGCCTGCCGGACCGGCATGCGGACTTCCTGCGAGCTTCGCAGGAGAGCCTGCAGGCGGTCATCGACGCCATCGCCGCCCTTGACGGCGAGGACAGGACGGTGCGGCTGCGCCACGACAAGACATGGTTCTCCCGCCTGCGCTTCCGGGCGGGCTTCTTCCTGAAGATGCCCTGAGCGTCAGGCCGCCTTGGCGCGGACCTGGTAATCCTTGATTTCCTTGAAGACCATGCCCGGCGCACGGTCGGCCTCGTAGTTCAGCGAGAAGGCGTTCTCGGCGAGAAAGACCGGATCGCCGTCGAGATCGCGGGCGATGGCGGAGCGCTGTTTGGTCATGAAGGCTTCGAGTTGGGCGCGGTCGTCATGCGAGATCCAGCGACAGACATTGAAACGCGCCGCCTCGAAATCGACCGGCAGGCCATATTCCTGTTTCAGCCGTTCCTTCAGCACATCGAGCTGCAGCGCGCCGACGACGCCGACAATGGCCGGCGAACCGTCTTCGGGAACAAAGAGCTGGACGACGCCCTCCTCCGCCATCTGCTGCAGGGCTTCCTTCAGCTTCTTGGCCTTCATCGCGTCGCCAAGGCGGACGCGGCGCAGGATTTCCGGGGCGAAGTTCGGGACGCCGTGGAAGACCAGAGGCTCGCCCTCTGTCAGCGTGTCGCCGATGCGCAGCGTGCCGTGGTTGGGGATCCCGACGACGTCGCCCGCATAGGCCGTGTCGGCGATCTGGCGCTGGGAAGCGAAGAAGAATTGCGGCGCGGTGAGGCCCAGTTGCTTGCCGGTGCGCGAAAGCCTCGCCTTCATGCCGCGCTCGAGCTTGCCGGAACAGATGCGGGCGAAGGCGATGCGGTCGCGGTGGTTCGGGTCCATGTTCGCCTGGATCTTGAAGACGAAGGCCGTCATCTTGTCTTCCGAGGCATGGACCGTGCGCGAATCCGCTTCCTGGTCGCGCGGCGGCGGCGCGAAAGCGCCGAGCGCATTGATGAGATCGCGGACGCCGAAATTGCGCAGCGCAGAGCCGAAGAAGACCGGGGTCAGGTGACCTTCGAGGAAGGATTGCCGGTCGAAGGGCCGGCAGGCTTCGCGGGCCAGCTCCAGCTCATCGACGAAGGTTTCGCGCTCGTTTTCGGGCAGGCGGTCGGCGACGGCCTGCGGGCCGTTGACCGGCGTCGCCTCGACCTGCGAGTCGCTGCCGCGGAAGGTGTTGGCAGCCAGATTGTAGGCGCCGCAGAATGTCTTCGAGCGGCCGACGGGCCAAGTGACCGGAGCGGTGTCGAGCGCCAGCTTCTCCTCGACCTCGTCGAGGATCTCGAAGGGGTCGCGGCTCTCGCGGTCCATCTTGTTGATGAAGGTGATGATCGGGATGTCGCGCATACGGCACACTTCGAACAGCTTCAGCGTGCGCGGCTCGATGCCCTTGGCGGCGTCGATGACCATGACCGCGGCGTCGACCGCGGTGAGCGTGCGATATGTGTCGTCGGCGAAGTCCTCGTGGCCGGGCGTGTCGAGGATGTTGAAGACATTACCGTCATATTCGAAGGTCATCACCGATGTGACGACCGAGATGCCGCGTTCGCGCTCGATCTTCATCCAGTCTGAGCGTGTCTGGATGCGATCCTTCTTGGCCTTGACCTCGCCGGCGAGCTGGATCGCGCCGCCGAATAGCAGGAGCTTTTCGGTCAGCGTGGTCTTGCCCGCATCCGGGTGGGCGATGATCGCGAAAGTGCGGCGGCGCGCGACGGCGTCCTGAAGGGTTTCGGCCATTGTCATGTCCTGAAAATGTGGGGCGCTAATGGCAGGCGCAAGGGCGGCTGTCAAACGGGATCGGCCTTGCCTTCATAATTACGTTGATATCAATCTTTTTAGAAGCTACCTTGCCGCCGACGCATGGCGTGACTCGCGCCGTACGCCTCCTTTTCGAAAGGATCCGCCCCGTGGGCCCGAGCGGTTCGCGATATTCACCGACACATGCGAGACGCCCTGGACGCTCGATTTTCGCGGGCTCGAAGGCGATGGGACAGGAAGGACTTCATGACTTACGTGGATGGCATGGTCGCTGCGGCGCCGGCGAATGGCAAGCAAGCATATCTCGACTACGCGAAACGCGCGGCGGAGGTTTTCAAGAGCCTGGGCGCGACATCCGTTGTCGACTGCTGGGGCGAGACGGTGCCCGACGGCGAGGTCACGTCGTTTCCGATGGCCGTGAAGAAGACGGAAGACGAGGTCGTCGTCTTCTCCTGGGTCGAATGGCCCTCGAAGGAAGCGCGCGACGCCGGCTGGAAGGCGTTCGAGGACGATCCCTCGGTTTTCGAGCGGCTCGGCGAGATGCCTTTCGACGGCAAGCGCATGATCTTCGGCGGCTTCGAGAAGATCGCCAGTTCCTGACGCCGGATGCACGCGGAGATGAGACCTGAACGCCGAGGCGAGCAACTGCATCCGGTTCGACGACGGGCGCTCGCGGCGGCGGCGTGAGTCTCCCGTTGTGAGACGTTGCGCACAGGATTGCCGCAGTTCCCGCTTGCGGAAGACGGGCGGGCGCGGCAGATAGCCGCAATGAGTTCTCCGTCCCTGACCCTCATCCGCCTGCCGCATGGCGACGGGATCGCGCTGCCCGGCTATGAAACCGCCGGGGCCGCCGGCATGGATTTGCGGGCCGCGGTTGCGGACGACGCACCGCTGGTGCTGGAGCCCGGCGCCCGCGCGCTGGTACCGACCGGCTTCGTCTTCGAGATCCCGTCCGGCCATGAAGGCCAGGTGCGGCCGCGCTCCGGCCTCGCCTTCAAACATGGCGTCACCTGCCTCAACACGCCCGGCACGATCGACGCCGACTATCGCGGCGAGGTGCAGGTGCTGCTGATCAATCACGGTGCCGAACCTTTCGAAATCACGCGCGGCATGCGGATCGCCCAGATGATTATCGCGCCTGTGACGCAGGTCAGCGTTTCGGAAGGCGACCTTGCCTCCGAGACCGTGCGCGGCGGCGGCGGTTTCGGCTCCACCGGAACGCATTAGAGACCTCCAGACATGACACCTCCCCAACTCGTCATCTTCGACTGCGACGGCGTGCTCGTCGACACGGAGAATACCGCCAATCGCCGCCTCGTGGAGATATTGGCCGAACACGGGCTCGAGACCACGCTGGCCGGCTGCCGCAAGCGCTTCATGGGCCGCACGATGAAAAGCGTGCGCGAGATGCTGCTGGCCGAGGACGGGATCGATCTCGGCGCGGACTTCCCGGACCGCTGGCTCGCCGAACTGCCGGCGCTATTCGCCGACGGCGTCGAGGCGATCCCTTATGTGCGCGACGCGATCCTCTATCTGCAGGCGATCGACACGCCGCTTTGCGTCGCCTCCTCAGCCAAGGTCGAGAAGATGCACATGACGCTCGGCGCCTCGGGCCTGCTGCCGCTGCTCGAGGACGTGCTGTTCTCGGCCTGGATGGTCGAAAGGGGCAAGCCCGCGCCCGATCTCTTCCTGCATGCCGCCGAGACGATGGGCTTCGAGGCGGAGCGCTGCGCGGTGATAGAGGACAGCGTCGCCGGGGTCGTGGCCGGAAAGGCCGCCGGCATGGCGGTGCTCGGCTATGCGGCCGATCCGCTCACCGACCGGGAAGGCCTTGCGGAAGCGGGCGCGGTGCTGTTCGATGACATGCGGGCGCTTCCCGCCCTTCTCGGATTGCAGTGACATGACTGGTTTATCATGACCCTTGCAGGTTTCCTGACCTATGCGCTGGCGCTCGGCATCGCGGCGGCGATCCCCGGCCCCGGCGTCATCGCCCTGGTGGCGCGCGCGCTCGGCTCCGGCTTCCGCTCGACCGTGCCGATGCTGTTCGGGCTCGCGCTCGGCGATGTCGTCTATCTCTCGGCCGCCGTGCTCGGCCTTGCCTATATCGCCTCGACCTTCGGCACCGCCTTCATGGTGATCAAATATGCCGGCGTCGCCTATCTGCTCTGGATGGCGGTTTCGTTCTGGCGCAAGGGCGTGACCGCCGAGAAGGTCGCCGCGCAATCGGCCGGCGACGCGCTGTCGAGCTTCCTTGCCGGCTTCATGGTGACGCTGGGCAATCCGAAGGTGATCGTCTTCTACCTCGCCTTGCTGCCGACCTTCCTCGATCTTTCGACCGTCACGCCGGTCGATTTCGGCGTGCTGATCGTGCTGACCTTCGCTGTTCTCGTCGCGGTGATGATCCCCTATATCGGGCTCGCGGGCCGGGCCCGGCACATGCTGCAGTCGCCGCGCGCTCTGAAGATGCTGAACCGGATTGCGGCGAGCTTCCTCGCGGGTGCGGCGACGGCGATCGCGGTTCGGGCGAACTAAAGGGCTCAGCGGCTACGGCTGACCATGCGCGACCGGCATTTCGACCCTCTCTCTGGCAAAAGCTAAGGGCTTAGCTAACGCTAAACCCAAGCTTTTGCTTTCGCCCGGCGCTGCGCTATGGCTCCGCGCGTTCGTCTCTCCAATCGACAAATCGTTGTCGATTGGCCGGCTCCGCCGACCGCTCCTCACCCCACGAGGGGAGAGAGTAGCGCGCGTGATCGGCTCCGCGCCTCTTTATCAATCTCCGCTTTTCCCAAGAACCCGGCAAAGCCCATCATTTCTTCTGCCTGCAAGCGCTTCACGGGCTGGCCCGTCACGCCGCAGACGCCAGCCTTTCGCCTGCGATGCGGTAGGAGATGGCTTCGGCGACGTGGATACGGCCTGTCCGGGGTGCGCCGTCGAGATCGGCGAGGGTGCGGGCGAGCTTCATGATGCGGTGATAGGCGCGGGCGGAGAATTTCATCTGGTCGGCGGCGTCGCTCAACAATTGCAGGCCGCCGGCATCGACATCGGCGATTTGCTCGATCAGCGCGGTCGGGCAATGGGCGTTGGTGGTGACACCCGAGACGCCGAGCGATGCGTAACGCTCCGCCTGGAGCGCCCGCGCAGCGGCGACGCGTTCGGCGACGCTGGCGCTCGGCTCGCCGGGGCGGGAGCGGATCAGGTCGCCCGGCGTGACGGCAGGAACTTCGACGCGCAGGTCGATGCGGTCCATCAGCGGGCCGGAAATGCGCGCCTGATAGTCGGCGACGCAGCGCGGGCCGCGCGCGCAAGTGTGGCCCGGCTCACCGGCCATGCCGCAGCGGCACGGATTCATCGCCGCGACCAGCTGGATGCGGGCCGGATAGGAGACGCGGTGGTTGGCGCGGGCGATGACGCTTTCGCCCGTCTCCAGCGGCTGGCGGAGCGAATCGAGCACTTGCGGGGTGAATTCGGGGAATTCGTCGAGGAAGAGCACGCCGTTATGGGCGAGAGACACCTCACCGGGCTTCACCCGCAAGCCGCCGCCGACCATCGCCGCCATGGAGGCCGAATGATGCGGGGCGCGGAACGGGCGGCGGTCCGACAGCTTGCCGCCGGCCAGTTGCCCGGCGACGGAGGCGATCATGGAGACATCGAGCAGTTCGGCGGGCGTCAGCGGCGGCAGGATCGAGGGCAGGCGCTGCGCCAGCATCGACTTGCCGGAGCCCGGCGGACCGACCATCAAAAGGTTGTGGCCGCCGGCGGCGGCGACCTCGAGTGCGCGTTTCGCCGTTTCCTGTCCCTTGATGTCGGCGAGATCGGGCAGGTTGGAGGGCAGGTCGCGCCGCGCCGGCTGCGGGCGCGACAGGACCTGCGTGCCGCGGAAATGATTGGCGAGCGAGATCAGCGAGGCGGGCGCGACGATATCGACATTCTCGCCCGCCCAGGCCGCCTCCGGTCCGCATTCCTTCGGACAGATCAGGCCCTTTTCGGCGGCGCTGGCCGCAATCGCAGCCGGCAGGACGCCGGCGACCGGGGCGATGGTGCCGTCGAGCGACAATTCGCCGAGGACGACATAATTCGACAGCGCGTCGGCGGGCACGGCGCCGAGCGCCGCCATCAGGCCGAGCGCGATCGGCAGGTCGAAATGGGAGCCTTCCTTGGGCAGGTCGGCGGGCGCGAGATTGACGGTGACCTTCTTGGGCGGCATCGACAGGCCCGAGGCGTGCAGCGCCGACTGGACGCGCTCGCGGCTCTCGGCCACCGCCTTGTCCGGCAGACCGACGATATGCATGTTGACCTTGCCCGGCGCGACCATGACCTGGACATCGACCGGTACGGCCTCGATGCCCTGAAACGACACTGTCGCGATGCGCGAAACCATGAGCCCGCTCCCCTCTGGTTGGGGATATTAAGACTCAGTCCCGCGAACGAAGCAAGAACAAATTTGCAACTTCTGCACGCAGGGCGGGATTTCGGGTTGCAGGCGGTTGTGGCGGCGGAACAAAGGCCGCCGCACCCTATCCGCGCCAGCGATAGAGCCGTCCGCGGCCTTTCTTGAGGCCGGTGTCCTCGACGCCCGGGAATTTTCCGGCGCGCACGGCTTCGAGGAAGTCGCGGCCGGTCCTCACCTTGTCGCCGATCCAGAGATCGTCCCAGCCGGGTCCGTAGATTTCCGGGAAATGGAACGCGCCGGCCGGGCGTTCGGCGAGACGGGCGCGCAGGCGGGCGATTTCATTCGGGTCCATGAGCATCCAGCCAATCCTTTCCGATCCGTGAAATCAAGCGGTTTGCTCCGCCGAGCTGACGCTCAGTAAACTCGTTAACATAAAAATTGAGTGACAGACTCAAGTTTTTTGATATGGTTGAAATCATTGCCAGATTCGAGGGGCCTTCCATGAAATCAAGTGCCGTTACGTCATCATTGCCTGCGCTGCTCGCCGCCGGGCTGCTGTCAACCCAGGCTTTTGCCGCCGACGTCGCCGAGGCTGAGACTGAAGCGCCGCAGACCTATCCCTATGTCGAGGGGGTTCTGGACCTGGAAATCGGCGATGACTGGGTCTTCTCCTCCGACGACCCGACCGCCGAGATCAACGATCTCTACTTCTCCGGCGCGCTCGGGATGAAGGTCGGACTGACGCCGATCTTCGCACTGAATCTCGGCCTGACCGCGGAATCGGTGCTGGATCCGGCGCCGTCGACGGATCGCGCCTTCGGCGACATCGGCCTCTATGTCGATACGCTGAACCTGGAAGCCTCGCTCGGCATGCTGACGCTGGTGGCCGGCAAGTTCGGGCCGAGCTTCGGCAGCGCCTGGGACATTACCCCGGGCGTCTACGGCACGAGCTTCGCCGAGGACTACGAGCTTTCCGAGATGATCGGTATCGGCAGCGCCATCGCGTTCGAGACCGGCGCCACCGGCACGATCACGCTGGGCGGCAATGTGTTCTTCGTCGACACGACCGTGCTGTCGGATTCCGCCTTCACCTCGCGCGGGCGGACCACGCTCGCCGACGGGGGGCTCGCGAATACCGAAAGCCTGGACAATTTCTCGTTCACGATCGACGGAACGGACATCGCGGCGATGCCCGGCTTCTCCTACAATTTCGGCTATCGCCACCTGTCGGCCGGCGTCACCGAAACGGCCGACGAGGACGGGTTCGCCGCCGGGCTGGCGCAGGAAATCGAACTGTCGAATGGCGATCTCGTCGTGTTGAACGGGGAAGTCGCCTATTTCTCAAACTATGGCGGCGTGTCCGACGACGATGCGACCTATCTGACGGCGGGACTCGGCTATGTGCACGGCCCGTGGCATGGCGAAGTCGCCGGCTCGTTGCGGCTGATCGACTATAGCGGCGGCGGCAGCGACGACGATCACCTGATCCAGGTATCGGCCGGCTACGAATTCGAGAACGGCATCGATGTCAGCGCCGGCTACGCCAACGCAAGAGAGGCGGGCGTCGTGTCGCACACGCTCGGCCTGCGCCTGACCAAGTCGTTCGAGTTCTCGACGCGCTGAGACCGGTGCATCATCGAAGATTACGAATGCGGGCTCCGGCCCGCATTTTTCGTTTCAGGGCCTATCGGTGCGACCGGCGGTCAGGCGCGCTTCGCCTCGACCGCGTCCCAGAAAAGGGCGGAGATGTCAGCGCCGCCGAATTTCTTGACTTCGCGGACGCCGGTCGGGGAGGTGACGTTGATTTCGGTCATCAGGCCGCCGATCACGTCAATCCCGACAAGCACAAAACCGCGTTCGCGGAGCGACGGGCCGATACGGTCGCAGATCTCGCGCTCGCGCTCGGTCATCATCGTCTCCACCGCCTTGCCGCCGACATGCATGTTGGAGCGGGCGTCGCCCTCGTCGGGGACGCGGTTGATAGCGCCGACCGGCTCGCCGTCGATCAGGATGATACGCTTGTCGCCGGCGCGGACGTCATCGAGATAGCGCTGGGCAATGATCGGCTCGGGGCCGAGCTGGGCGAACATTTCCAGAAGCGAGGTCAGGTTGCGGTCGCCGTCGCGCAGATGGAAGACGCCCGCGCCGCCATTGCCGTAGAGCGGCTTCAGAATGATATCGCCGAATTCGCGGCGGAATTCGCGGATTTCGGCGATGTCCTTGGTGATCAGCGTCTCCGGCATCAGGTCGGAGAATTCCATGACGAAGATCTTCTCCGGCGAATTGCGCACCCAGGCCGGGTCGTTGACGACCAGCGTCTTCGGATGGATGCGCTCGAGCAGGTGCGTCGTGGTGATGTAGTTCATGTCGAAGGGCGGGTCCTGGCGCAACAGGACGACGTCCATCCCGGACAGATCCGTGCGGACGGCCTCGCCGAGCGTGTAGTGGGCGCCCTCGACGTCGCGCACCGAGAGCGGCTCGACGCGCGCGGAGACCGTGCCGCCGCGCATGGTCAGCCGATCCGGCGTGTAATGGAACAGCTCGTGACCGCGCGCCTGCGCCTCGAGGCAGAGCGCGAAGGTGGTGTCACCGGCGATCTGCACGGTGGAGATATGGTCCATCTGGACCGCGATCTTGAGAGGCATGGACGGGTTCCCTTGAATTCGATCCGTTAAGTGGCGCGTGCGGCCGCTAAAATCAATCAGGGATATATGCCGGGGACGTGAACCGGCCAGCGGCGGGGCAGGATCGCGACGAGATCGAAGCGCATCGACAGGCGGGCGTGGTCGGGCTGGCGGGAGAGCCAGAGATCGGCGGCGGATTCGATGCGGCGCAGGGCATAGGGCGTGACCGCGTCCATGGCCTCGGTCAGCGTCGGCCGCGCCTTGACCTCGACAATGGCGACGAGATCGCCGCGCCGGGCGATCAGGTCGATCTCGCCGGCGGGCGTGCGGTAGCGCCGGGCGAGGATGCGGAAGCCCTTGAGACGCAGCGCCCATGCGGCCAGCGTCTCGCCGCGATGGCCGAGGCTATAGGCGGCGCGGCGCTTCTGTCTGGCCGGCTCAGTCTTCATCCTTCAGGTCCAGCAGCCGGGCATAGAGGTCCGATTTCGGCAGGCCGGTGACGGAGGCGGCCTCCTTCGCCGCTTTCGAGACGGACATCGAGGCAAGCAGGTCGCGCAGCAGCGCGTCTGTCCTCTCCGGCGTCCATTCCGTATCGCCTTCCGGCTGCGGCGCGATCAGCAGGACGATCTCGCCCTTGACGGTTTCGGGGGCGAACTGCTCCGCGATCTCGCCGGCCTTGCCGCTGCGGATCGTCTCGAAGCGCTTGGTCAGTTCGCGGGCGACGGCGACCGGGCGGTCGGGACCGAAGACATCGGCGATGGCGGCGAGCGCGGCCTGCAGACGGTTTGGGGATTCGAAGGCGATCAGGGTCGACGGCTCGTGGAGGAGTTCCGTGAGGCGGGTGCGGCGGGCCTGCTCCTTTTGCGGCAGGAAGCCGATGAAGCGGAAATCGTCCGACGGGAGACCTGATGCGGCGAGTGCGGCAAGCGTCGCCGAGGCGCCGGGGATCGGGATGACGCGGATACCTTCATCGCGGGCGGTGGCAACGAGGCGGTAGCCGGGGTCGGAGACGAGCGGCGTGCCGGCGTCGGAGACGAGCGCGACGGTCTTGCCTTCCTTGAGCGCGGCGATCAGCTTCGGGCCGGCGGCATCGGCATTGTGCTCGTGATAGGCGAGCGGCTTCGCCTTGATCGCGTATCGGTCGAGCAGGCGGCGGGTGACGCGAGTGTCCTCGCAAGCGAGCACGTCGCAGGCGGCGAGCGTTTCGAGCGCGCGGATGGTGATGTCGCCGAGATTTCCGATCGGCGTCGCGACGATATAGAGGCCGGGCTCCAGCGGCGGGGCGGCGATTTCATGGCCGCCGACAATGAAGGCGCGTTCGCCGCTCATGCCGCCAGCTCCGCGACAAGGGCGTTGAGGACGAGGCGGCCGGCCCGGGTGGCGCGGATGCGGCTGTTGGCGACCGGCTCGACCAGTTTCTCGGCCTGCAGCATGGCGAGGCGCGCGGGATCGAAGGCGCGGCCGGCGAGCGCCTCGTAGCGGGCGATGTCGATGCCCTCGGCGAGGCGCAAGCCCATCAGCAGCATCTCGTCGCCCTGGGCTTGCGGATCGAGCAGCTCCTCCTCGACGACGCCGTGGCCGACGTCGGCGACTTTTGCCGCCCATGTCTCGGGATGAGGCTCGGCGATGGTGACGCGCTTTTCGCCGCCCTCGACCGTAAACCGGCCATGGGCGCCGGGACCGGTGCCGACATAGTCGCCGTAACGCCAATAGGTGAGGTTGTGGCGCGATTCCGCGCCGGGCACCGCGTGGTTGGAGATTTCGTAGGCGGGAAGGCCGAGTTCGGCGGTGATGTCGCCGGTCAGATCGTAGAGATCGGCGGCGCGGTCGGGATCCGGAATCGGGATCTTGCCGGCCTCGTAAAGCGCCTTGAAGGGCGTGCCGTCCTCGATGGTGAGCTGGTAGAGCGACAGGTGGTCGGCGGCATGGCCGGCCGCCCGCCGCAGCTCCGCCTCCCAGCTCTCCAGCGTCTGGCCGGGGCGGGCATAGATCAGGTCGAAGGAGAGGCGCGGAAAGGTGGCGCGGGCCATGGCGATGGCGCGCAGCGCCTCCTCGGCATTGTGCAGGCGGCCGAGGAACTTCAGATCGGAGTCGTTCAGCGCCTGCACGCCGAGCGACAGGCGGTTGACACCGGCCGACCGGTAGCCGGCAAAACGTCCGGCATCGGCGGAGGAGGGATTGGCCTCCATGGTGATCTCGATCCCGGCGGGCAGGCCCCAGAGCCGGTCCGCCGCGTCGAGCAGCGCGGCTACGGTCTCGGGCTGCATCAGCGAGGGCGTGCCGCCGCCGATGAAGACGGAGGTGACGGCGCGCGGGCCGGTCCAGCCGCGCATGGTTTCCATCTCGGCCCGGAACGCCTCGACGAAGCGGGTCTGGTCGACCGGCTTATGGCGGACATGCGAATTGAAGTCGCAATAGGGGCACTTGGCCGCGCAGAACGGCCAGTGGATATAGACGCCGAAACCGGGCGTTCCGTCGTCGATGACTTCGGCTGCAATCACCGGAAAGCCTTCCTTATCGAAACAGTAATGACGAGGATGGCGAGGACGGACGTGATAGTCCACAACAACCAGATCTGAAACTCCCTGCCATCGTGATCGTATTCTATTGGCATCCATTGCCCCAGAAAGGAGCATATCGAGATGCCGCGCACAAAATACGCAAATCCGAATCGTGCCGCGAAATCCACCTGCATCCAAAGCGGCGCCAACAAGGGCGCGAGAGCGATCAATCCCGCCCGGGATGGCGTGGACCGGAAAACGCAAAACAGCGCCAACCCATACAGGATGATCGATAGCCAGATGCCGAACTGCTCATCGGCCGAGCCCATCATGCAGGTTCCGGCATACCGCGCGATGAAGGAATTCGCCCCGCCAAGATAGAGTAGCACTATGGCGGCGACGAACATGACACTATGCGGAGCCGAGCTTTTCCATCGCGAAGGCCTTGAAGGCGCGGGCGCGGTGCGACAGGGCGGTCGCATCGCCCGGCTTCCAGCCATGTTTTTCTTCGGCGCTCATCTCGCCGAATGTAATGTCGTAGCCTTCCGGCTTGAAGACCGGATCATAACCGAAACCGAGCTTGCCGCGCGGCGGCCAGACCAAGGTGCCCTCGACCTCGCCGCGGAAGAATTCGACCTGGCCGTCAGGAAAGGCGAGGCAGAGGACGGAGACGAAACGGGCCGTGCGGCTCTCCGGCGTCGACGCGCCCTTTTCGGCCAGTTTCTCCTCGACATTGCGCATGGCCATGGCGAAATCGCGGGTGCCGTCGGGCGCTTCCGCCCAGTCTGCGGTGTAGACGCCCGGCTGGCCGTCGAGCGCGTCAACGCAGATGCCGCTGTCGTCAGACAAGGCGGGAAGCCCGGTCGCCTCCATCGCGGCGACGGCCTTGGTCTTCGCGTTTTCCTCGAAGGTGGTGCCGTGTTCCGGCGGCTCGGCGAGACCCAGTTCCCCCGCCGACGTGACCTCGAAGCCGAAGGGGCCGATCAGGTCGCGCATCTCGGCGAGCTTGCCGGCATTGTGGGTGGCGAGCACGAGCTTGCCGGGTTCGAGTTTGCGGGTCATTGCGCAACGGGTCCTGGAGGATTCGATCGGAGATGCGCTCCCTATAGTGTTTCGCGCGCCACGGCACAAACCCCGCTCATGTCATTCCCGCGAGAGAATACGCGTGAGCATGTGGCGCTGATGATCCTGGCCGCCGAAGAAGACAGCTACGATGTCCACTGTCTGCTCGTCAGGGTCGGCTACGAAATAATAGATGGCCCGGTTTTTCGCTACATGCCGCAAGCCGGGCATCAGATCGTTTCTCAAAGTGCCCTGAAACGGCGTGGCCCCGAGCGCTCTCATTTCCGCCTTGATGGCTTCAGCCCGCGCAACGGCCCTGTCGAACGCCTCCGCCGGTTCGTCTCCGAAGGCCCGATAGTTTTCGACGAGATAGTCGAAAATCAGCTCAACATCGCGGATGGCGGCAGGTGACCAGCGGACCCTGAACGGTTTGCTCAAAGACCCAAATCAGCGCGTTTCTTCGCGATCATCCGGTCGATGGATGCGCTTGCTTCTTCCATATCCTCGAACGGTCCGGCCGCCCGCTCCCGGAGCAGCGCCTTCAGCGCCTCGGTTTCCGCGTCCATGAGTTCGACCTCGGCGCGCACCAGTTCGATGCCGCGCTGGACGACGGCCGAAATGCTGGCGAAGCGGCCATCCTTGACGAGACCGCGGGCAAAGTCGTCCTGCTGTTCGGAAATCGAAACGGATTGCTTGACCGACATCGTATGTCTCCCGGAATACTACTCAGTAGTATAGCCGGATCGCCACTCTCTTTCCAGCCCGGGAGAATGGGGGCTCGCCGCTACAGGCCCCAGAGTTTGGGTTCGGCGATTTCGAGGCTGTTGCCGTCAGGATCGCGGAAATAGAGGGAGCGGGCGCCGTTCGGCCAGCGGAAATCGGCCTCGATGACGACGCCGGCCTCTTCTAGATGGCCGCGCCATGCGTCGAGGTCGACCGGTTCCGCGCGGAAACAGGCGTGGCCCGGCCCGGCGGCGCCATGGGTCGGCACCGGTATGGCCGGGTTGGACGGCGGCTGGACGGTCTTGTCCGGATTGAACAGGAGCAGCACGCCCTTGCCGCAGGCAAAGAAGACGTGCCGTCCCTCGACTTTCGCGATGCGCTCCAGACCCATCACCTCGCCATAGAATCGCTCGGCGGCGTCGAGATCGGCGACATAGAGCGCCGTCTCCAATATACCGTCGGGGCGCAGCATGGCGAGGCTCAGGCCCCGATCGCCTGTTTCTGCAACTCGACGAGTTGCGCGATCGCCGCCTCGGCCTTGGCGAAGAGGGCGTCGAACTCGGCGCGGGAGAAGGGCGCGCCCTCGCCGGTGCCCTGGATCTCGATGATGCCGCCGGAACCGGTCATGACGAAATTGGCGTCGGTTTCGGCCTGCGAATCCTCTGCGTAGTCGAGATCGGTGACCGGTGTGCCCTGATAGACGCCGCAGGAAACGGCGGCGACATGCTCCTTCAGAACGCGGGTCTTCGACGCCATCTGGCGGCTGTGCATCCAGTCGAGACAGTCATGCAGCGCGATCCAGCCGCCGGTGATCGAGGCGGTGCGAGTGCCGCCATCGGCCTGGATGACATCGCAATCGATGGTGATCTGGCGTTCACCGAGCGCTTCGAGATCGACTGCGGCGCGCATGGAGCGGCCAATCAGGCGCTGGATCTCCAGCGTGCGGCCGCCCTGCTTGCCGGACGACGCCTCGCGGCGCATGCGATCGCCGGTGGAACGCGGCAGCATGCCGTATTCGGCGGTGACCCAGCCGCGGCCCGAATTGCGCATCCATGGCGGCACGCGCTCCTCGAGGCTGGCGGTGCACAGCACATGCGTATCGCCGAATTTGACGAGGCACGAGCCCTCGGCATGTTTGGAAACGCCGCGCTCGAAGGAGACGTTGCGCATCTGGTCGGGCGTGCGGCCTGACGGTCTGGCCATGAATGAACCTCTCGCTATTGGTTTTTGCCGTCTTCTAGGCGTTTCACGCGCGTTTGGAAACCGGGGGCGATCGCATCATCCGATATGTTTGTTTGCATGCGAGCACGATATATATGAAGCTCAAATGAACCCATGACGACCCAGACCATGCTGTCCAGGACCGAAATCTCCACCGAACTCGACGAACGGTCGCGCGAGATCTTCCGGCTGATCGTCGAGACCTACATGCAGGACGGCGAGCCGCTCGGCTCGCGCAACCTGTCGAAGAAACTGCCGATGTCGCTGTCGCCGGCCTCGGTGCGCAACGTGATGAGCGATCTCGAGGCGCTCGGGCTGATCTTTTCGCCGCATATCTCGGCGGGCCGGCTGCCGACCGAACAGGGACTGCGCTTCTTCGTCGACGCCTTCATGGATACCGGCGAGGTCAGCGACGCCGAGCGCTCGCTGATCGAAAGCCAGATCAAGGGCAACCGGCAGGACCAGTCGATGGAACGGCTGCTGACGGACGCCAGCCAGATGCTGTCCGGCCTGTCGCGGGGCGCCGGCCTCGTGCTCGCGACGAAGCGCGAGGGCATCCTCAAACATATCGAATTCATCCGGCTGGAGGAGAACAAGGCGCTGGCCGTGCTGGTGTGGGAGTCGGGCGACGTGGAAAACCGCGTCTTCGACCTGCCGCCGGGCACGACGGCGTCGCAGCTCGCCGAGGCCGCCAACTATCTCAACCATCATGGCCGCGACCGCAGCCTCGCCGATGCGCGGCGCACGATCGAGACACGGCAGGAAGCGCTGCGCTCGGAAGTCGACGCCGTGAGCGCCGACCTGATAGCGCGGGGTCTCGCCGTCTGGTCCGGCTCCGGTCAGGGCCAGCCGGCGCAGCTGATCGTGCGCGGACGCTCCAACCTGATCGAGAATGTGCAGGACAAGGAGCAGATCGAGCGGCTGAAGCTGCTGTTCGACGAGCTGGAGCGCAAGGACGAGATCGTGCGCATGCTCGACCTGACCGAAACCGGTTCCGGCGTGAAGATCTTCATTGGTTCGGAAAACCGGCTGTTCTCGCTGTCGGGCTCCTCGCTGGTGGTCGCGCCCTATCGCGATTCGAGCCGCAGCGTCGTCGGCGCGATCGGCATTATCGGCCCGACGCGGCTGAACTATGCGCGCATCGTGCCGGTGGTCGACTACACGGCGCAGTTGATCGGCAGGCTGCTCGAAGAGGGCTGAGCGCCGCAACCGCGAAAGCCTGCCGCGATTCTCGGGCTTGCCCTTGATTTTTCACGGGCAAACCTCGATATCGCCGTCAAAGAAAATCCCGAACATCACGGAAGACATCCAGATGGCTGACGAGAAAAAGACGGCTGCCGACGACATGCACATCAATCCGAACGACCGCGACGCGCTGAAGCGCGCCGCCGACGACATCCTCAAGAAGGGCCGCAAGGCCGAAGCCGACGACAAATCGGCAGACAAGTCCGCTTGGGCGAACGGCGCGGACGCCGGTGACGGCGCGACCTCGGAAGAGGACGCGAACACGATCGCCGACGAGATTGCGGCGATCCAGTCCGAAAACGCCGACATGAAGGACCGGCTGCTGCGGCTGGCCGCCGACATGGAAAACCTGCGCCGGCGCACCGAACGCGAAGTGCGCGACGCGCGCAATTTCGCGATTTCGAAATTCGCCGCCGACATGCTGGGCGTCTCGGACAATCTGCGCCGCGCCCTCGATCATGTCACCGAGGAGCAGCGCCAGGCCGCCGACGAGACGCTGAAGAACCTGCTCGAAGGTGTCGAGCTGACCGAGCGCGCCATGCATTCGACCATGGAGCGCCACGGCGTGAAGAAGCTGGACCCCGAAGGCCAGAAATTCGACCCGAATTTCCACCAGGCGATGTTCGAGGTTCCCAATCCGGACGTGCCGAACAACACGGTGGTCCAGGTGGTTCAGGCCGGCTACCAGATCGGCGATCGCGTGCTGCGGCCGGCCATGGTCGGCGTCGCCAAGGGCGGTCCGAAGCAGACCGCCGAGGCCGAACCGGGCGCACCGAATCCCGAGGCGGAAAAAGACGCGTAAATTTTTCGCAAACAAAGCGGCGTTAACCATGCCGCTTTACGCGAAAACAACGAATTTTAAATAATTCGGTAGCCATCGCTTAACCACAAGCCATGGAGCTACCGATGAAGATGTACGCCATCCTGACCACGGCAGCCGCTTTCGCCACGCTCAGCGTGACGGCGCAGGCCGCCGACACCACCTATTACGATCCGGCTCCGCAGCCGCAATATGGCGCGCCGGCCGCCGTGACGCCGAACTGGCAGGGCGCCTATGCGGGCGTGCAGCTCGGCGGCGGACAGGTCCGCACCGCGGGCGGGAACGACAGCGCGATGACCGCCGGCGCCCATGCCGGCTACCTGATGCAGCGCGGCCAGTTCGTGGCCGGGCCGGAAGTCGACATCAACTGGACCGGCTGGGAGGTCGGCAGCACCGAGGTCGACGCAACCGCACATGCACGCGTGCGCGCCGGCATGGCCGTGGACAATCTGCTGGTGACGGGTTCGCTGGGCTACGGCCACATGTGGGCCGACGGCAACAGCGAAGGCGGCCTGTCGGTCGGCGCAGGCGCCGATATGGCGATCAGCGAAAAGATCATCGGCGGCGCCGAATATCTCTACACCGATATCGGCGGCAGCGGGGACGTCTCGACGCACGAGATCCGCGGCCGGCTCAGCTACAAGTTCAATTGAGCGACAGGCGGATTCATCGGGGGACATGGAGGGGCCGCGCAAGCGGCCCCTTCTTCGTTTCAGCCTTTCACGAGGCCCGCATCGATGGCCGCCTGATGCAGCGAGATCTGCGGACGCGGGCCGATCTGCTGAATGACGACGGCGGCGGCCAGCGAGCCGAGATGGGCGCAGTTTTCCAGCGTATGGCCTTTGGTGTAGCCGTAGAGAAAGCCGGCGGCGTAAAGATCGCCCGCGCCGGTCGTATCGACCAGATTGTCAATCTCGCGCGCCGAGACGCTGGCGGTCTCTTCGGCGGTCATGGCGATGGAGCCCTTTTCCGACCGGGTGACGATGGCGACGCCGCAATCGGCACGAAAGGCTTCGAGCGCCGTCTCGAAATCGCCGGTCTGGTAGAGCGACTTCATCTCTTCCTCATTGGCGAAGACGATGTCGACCGTGCCGGAGCGCATCAGATCGAGGAATTCATCCCGATACCTGTCGACGCAGAACGGGTCGGAGAGGGTCATCGACATCCGGCGATTGTTCGCGTGGGCGATTTCGGCGGCCTTGCGGATCGCATCCTTGGCGCGCGGCGGGTCCCACAGATAGCCTTCGAAGAAGGTAACGGCGGAGACGGCGACCTTGTCCTCCTCGATATCCTCCGGGCCGAGCTCGACGCAGGCGCCGAGATAGGTGTTCATGGAGCGCTCGCCGTCCGGCGTGACGAAGATCATCGACCGCGCCGTCGGCGGCGTTCCGGCGAGCGGCTGCGTGTCGAAGGCGACGCCCTGGGCGCGGATGTCGTGGCGATAGATTCCGCCGAGATGGTCGTCGGCGACCTTGCCGAAGAAGGCCGCCTTGCCGCCGAGCGATGCGACGCCCGCCGCGGTGTTGCCGGCCGAGCCGCCGGAGGTCTCCACCGCCGGGCCCATGCGGTCGTAGAGAAGTTCGGCGCGATCTGCGTCGATCAGGTTCATCGCGCCCTTGATAATCGAGTTTGCGTGCAGAAAATCGTCTTCGGCACGGGCGATGATGTCGACAATGGCGTTGCCGATGCAAAGGACGTCGAATTCGGACATGGGTTCCCCGGAACAGTGGTTTTCCGGCGTTTAGCCGCTGGGAGCGCGAAGGGGAAGGGCCGGCGCGCAAAAGCCGCATCTTGCAGACGGGGCTTTTCGTCGCCATCTGCCCGTCATGATCTACTCCTCGCTCGTCCTCGCGCTGCAATCGCTGCTGCATCCCGGCATGCGCTCCACTTTCTGGAAAACGCTCGGCCTGACCATCCTGGCGCTGATCGGGGCCTGGTTCGCGATCTCGTCGGGCTTTACCGAACTGGCGATCCCGTGGGTGTCGGATTTCTTCCAGCTCGACTACGAGCTGCCGAAATGGACAGGCTGGATCTCGTTCTTCGCGCTGATGGCGGCGGGGTTCGGGCTGGCCGCCGTGCTGGCCTTCCTGATCGGCCCGGTGAGCGCGCTGATCGCCGGCATTTTCCTCGACGATGCGGCGGAGGCGCTGGAGGAGACCTATTATCCCGACGATCCGCCGGGCAAGGCGATGCCGATCGCCGAAGGCATCTGGCTGGCGATCAAGTTCACCGGCATCGTCATCGTCGGCAACCTGTTCGCGCTGCTCCTTCTGCTGGTGCCGGGGATCAACCTGATCGCCTTCTTCGTCGTCAACGGCTATCTGCTGGGGCGTGAATTCTTCGAATTCGCGGCGCGGCGCTTCGGGCCGGACGATTATGCGCGGATGATGCGCTCCAAACACGGGATGACGATCTTCGGCGCGGGGCTGGTCATTGCCGGTTTCATGGCGATCCCGATCCTCAACATCCTGACGCCGCTGTTCGGCGCGGCGCTGATGGTGCATCTGCACAAGGCGATCGCGGCGCGCGAAGCGATGCGGGCCGTCCCCGCCTGACGCGGGGCCAAATTTATTTTTAGACCGGTAATCTTTCCGATCATGATGAATCATGATCGGGAACCGGTCTAGCCGATCACCTGCGCCGGCAGTTCGACGAGCGGCGCGGGGATGTCGCAGGTCTTTTCCTTCGACTTGCAGATATCGGCGATGACGCAGATCTCGCAGTCGGGCTTGCGCGCCTTGCAAGTGTAGCGGCCATGCAAAATCAGCCAGTGATGGGCGTGGAAGAGGTAATTGTCAGGGATCGTCCGCATCAGGTTTTCCTCGACCTCGTCGGGGGTCTTGCCCGGCGCGAGACCGATGCGGTTGGCGATGCGGAAGATGTGGGTGTCGACGGCCATGGTCGGGATGCCGAAGGCCATCGACATGACCACATTGGCGGTCTTGCGGCCGACGCCCGGTAGGGTCACCAGTTCCTCGCGGCTGCGGGGCACCTCGCCGCCGAATTCGTCGACGAGCTTCCGCGACAAAGCGATGACGTTCTTCGCCTTGTTGCGCCACAGGCCGATGGTGCGGATGTAATCGCCGACCTTCGCCTCGCCCAGCGCCAGCATCTTTTCCGGCGTGTCGGCGATCTTGAAAAGTTCCTTCGTCGCCTTGTTGACGCCGACATCGGTCGCCTGAGCGGACAGCGCCACGGCGACAACCAGCGTGAACGGGTTCACATGGGCGAGCTCGCCCTTCGGCTCCGGCCGCTGCACCGAGAAACGGCGGAAGATCTCGCGGACCTCGTCCTTCGAATATTTCGAGCGCGGCAGGGCTTTGCGGCGCGGTTTCGGCTTCACTTTCGCGGGAGCCCGGGCGCCTGCGGCATTTTTGGACTTTGGATTCTGCATCCGTCCCCTATAAATATCCGCCATGGCCGAGACAACGCATCTTGACGGGGCGCCCGAAGACCACGCGGAAAAGACGCTCTTTTCCGCTTTGCTGACGCCGCACCGGTCCCTGTCCAAAAACGGATTCACGGTGTTGATGATCCTCGCCGGCGGCGTTCTGCTGGTGCAGGGTTTCTTCTTCTTCGTGACCGGCGCATGGCCGATTGCCACCTTTTGCGGGCTCGACCTTCTGGCGCTTTACGCAGCGTTCAAGCTGAACTACCGGGCGGCGAAGGCGCGCGAGGAGGTGCGGGTGTCGCGGCAGGAACTGCTGATCCGCAAGATCAACCCGCGCGGTCAGGCGACCGATCACCGCTATAATCCGTTCTGGGCGCGGTTCATGGTCGACCGGCATGACGAGATCGGCATCACCGCGATGAAGGTGACCGGCGAGGGCCGCACGACACCGGTCGGCGCGTTTCTCAATCCCGACGACCGCGAGAGCTTCGCCGACGCGTTTTCGAATGCCTTGGCGACGGCAAGACGCTGATTTCCGGTCTTTCGCCAATCTTCAAATTCATCTGAAGCCTGCTGCCGGGTCGAAATCGACAAAGGCGCTGTCGATATCGCGCGCGCCGTGAAGTACGCGGGAAATAGCCGTTTCTCCCCGCCATTCCATAAAGAAGACGATATGGGACCGGTGCGGAAAGCTACGGATACCATCGCCCAACTCCTCGCGCGAACGGCCCATTTCCGGGTGTAGGGCAAGAGTTGCGAAGAGTTCAAACAATTCGTTCAGATAGTCTCGCGCCCGCCGATCGCCCCAGTTTTGGGTTGTGTAGAGAAAGATATCCTGCAGGTCTTCTTCGGCGTCGCTGGAGAGTATCCAGTCGCTCACGCGCCGGGCTTCCGCACCTTGGCTTTGCTGATGATGTCGTCAACGGAGGGTTTCGACGCCCGCCCGGCCTTTATCGATTCCACGCCTTTCCCTACATCCCGGCGCAATGCTTCAAGTTTCAGCAACTGCTCCTGCTGGCGGCGCAACGCATCGCGCACAACCTCGCTTGCGTTGTTGAACATGCCGGATTCCACCTGTTCGGCGACATAGTTCTCCCATGTCTTTCCCAGTGAGAAATTCATGCGCGCGATTCCATGTTCAAACTCCAAGGTCGACAACAACAGTTGACATTAGTTGACATTCCTGTCTCCTTCAATCCGAATACGCCCGCAAGAATCGGGTGGCGGGGCGCTGCGCTTCGTGGTGAATTCCGGGACCAAGAGGATTTCGCCATGAACGCCATGACACAACCGCAAACCGTCCTGACCGACGAGATCACTTCCGGCGCCGATTACGATATCGTGCGCAGGGTGATCGAGACGATTTCCGAGACCTATCAGGACCAGCCCTCGCTGGAGACGCTGGCCGCCGAGGTGGGCATGGAGCCGACCGCGCTGCAGAAACTGTTCACGCGCTGGGCCGGGCTTTCGCCGAAGGGTTTTCTGCAGGCGGTGACGCTGGACCATGCGCGCCGGCTCTTGGCGAGCGACCTGCCGCTGCTGGACACAGCCTATGAGCTGGGACTTTCCGGGCCCGGCCGGCTGCACGACCTGTTCGTGACGCATGAGGCGATGTCGCCCGGCGAATACAAGGCGAAGGGCGCGGGCCTGACGATGCGCTACGGCGTCCATGTCTGCCCGTTCGGGTTGGCGCTGGTGATGGTGACCGACCGCGGGCTTGCCGGCCTCGCCTTTTGCGATCCGGGCGGCGAGACGGCGGCGCTGGCCGACATGCAGGGCCGCTGGCCGAACGCCGCCTATGTCGAGGATCTGACGGCGACCGCGCCCTATGCGGCGCGGATCTTCAACCCGGCAAACTGGCGCTCCGACCAGCCGCTGAAGG
Organism: Ahrensia sp.; assembly: GCA_002698425.1. The sequence goes on along the minus strand of NZXU01000096.1, from coordinate 61,033 downwards.
TCGTGCTGATCGGCACGGATTTCCAGGTGTCGGTCTGGAACGCGCTGCTGCAGATCCCGATGGGCAAGGCGCTCGCCTATTCCGACATCGCCACGAAGATCGGCAGGCCGGACGCGCCGCGCGCCGTCGGGGCGGCGGTCGGAGCCAACCCGATCTCCTTCGTGGTGCCGTGTCATCGCGCCGTCGGCAAATCCGGCGCGCTGACCGGCTATCACTGGGGCCTGACGCGCAAGAAGGCCATTCTCGGCTGGGAAGCCGGGCAGTTAGGGGATGCGTGAAGCGTGCTTGCGACATAAATCGCCATCACAGAATGAACCGGGCAATCGCGTCATAAAGCGTGTCCCATGCCGCCTCCTGCGGCAGGATGATGTGGTTGCGGCTTTCGAGCATCAGGAATTCCGAACCCGGGATCGCCGCAGCGAGTTTCCGACCCTGGTCTAGCGGCTGCACATTGTCGCCGCGTGAATGGATGACCAACGCCCGCACAGGAATGGCGGCCGCTTCGGCGGAAACGTCGAAGGCGTCCACTCCGGCCCGGATACGCGCCGCGTTTTCCGGCGAGGTGCTATGGCGTTGAAGCTCTGCAAGAGAGCGCTTCTGCTGCTCGTTTCCGTCCGGTACAAGCATCGTGGAAAGTATGTCGGCCAGCGCGCTGTCCGGCTTGCCCCAGCCAAGCCTGATCAGGGTCAGAAGCGCCTCGCCCTGTTCCCGGTCATCCATGGTCTCGCGTACGAGGCGGCCCTGAAGATACCCGCCTTGCAGAACCAGATGACTGACGCGCTCCGGATGCCGAGCAGCATAGGCAGCGGCGACCGGCGCACCCTGTGACGTTCCGTAGAGCGCGAAACGTTCCAGACCGGCGGCATCCGCTACGGCCTCTAGATCCTCCACAAACCGGTCCAGCGTGAACTCCGAAACGGCCCAGTCCGACAAACCGTTGCCGCGCTGATCGAACCGGACCAGCCTGAAGGCGCTGCCCAGCTTTTCAAGCTGCGGCGCCCAGATCGGGCTGTGCCAGTCATGCTCCAAATGCGTCAGCCAGTGCCCGGCCTTGACGAGGGGATAGCCCTCGCCGCTGGTGGCATAAGCGATCTGCGTGCCGTCCACCGATCGGCAAAAGGCGACCCGCTGTCGCTGCGCCTCACCCGCCTGGGCCGGCTCCGTTTTCTCGTGATTACCCTCCGTTTCGACCGCGCCAACAAAACGGAACCCGCGCCGCGGGACCGTCTTGATCCATTCCTGGCGCACGCCATCATCGCCGAGCACGGTTCGAGCCGCGCTGATGCGGGCGCTGATCGCGGAATTGGAGACGATCCGGCCGTTCCAGACCGCGGCGATCAAGTCGTCCAGCGAGACAACGCGATCGCGTTCCGAAACGAGATAGACGAGGAGATCGAAGACCTGCGGCTCGACCGGACATGGTTCTCCGTCCGCGAGAAACTCGCGCTTTTCCCCGACCAGTTCGAAGCAGCCAAACCGATAACGCATGCTCAGCCTATATCACCCGCGGCCGGATGACCGCTATCCGGGAGAGCAAAAACAAGGAAAAGACAAGGGAACCGCAAAGGTCCGGTCAAGCGCCTCCGCTGCTGGTGCGCGATCCTGATCCCAGAAACGATCAGGAGGTTTCGCCATGCATGAGACGAATGACTTCACTGTCCGCCGCCGCGCCGACGGATCGATCGACACGGGCGTTTACCGCAATCGCGCCAAACGGCTGCACAGTGCCAGCTTTGCCGAAGCAGCGAGGCGGCTGATGGGAATTTTCAGGTCCGATATCATCTCGCAGCCGACATGGCAGAGGCCGAGCGCCTTCTGGCTGGCGTCCGACGATAGGGACATACGCCAGCAGCTATAGCGCCATGTCGAAGACCAGCAGCCCGTCCGCGCCGCCGTCGATCATCTCGACGAGGCGGGCGCCGAGGGCCTTGTGGCCGGGATCCTCGAGATAGCGGTCGCGCGCCTCTGGGCTGTCGAAGGTTATGACGAAGCCGTCGCGGAATCCGTGGTGGAGGCCTTCCGGGCTCTCGTTCGGCCCGGCGCGGAAATCCGACGCGCCGTCGAAGCTGTTTACGAAATGGTCGAAGGCGCCGTAGAGCGCCAGCAGCGCCTTGTCGCCGACATCCGCCTTGCGGCGGAAGAAGACGCAGTGGAGGAGCGGATCGCCCAAGGATCCGCTCAGTGCGCCCCGGACATGTCGCCGAGGACTTCCTTCGACGCGACGGTGGAATCCGGGTTGAGCTTGTAGACCATCGGCACGCCGGTCGCGAGGTTCAACTTGGTGATCTCGTCGTCGCCCATGCGATCGAGGATCTTGACGAGGGCGCGCAGCGAGTTGCCGTGCGCGGCGATCAGCAATGTCTGGCCGCGCAGGACCCGGGGCAGGATCTCGGTCATGTAATAGGGCCAGACGCGCGCGCCGGTGTCCTTGAGGCTTTCGCCGTCGTCGCCCGGCGGCGGCACGTCATAGGAGCGGCGCCAGATATGGACCTGTTCCTCGCCCCATTTGGCGCGGGCGTCGTCCTTGTTGAGGCCGGCGAGATCGCCGTAATTGCGCTCGTTGAGCGCCTGGTCGTGGATCGTCTCGAGATCGGACTGGCCGTTGATGTCGAGGATGATCTGGCAGGTCTTCTCGGCGCGTTTCAGGACCGAAGTGAAGGCGATGTCGAAGGTGATGCCATAGTCCTTGATGGCCCGCGCGCCCTCCTCGGCTTCCTCGACGCCGAGCTCGGTGAGATCGGGATCCTTCCAGCCGGTGAACAGGTTGAGCTTGTTCCACTCGCTCTGGCCGTGGCGGACGAGAACCATGGTGCCTGACATGAATAACTCCCTCGATCGTGTCTTCTAAGATTACCGGGCGAGGCCCAGCACGTCATGCATGGAATAGAGGCCGGGCGCGCGGCCTTTCGCCCAGAGTGCGGCCTTGACCGCGCCGCGGGCGAAAATCATGCGGTCCTCGGCGTGATGCGACAGTGTCACCCGCTCGCCGGGGCCGGCGTAAAGAACCGAATGGTCGCCGACGACAGAACCGCCGCGCAAGGTGGCAAAGCCGATCGAACCCGTCTCGCGGGCGCCGGTGTGGCCGTCGCGCACGCGCACCGAGTTCTTTTCCAGATCGATGCCCCTGCCCTTCGCCGCCGCCGCGCCGAGCAGCAAGGCGGTGCCGGACGGCGCATCGACCTTGTGGCGGTGATGCATTTCGAGGACCTCGATGTCCCAGTCGGCGGCTTCCAGCGCGCGGGCGGCCTGCTCGACCAGAACGGAGAGCAGGATGACGCCCATGCTCATGTTTCCGGAGCGGACGATGGCGGTCTTCTTCGCGGCGGTAGCGATCGCGTCGCCGTCGCCGTCCGACAGGCCGGTCGTGCCGATGATGTGGGCGATGCCGTTTTCCGCGGCATAGCCGGCGACGGCGACCGTCGCCGCGGGCGCGGTGAAGTCGAGGATGGCGTCAGCGCCCGCGAAGGCCTCGTCCATCGACGCGCTGACGGTGACGCCGTTCGATTTCAGGCCGGCGAGCATGCCGCAATCGGCGCCGATCTCCTCCGCACCCTCGCGTTCCAGCGCGCCGGACAGTTCGGCCGCGTCGCTTTCGCCAATCGCCCGGATGAGATTTCGGCCCATCCGGCCTCCCGCGCCGATCACGGCGATGCGCATGGTTTCCATCGTTCCCGTCCCTCGCCCCGGCGCGTCAGCTCACGGCCGCGCTTGGCGTTTCTTCCCTGTCTTCGGCCGATGCCGGCTTCTCTTCGAGCAGATCGGCCTGCTCGCCGCCCTGCAGCGCGTAGAACCGCGCATAGACGCCGCCCGGCTTGCCGATCAGCGTCCGGTGATTGCCTTCCTCGACGACGCGCCCGGCTTCCATGACGATGATGCGGTCGGCATTGACCACGGTCGACAGCCGGTGCGCGATGACGATCGTCGTGCGCCCCTTCATGACCCTGTCCAGCGCGTCCTGAACCAGCTTCTCGGAATCGTTGTCGAGCGAGGAGGTCGCCTCGTCAAGCAGCAGGATCGGCGCGTTGCGCACGATGGCGCGGGCGATCGAAAGGCGCTGGCGCTGGCCGCCGGAGAGCGTGATGCCGTTCTCGCCGACCTCCGTATCATAGCCGTGAGGCTGGGCGAGGATGAAGCTCTCGGCATTGGCGAGGCGCGCCGCTTCCTCGATCTCGACATCCGTCGCCTCGGCCCGGCCGTAACGTATGTTGTCGCGAATGGTGCCCTCGAAGAGATAGGGCTGCTGCGACACATAGGCGATCCGGCCGCGCAGCGAATCCTTGGTGACGCCGCGAATGTCCTGCCCGTCGATGAGGATCTTGCCGTCCACCGGATCGTAGAAACGCTGCAGCAACGCGATCAGCGTCGACTTGCCGGCGCCCGACGCGCCGACGATGGCGGTGGTCTTGCCTTCCTCGGCGACGAGGGACAGGTCGTGCAGGACCGGGACGCCTTGCTGATAGGCGAAATCGACATGGTCGAAGACGATGCGGCCCTTTCTGACATCAAGCGGGACGGCGTCGGGCGCGTCGTTCTGCTGGACCTCCATGTCGAGCAAGGCGTAGATCATGCGCGCATTGACCATCGCGCGCTCCATGTTGATGTGCAGGCGGGCGAGCCGCCGCGCCGGCTCGTAGGCCAGCAGGAGCGCGGCGATAAAGGCCATGACCGCGCCCGGGGGCTCGTCATTGATGACGGTATGATAGCCGCCATAGCCGATCACGCCGGCAATCGCCGCGCCGGCGAGGAACTCGGTCAGGGGCGTCATCCGCTCCGAAACGCTGGCAAGCTTGTTGGAGCGTTTGAAAGCCTCATCGATGAGCCAGCCGATCCGCGATGACAGTTGCTGCTCCATGGTGAAGGCCTTGACCACGGTGATGCCCTGGGCGACCTCCTGCATGGTTCCGGCGACCCGGGCGTTCAGCAGCACGGTTTCGCGCGTAACGCTGCGGATGCGCCGCGCGATATAGACGACGGCAATGATCAGCGGCGGCCCGATCAGCAGCGAGACGAGCGACAGGAACCAGTCGGTGAAGACCATCACCGCGATCAGGCCGAGCAGCGAGATCAGGTCGCGCGCCAGCGAGGTGATGGTGAGGTTGAGGACATCGCGGATCGCCGAGATATTGCCGTTGATGCGCGCAGCCAGCTCGCCCGAGCGCGAGGTCGCGAAGAAGTTGACGCCGAGATCCATCAGCCGGGCGAAGACCCGTTTCTGGTAGCGGGCGACGATGTCGTTGCCGATCTTGGCCAGCAGGACGGCCTGGATATAGCTGGCCACGCCGCGGATGGCGAAGGCGCCGAACACGGCGGCGCAGATCCACGGGATCAGTTCGGCGCGCCGGTTAACAAAGATCTCGTTGATGACGTCCTTGAGGATCCACGCCGAAAACGCCGTCGTCGCCGCGACCAGGACAAGGCAGATGACCGCGATGACATAGGAGCGCGTGTAGAGCCGCGCATTCTCGGAGAAAATGCGCTTGAGCAAAGCATAGACACCCTCGGAGTCCGGGGTTTCGTCGCTGCGATCCAGTGCCAATGTCATTTCCTTGCGATACGTCTTCGAGCTGCTTTCGGGCCCTTAAGAACGCGGGAGCTATACATGACGCAATTGCGAAATGATACCGGTCAAAACCACCGGTAAGCCGCAGGGCGATCAGGTTTCGCGCCACCAGCGGCCGGAGGTGTCGACGCCGAAGCGCGCCGGCATGCGCGCATAGGCGGACAGGCCTTCCAGCGGCGCCTGATCGTGCATGATCACATAGACCGGCGTCTGTTCCAGCAGATTGCGATGCGGCTCCTTGTTGTCGAAAGCGGCGCGGAAACGCCCTTCATTGAGAACCGGCAGGATTTTCTGGGTGATGCCGCCGGTCAGATAGATGCCGCCGCGCGCCATGAAGACGAGCGCCATGTCGCCGGCGACGCGGGCCAGGTACTCGATGAAGAGCTGGACGGTCTCGACGGCGACCGTGTCGCTGCCGTCGAAAGAGGCGGAGGTGATCTCCTCCGGCTTGGACAGCGCCTTGGGGCGGCCATCGGCGGTGGCGATGGCGTTGTAGAGATTGACGAGGCCGCGGCCGCACAGAATCTGTTCGCCGGAAACGCGTCCGCCGATCGTCTCCAGATGCGGGAAGATCCGGTAATCGCGCTCGGTGCGCGGGCCGAGATCGACATGCCCGCCTTCGCCGGCGACCGGGATCCAGCTGTTCGAGCCGTGCACGATGCCGGCGACGCCGAGGCCCGTGCCAGGGCCGATGACGACCCGGTTGGAATATTCCACGCGTTCCCCGGCGCCGATCGGCTTCAGATACTCGGCGTCGAGCGCGACGACGGCCAGTGCCTGGGCCTCGTAGTCGTTCATGACGAGAACGTCCGTGAAACCGAGATCGGCGATCAGCGTCTTCGGGCGCACGATCCAGTGGCAATTGGTCAGGTCGATCTCGTCGCCGTCGGTCGGGCCGGCGACAGCGAGAACCGCCGATTTCGGCACGACGGATGTCTTGTCGAGGACGGTTTTCTGGATCGCGATGTCGAGCGTCTCGAACTCGGCCGTCTTGATCGGCGGGAAGCGCTTCGGCTCGGCATTGGAGTCGATGACGATGGCAAAGCGCGCATTGGTTCCGCCGATATCGGCGATCAGCACGGGAAAGGGCATTCTCGTTTCAGAATCGGGCCGGCCGTTAGCCATGTGCCTCTCCTTGGACCGCGTCGGGATCGGTGTTCGGCAGGACGGCAAGCAGCATGCTCGCCGTCTTCCGGTTTAACGCGATGGCGACGTCATAGACAATGGCGAGACGCATCAACGCCTTCACGTCGACGTCATGCGGCATGGGAGGGAGCGGGTCGACGAAGAAGACGACCGCCTCGATCCTGCCTTCGGCGATCATCGCCCCGATCTGCTGGTCGCCGCCAAGCGGGCCGCTTTTCAGCCGTGTGACGGGAAGGTCCGGGCAGGCCTCGACGACGCGGCTGCCGGTGGTTCCGGTCGCCACCAGATCGTAGCGGGCGAGCGCCGCCTCATGCTCGCGCACGAAGGCGACCAGATCGTCCTTCTTCTGGTCATGCGCTATCAGGGCGATCCTGCGCTCCGGCTTCATGACGATGTCCCTTTAAATCGTTTGAACCGCATAATCCAATTGAGGCCGCGATGAAAGCCGAAATCGAATCCGTGCGCCTTCGCCGGTTCAGCTGCCCGGTTTACGCGCCGGGATAGGGACGATGATCGGAACGCGATTGCCCGGGATAGCCATCGCCCTGACCGGGACCGCGGTCGCGCGGGCGAGCTTCGGATCATAGCCGGCGGTGAAGGTGACAAGCGACTCGTCCGCGGGCGACTTGCCCTGCAGGGTGGCAGTACAGGATATCGGCAGATCGGCCAGCGTGACAACCTTCCGCTTGACCGGCTTCTTGTTCGGATCCGGCTTGGCGGGCGCCCAGGGTTCGTCGGTGAACCACCAGGCCAGCGACTTGTCGCAGCCATTGCCCGAGCCGGTCGACTGCTGCGGCTTGCAGCCCGGCGAACCTTCCTGGCAGAACAGGCGGATGTGGAAATGGTAATGGTGCCCGTAATAGGGCCGCAGCTTGTTCATCCACTTGTCATTGGCATGCGACGATCCGTAGGTGTCGCACATCGCCTTCTTGATGCCGGGATGGATGAAGATACGCTGCACCTCGTCATAGGAGGCGGCGCGTTTCAGGAGCTTTCCGTGAGCGGGGGTCCATTTCTTCGGATCGACGTTGAGCGAGTCCTTCTTCAGAACCGACGTTGCGCTCAGATTGGCGCGTTCGGCGCGCGTGAGGATCTTGCCGGGCATGGGCGTCAGCCAGACATCGGCATCGAGGCCGATCTGGTGGGAGGCGTGGCCCGACAGCATCGGCCCGCCGCGCGGCTGCGAGATGTCGCCGACCAGAAGGCCCGGCCAGCCATCCTGCACGGCCTCGCGGGACAGACGCTGAAGGAGCTCGATCATCTTCGGATGGCCCCAGCGGCGGTTGCGCTCGAGGCGCATGGCCTGCCAGGTCGGCCCGTCCACCGGCATGGCAACGGCGCCGTCGATGCAGCCCTTGGAGTAGAAACCGTGCGAATCCGGCGCATCGACCGTCGGCAGCTTTACACGGCCGAAAAGCTGTTTTGCGGCGGTTTCGGCGGAAGCCGGCGCGGCGGCCATGCCGGAAACGATAGCGACGAGCGCCAGACGCCGGGCGAAACGGGACATAAATTCCATGGTCATGCAGCCCTCTTTGCCTGCACAGATACCGATGTCCGGGGAACCTAAACTGATTTGCCTGCCCGACCAAGGGGCGGTTGCATGCGGGTCAGGGTCGGACGCGATAGAGGATCAGCGGTTCGCCGACGGTGGCGGGAACGGGCTCCAGCCAACCAGGCAGCGTATCCGACCGCAGCGCCGCCTGAAGGCCGGTCGGGGCCGCCTCGATGAAATCGAAACCGTCGGCGCCGTTCAGGCAATCGGCAATCAGCGTGACGCCATGGGCGGCGAGCTTCGCGCGCGCGGCGTCCGGCCCGGACAGCATGGCGTCGATCAGCAGCAGATTGCCGGCCGTGTCGCGGTGATAGGGCCCGGCGACGGCGCGATGCTGCGTGTGAAGAAGGATCATGGCGCCGATATCCGTGGCGCCGAGCACGACGCCCGCGGGTTCCCTGGCAAGCGGCGCATAGAGATCGGCGGTGTAGCAGTAATCGCGGGCGGAGACGCTCGCGGCCTGCTGCTGCAAGGTCGGTCCCGCGGCGAAAAGATTGGCCGCCTGCGCGCCGGCCATCCACCAGACAAGGTTCAGCGAGACGGCCCAGACGGCGGCGAGACGCAATGAATCCGCCACGCGGCGCTTCGTCGGCATGGCGTCGCGTAGCCGGACGATCCAGAAGCCGAGCGGCAGAATGGCGAACGCCGCCGCGAAGATGAAACCGCGCTGCTGCCACGCCGTGACCGCGATGCCCATGGCGAGGAAAGACAGGAAGGTGGCGGCCTGTTCGCGCGGCAAGGGGCCGCCGCGCCAAAGGCTCAGGGCCGAGACCGCAAGGGCGCACAGCGCCATGCCGTAGAGACCGACGATCTGGAAGGGATCCTCGGCCCAGAGGTCGGCCAGCGAGCGCGTCTCGATGACGCCTTCCAGCCAGAAGGTCTTGAGGCGCGGATCGAGACCGGCGAGCGGATTGGCGAGGCAATGCGGGAAAGCGACGACGACGACGCCGGCCACCGCGACGCCGAGCGCCGCCAGTGCGCCGAAACGCCCGGCCGTGCCGCGCGCGAACGAGGCCGCGACGAGGCCGAGACCCGCCGCGCCGCCGACGACAAGATGGAAGGCGGAGAAGGCGTCGCAGGCGTCATAACCCCAGTTGGCCGGCGCGACGGTGGCGAGAAAGATGGCGAGCGCCGACCCGGCGATCGCGCCGCCAAAGGCGCGAAGTTCGGCCGGGCGGGCAAAGCCGAGGGCGAAGCGCAGCGTCACATAGAGACCGGCCAGCGCGACATAGGGCATGACTTCCATGCCGATGGCGATCATCAGCACGGCGACCAAGCCGGCGAAACCATGGGCGAGAACCGGGCGGCTGCCGGGCAGCAGCAAAACGAGCAGCCACAGCGACAGGGCGATCTGGATGTTGTGATGATCGAGCGCGCCGGGACCGAACGCGCCGGTGGTCCACAATGCGATCGCGCCGACCACGGCGACGGGCAGGCGGCCGGCGGCGTTGCCGGTGCGGGCACAGGCCGTCATCAGCGCGGCCATGGCGAAAAGAAGCGTCAGGGCCGGCCAGGCAATCTTCGCGGCGGACTCGGCCAATGCGGCATCGCCGGTCAGCGCGGTCACCGCCATGACGATGGCGGCGATCGGCGCGTCGACGAGACGCGACCAGTGCATCAGCGTGCCGCCCTCGAGGCCGAGGCGGTACTGGTGCAGATCGAACCAGCTTTGGCCGGCGAGAAGATCGCGCACCTCGACGAGGCGCATGAGATCGTCGGAATTGGCGATGCCGGTCGCCTCCGATCCGCGCAGGCCGACCAGCGTTACGAAAAGCGTCGCGAACACGGCGAGCAGAAGCGGCTCGAGCCGGGCGCTTGCGGAGGTCGCGGCGCGGGACGCATCGGAGTGGGGTTCGGATAGAAACGTCATTGCCGCAAGCTCATGGGGCGGAAATCCGCGCGAAATGGTCAGCGCTAAACCTAGACTTAACCCGATCAAGAAATGGTAAAACGCATGCCGGCGGGCGATTGCCCGTGCGAAGGCAGGGGATCCTCGATGGGCGATATCGTCTCGAAAAACCGGATTTTGCGGCTGGCCAGCTTTGCCGTTGCCGGCGGGACGGGCTTTGTCGTGGACGCGACCGTGCTGGTCTTGCTGATGCGCCTGACGCCGCTCGGGCCGTTTTCGGCGCGCATTGTCTCGGTCGCCGCCGCCATGCTGACGACATGGACGATCAACCGCACCGTGACATTCGGCAAGAGCAACCGCCCCATCATCCAGGAGGGCGCGCGCTACGGTTTCGTCGCGCTGATCGGCGCGGCGCTGAATTACGGGATCTATTCCGGCCTGCTGCTGGCCGCGCCGGGAACGATCACGCCCTTGATGGCGCTGGTCATCGCCGTGGGACTGGTGACCGTCTTTTCCTATCTCGGCTATTCGCGCTTCGTCTTCAAACGCGCGTGAAACGGGACTCCACTCGGCCTCATTCCATCCCCATATAATGGGCATGGCACAGTCATTCCTTCATCCGAACACGCTGATCCACCGCCAGCACAAGGCGCTGAACACGCTGCACACATGGTTGCTGACGGCGGGCAGCCTCGCCTTGCTTGCGGTGACGGCCTGGGCGATCGCCGGAACGACCGGGCTCATCTATGCAGTCGGGTTCGGCGCGATCATGCTGATCGCCGCGCGGCGCGTGTCGCCCGCCATGGTGCTCAGGATGTACAGGGCCCATCCGGTGACGCCGCACAATTTTCCGGCGGGTTACCGGCTGATCCAGGAACTGGCGGCGCGGGCCGAATTGCCCGCCGCGCCGAAGCTCTATGTGGTGCCGTCGAAGATGATGAACGCCTTCGCGGTGGGCCGGCGCGAGGATTCCGCCATCGCGGTGACCGACGCGCTGCTGCGCAGCATGACAATGCGCGAACTCTCCGGCGTGCTGGCGCATGAGATGACGCATATCGCCAATGAGGACATCAAGGTGATGTCGCTCGCCGACATGGTGTCGCGGATGACCTCGGCGCTGTCGACGGCCGGGATCTTCGCGATCCTGTTCAACATTGCGGGCTTTTTCGGCCAGATCCCCTGGTTGGGCATCGTCGCGATGATCGCCTCGCCGACAATCGGCGGGCTGTTGCAGCTCGCCCTGTCGCGGACCCGCGAATTCGACGCGGATTACGGCGCGGCGCTGCTGACCGGCGACCCGGACGGTCTGTCCTCGGCGCTTTCAAAGCTGGAAAAGGCGCAGGGGCGCCTCTGGGAAAGCATGGTGCTGCCCGGCGGCCGCATTCCCGATCCCTCGGTGCTGCGCACCCATCCGGAGACGCAGGAGCGGATCGCCCGGCTGCAGGCGCTGAAGGGCGCGCTGCCGACGCCGCCGCTGGCCTCGACGACGGAGGCAGGCGGCTACCGCGTGCCGCGCGGCGCGCCGCCGGTGCCGCAGATCAAACTCGGGCGGCGCGACCGCAGCCGTTTCGACCACTGGGCGGCCCTGGCCGGCGGCAGGCCGGAAAGCGATCCGCTTGTCGACGATCCGGACTGCACCGACCCGGCAAGCGCCGAGAGCTTCAACCCGTGGGAGAAACACGGGGCGAAACCGCGCATTCGCATCAGGCGCGGCGGGGTGTGGTGGTGATCGTTAGCCGAGTAATGAACCAGCCTTATTAAGCCGGCTATACGCTTTCCCACGCGCCCGATTCGCCGGCACGGTATGCGGCGTCGATGAATTTCTGGTTCAGGATCGACTGGTCCAATGTAAAGACCGGGACGTCCTCGCCACCGACCTTGCGGGCAAAGGCCTCCACTTCGAGCTGATAATGATCGACGCCCGGGAAGCGGAAAATCTGCGCCTCGTCATGGCCGGCATTGTGCAGCGAAATCCAGGCATGGTCGTAAAGGCCGGCATTGAAGGGGCCGTGGATGGTGATGAAGCCCTTTTCGCCATGGAAGGTCATTTCCTGGCGCAGCGCCATCTGGGTGGAGCAGTAGAAGGCCAGTTCGAAACCGTCGAATTTCGCGCGGATATCGGCATAGATGTCGGTACCGAATTTCGGATCGCGCTCGACGGTGGCCGAGACCGAGAGCGGCTCCTTGCCGGTGGCGAAGCGCGTCGTCACCGTCGGATAGACACCGATATCCGGCAGCGCGCCGCCGCCGAGTTCGGGAATGTTGCGCATGTTGGACGGGTCGGTGTTGAAATAGGAGAACGCGCCCTGCACTTGCCGCAACCGGCCGATTGCGCCTTCGGCGATCAGGTCGCGCACCTTCAGCCATTGCGGATGGTAGGTGACCATGAAGGCCTCGGAGATGACGACGCCGGTGCGCTTCTCGACCTCGAGCAGCGGCTCGATCTCGGCGGCGTTGAGGGCGAGCGGCTTTTCGACCAGCACATGCTTGCCCGCTTCGGCCGCCTTGGCCGCCCATTCGACATGCTGCGAGGTGGGCAGCGGAATATAGACCCCGTCGACCGTGTCGGACGCCAGCAGCGCCTCGTAGGAGCCGAAGGCATGCGGCGCGCCGAAGCGGTCGGCCAGCGCCCGCGCCTTGGCCTCGTCGCGGCTGGCGATGGCGGCGAGAACGCCGTTCTCGGCGTTGCAGATCGCCGGGATCAGATGTTCGCGGCCGATCTTCGCCGTCGATAATACGCCCCATCGAAACATGGCGTTCCTCCTTGCTCGTTTTGGCGGCAGTCTACTCACCACGGCTCGGCTGTCACGCGCTGCCTGACAGAATTCGGTTCAAGCGGCTTAGAACGCCCAGACGAACAGAAGCGCAATGACGGCCGGGGCGGACTGCACCCACAATATCCGCCTGGAAAAGCTCGCCGCGCCATAGAGACCCGCGACGATGACGCAGAGAAGGAAGAAGGTCGCGATGGCGCTTGCCGCGTCCGGCGCGCCGACCGGGACGAGCGACCAGATCAAGCCGGCGGCGAGGAACCCGTTATAGAGGCCCTGATTGGCGGCGAGCACTTTCGTCGCCGCCGCGGCCTCCGGCGTGTTGCGGAAGACCTTCATCCCCTGCGGCTTGTCCCAGAGAAACATTTCTAGGACGAGGAACAGAACGTGTTCCAGCGCCACGAATGCGATGAGGATTTGCGCCAGAACGGACATGGTCTTCTCCCGGAACTCGGGGCGAGACTATGCGCGGACGAACTCCCTGTCGAGCAGGCCCATCATGACGTCGTCTTCCCACTCGCCCCTGAAGAAGACCGACTCGCGCTCCCTCCCCTCGATGCGAAAACCGCATTTCTCGTAGGAGCGGATGGCGCGGCCGTTTCGGGCAAGAACGCGCACGGAAATCCGGTGAAGGCCGAGCGTTTCGAATGCATGAGCAAGGGCAAGCCGGGCGGCTTCGGTTCCCAATCCCTTGCCGAGCAAGGCGGGGTCGGCGATCCCGATGGCCAGCGAGGCACGTCTGTCAGTGCGGTCGATCCTGTCGAGACGGACCTCGCCGATCAGAGATCCGTCATGCTCAATGATCCAGGCGCAGGGGTGTTCGCTCAGCCGCCGCACCCAGGCCTCCGCGGTGTCGCGATCGAACCGCCGCAGCGCATCCGGGTCGAGACCGTAAAGCTCGGTAATGCCGGAGTCTCGACCAAGCGCGAACCGGGCGTCGACATCGGAAGGCCGCGCCCGACGCAGTGTTACGGAAGGCCCGCGAAGGACAGGCAACTCGTCTGTCATCACCGGCCTCCCAAGAGAACGGCGCGCGCGAAATCTAGCCGCGCAGCACCCCGCCTGCCGACTTGCCGACATTTTCGACGATCTTCGCCGACAGCGCGTCCAGATCCTCGTCGGTGAGCGTGCGCTCGACCGGCTGGATGGAGACTTCCAGCGCCACCGACTTCTTGCCCTCGCCAAGCGACGCGCCCTCGAAGATGTCGAAGACATTGACGCCGGTGATCAGCTTCTTGTCGGCGCCTGAGACGGCGCGGACGAGCGTTGCCGCCGTCACGTCTTTCTCGACCACGAAGGCGTAGTCGCGGCGCAGCATCTGGAAGGGGGAGATCTCCAGCTTCGCCTTGGTGCGGGTCGCCTTCTTCTTCGGCTCGGGGATCGCGTCGATGAAGACCTCGAAGCCGCAGAGCGCGCCGGAGACGTCGAGCGTTTCGAGGGCTTTCGGATGAAACTCGCCGAAATGGCCGAGCACCACCTTCGGCCCGAGCTTGATGACGCCGGAACGGCCCGGATGATACCAGTCCGGCGCGCCGCGCTCGATCTGCAGATTGGCGACCGGCGCACCGGCTGCTTCCAGGACGGCGAGCGCATCGGCCTTGGCGTCGAAGACGCCGACGGGTTCGCCATTGCCGGCCCAGTGGCGGCCGCCTCCGACGAGCGCGGCTGTGCCGCGGCGAATGCCGCCTGCGACTCGGCGTTGCGCCTCGGGCGTATCGCCCTCATAGGTCGCGGCAACCTCGAACAGGGCGACGTCGCCGATGCCCTGGTCGGCGTTGCGCTGTGCGGCGGCGAGCAGGCCGGGCAGCAAGGACGGGCGCATGTCGCTCATGTCGGCGGCGATCGGGTTGGCGAGCTTCAAGGCCTTGGCGCCGCCGCCGAACAGTTCGGCATGGGCCGCCGGGATGAAGGACCAGGAGACAGATTCCATCATGCCGCGCACGGCCAGCGCCCGCTTGGCGAGACGCGTGCGGATCTGCAGCGGCGTCAGGATTCGCGCGTTGACGGCGCCATGGCTCGGCAACGGCTGCGGGTCGATATTGTTCTCGCCATGGATACGCATGACCTCCTCGACGAGGTCGGCCTTGCCCTCGACGTCAAACATGCGCCAGGACGGGACGGAGACATCGACCTCGACACCCGAGCCTTCGATACCGAAGCCGAGCCGCTTGAAGATGTCGGTCTGCTCCTCGGACGGCACCTCGATACCGACGAGGCGCTTTACCTCGGCGAAGGGGAATTTGATCACTTTCGGCGTGTAATCTTGGTAACCGATCACTTCCGGTTCGCTCGGCTCGCCGCCGCAGAAATCCAGCACCAGCTGCGTCGCCAGTTCCATGCCGTCGACCATGAATTCGGGATCGACGCCGCGCTCGAAGCGATAGCGCGCATCGGTGATGATGCCGAGATCGCGGCCGGTGCGGGCGATGTTCATCGGGTTCCAGAGCGCCGATTCGATCAGCACATCGGTCGTGTTCTCGTCGCAGCCCGAATGCTCGCCGCCCATGATGCCGGCGATGGATTCGACGCCGTTATCGTCAGCGATGACGCACATTTCGGACGTCAGTTCATATTCGCGCTCGTCGAGCGCCAGGACGGTCTCGCCATCCTTCGCGCGTCGCACGACAAGATTGCCGGCGACCTTGTTGGCGTCGAAGACATGCAGCGGGCGGCCGCGATCCATGGTGACATAGTTGGTGATGTCGACCAGAGCGCTGATCGGGCGCAGGCCGATGGCGAGCAGGCGCTGCTGCATCCAGTCCGGAGACGGGCCGTTCTTCACGCCTTTGACCATGCGCAGGGCAAAGCCGGGGCAGAGCTCCGCATCCTCGATCGTCACCTTGACGGGGCAATCGCCTTTTCCGGAAGCGGGCGTCACGTCCGGCGTCTTCAACGTGCCGAGGCCGGCAGCGGCAAGATCGCGGGCGATGCCGGACACACCGGTGCAATCGGCGCGGTCGGGCGTCAGGCCGATCTCGATGACCGGATCGTCAAGGCCGGCATAGGACGCGAAGGAGGTGCCGACGGGAGCGTCCTCCGGCAGGTCGATGATGCCGGTATGGGCGTCGGAGATCTGCAATTCGCGCTCGGAGCACATCATACCGTGGCTTTCGACGCCGCGGATCTTGCCGACCGACAGGGTGACGTCGATGCCGGGGACATAGGTGCCGGGCGCGGCGAAGGCGCCGACGAGGCCGGCTCGGGCATTGGGCGCACCGCAGACGACCTGGATCGGCTTGCCGTCACCGGTGTCGACGGCGAGCACGCGCAGGCGGTCGGCGTCGGGGTGCTGTTCGGCGGTCAGAACCTTGGCGATGACGAAGGGCTTGAACGCCGCCTTGTCGTCGACGGCCTCGACCTCGAGGCCGATGGCGGTCAGCTTCTCGACGATCTCGTCGAGCGTGGCGTCCGTTTCCAGATGGTCCTTCAACCAGGAGAGGGTGAATTTCATGACAACAACTTTCTAGCTACTCAGACCGCCGAACAGGGTCGGCATGTCGAGCGGGCGGAATCCGTAATGCGAGAGCCAGCGAACATCGGCGTCGAAAAAGGCGCGCAAATCCGGCATGCCGTATTTCAGCATGGCGAGGCGGTCGATGCCGATGCCCCAGGCAAAGCCCTGGAATTCATCCGGATCGAGCCCGCTCATGCGCAGCACATTCGGATGGACCATGCCGCAACCGAGGATCTCCATCCAGTCATTGCCCTCGCCGAAACGCACCTCGCCGGGCTTCGACCGGTCGCACTGGATGTCGACCTCCATCGAGGGTTCGGTGAAGGGGAAGAAGGACGGGCGGAAGCGCATGTTGATGTGCTCGACCTCGAAGAAGGCCTTGCAGAACTCGGTCAGCACCCATTTCAGATTGGCGACATTGGCCTGGCGGTCGACCACCAGCCCCTCGACCTGATGGAACATCGGCGAGTGGGTGGCGTCCGAGTCCTGCCGGTAGGTCTTGCCCGGAATGATGATGCGAATCGGCGGCTTCTGCGCCTCCATCGTGTGGATCTGCACGGGCGAGGTGTGGGTGCGCAGCAGCTTGCGCTCGCCTTCCTCGTTCTCGTTGAAGAAGAAGGTGTCGTGCATCTCGCGGGCCGGATGGCCCTCCGGGAAGTTCAGCGCAGTGAAGTTGTAATAGTCGGTCTCGATGTCCGGCCCCTCTGCGATCGAGAAGCCCATGTCGGCGAAGATCGCGGTCAGTTCGTCGGTGACCTGGGTGATCGGGTGGATGCGGCCGGTCTCGGCGGGGGCGGGGCGCACCGGCAGGGTGACGTCGACCGTCTCGGTCGCCAGCCGCGCCTCGATCGCCGCCTCGCGCAGCTCCGCCTTGCGGGCGGCGATCGCCGTGGTGATGCGGTCGCGCAGGCCGTTGATCGCCGGGCCCATCACCTGGCGTTCTTCCGGCGTCATCTTGCCGAGCGTCTTCAGCTGCTCCGAGACGGAGCCCTTCTTGCCGATGGCGCCGACACGTACCGCCTCGATCGCCGCCTCGTCGGCGGCGGCGGCGATATCCGCCATCAGGTTTTCTTCGAGACTTTTCAGTTCATCGAGCATCTTGCGTTTCCGGTTCGCTTCGCGGCGTTCCTTAGCGCCGCCATGTCAAAGTTCAAAGAAAAACCCGCGCCTGGACCAGCCAGCGCGGGTTTCTCGTGTTCGGCAGTTGAGAAGGCGCTGACTTAGCGGACAGCGCTCTCAAACGCGTTCGGCGTCGTATCTTTCAGATAGGCGAGGGCTTCCTTCGCCTTGCCGACCAGCGCCTCGAAGGCCTGCGGCTCGTGGATCGCCATGTCGGACAGGACCTTGCGGTCCATCTCGATGCCGGCCTTGTTGAGGCCGTCGATGAAACGGCCATAGGTCAGGCCATGCTCGCGCACGGCGGCGTTGATGCGCTGGATCCACAGCGAGCGGAAATTGCGCTTGCGCACCTTGCGGTCGCGATAGGCATACTGCATCGACTTGTCGACGGCAGCCTTGGCGGTGCGGATGGTATTCTTGCGGCGGCCGTAGAAGCCTTCCGCTTTCTTGAGGATTTTCTTGTGCTTGGCGTGGGCTGTCACGCCGCGTTTGACACGTGCCATGGTCTAGTTCTCCTGGTTCGCTTCGCGACGGCTCAATCGCCGTAAGGCATGAATTTCTTGACGATCTTCGCATCCTGATCCGACAGCACCATGGTGCCGCGCGCATCGCGGATGAACTTGTTGGACCGCTTGATCATGCCGTGACGCTTGCCAGCAGCGGCGACCTTGACCTTGCCAGAGGCCGTGATCTTGAAGCGCTTCTTGACCGAAGCCTTCGTCTTCATCTTGGGCATTTTGCTCTCCGTTATTGTTCGCGCCACCGCCTTTTGCCGGGTGTCGGGACAAATCCGCCTGCTGCATGAAACCCATGCAATGCGGGCCCTGACCCAAACGATGTGCGCTGTTCTTGCATTCGGAACGGACACGGCATGCCCTGCCGGACCGCTCGGGACGCGGCTCTATAGACTCGAAGTCCCTGAATTGCAAGCATCCGCAACGGCCGGAAACCGACTTGGGCCTGCCGGCGCGAAATGCGTCCGAAACAGGCTAGGCCGGGCTGGTGCGCCTGCGCGTCACGGACCCGGGCAGGGTGATCGTCACGCGGAGCCCGCCCGACCTCGTGTCGGAAAGGTCGAGCGTTCCGCCATAGGCTTCGACGATCTCGCTGGCGATGGACAGGCCGAGCCCGGTCTCGCTCTTCGGATCCCCGGCATGAACGCCGCGCTCGAGAATGTGTTCGCGCTTTTCCTCGGCTATACCGGGACCGTCATCGGCGATCTCGATGACGATCTCGGACCGCAGCCGTCCCGCCGTCACCTTCACGCTGGACGCCGCCCATTTGCGCGCATTGTCGAGGACATTGCCCAGCGCCTCGGCAAGGTCGGCGGTGTCGATGGGCGGCGTGATGCCCTCGGGAATCGCGACGTCCCAGTCGAGGTCGTGGCCGGTCGGGATCGTCGAGATCACGGTGACGAGCTTGCCGACAAGCTGACCGAGATCGGCGCCGCCGCTGTCGCGAAAGCCGAGGCGCGCGCGCTGCAGCTGCCGGTCTGCGCGGCGCCTGATCATCGCGACATGCTCGATGATCGCCTCGCCATCTTCCGGCGGGAGATTTTCCGCGATCTGGCTGATCGCGGTCAGCGGGGTCTTCAATCCGTGGGCCAGATCGGAGGCGCGGGCCCTGGCGCGCTCGAGCGCCACCGATTTCTCGTCGAGCAGATCGTTGATTTCAGCAACGAGCGGCTGGACCTCGGTCGGAACGTCAGAACGCAGCCTCGCCAGCATGCCGGACCGAACATTCGCGACCTCCGCCTGCAGCTGCGTCAGCGGCCTCAGGCCAACCAGCACCTGCAGGGCGGCGGCGATTGCGAGCACGAGGGCGGTCAGCGCCAGCATCAGCCCCATTTCGCGGCGGAAGCCGGCGATCGCCGCATCCATCTCGTCGCGGGCAAAGGCCGCATAGAATGTGACGTCGCGCGGCCCGTTCTGCGACGTCATCTCGAAGCTGAGCCGACGCTCCATGACCAGCATCGGCGAGCCGTCCGCGCTTTCGCCGATCTCGAAGGCGTCGTATCGCGACGGCGTGAAGCTCGACGCATCGAGCGGCGCGTCCCACCACGACCGCGACCGGATCGGCTCGTCGCCATCCGCGACGACGGCCCAGTAGCGGCCGCCGGCCGGCAGGGCGAAACGCGGATCGGCAGGCGTGCCGACGAGAACCGGGCCTTCCTCGGCGAAATCGAGTCCGGCGGCCAGCGTGTCGACGACATTCGTCATCTCGCGCTCATACTGGGCGACCACATAGCCGGTGAATATCTGCTGAAGACCGTACCAGGTCGCCATCAGACCGAGCGCGATGAAAAATCCGGCGCCGGCCAGAAGCCGAAGTCTGAGCGACCCGGTCACGCCTGGGTCTGCCCCAGCGTGTAGCCGAAACCGCGCCGCGTCAGGATCGCGTCGGAGGCGGTCTTGCGGCGGATGCGCTTGATCATCGCCTCAACGGCGTTCTTGGCGGAATCGTCGTCGCGGCCCTGGACATGACGCGCCAGATCATAGGCCGAAACGACGGCGTCCGGATCGGCCATGAGCATGACCATGGCGCGGTATTCCTGCGGCGACAGCTCGACCGGATCTCCGTCGAAGAAGATCATGCGCCGGGTCTCGTCATGGCGGAACCGGCCGGCACCGGCGGTGGCGGGCGTCGAGCCGGCGCGGCGCAGAAGCGCCTTCAGGCGCGCCAGCAATTCCTCGTTGCGGAACGGTTTCGGCAGATAATCGTCGGCGCCGGCGTCGAAACCGTCGACGCGCTCCATCCAGGATCCGCGCGCGGTGAGGATCAGGACCGGCACCATGTTGCCGCCGCGGCGCCAGCGGCGCAGCAGGGTCAGCCCGTCGAGTTCGGGAAGGCCGAGATCGAGAATGACCGCGTCATATGTGCCGAGATCGCCCTTCTCCCAGGTCTCCGGGCCGCTGGACGTCCTCTCCACGACATAGCCTTCACGTCCGAGCGCCTCGATGACGTGAGACGCGATGACCGGGTCGTCCTCTGCAAGCAGAATGCGCATGGCGTCACCGGAAAAAGGCGCTGAGACCGAGAAACCGGCCGGTGCGGGCGTCCATGCGGATCGTCCGCACGGTGCCGTTTTCCATGCGCAGCTTGAAGCTGTAGACCAGCCGGTCGTCTTCCGGCCACAAGGCCACATCGATGACCTTGCCGCGGTAGCGGTCGGTGACGCGCGGCAGCAACTGCTTCAACGAGAAGATTTCATCGGCGCGAACGGCGTTCAGCGCATCCGCCTGGCTGAGGCCCGGCGGGGAAGGCACCTCCCGGTCCGATCGTGCGGCGCCAGGAGACGCGCGGTTCTGGCCCGGCGCATCGGCGCGCGCGGCGGATGAGTTGCCCGGCGACGACGCCGAATCTCCGGGGGCGCTCCTTGAGCTGGAGCCCCGCCCGTCATCGGATTTGCCCGGGGCGGAATCGCTGCGGGAAGATTCTCCCGGAGAGCCCTTGTCGCCCCGGTCGCCCGACGAACCCGGGCTGTCCGATGCCGAAGAATCACCGCCGCCCTTGCCCTCGCTATCGGCATTCGCCGGCGGCAGCGATATCAGGGACACAAATCCGGCAATGACAGCGACGCGAAAGCCGTCCGCCAGAATGGCAGCCAGCCGGGCGGCGGGGCGCCACTCGCGATATACCGTCATCTTTCCGAACCCCTGATCATGGCGCGCGAAACTACTCCAACCGTCAAATGTGACAAGAGCGGGTCGATGACCCGCTCTTGAATTCCGGCATGGGGCTGGGGGACAGGAAATGCCGGTGGTGGAAACGGACGATCGGCCTCTCACGCAGATGCGGCCTTGGCCGGAGACGAACCTGGGGTTGGGTAGGGGTTCGGCTCGTATCCGGCATGTTGCGACAGAACTTTTACGCGCGACGCATCATACGGTTTTGGGTTGGGTAGGGTTGATCAGCCGATCGCCCGAATTCCACATGCAACGGAGTAGCAGGGCGATGCTGACAACGCGCTGAGTCCCGCTGTCAGCAAATTGTCAGAAAAGAAAAAGGCGGCCCGAGGACCGCCCTTTCAAATCTGTAACGGGATCGCGGCCGCCTAGCGCGGCGCCAGGACCATCATCATCTGGCGGCCTTCGAGCTTCGGCTCGGCCTCGACCTTGGCGATCGTCTCGGTATCGCCCTTGACCTTCTGGAGAAGCTCCATACCGAGATTCTGGTGGGCCATTTCACGGCCGCGGAAGCGCAGGGTCACCTTGACCTTGTCGCCTTCGTCGAAGAAGCGGCGCATCGCCTTCATCTTCACCTCGTAATCATGGGTGTCGATGTTGGGACGCATCTTGATCTCCTTGATCTCGACGGTCTTCTGCTTCTTGCGCGCGGCGGCGGCTTTTTTCTGCGATTCGTATTTAAGCTTGCCCAGATCGACGATCTTGGCCACGGGCGGATTGGCGTTCGGAACAATCAGAACAAGATCCAGGCCGGCTTCCTCTGCACGCTGCAGGGCTTCGGCGGTATCGGTCACGCCGTGGTTCTGTCCTTCGGCGTCGATCAGCTGGATCTGGGGGTCGCGGATGTCGCGATTGGCGGTGGGGCCTGTTTTTTGGGCCGGAGGGGCCCGGAATGGACGGCGAATGGTCGTTGTCTCCTGTGTCGTTTCTCTACGGGTTCAACCGGAAGTGCGCGCAATGTCGGTATTCGCGGCGTCGAGTCAATAGCATGGCTGTCCAGAAAAATCATCATCCGGCGCGCCACGGGCTTCACATTGCCTGTCATGGCGCGCAATACACCGCCGCGAAAACCGGAAAGGACCGAAATGAGCGACAATCCCGAAATGCTTGATGTTTCCGGCACGCAGATCGCCGTGCGGCGCCGGCCGGGCGGAAATCCGGGCCTCGTCTGGCTCGGCGGCTACCGCTCCGACATGCTTGGCACCAAGGCGGAGCGGCTGGACGCGCTGGCCGCAGAACTCGGCCTCGCCTATACGCGGCACGATTATTCCGGCCATGGCGAATCGGGCGGGGGGTTCACCGACGGCACGATCTCGACATGGCTCGCCCAGAGCATCGCGGTGTTCAAGCAATACACCAGCGGTCCGCAGATCCTGGTCGGTTCGTCGATGGGCGGGTGGATCGCTCTGCGCATGGTGCAGGAACTGAACAAGGGCGCGGCGGACGACAGGATCGCCGGGCTGGTTCTGCTGGCGCCGGCGCCGGATTTCACGGTCGAGCTGATGGAGCCGGAACTGACTGACGCGCAACGCGCCGATTTCGAGACAAAGGGCTATTTCGAGGAGTTCAGCGAGTATTCGCCGGACGATCCGAACATCTTCACCAAGGCCTTCTTCGATGACGGACGAAAGAACCGGGTGCTCACCGAGCCGCTCGACACTTTTTGCCCGGTCCACATTCTGCAGGGCATGACCGATCCGGACGTTCCCCATACGTATGCGCAGAAGCTGATGGAATTCCTTGGCAAGGACGACGCGACGCTGACGCTGGTCAAGGACGGGGATCACCGCCTGTCGCGGCCGCAGGATCTCGACCTGCTCGCCCGGACCGTCGCGGCAATGGCCGAGCGGGTCCGCAAGGACGGCTGATGCGCCTGTCGCTCGCGACCAATGCGGCGGTCGCCGCGCTGATCGGCTTCGCCGTGACGCTGCCGCTGATCTTTCAGGCCGGCACGGCCATCGGCGCGAGCGGCGAGCAGATCGCCATGTTCGTCGCGGTCTCCTGTTTCGCGGTCGCCGCCGAATCGGCCTTTCTGTCCTGGCGATACAAGATCCCGGTCGTCTGCGCCTTCTCGACCGCCGGGCTGGCGCTGATCGGCGCAAGTAGCGGCTTCACGATTGCGGAAACGGCGGGCGCGCTGACCGCGACGGGCCTGATGATCGCCGTGACGGGCCTCGTGCGGCCGTTCACGACACTGGTCGCGAAAATCCCTGGAGGCATCGCGGCGGGCATGCTGGCAGGCGTGTTGCTGCCCTTCGTTCTCGCAGCCGCGCGGGCCGGTCAGGCCGAGCCCGGCCTCGTCCTGCCGCTGACGCTGCTCTATTTCGCGGTGCGGCTCTGGAACGGCGCCTATGCCATTCTCGCCGTGCTCGCCGCCGGCATCGCCATGACCGTCTTCAGCGGGGCAACGCTCGCCCTTCCGGCGCCGGCGCTGCCCGCCTTCGAGATCTTCGTGCCGGAACTCTCGCTGCCGTCGATGATCGGCATCGCGGTGCCGCTTTATCTGGTCACCATGGCCTCGCAGAACCTGCCCGGCCTCGCGGTGCTGCGCGCCGACGGATACACGCCGCCGGCGGGGCCGCTGATCGCGGTGACCGGGATGCTGTCGGCGGTCTCCGGACTGTTCGCGACGATCACCACCAATCTCGCCGCGATCACGGCTGCGATCTGCACCGGGCCGGACACCCATCCCGATCCGGCGCGGCGCTGGGTCACCGGGATGTGGTACGCACTCTTCTATACGCTGATCGGCCTGTTCGGCGTGTCGCTGGTCGCCATGGTCGCGGTGCTGCCGTCGGCGCTGATCGCGCTGGTCGTCGGGCTCGGCCTGCTCAATCCGCTGATCAATGCGACGATGATCGCCATGAAGGACGAGAATGAGCGCGTGCCGGCGATGACGACGCTGATCGTGACGGCGTCCGGCGTCGCCTTTTTCGGCATCGGATCGGCTTTCTGGGGCCTCGTGGCGGGTCTCGCAATATTTTTTTCATCGCGCCCCGTGTGGAGAAAACTCCAGTGAGTCGCCTCCGGAAGCCCGGAACTCCGGGCTTTTCGGCTTGCAAAGCCATTTGGCGATACCCACCTCGATAGCAGGCAGCGACGACCGCCGCCTTTTTACTCGAAAGGGGTAGCGAATGACACATACCGCATTGATCCGGCCGGCTTGGACGCCCGCGACGATCGCGCTGATGGTTCTGGGTTTCATCATCTTCTGGCCGCTCGGCCTGGCGATGCTGGCCTATATCCTGTGGGGCGACCGCCTCGATGAATTCAAGAGGGACGTGAACATGAAAACCGACGAAGTCTTCAAGGGTTGCAGCGGGATCGGGCGCAAGCGCCGTCACCGGCACAACCACTACAACGCCCGTACCGGCAACGTGGCCTTCGACGACTGGCGCGAAGGGGAACTGAAGCGCCTGGAAGAAGAGCGCCGCAAGCTCGACACGATGCGCGAGGAGTTCGACTCCTACATGCGCGAACTGCGCCGGGCGAAGGACCAGGAAGAGTTCGACCGCTTCATGCGCGACCGCCAGAACCGCCCGAGTGGCGACAATGGCAACGGCAATGGCCCCTCTGTGCCCAATGTCACAGACTGGAGCTGAACTTCGAGCCTAAAACATGGTCTGACCTCCAAACTGACCTCCCCCTAAGGCTCGGCCCGCGGTTTTTCGAAACCGCGGGCCTTTTCTTTATCCACCCGCCGCGAGAATCGGCTAGATCGCTTTCATGGCATTCGGTTTCGCGCGCAGAAAACCCGTCAAGACGGACGGCTCGGCCGTGCAGACGCTGACCCACGAAGTGGGCGGGCGGAGCCTGCCATTGCGCGTCTCGGAAAACCCGCGGGCAAGGCGGCTGACACTGCGGATCAAGCCCGGCGCGCAGGGGCTGACCGTGACGACGCCCGTCGGCGTGCCGATGCTGGAGGTGGAGCGCTTCCTCTACCGCAACCGGGCCTGGCTGGAAGAAAAGCTCGAAAAGGCCCCGGACCGGCCGGAAGTGCGGCCGGGCATCAAGATCCCGATCCGCGGCGTCAACCACGAGATCGTGCATGAGCCGGGCCGCGGCGTGACCGAGGCGGTGCGCGATGCGGACGGCGCGAGGCTGATCGTGCGCGGCGAGCGCATCCATCTTCCGCGCAGGGTCGCCGATTTTCTCAAGAAGGAAGCCAAGGCCGAGATCGGCGCGCTGGTCGACAAACACGCCAAGACGGTGAAGCGGCCGGTCAAGTCGATCCGCTACAAGGACACGGTCAGCCGCTGGGGCTCCTGTTCCTCGGAAGGCAACCTGTCCTTTTCCTGGCGCATCATGATGGCGCCGAGACCGGTGATCGACTACCTCGTCGCCCATGAGGTGGCGCATCTGGTGCATATGAATCACGGCAAGGATTTCTGGGCGCTGTGCGAAGAGCTCTGCCCGGATACGAAACGCTGCAAGGCGTGGCTGAAGAAGAACGGCTCGGCACTGCAGGCGATCGGGTTCGGGTGATCTTGCAATAGCAAATATTTTATACTATTCTTTCATGTGAAAGGATAGGCCGTGCCCAGATCCGTGCAAACTACATTTCCCGCGACCAGCCCGGAGGCGGGGGCCGTCGTTACCAAGGCAGCGCTGCGGGCGGCCGAACGGCTGGGCATCAATGCGCGCGAACTCGCCGGTATTGTCGGCCTGTCGGAGGCAGGCGTTTCGCGTCTGCGCAAGGGCACGCTGACGCTGGATACCGGAACAAAGGCCTATGAGCTTGCCGTGCTTTTTATCCGGCTGTTCCGTTCACTTGACGCAATCACAGGCGGCGACGAAGCGGTCGCACGCGCCTGGCTGCGCAACGACAACGCGGTCCTGCGCAGAAAGCCGGCCGAGGCGATCGCATCCGTGACCGGGCTCGTCGGCGTGATCGACTATCTGGACGCGCGGCGCGCGCTTGTCTGATTTTGCATCCTATACAGGTGAAGCCTGGCGGCTCGTAGAGGCGCAGCACCGCGTTTCGACCATGAAGCTCGTCGACGATTTCGACGAACAGGCCTTGCTGGAAGATATTGTCGAGACGGCGAAACCACCCCTGCCGGAAGAATGCGCGCACCTGCATTATCTGCTGTTCACGCCGTTCCGCTACGGGGCGGCCTATCCGCATGGTTCGCGCTTCCGGCGGGCGGGATACACCGAAGGCGTCTGGTACGGATCGCAACGGGTCGAGACCGCCGTGGCCGAGATGGCCTTTTACCGGCTGCTGTTCTTCGCAGAATCGCCGGATACGCCCTGGCCGCGCGGCACCGCCGAATTCACGGCGTTCGCGGCAAGCCTCGCGATCCGGAAGGTCTTCGATCTCACGGCCAGTGCTTTCGACGCGCAACGGGCGGCACTCGAGCATCCAACCGACTATTCGGCATGCCAGACACTCGCGGACGACGCGCGGGGCAAGGGAGCCGAAGCCATCCGCTACCGCTCGGTGCGCGATCCCGAGAACCGCGCCAACCTTGCGGTACTGACATGCAACGCCTTCGCGGAAAGAGGCCCGATCAGGCAGCATGCCTGGAAACTTCGGATTTCGGCGACCGGCGTGCTAGCGCTCGGCCCGGATGCCGAGGACAGGCTTGGGTTCGGACGGGCGGCGTTTGCGTCCGATCCGCGCATCGCCGCCATGAATTGGGACCGTTGAACCCCTAAGTCCTCGACTCTTACCGTCAGGGCCACTATCTCGGCTTCCATGACACTCGACATCAAAATCTGCGGGCTGAAGACCGAAGAAGCGGTGGATGCGGCGCTTGAGGGCGGCGCGAACCATATCGGCTTCATTTTCTTCGAAAAAAGCCCGCGCCATGTCGACCAACAGGTGGCGCGCGCGCTTGCCGCGCGGGCGCGGCGGCGGCTGGCGATTCCGGTCGCTGTGACGGTCGACGCCGACGATGCGATGCTGGCCGAGATCGTCGCGACGGTGGAGCCCGGCATGCTGCAGTTGCACGGCAAGGAAAACGCGACCCGCGTCGCCGATGTGCGGGCGAAATTCGGCCTGCCGGTGATGAAGGCGCTGTCGATCCGCGAGGCGGACGATCTGAAGGCGATCGAGGCCTATTACGGCATCGCCGATCGCTTCCTGCTCGACGCCAAGCCGCCCAAGGGCTCCGAGCTTCCGGGCGGAAACGGCGTTTCCTTCGACTGGTCGCTGCTGGGAGCGCTTGACGGCAAGACGAATTACATGCTTTCCGGGGGCCTCGACGCCGATAATGTCGGGGAGGCGCTGGCGATTTCGGGCGCAAAGGCCCTCGACGTATCGTCTGGCGTCGAAAGCGCCCCGGGCGTCAAAGACATCAACAGGATTGCCGCTTTCCTCGAAGCGGCGCGGGCGGCCGACGCCCGCAACGGGAGTTGACCATGAACAAGCCGGCCGAACCGAATTCCTTCCGCACCGGACCGGACGAGCAGGGCATGTTCGGGATCTTCGGCGGCCGTTTCGTCGCCGAAACTCTCATGCCCTTGATCCTGGACCTTCAGGCGCACTGGGAAGAGGCGAAGAACGATCCCGCCTTCAAGGCCGAGCTGGAAAACCTCAACACCCATTACACCGGCCGGCCGTCTCCGCTCTATTTCGCCGAGCGGCTGACCGAGCATCTCGGCGGCGCGAAGATCTATTTCAAGCGGGACGAGCTGAACCACACCGGCTCCCACAAGATCAATAACTGCCTCGGCCAGATCCTGCTGGCGCGGCGCATGGGCAAAACCCGCATCATCGCCGAAACCGGCGCCGGCCAGCACGGCGTGGCGTCGGCGACCGTCTCGGCGCGTTTCGGCTTTCCGTGCCATGTCTATATGGGCGCGACCGACGTGGAACGGCAGGCGCCGAACGTGTTCCGCAT
The DNA here is from genome assembly GCA_002698425.1 of Ahrensia sp. The sequence goes on along the minus strand of NZXU01000096.1, from coordinate 33,048 downwards.
GAAGCTGCTCGGGGCCCAGGTGACTCCCGTCACCTCCGGCCACGGCACGCTCAAGGACGCGATGAACGAGGCGCTGCGCGACTGGGTGACCAATGTCGAGGATACCTATTACCTCATCGGCACCGCCGCGGGGCCGCATCCCTATCCGGAGATGGTGCGCGATTTCCAGTCGGTGATCGGCAAAGAGACGAAAGAACAGCTTATGGCCGCCGAAGGCCGGCTGCCGGACATGATCGTCGCCGCGGTCGGCGGCGGTTCGAACGCAATCGGCCTGTTCCATCCGTTCCTCGACGACAAGGACGTGCAAATCGTCGGCGTGGAAGCCGGCGGCAAGGGTCTGGAAGGCGAAGAGCATTGCGCGTCGCTGACGGCCGGGTCTCCGGGCGTCCTGCACGGCAACCGGACCTACCTGCTGCAGGACGGCGACGGCCAGATCAAGGACGGCCATTCGATCTCGGCCGGGCTCGACTATCCGGGCATCGGGCCGGAGCATAGCTGGCTGAAGGATTCGGGCCGCTGCGACTATGTGCCGATCATGGATGACGAAGCGCTGGAAGCCTTCCAGCTTCTCTGCAAGGTCGAAGGCATCATCCCCGCGCTCGAGCCCTCCCACGCGCTGGCCGAAGTCATCAAGCGTGCGCCGACAATGGGCAAGGACCAGATCATCGTGATGAATCTGTGCGGACGCGGCGACAAGGACGTGTTCACGGTCGGCAAGATCCTGGGACACGACCTGTGACCGCCCTCGAGATCTACCAGTCGAAGCAGAATCCGCTGCATTACGTCGCGATCGAGGAAGGCGACGGCCGCGAGAACGCCGAGGGCGTGCGCAACAGCCAGAACCTGCAATTCCTCACCCGCGTGCCCGATGACGGCGAACCGCGCATCGCCTTCGATCCGAAGGAAGCGGTGTCGCGGATCGCCAAATACGGCTTCTACGCCTTCAACGTGACGATCACGATCCGGGAGTCGGCGGACGGATGACGGTGACGATCTACCACAATCCGAAATGCGGCACGTCACGCAACGTCCTGGAGATGATCCGCGACAACGGCGTGGAGCCGGAGATCGTGGAATATCTGAAAACGCCGCCGGGCAAGGAGAAGATCGCGGAAATCGTCAAGGCGACCGGCGAACCGGTGCGCGCGATCCTGCGCGAGCGCGGAACGCCCTATGCCGAACTCGGCCTCGACGATCCGAAATGGTCGGACGACGAACTGATCGGTTTCATGGTCGAACACCCGATCCTGATGAACCGGCCGATCGTGGTGACGGACAAGGGCGCGGCGCTGTGCCGGCCGAAAGAAAAGGTGCTGGAGCTGCTTTAGGCGGCCCGCGAGAAGGAACAGACGAGTATGACCGCACGCATGGATGCCCGTTTCGCCAAGGTGAAGGAAGAAGGACGGCCCGCGCTGGTGACCTTCGTCATGAGCGGCGACCCGGATTACGACACCTCGCTCGCCATCCTGAAGCGGCTGCCAAGCGCCGGCGCGGATGTGGTGGAACTCGGCATGCCGTTTTCCGACCCGATGGCCGACGGTCCGGCGATCCAGGCGGGCGGCTTGCGCGCGCTGAAGGCCGGCCAGACGCTCCACAAGACGCTCGACATGGTGAAGACCTTCCGCGAGGAGGACGCCGACACGCCGATCGTGCTGATGGGCTATTACAACCCGATCTACATCTACGGCGTCGACTCCTTCGTCACGGACGCCAAGGCCGCGGGCGTGGACGGGCTGATCATCGTCGACCTGCCGCCGGAAATGGACAACGAGCTGTGCCTGCCGGCTCTGGCCGCCGACATCAATTTCATCCGGCTGGCGACGCCGACCACGGACGACAAGCGGCTTCCGGCCGTTCTCGCCAACACGTCGGGCTTCGTCTACTACGTCTCGATGACGGGGATCACGGGCGGGGCGATCGCCTCGACCGCCGCCGTCGCCGATGCTGTCCAGCGGATCAAGCGTCACACGGACCTGCCGGTCTGCGTCGGTTTCGGCGTCAAGACCGCCGAACAGGCGAAGGTGATCGGACGCGACGCGGACGGCGTGGTGGTCGGCACGGCGATCGTCCAGGCCGTCGCAAACACGCTCGACACGGACAACCGCGCGACTGCCGACACTGTGGAAGCGGTGGCGACACTGGTGGGCGGGCTTGCCGCCGGGGTTCGGGCCTCGCGCCTTGAAGCCGCCGAATAGCTGCGCCACATTGTCGCGAGAATAGATACGGGGCCTATCCCATGAACTGGATCACCAACTACGTGCGCCCGCGGCTGAACTCGATGCTCGGCCGCCGCGAAATGCCGGAGAATCTCTGGATCAAATGCCCGGAAACCGGGGAAATGGTCTTTCACCGGGATCTCGAGGATAACCAGTGGGTCATTCCGGCCTCGGGCTATCACATGAAGATTTCGGCCGCGGACCGGCTGAAGCATTTCTTCGACAATGGCGTTTACGAGGTTCTCGCGAACCCGGACGTGCCGATCGATCCGCTGAAATTCCGCGACCAGAAGAAATACACGGACCGGCTGCGCGAGAACAAGGCGAAGACCGGGCTCGAGGATTCCATCGTCAATGCGCTCGGTTCGCTGGAAGGCATGCCGATCGTCGCCTGCCTGCATGACTTCAACTTCATGGGCGGTTCGCTCGGCATCGCCGCGGGCGAGGCGATCGTGAAGGGCTTCATGACGGCGATCGAGAAGAACCGCCCGATGGTGCTGTTCGCTACCTCCGGCGGGGCGCGCATGCAGGAAGGCATCCTGTCGCTGATGCAGCTGCCGCGCACGACGGTGGCCGTCGAGATGCTCAAGGAAGCGGGCCTGCCCTATATCGTGGTGCTGACCAACCCGACGACCGGCGGGGTGTCGGCCTCCTATGCGATGCTCGGCGACGTCCATATCGCCGAACCCGGCGCGGTGATCGGCTTTGCCGGCGCGCGGGTGATCGAGCAGACGATCCGCGAAAAGCTGCCGGAAGGATTCCAACGCTCCGAATATCTGCTGGAGCACGGCATGGTGGACATGGTCGTGCATCGCCACGAGTTGCGGCCGACCATTGCGCGCCTCTTGCGCATGCTGATGAAACAGCCTCCCGCGGGGCTGCAGCTGCCGGCGCCGGAACCGGCCGAAAAACCGGCGGAGGCCAAGCCGGCCGAAGCCGGCACCGAAAAGGCCCCCGAACCCGCGGAATCGACCTGACCGCATAATTCACGGACGCAAATTGACCAATCCGGCCCCCCGCCCTTCCGACCCGCCCCGTCCTTTCGATGGCGGAAGCGAGGCGCAATACGAAATCGACAAGCTGATGGCGCTTCACCCGAAGGGTTTCGACCTTTCGCTTGACCGCATCACCCGCCTGCTGGAACGGCTCGGCAATCCGCATGAACGGCTGCCGCCGGTCATCCACATCGCCGGCACCAACGGCAAGGGCTCATGCGCCGCCGTCAGTCGGGCGCTTCTGGAGGCCGACGGCAAGTCGGTGCATGTGCATACCTCGCCGCATCTGGTGCGCTGGCACGAACGGTTCCGGCTCGGCTGCAAGGACGGCCCGGGCCGGATCGTCGAGGACGCGGTGCTGGCGGATGCGGTTCGCCGTGTCGCGGACGCCAATGGCGGCGAGATGATCACCGTCTTCGAAATCCTGACGGCGGTGATGTTCGTCCTGTTTTCCGAGCATCCGGCCGATGTGGCGATCGTGGAAGTGGGGCTCGGCGGCCGCTTCGACGCGACCAATGTCATCGCCAATCCCGTGGTCACGGTCATCATGCCGATCGGCCTCGACCACGAAGCCTATCTCGGCGACCGGATCGAGCTGATCGCCATGGAAAAGGCCGGCATCATGAAGCCGGGCGTCCCGGTGGTGATCGGGTACCAGGAAAACGAGGTCGCCCGCGAGGTGCTGACCGACACGGCGGAGCGCCGGGGCTGCCCGATGGCGGTTTACGGGCAGGATTTCTTCGCCTTCGAGGAACATGGTCGCATGGTGTTCCAGAGCCAGGCCGGACTGATGGACCTGCCCTTGCCGAAACTGGCCGGACGCCACCAGCTGTCGAACGCGGCGGCGGCGCTCGCGGCTGTCGCGACAGCCGGCTTCGAAATCCGGCAGGAGACGGCCGAACGGGCGATGGCCGAGATCGTCTGGCCGGCGCGCATGCAGCGGCTGACAGAAGGGCCCTTCCCGGCGCTGCTGCCGGCGGGATCGGAATTGTGGCTCGACGGCGGGCATAATCCGCATGCGGCGATGATGGTCGCGGAAACGCTGGCCGGCATGCAGGACCGGATGGAACGGCCGCTCTTCCTGATTGCCGGCATGCTGAACACCAAGGACACGGACGGCTATTTCGGCGCCTTCGAGGGCATGGTGCGCCATGTCTTCACGGTGCCGATTACCGACAGCGATGCGGGCGTCGACCCCGAGGTTCTGGCGGAAAGCGCAAGCCGCGCCGGGCTGACGGCCCAGCCGATGAAGAGCGTGGACGAAGTCCTGCGGCTGCTCGGCGAAGGCTGGAACAGGCTGGAACCCGCCCCGCGCGTGCTGATCGGAGGGTCGCTCTACCTGGCCGGCGAAGTGTTGCGCGACAACGGCACGCCGCCGCAATAGAGGCTCTTGCAGACAACAAAAAAGCCCGGCGCAAAGCCGGGCTTTTCATTTCAAGGGAGGACGCCGATCATGCGACGGCGTTCTTGATCCAGTCGGACAGTTTCGCCTTCGGGGCGGCTCCAATCATCTGGTCGGCGATTTCGCCGTTCTTGAACATCAGCAGCATCGGGATCGAGCGGACGCCATACTGCACGGCGAGTTCCTGGTTCTCGTCGACATTGACCTTGGCGATCTTGACCTGGCCGTCCATCTCCTCGGAGATTTCCTCGAGCGCGGGAGAGATCATCTTGCAGGGGCCACACCATTCGGCCCAGAAATCCACGACCACCGGCTCGGAGGAGCCGAGAACGTCGCTCTGAAAGTTGCTGTTATCGATCTTTACGGTCGCCATTTCGGCACTCCTTCGTATCAAAAGTCCGTCTCAATCTGGGTATCATCACGCCCGAGTCAAGGCCAGCGGCAGTTTTGCCGCAGAGTCACTTCTATGCCGGTTAGCTATTTGGGCGTGAAGGAATCATATGCCTTTGCGAGCAGCGAATCGGGCAAGGCGATCATGCGCGGCCCGGCAGTGTAGAGCAAATATGCCTCGACCGGCATATGCGGATAGAGCGGCTGCACGAGGGCGCGATAAAGCGCCATCTGGCGCAGATAGACATCGGGAACCTCGCCGGCATCCGCCGGGACGCGGGCGTTCGTCTTGTAGTCGACCAGCAGGACACGGCCATCGGCGACGGCGATGCGGTCGATCACGCCGGAAATGGCGCGCTTCTGGCCGGCGACTTCCAGCGTGCCCATCACAGGCACCTCCGCGCCGGCGGCGTCGCCGAAGAGGGCGGCGAAACGGGGATCCTCGAGGATGGAAAGCGCCTGGCCGACGATTTCCGCGATATGGCCGTCGTCCCAGCGATGCTCGAAGCGGCGGCAATAGTCACCCGCCCTCGTGCGCCGCTCGGCCGGATCGACCGAGGGCAGCATCTGCAGCAGCCGGTGCATGGCGATGCCGCGCTTCACGGCAAGCGACGGAGGCTCGTCTTCGGACGCGGCAAGCAGCGAGGGCGTACCCTGCGCCCCGGCCGAACCGTCCTCACGCTCGACGGCGATACCCGATGCGCCGGACGGGGCGAGCGGGCGCGGCAAAGGCGGTTCCGCGGGAACGGGCTGCCGCAACCATTCCGGTAGCGTACCGACCTTTGGGTTTCCTGCCTCTTTCTGCTCCTCTCCGGTCAGAGCGGGCGCTTCCGTCACCTGGAAACGCAAAGCCTCGAAATCGGGATAGGAGACGGTTTCGGATTTTTCGGACAGCGCCTGCTCTACCACGGCGCGCCATGTGTCGTCGCCGCCGCCCCTGGATCCGGCGTAGCCGGCAACGATGAGGCGGTCGGCGGCGCGAGTCATGCCGACGTAGAGCAGGCGGCGGTATTCCTCGGCGGCCTTGCGGGCGACTTCCTGTTTCGCCGTCTCTGTCGCCGTCGATTTCAGCCCGCTGGCGCCATTCCACAGGAAGACCGGATCACCCTCGCCGGGGATCTCCAGGAAACCGCCGGTGTTTCGCGCATTGTGCGGCGGAGAGCCGCGGTCGATCAGGAAGACGACCGGAGCTTCCAGCCCCTTGGCCCCGTGCACCGTCATGATGCGGACCTGCTTTTGCGCCGGATCCATCTCGCGCTTGATGACGGGGCTCGCCGCCTCCAGCACCGAGACGAAATTCTGCAGCGAGGGAAGACCGGCGCGTTCCTGCGCCAGCGCGAAACGCATGAACTCGTCCAGCATGTCCGGCGTTTCCGGACCGAGGCGGCCAACAAGTTTTTCGCGCGCGCCTTCGCCCGACAGGATCGAGGCGTAGAATTCGAAGACGGGGAGCTGGCGAGCGCGCTCGCGCCACACAGCAAGCGTCGCATGAATGGCGGCGAACGGTTCATGCGTCGCGGCCGCGTGTTCCAAAGCCTCGTACAGGGTGGATGAGCCGCGCCCGTGGGCGAGATCGAACAGGGCCTCTTCCGAAACATCGAAAAGCGGCGAGCGCAGCACTTCGGCCAGCGACAGATCGTCGGCCGGCTGGAGAACAAATTTGGCGAGCGACAGAAGATCGAGCACGGCGATGTGGTCGGTCATCTTGAGCCGGTCGGCGCCAGCGACGTCGACGCCGCGATCCTTCAGCGCGCGCGACAAGGTGGCGATGAAGCCGTCGCGGCTCCTGACCAGGACCAGGATGTCGCCTGCGGTGATAGGCTGGCCGGTACCCTCAAGCGTCTCGCCGGACCGGATCCATGTGCCGATCGTTTCCGCGACCCGCTCGGCGACGATCACCGCGGAGGGGCGCGGCATGTCGACCGGGTCCGTCCAGTCCTCCGGTTCGTTGCGTTCCGCATCCTTTTCCAGCGGCCAGACCTCGACCCGGCCGGGCTGGTTCTCTCGCAGCGACTTGTGAACGATCCTGCCGGTCGAGAAGGCGACGCCCTGCCGGTTGAGATCGGATTCGAAGACGATGTCGACGGCTTCCAGAACGTCCCGGGTCGAGCGGAAGGAGGTTTGCAGCGGCACCTCATCGAATGCCTCATCGCCGAACGCCGCGCGGGCAAGGCCGCGCATCGCGTCACCGGTATCCCCGAACAGCTTGGGATTGGCCCCCTGGAAGGAGTAGATCGACTGTTTCTCGTCGCCGACGGCAAACAGCGTGCGCCGTACATCGCGGGCGGCCTCGCCGGCGAAGAATTCATCGGCAAGCGCGCGGATCACCTGCCATTGTTCGGGGCTCGTATCCTGCGCCTCGTCGACAAGGATGTGGTCGATACCCTGATCGAGCTTGTACCGCACCCAGGCGCCGACATCCGGGCGCGCCAGAAGCGTCGCCGTCCGGCCGATCAGGTCGTCGAAATCGAGATAGCCGCGGGCATGTTTCAGCGCATGATAGCCGGCTAACAGCCTGTCGACGATAGACAGTGCGGCGAGAGTGTTTTCGATCTGCTCGAGCAGCGCGATGCGGTCGCGCGCATGCGCGACCGCTGCAAATGCAGCCTCATAGGCGGTTTCGAAGGCCGGCACTGCCTGGACGGCCGGATCCTTCATGAGATTTCCGGTCGAGCGGGCGGCACCCGCCTTGGTGAAGAACAATCCGACACAGGACGGCCAGCCATCCGGCGTCGCGCAAGCATCAAGAAAGGCTTCGGCGAAATTTCGCCCCGTCTTGTTGGTCAGGCCGGTTGCCGCATCCACCACATCGCGCATGACAGGAGCTTGAGCCTGCAGCGCCGCGACCGCCTCGGCCTCGAAACGGTCCGGCGTATCGTCTTTCGAAAAGCCGAATTCGTCCCGGTAGAAGTCCAGCCGGTCGCCATGCACGCCGAGGCGAGCCAGGAGACCGGTCAGTTTCGAGCGGTTCCTGACCGCCTCGTCGAGCAGCTTATCGAGGCCGCTTTCGCCGGCCAGATCGATGATCGTGCGAAACGCTTGCGCAATATCGCCGCCATCGCCCCGATCGATCCGGGCGAGCATCTCGGCGCGGGCCTCGCCGATGAGTGCGGCGATCATATCCTCGTCGAGCTGTTCGAAATGGCCGGGGACATTGGCTTCCAGCGGGAAGCGATGCAGCAGCGCGTCGCAGAAGGCGTGGATGGTCTGAATCTTGAGCCCGCCCGGCGTTTCCAGCGCCCGGGCGAAGAGGCAGCGCGCGAAGGCGAGTTTGGGCGCGTCAGGCTCGCCGCCCTCGAGCTCGCGCAGCGCCTTGCGGAGATCCACTTCCGGCATGGTGACCCATGCGCCAAGCCGCTTGAAGACGCGGTCCTTCATCTCGGCGGCGGCCGTCTTCGTGTAGGTCAGACACAGGATACGCGACGGATCCGTGCCGGAAAGCAGGAGGCGGATCACCCGCGTCGCCAGCACATAGGTCTTGCCGGAACCGGCATTGGCGGACACCCAGACGGAGCGGTCTGGGCTGGCCGCCACGGCCTGGCGCGACAGCGTGTCCCTGTCAGGCAGGATCTGGCGGGCGCCCTCAGCCATCGTCTTCCCCGTCGGCGGTGCGCCATTCCTGGGTGCGGGCAAGATGATCGTAATCGCCGGGGCCACCGTAATAGACCTTTTGCGGCATGCGCTGGGACTGGTAGCCGTTCATTTCGTTTCCGTAATGAACCAGCATCTGCTCTAGTTTTTTCCAGGCCTTGTCGCTGATTTCGGCCGGATCGGCGTCGTCCTTGCCTCGGACCTTGAGCACGTTCTTCTCGTCGACCTCGCCCTTGGAGCCGACCCTTACATAGGCCATGGAGGCGGGCTCCGCCGTGCCGAATTCCGCGAATGCGCCGCGTTGCAGCAGAGCGCCTTCCAGCGGCAATTGCGGGGACAGCAATACCCGGACGGAATCCGCCGATGGCGGCGTGCCGGTCTTGAAGTCGATAATGTCGACCGTTCCCTCGCCGGCCAGGCGATCCATGCGGTCGGCGCGGCCGGTCAAGGCGACGCCCGTCAAGCCGACCTGCGTCGCGGCGGCCTCGATTTCGGCCTCGCGCTGCGCGACATCGGCGAAGCGGTCCGCTTCCCAGCGGATGATTTCGGCGACCGCCGCCTCGATGCGCGGCCACCAGGTGGCGCGGATGTCCGGCGGCAGGCCTTCCGCGTCGAACAGCCGGCGCGCGATGGCAAGCGTTCTTTCCAGCGCATCGGGCGCGAGCGGATCGACCTTCTCCGTGACGATGTGTTCGAAGATGGCGTGGAACAGCGATCCGCGTTCGGCGGCGCCGGGATCTCGCACCAGCTCCTCCACCGGGCGCAGGCGCAGCACCTTCTTCGCATAGATCGCATAGGGATCGCGGATCAGCGTCTCGACTTCGGTTACCGACAGGGATTTCGGGCGGGCGGCCAACGGTGGCGCCGGCTCCGGGCGCGGCGCGGGCTTCGCCGCAATCCCCGCCTCCATGGCGCGAGCATAATCGAGATAGCGGTCACCCGCAGCTCGCATACGCGCGACGGATGTTTCGCCGGCAAAGGTTGTCAGGCGCTGCAGCCAGCGCGAGGCGATGGCGGGCGCGCCCTCGGCCCGTTCGGAGCGGGACAGGACCACCCGTTTCTGGCCCATCGCCATCTGGAAATCATGCGCGGCAAGGCCGATGCGGCGCTCGGGCGGTTCGAGGCCGAGACCAGCCTTCATGCCGCGGGTCAGGAATTGATCATTCTGCGTCTGCGCCGGCCAGACACCCTCATTGAGGCCGCCGAGGACCACGAGGTCGACGGTCTGAAGGCGGGCTTCCAGCGTGCCCATGATCGAAATGCGGGGATGACCGCCGGGAGCGGGTTTTACCGCCGCATCGGCCATGAGGGCGCGCAGGGCTTGCGGCCAATCGATTGATTTCAAAAACAGAGGCACTTCGCCGGCGACGAGGCCGGCGAGGAAATTGCGGAACAGCGCGCCCGCCTCGCCGTCATAGAGTGCATCGTGAAAGCCGTTTCCGTCCCGCGCCAGCGCTTCCAGCGTCTGCACCGTGGCCGCGACAAGGGCTTCGAGCGAAACCTCGTCGGCGCGCGCGGCGAGATCGCCGAGCGGCCGCAACGCCGCTCCGAACCTGTCTGCGAAGGCGGCGAGCCGATCGAAATCGGCGTCATCAAGCGGCCTCAGGGCCGGCGGGATGAAGAGCCTTTCGTCTTCCGCGCGCTTCTTTTCGGCCTGACGCTGCCGCACCAACGCCGCCAGCGACAGCGGCCCGATACGGCCCGTGCCGCCGCGCAGCACCGCCATCTCGAACAGCGAGACGATCTCCGCGTGATCCTCCGCCGCAGCCGAAAGCGCGACCAGCGGATGTTTCGCCAGCGCCAGCAGGGCCGCCGGATCGCCGGGGCTGAAGACGACCTCCATCGCCAGTTCGAGGAGCCGGCCCTGCTCCGTCGAGGAAAGCGGCGTCCCGCCGGTATCGTCGGCGGCGATGCCGTAGCGGGCCAGTTCGGCGGCGACGCGGCGGGCAAGCTCGCGATCCGGCGTCACAAGGGCGGCCAGCGCATCCGGTTCTGCGATCGCCTCGCGCAAGGCCGCGGCGATGGCGGCTGCTTCGAGATGCTCGTTCGGCGCGACGAGAAGCGCGACATCGTCAAAGGCCGTATCCGCGACCGAAGACCGGGTTTCGGTCCAGCGATCGGTCACCGTGGAGGGGCGCAGGCTTTCCGCAACCCATTTGCGGCGGGCCGCGAGCGGTTCCGGCTCAGCCTCGCCCAGGGGCTCAATGGCGTCGGGGGCGACGCCGATCCGGCCGACCAGCTTCATCAATCCGTATTGCGGATGGCCGATGACCGACGCGACGTCCTCGTCGGACTGAAGCTGTTCCCGCGAGGCCTCGTCCATTGTCGTATCGAAACCGGGCAGAACGACCGCGCCCATCGGCAGGCGCGCTATCGCGGCGATGAGTTCCGCCGTCGCCGGGATCGTGCCGGTCGAACCCGCGACAATGACCGGTCCCTTGGGCGGATTGCGTTCAAGCCGTGCGGCTTCGGCAAGCAGGCGTCGGTTGCGGTGCTCTCCGGGATCGACGACACCGCGCTCGGCGAGAATCGCCGGCCATTCCCTGCGCATGATCTCGAGAAAAGCGAGCGTTACCTTCCACCATTCGGACAGCTCTGCGGCGTCGAAATCGGCTATGCCCGAGACCGGCACCTGACCGGTGGAGAACTGGTCCATGAGGCCGGCCAGATCGCGCGCCAGCCAGAAGGCGTCCGCTGTCGAGACCGGGGTCTGGATCGTCTCGTCGCCATAGAGTTTTCCGATGTCGGCCTTCAGATGCTTCGTCCAGGAACGGACCAGCGTGCCGAGCAGCAGCAGGCGCTCGGTCGCATCGATGGCCGGCGGGATGTCGATGGCGGCTGCATCGCCGCCGTCGAAGAAATGGGCGTCCTCGTCGAACTCGCCGAGCGGGCGGATGCGCGGAAGCAGGATGGTCTCGCCGCCGAGGATATCGAGGAAGGTCGAGCGGAATTCGCGCGCGGCGCGGCGCGTCGGCACATAGATCGACACGGTCGACAGCTGCAGCGGATCGCCCTCATAGCGGAAGCCGGGGACGAGTCTGCCATCGCACAAGGCGCGCGCCACCGCCGGCAGGAAGGGGATGCCGGGCGGTACGGTGAAGACACGCGGCTGGACGTAACCGGCCAAATCTCGCCTCTCGCTTGTCACGCTGATTCTCGGGAGCCAGTTTCCTTCGCCGCGACGGCGCGGGTCAATCGCGGTCTTTCGCGGGATGCTGTGCGGCGAGTTCGGCCAGCTTCGCTTCGGCGGCCGGCAATGCGTCGGGCGTGCCGACAGTGAACCAGTGGCCGTCTTCCATGATGTGTCCGAAAAGGCGGCCTTCGGCGATGGCGCGGTCGTAATAGAGGTTGAGCGAATGGGGCTCGGCGGCCGCGCCCTCGAAGATGGCCGTATTGTAGATCGTCGCGCCGGCATAGAGCAGGCCAGACGGGTCGGTCTTGTCAGCAAGGCGGGTCAGGCGGCCGGTTTCATCCCTGAGGAAATCCCCGCCTCCGGCATGGCCCGTCGTATCGTTGAGCCGGCAAAGCATCAGCAGGATATCCATGCGCCTCGGGTCGAATTTTTCGATCATGGCAGCGAGGTTGGGGCGGTCCCATTCAACCCAGAAGGTGTCGGCATTGAGCAGCAGGAAGGGGTCGGGGCCGAGGAGCGGCAGCGCCTTGACCACGCCGCCGCCCGTTTCGAGGATTTCCTCCGTCTCGTCGCTTATGCGGATCGCCGGCGAGGCGCGGTTCGCGCAATGGGCGACGATCCGGTCGGCGAGATAATGGACATTGACGACGGCTTCGTCGACGCCGGCTGCTTCGGCCAGATCGAGGCTGCGATCCAGCATCGTCCGGTCGGCGACCGGAACCAGAGGCTTGGGCACCGTGTTGGTGATCGGGCGAAGGCGCGTGCCGAAGCCGGCCGCCAGGATCATCGCCTTTTTCACCGACGCGACCATGGGCGATTACCCGATCTTCGCATCGAGGATACCGTGTTCGGCATACCAGGCGGCGAGCCCCGTGAGGGCGGGGTGGGCCAGGCTGTCTCTCAAATAGGCCTGCAGGCGCGCGATATGCGCCAGATAGGCTGGCTTGCCGTCGCGCTGGTCGAGGCGGACGAAAATGCCGAGGATCTTGGTGGCGCGCTGGGCGGCGAGGATCGCGAAAGCGCGGCGGAAGGCGTCCTCGTCGAAGCCGCCCTGTTCGGTCCGCACCGCGCAGTAGCGGTCGAGCAGAGCCATTTGCAAAGCCGGCGAAATATCGACGCGGGCGTCCTGCACGATAGAGGCGACGTCATAGGCGGTGGAGCCGATCATCGCGTCCTGGAAATCGATCAGGCCGACCCGGGACACGCCTTCTGCGGCTTCATCCCAGATGATATTCGGCGAGTGGAAATCGCGCAAAAGCAGCGTCTTCTCGCCGGCATCGACGATGTCGTACAGATCGGTCCAGAGTCTGCGGAACTCTTCGATCCCCGCACCGGACAGTTTCGCACCCGTGGCGCGCGGCACGAACCAATCTGTCAGCAGTTCGGCCTCGATTAGGAAGGCATCGAGATCGAAGGCGGGTACGCGGTGCGTCCGGCCGTCGACGTCGATCGCGTCCGGCCAGCCGGCCGCATGCATGGCGGCAAGGCATTCGACCGCGCCCTCGTAGCGCTCCGGAATCGGCTTGCGATGCGCATCGAGCACGCCGTCCGAGCCCAGATGTTCGAGCAGGATGAAACCCCGGTCGAGATCAAAGGCATGGATTTGCGGCGCGCGAAAGCCGCGTTGCGCGAGCATGCGGCCAATGGCGACGAAGGGCAGGATATCTTCCGCGAGATGGGCGATCTGCGAATAGGGCTTGCCGTTGCGCACCGGCGGTCCGTCCGGCTGCTTCGGCGCGTTCATCAGGATCGCGATCTCGCCGTCACGCTCGACCGTCTCATAGGCTCGTGTCGAGGCATCGCCGAGCAGGAACCTGCGGAAGCCGGCGTTCCAGCCATTGGCGTCGAGGAACGCGCGCATGGCGAGGCTGCGCTCGAGGCGCGTCATGAACCCGTCCGGCGCGGCGACGGCGAGGCTTCGGCCATCGCCGTCATCGCGGCTTTCCGCGAGGGTCAGAGAGATGCAATTTGCCGGCAAAAGGCTTTCCGCGCGTTCCGGCCATTCTACGAAGGCGACCCCCTCAGCGAGCGCCTCCGCAAGGCCAAGTTCGTCGAGTTCGTCCGGATCGGCAATACGGTAGAGATCGAAATGGCTGACGGGCAAGCGCAGATCGTAGGTCTGGACCAGGGTGAAAGTCGGGCTCGGGACCTCGATGCGATTGTCCGCATCGCCCGCAAGCGCGCGGATCGCGGCGCGGGCGAAGGTGGTCTTGCCTGCGCCGAGATCGCCGCGCAGAAGTACGCAATCGCCGGGTTTCAGGGCCAGTGCGAAATCGGCGGCGAAGCGGGTGAGGCTTAGTTCATCGGAAAAAGTGAGGTTCAAGGGGCGATCTCGCAGCCGCGGGACGGACACGGGCCTATTCGGCGGCGACCCGCGCGCCGGGCGGCACGCGCGGGAAGAACAGCGTCACCTCGGTGCCGCGTTCCGGCGACGAGTCGATCTTCACCTCGCCCTCATGCAGCGTCACGAAGCTCTTGACCAGCGAAAGGCCGAGCCCGGCGCCGCGCTTGCGGCCGGGCTTTCCGCCCGTCTCGAACGGATCGAAGATCTCCTTGAGGGCTTCCGGCGGAATGCCGGGGCCGCGGTCGCGGATGCGGAAGGAGACGCCGTCCTCCTTTTCCTCGCAGGTGAAGGTGACGACGGAATTGTCCGGCGCGAAGTCGGCGGCGTTGGCGAGGACGTTGACCATGACCTGGCGCAGCCGCTCGGCATCGGCATAGATCGACCCCGCATCGGGCGCGACGCGGACGACCAGATCGAGATTGTGTTCGGCGAAGCGCGACGAGAGGCCGGTAGCGACCTCGCGCATCATCGGCTCGATGCCGATCTCCTGAAAATCGAGCTCCATGATACCGGCGTCGATGGTGGCGAGATCGAGGATGTCGTCGACGATCAGCTTCAATGCATCCGAGGACGAGGCGATATAGCCGAGATAGTCGGACTGCTTCTGGTTGAGCGGCCCGGTCGTCTTGTCCTGCAACAGCGCCGTGAAGCCGGAAATATTGGTCAGCGGCGTGCGCAGTTCATAGGAGACATGGCGGATGAAGCGGGTGCGCAGCAGCGCCGTCGACTCGAGCGCTTCATTACGCTCGCGCAGGGCTCGTTCGACTTCCTCGGTCGCAGTGACATCGACGAAGGTGATCATCGTCTGGCCGTTGGGAAGAGGCACGGCCATCCAGGCGAGGATCGCGTCGCCGATCGTGCAACGGCCGGTCTCGTCCGACCGGTCATCCTCGAAGCCGGTGACGACACCGGCGAAATGGGTCCAGGGTTCGTCGGCTCCAAGGCGGGACCGACATGTCCTGGCGATTTCGCCGATATGGACCGAGTCTTTCGCCAGAAGCTCCTCGATATCCCAGAACCGCGCGAAGGCCGGATTGGAGAGCCTGAGCTTTCCGTCCTGACCGAAGACGGCGACGCCCTCGGCGAGATGGTCGAGCGTTTCGCCCTGCACGCGCACCAGCGTCGTGTAGCGGCTTTCGAGGTCGATCTGCTCGGTGAGGTTCTCGAACACCCAGGTCAGGCCGCCCTTGGGATGCGGATTAGCAACGACGCGGATCGTTCGGCCGTCGGGCAGGTACCAGACGTCCTCCTGCGGCTCGACAGCGCGGTAGGCGGCGAGGATCTCGTCCTTCCAGCGCCGCCATTCCGGCTTTTCCTCCAGCCGCCCGTCGGCGCGCAACCGGTCGAGGAACATCGCGTTGTCGGGCTTGGAATCGAGGAAGGACTGGTCGAGATCCCAGAGTTTCTGGAACGCCTGATTGTAGAAGCGCAGCCGGGCGTTCTCGTCGAACATCGCGATCGCGGTCGTCAGCTTGTCGAGGGTCTCCTCGTGGCTGCGGATCGTTTTGTTTAGTTCGGTGCGCATGGCGTCGTAGTCGGTGTTGTCGATCGCCATGCCGGCGGAGCCGAACGGGCCGGCGGCGTCGGCGACGTCGAAGACGATCCGGTCGCCCTTGACGACGGTGGACGCGGACAACCGATAGCGGCCTTCCGCCTCGCGGCCCGCCGTCATCTTCTCGAGCGCCTGCTTGCCGAAGAGCTCCGTGCCGGCGGCGGCGGTCTCGGCCGAGTTGGGATGGCCGGTCGCCTCGGCATAGGCGCGGTTGACCCAGGCGAGCGCCCCTTCGGCATTGCGCAGCCAGAAGGGCGCGTCGAGCGAATCGAGCAGCGCCTGCAAGGTTTCCAGCGTGTCGACGACGCGGCCATGTTCGAGGGCGAGGCGCGCATGTTCGGCGCGTTCGCCGGTCAGGCTCTCGAAGCGGACGACGGCGCTCGACCCGTTGGTGCGGCCGGTGACTTCCAGCGGCACGCCGCGGCGCGTCTCGACCGTATCGCTGAAGGCCATCGCCTCGTCGCGCAATTCGGCGACGAGATGATCGATGCGCGCGGCCGAGCGCGGTTCCAGCCAACGCCCGAAGGCGAGGAAGGCGCTGCGCTCCTCGGGCGCGCCGGAGCGGGGATCGAGCGTGCCGATAATGACCGGCTTCTGATCGCGGTCTTCCCAGATGACGGCGCGCTGCCCTTCGGTCGTCGCCAGCGCCTCCAGCTTGGCGACCTGGGTGTTGAGCGCCGAAACCTTGGCCCGCAGCACGGCGTTCTGGCGGGCGGTGCGTCCGCGCTCGCGGATCAGCCACAGGGCCGAGGCGAGCGCCGCGCTCATCGCGCCGGTGAAGAGCGCGAATTGCACGACTTCCGGCGCGCTCAGATGCGATGAAAAGAACCGGTCGATAGACTGGGCGAAATCCTGCGCGCGCGCCGGGACCGGCGCGACGGCAAAGGCGGCCGAAGCCCACAGAAGCGCAGTTCGGCCGGAGCGAAACCTTTCGCCCGGTCTTCTTGCGCTCTCCGATTTCGGCATTCGTCGTCCCCTCGCCGCAGGCACGCCGGGCAGCCCCGATCATCGGGGGCCCGCGCGGACACTTCGCGATTTATCTGCCCCGCCGCACGCATTCGCGAATCACCCCAAAATACCCGCAGTCGGAATCCCCGTGAAGCGTCAAGGCCGCAAAAAAAACGCCGGAGAACGAGGCAAGTTCTCCGGCGTCCATATATAGTATGTCGGTGTAGGGGCGATCAGTACCGGTAGTGTTCCGGCTTGTAAGGACCCTTCGGCGTCACGCCGATATAGGCGGCCTGTTCCTCCGAAAGCTCGCTCAGGCGCGCGCCAAGCTTGTCGAGATGAAGACGGGCGACCTTCTCGTCGAGATGTTTCGGCAGAACGTAGACCTCGTGGCCATATTCGCCGCCCTTGGAAAAGAGCTCGATCTGGGCCAGCACCTGGTTGGTGAAGGAGGCGCTCATGACGAAGCTCGGATGGCCCGTGGCGTTGCCGAGATTGAGCAGGCGTCCTTCCGACAGGAGGATCATGCGGTTGCCCTTCGGGAACTCGATCATGTCGACCTGCGGCTTGATATTGGTCCATTTCAGGTTCTTCAGGGAGGCGACCTGAATCTCGTTGTCGAAGTGACCGATATTGCCGACGATGGCCATGTCCTTCATCTCGCGCATGTGCTCGATGCGGATCACGTCCTTGTTGCCGGTGGTGGTCACGAAGATATCGGCCGACGAGACGACGTCCTCGAGCTGCACGACCTCGAAGCCGTCCATCGCGGCCTGCAGGGCGCAGATCGGGTCGATCTCGGTGACCTTGACGCGGGCGCCGGCGCCGCTGAGCGACTGGGCCGAACCCTTGCCGACATCGCCATAGCCGCAGACGACGGCGACCTTGCCGGCCATCATCACATCGGTGGCGCGGCGAATGCCGTCGACCAGCGATTCCTTGCAGCCATACTTGTTGTCGAATTTCGACTTGGTGACCGAGTCGTTGACGTTGATCGCCGGGAAGGGCAGCAGGCCCTTCTTCTGCAGCTGGTAGAGGCGGTTGACGCCGGTGGTCGTTTCCTCGGTCACGCCCTTGATGGCGTGGCGCTGCTTGACGAACCAGCCCGGGCTCGCGGCCATGCGCTTCTTGATCTGGGCGAAGAGGACTTCCTCTTCCTCGGAGCCCGGATTGGACAGCACGTCCTCGCCTTCCTCGGCGCGGGCGCCGAGCAGGATATACATGGTGGCGTCGCCGCCATCATCGAGGATCATGTTGGAGTGACCGCCATCCGGCCACTGGAAGATCTGGTCGGTGTAGGTCCAGTAATCCTCGAGCGACTCGCCCTTGATGGCGAAAACCGGCGTGCCGGTGGCGGCGATGGCCGCGGCGGCATGGTCCTGGGTCGAGAAGATGTTGCAGGACGCCCAGCGGACATCGGCGCCGAGCGCCTTCAGCGTCTCGATCAGCACCGCCGTCTGGATGGTCATGTGCAGCGAACCGGTGATGCGCGCGCCCTTGAGCGGCTGGCTTTCGCCGAACTCCTCGCGGCAGGCCATCAGGCCCGGCATTTCGGTCTCGGCTATTTCGATTTCCTTGCGGCCATAATCGGCCAACGCGATATCGGCAATCGCGTAATCCTGCGAATTGGACATGTGTGAACTCCGTTCGATCTGGCGCGCTGACTAGCAGAGACGGCCAAGACTGACAATCACAATATAAGGAAATCCTTATATCCTGATCCCGGAGATCGGAATCCGGGCGAAATCACTCGCCCTCGCCGAACCTGTCGGCAACCAGCGCAGCGATGGCGTCGAGCGCTTCCTCGGCGTCCGGCCCGTCGGCCATGACCTCGATGTGGCAGCCGGGCCCCGCCGCCAGCAGCATCAGGCCCATGATCGAGGTGCCGTGCACCGAGAGGCCGTCACGCGCGACGGTAACGGTCGAATCGAAGCCCTCGACGAGCTTGACGAATTTGGACGAGGCGCGGGCATGCAGGCCGCGCTTGTTGGTGATTTCGAGGGTTCGGCTCGCAGTGGTTGCCTGTCCGGGCAAAAGGGTCACTTTCCGGCCAGAATCTGGCTTGCGACATTGATGTATTTGCGCCCCGCCTCGCAGGCCTGCGACAGCGCCTCGCCCATCGGCTGGTCCTCGCGCACGCGGGCCAGCTTGATCAGCATGGGCAGGTTCATGCCGGCGAGAATCTCGATACGGCCGGTTTCCATGACCGAGATGGAGAGATTGGACGGCGTGCCGCCGAACATGTCGGTCACGATGATGACGCCGTCGCCGCTGTCGACATCGGATACGCGGGCGAGGATGTCGCGCCGGCGCTGCTCCATGTCATCATCCGCGCCGATACAGACCGTCGCGAACTGGACCTGGGCCCCGACGACATGTTCGACCGCGCTCTTGAATTCGTCCGCGAGATTTCCGTGCGTAACGAGCACGACGCCGATCATTGACACTCTTCTCCCGTCTTGCCCCAACAGCGTCCGGTCGCGCATCGCCGGCCGCCTCCCGTCGGGGCCCGCATCATGATCAGCAATTTTCTCGCGTGACAAGGTTTTTCAGGCAAGAAACTGTAGTCCGCGAAATGGCGCAGCCGGGCCTGCGCGCGCTCAGATCAGCCGCGGCGCGAGACCGAGCCAGCCGAACACCGCATAGGCCGCCGACAAGGGCTGGCGCTCGGGACAGGCGAGTTCCGGCAGGGCGACGCCTTCGAAAACCGCGCGACGCTCCGGGTCGGCAACGCGTTCGGCCCTGGCGGGCGGCACGAGCGAGACCACCAGCGCGACGTCGGTCTGCGGCTTCCAGCGCGTGTCGCCGAGGGCGGCTATGCCGAAGCCGCGCAATTCCACGCGGCCTTCGATCCCGTCAGGCACGGAGGCGCGCAGGCTGCCCGAGGCTTCATGATGCGACAAATAGACATAATCATCGGCGACGAGGGCGGAGGCGATGCCGGCGGCACGGCACCGCGACAGCAATTCGAGCGCAAGAAGCGTCTTGCCGGATCCCGACTGGCCGCGAACAAGCACGCCGCGACGATCGATTTCGACGACGGTGGCGTGTTCGAGCGTGGCGCTCATTCGCGCGGCAACCGCATGATGAAACAGGCGCCCGCGGGCTGGCCGTCCGGTCCGCCGGGAATGTTCTCGGCGGTCAGCGTGCCGCCATGGGCTTCGACGATCTGGCGCGAAATCGAGAGACCGAGCCCGGAATTCTTGCCGAACTGGTCCGGTCCGGGGCGGTCTGTATAGAAGCGTTCGAAGATGTTCTCGATATTCTCGGCCCTGATGCCGGGGCCGTTGTCCTCGACCCGGACGACGACGAAGCGCGGTTCCATCGCCAGGCGGATATCGACGCGACCGCCCTTTTCGGGAACGAAGGAGAAGGCGTTCTGCACCAGGTTGGTGATGACCTGACCGATGCGCGAGTCATGCCCGGCGACGAAGAAGCCCTTCACGCCGGCCGGCAGCTTGCCGACATGCAGCTTCAGCGCGCCGCGCCCGTCGGCAACGCTTTGGCCGAGAATGTCCGTCAGTTCGCGCAGCAGGCGCGCCATGTCGATGATGCTTGCATCCTCGCGCACCAATTCGGCATCGAGACGCGAGGCATCCGAAATATCGGAGATCAGACGGTCAAGGCGGCGCACGTCGTGCTCGATGACATCGGTCAGGCGCTTGCGCATGTCGTCATTCTTCGCGAGCGGCAGCGTCTCGACGGCGCTCCGCAAGGAGGTGAGCGGGTTCTTGAGTTCGTGGCTGACATCGGCGGCGAAACTCTCGATGGCATCGATGCGCGCATAAAGAGAATTGGTCATGTCGCGCAGCGCGACGGACAGGTTGCCGATCTCGTCCTGACGCGACGAGAAGTCGGGGATTTCCTCGCGCAGGCGGATCGAGCGGCGAACGCGCACGGCGGCGGCGGCGAGGCGGCGCAGCGGGTTGGCGATGGTGCCGGCCAGCGCGATCGACAGGATGATGTTGACCATCACCGCGACCGCGAAGACGCGCATCATGGCGAACCGCTCGGCCTTGACGATCTTGTCGATGTCGCCGCCCTGCGTGGACAGCTGCAAGACGCCGAGCACGGCGCGGAAGCGCTGGACGGGAACGGCGACGGAGACAATGAGCTCGCCCTGCTCGCTGATCCGCACGATCTGCGAACGGCCGCCGGCCAGAGCCGACATAACCTCGGAATAGCCGGTGCCGCTGCCGCCGGGCTGTTCGGTGTAAATGCTGAGATCGCGACGGCGGAAGATGCGCGAGACGATCCGGTCGATCCGGTCGAGCAGGCCGCTTTCGGTTTCGTCGACGTCGGGCAGCTCGTAGCGCAGCACCTGGCCGCCGGAATAGAGATGGCGGGAATCGAGCAGCAGGTTGGCGTCGCGGTCATAGATGCGCGCGCGGGTGCGGGTCGGCGAGATCAGCCGGCGCAGGACCGGGGCGACCTTTTCCGGATTGATCGGAAAGTCGAGATTGTCGAAGCGGTCGGCATTGGGGACGATGGACTCGCCGGCCTGCAGCTCCAGAAGCTTGTCGGGATCGATGAGGATCGCATTGGTCTCGACATTGGCCGAGGCGGCGATGGCGCCGGCGATGATCTCGCCCTGGATCATCAGGCTTTCGACGCGCGCATCGATCAGTCCGTCGCGGAACTGGTTGATATAGAGAATGCCCGACATCAGCACGCCGAGGGCGGCGAGGTTCAGGAACAGGATGCGGTGCGTCAGCGAGGAGAAGATATAGCCGCCGAACACGCGACGAAGCGCCCGCAGGAAACCGCCGCGGCCATTGGCGCGCTCCTCGCGCGCCATTTCGTGCGGGCCGTCGCCTTCGCGGGTCTTTGCCGTCTTGTCGAGGCCGGACCTCAAGGCATTATGGTCGATCTCTACCGTCATTCAGCCCGTCTGCGGGGACCCGGTCAGGATTCTCGGAACCGGTATCCGACGCCATAAAGGGTTTCGATCATGTCGAAACTGTCGTCGACGACCTTGAACTTCTTGCGCAGCCGCTTGATGTGGCTGTCGATGGTCCGGTCGTCGACATAGACCTGGTCATCATACGCCGCATCCATCAGCGAATCACGGCTTTTCACGACGCCGGGCCGCTGGGCAAGCGCATGCAGGATCAGGAACTCGGTGACGGTCAGCGTCACGGCCTGGTCCTTCCACGTGCAGGTATGGCGTTCCTGGTCGAGAACGAGATTGCCGCGCACGATGGACTGGGACTGCGTGCCGGCTTCGCCCTTGACCGTGACCTCGCGCGCGGCGGTGCGGCGCAGGACGGCGCGGACGCGCTCGACCAGCAGGCGCTGGGAGAACGGCTTGGTGATGAAATCGTCGGCGCCCATCTTCAGGCCGAACAGCTCGTCGATCTCGTCATCCTTGGAGGTGAGGAAGATCACGGGCAGATCGGTCTTCTGGCGCAGCCGGCGCAGAAGCTCCATGCCGTCCATGCGCGGCATCTTGATATCGAGAATGGCAAGGCTCGGCGGACGCGCCATCAGGCCTTCGAGTGCCGAGGCGCCGTCGGTGAAGGTCTCGACCCGGTAGCCCTCGGCCTCCAGCGCGATCGAAACAGAGGTCAGAATGTTCCGGTCGTCATCGACCAGCGCAATCGTCTGCATATGGTAATTCTCCCCAGCCATGACGCCAATTCCCAACTCGTCTCCTAGAGGCGAGGGGTTGACGCCGAAACTTGGCGCAAAATGTGGCACATAACGCATGTGGTGTCATTGCGCAGCGGTTTCCATGCCGGTATCGGGCCGGGCCGCCCTTTCAGACGAATTGATCAATGACTTTGCGGAAGGCCTGTGTTTAATGCCGCTGCTTTAACCGATTAAATTATTTTTTGAAAGGTTAAATCGATTAATTATTTGAAATGCCATGCGATTTCTGTTTGAGGGTCTATTCTGTTTAAACGATCGCTTAAACAGGCTAAAAAATTTAGCAGGCGCCGATCGGCAAAGGGCAACCAAAACAAACAACTGGTGAGGATGATGACTAGCAACGGACTGTACAACACCGCGCACGGAATCGAGACACATGGCTTTCGCGCGACGGGCACCGTTTACTACAACCTCTCCGAACCCGAGCTCTATGAAGAGGCGCTGGGGCGCCGCGAGGCCGAGCTGAGCGCGCATGGCGCCCTCGTCGCCAAGACGGGCGTCCATACCGGCCGTTCGGCGAAGGACAAGCATGTCGTGCGCGACGGCAAGGTCGACGAAAAGATCTGGTGGGACAACAACCGCCCGATGGAGCCGGAAGCCTTCGAGCGCCTCTACGAGGATTTCATGACGCAGGCCCAGGGCATGGACCTGTTCGTTTCCGACCTGGTCGGCGGCGCGGACGAGGCGCACAGGCTTCCCGTGCGCGTCATCACCGAAAACGCCTGGCACGCGCTGTTCATCCGCAACCTGCTGATCCGTCCGGAGCGCGGCGAACTCGCTTCCTTCGTGCCGGAAATGACGATCATCGACCTGCCGTCCTTCGAGGCCGATCCGGAGCGCCATGGCTGCCGCTCGGGCACGGTGATCGCGGTCGACCTGACCCGCATGATCGTGCTGATCGGCGGCACCTCCTATGCCGGTGAAATGAAGAAATCGGTCTTCACCGCGCTGAACTACATCCTGCCGGAAAAAGGCGTCATGCCGATGCATTGCTCGGCCAATGAAGGCCCCGACGGCGATGTCGCCGTGTTCTTCGGCCTGTCCGGCACCGGCAAGACGACGCTTTCCGCCGATCCGGAGCGCACGCTGATCGGCGACGACGAGCATGGCTGGAGCGAAAACGGCGTGTTCAATTTCGAAGGCGGCTGCTACGCCAAGACGATCCGCCTGTCGCGCGAAGCCGAGCCGGAAATCTACTCGACGACCGAGCGTTTCGGCACGGTTCTGGAAAACGTCATCCTCGACGACAACCGCATGCCCGATTTCCATGACGGCTCGCTGACGGAAAACACCCGTTGCGCCTATCCGCTGCACTTCATTCCGAATGCCAGCGCGACCGGCAAGGGCGGCCAGCCGAAGAACATCGTCATGCTGACGGCCGACGCCTTCGGCGTGATGCCGCCGATCGCCAAGCTG
Organism: Ahrensia sp.; assembly: GCA_002698425.1. The sequence goes on along the minus strand of NZXU01000096.1, from coordinate 9,409 downwards.
ACCCCGGCGCAGGCGATGTATCACTTCCTGTCCGGCTACACCGCCAAGGTCGCCGGGACCGAAAAAGGCGTCACCGAGCCGGAAGCGACTTTCTCGACCTGCTTCGGCGCCCCGTTCATGCCGCGCCACCCGTCGGAATACGGCAATCTGCTGCGCGACCTGATCGCCGAGCACGGCGTCGATTGCTGGCTGGTCAATACCGGCTGGACCGGCGGCGCCTACGGAACGGGAAGCCGCATGCCGATCAAGGCGACCCGCCGGCTGCTCAAGGCAGCGCTGTCGGGCGAACTGAACGGCGTCGAATACCGCACCGATGCGAATTTCGGCTTCGCGGTCCCGGTCGCGGTCGAAGGCGTCGACAGCGCGATCCTCGATCCGCGTTCGACCTGGGCCGACGGAAAGGCCTATGACCAGCAGGCGGCGAAGCTCGCCGGCATGTTCACGGAAAACTTCGAAAAGTTCGCGGCCCATGTCGATCTCGACGTGATGGATGCGGCGCCTCGATTTCTCGAAGCCGCTGAGTAACAGCAGCCCGCAAGGGTGAGTTTGCGGCGCTTGCCTCCGGGCAGGCGCCGTTTTTGTTTCGCCGCGGCTTTTTTCGGGCCGGCGCAACGCTTATCGTCGCGCAGATGAACAGGCTTTCGAAACGGGGCGAAACGCGATGAGTGTCGACGACCTGCCGATCCGGCACGGGCTGACCCTGCCTGCCTGGTCGATGACGGAGGATTTCGTGCTCGCCTCGGGGCCCGGGGGACAGAATGTCAACAAGACCTCGAGCGCCGTGCAGCTGCGCTTCTTTCCCGGTTCCGCCGGCGTGTTCAACGACTACCAGCTGCGGCGGCTGATACAGCTGGCCGGAAAGCGCGCCGCGAAAGACGGGTCGATCCTGATCCAGGCCAGCCGGCACCGGGCGCAGGAACGCAACCGGGACGATGCGCGCGAGCGTTTGAAGGATCTTGTCCTGAAGGCGCTGGAGCCTCCGCCGCCGCCCCGCAAGAAGACGCGGCCGACGCGCGGCTCGATCGAACGGCGGCTGAAAGCCAAGGCCGGCCGCGGCCAGATCAAGAAAATGCGGGGTTCCGTCGATACGGAAGACTAGCGCACGTAACCATACGGCACTAGGGTCATCCGGCGGATAACATGACATATCAGGTCCAGCTTGGAAGGATGTTGCGATGGGAATTTTCGATTTCGTGAAGTCGGCCGGCAAGAAGCTCGGCTTTGGCGACGATGAGGAAGAAAACGCGAAGGAACTGAAGAAGGAACTCGACTCGCACAAGCTCGGCACCGATGCGGTGCAGATCGAGATCAAGGGCGATACGGCCATCCTGAAGGGCGCGGTGGAAGACCAGTCGATCTTCGAGAAAGCGATCGTCACCGTCGGCAACACGCTCGGTATTTCCAAGGTCGAAGCGTCCGAGCTCAAGGTCACGGTTCCCGGCAGCGGCATGAAACTCGACGCCGCGGCCGACATGAACGCGATCATCGCGGCGGCGACGCCGGCCAAGGAGCCGCGGTTCCACACGGTGGAAAAAGGCGACACGCTGTCGGCCATCGCCCTGAAGGCCTATGGCAAAGCCAGCAAATACCCGGCCATCCTGGAGGCCAACAAGCCGATGCTGAGCGATGCCGACAAGATCTACCCGGGCCAGGTGCTGCGGATTCCCGATCTGGACGTAGCCTGATTTCTCATGCCGGCGGCGGATGGGATTCGGCCGCCGGCTCACTACATTTCAGCCCATGCTGGTTCTTCCCAAGGGCGTTCGCCACATCCCCGGTTGCCTCTCCACCGACGACCAGCGCGCGCTGGTCGAGGATATCCGTCGCGTCGTTGCGACGGCGCCGCTGTTCACGCCGCGCATGCCGCGCACGGGCAAGGAAATGAGCGTGCGGATGACCAATTGCGGATCGCTCGGCTGGGTCACCGACAAGGAACGCGGCTACCGCTACCAGCCGACCCATCCGGCGACCGGAAAGCCCTGGCCGTCAATCCCGGACATGCTGTCGAAGCTGTGGGAAGATTACAGCGGCTATCCGCATCCGCCGGAGGCCTGCCTCGTCAATTTCTACAGCGAAAGCGCGAAGATGGGGCTGCACCAGGACCGGGACGAGGACGATCTCGACGCGCCGGTCCTGTCGGTCTCGCTCGGCGATACCTGTCTCTTTCGTATCGGCGAAACGACCCGGTCCGGCCGCACCGTCTCGCTGAAGCTGGACAGCGGGGATGTCATCGTGCTCGGCGGCGCCGGGCGGCTCTGTTATCACGGGGTGGACCGGATCTACCCGGCGACCTCGGCGCTGTTGAAGAATGGCGGGCGCATCAACCTGACGCTGCGCCGGGTGACGAAGCCCTGAGAGAGCGTTTTCCCGCGAAATTCCGGACGGAAAACCGCCTCACACTTTTCCTGGAATAACTTCAAAGCTTCCTGAGAAGCACTTCCTCGACCAGATGGTCGGACCCTTTTTTCAGGATCAGGTCGGCGCGCGGACGCGTCGGCTGGATGTTTTCCTTCAGGTTCTTCAGGTTGATATTCGTCCAGAGGCCCTCGGCAATGCCGCGCGCGGCGTCCTCCGACAATTCCGAATAGCGGTGGAAGAAGGATTTCGGATCGCGGAACGCCGTCTGGCGCAGCCGCATGAAGCGGGTCACGTACCAGTCGTGAATCTTCTCCTCGTCCGCGTCGATATAGATCGAGAAGTCGAAATAGTCCGAGACGAAGGGCACCATCTTACCGTCTTCCGGCAGGTCGCGCACCTGCAGCACGTTGATGCCCTCGAAGATGAGGATGTCCGGGCGGTCGATCGTGACATATTCGCCCGGCAGCACGTCATAGGTCAGGTGCGAATAAAGCGGCGCACGCACCGAGTGCTCGCCCGCCTTGAGCTGCGAAAGGAAGCGCAGCACCGTGGCGACGTCATAGCTTTCCGGAAAGCCCTTGCGCTCCATCAGGCCCTGCTCGCGCAGCACCGCATTGGGCCAGAGGAAACCGTCGGTCGTCACAAGCGCGACCTTCGGATTGGATTCCCAGCGCGCCAGCAATTCCTTCAGAATACGCGCCGTGGTTGATTTTCCGACGGCGACCGAGCCGGCGATACCGATGATGAAGGGCGTCTTGATCGCCTCGTCGACATTGAGGAAGCGCTTGCGCTGCTCGAACAGGCTCTGCGACGCCTCGACATGGGAATAGAGCAGGCGCGACATGGAGAGATAGATGCGCCGCACCTCGTCGAGATCGACCGGATCGTCCAGAGAGCGCAGCCGCATCACCTCGTCGGCGGTGAGCGTCAGCGGCGTGTCGGCGCGAAATTCCGACCATTTGGCCGCCGAAAAACGCCGATAAGGCGACAATTCGCTGCCGGACAACTGGTCCAGAGCGTCGGCATGCGCCGAAGGGCTGCTGCGCTTGACGGATTGATCCATGGAACGCCTGTGACTACTCCGCGGTGCGGGCGGCCTTTTCCTGCAGGCCTGTTTGGCCGGTCCGCCCCTGCAGCTCGGCCATTACGTCATCCAATGCCACACCGCGCATGTGGAGGACAACGAGCAAATGGTACAACAGGTCCGCGGTTTCCGCCACAAGCTCGGAAGGATCGTCGCCGAGCGAGGCGATGACCGTCTCGACCGCCTCCTCGCCGAGTTTCTTCGACGCCTTTTCGATGCCCTTCGAGACAAGTTTCGCCGTCCAGGAGTTTTCGTCGCCAGAGGTGGCACGCGCGGCGACAATTGCTTCGAGGTCGGCGAGGGTGAAATCGGTCATGGCGTTTTCCCGGTTCAGGCGTCGCGGCGCACGGCAATGCCAGCCTCGGCCATGAAATCCTTGGCCTCGCCGATCGTATAGGTTCCGAAGTGGAAGATCGAGGCGGCGAGGACGGCCGTGGCGTGGCCGTCGCGAATGCCCTCGACCATGTGGTCCAGCGTGCCGACGCCGCCGGACGCGATGACCGGGACGCGCACAGCATCGGCGACGGCGCGGGTCAACGGAATGTTGTAGCCGATCTTGGTGCCGTCCCGGTCCATCGAGGTCAGCAGGATCTCGCCGGCGCCGAGGTCGGTGACCGTGCGGGCGAATTCGACCGCGTCGATACCGGTCGGGACTCGGCCGCCATGGGTGAAGATCTCCCAGCGCGGCTCGGCACCGCCCTCGTCGACGGCCTTGGCGTCGATTGCGACGACGATGCACTGGTTGCCGAACTTGTCGGCGGCCTCGGCGACCAGTTCCGGCCGCTTGACCGCGGCGGTATTGATCGAGACCTTGTCGGCCCCGGCCAGCAACAGCTTGCGGACGTCTTCCACGGCGCGCACGCCGCCGCCGACGGTCAGCGGCATGAAGCACTGCTCGGCCGTACGGGCGACGACGTCGTAGATCGTCTCGCGATTGTCGGACGAGGCGGTGATGTCAAGGAAGCAGAGCTCGTCGGCGCCGGCGGCGTCATAGGCTTTGGCCGCCTCGACCGGATCGCCGGCATCGATGAGATCGACGAAATTAACCCCTTTCACCACTCGCCCACCGGCGACGTCGAGACAGGGGATGACGCGAGCCTTGAGGGTCATTTTTCCCCTCCTTCGCCGCGCAGCACCGCCAGCGCCTGTTCCGGATCGATCCGGCCGTCATAGAGCGCGCGGCCGGAGATGGCGCCTTCCAGTTTTGCGGCGTCGGGCATGGTCATGCGAACGACATCGGCTATGGAGGCCAAGCCGCCGGAGGCGATGACGGGGATCGAGACGGCTTCGGCGAGATCGATGGTCGAGTCCCAGTTGATGCCGGTGAGGATGCCGTCGCGGTCGATATCGGTGTAGATGATCGCGGCGACGCCGGCGCCTTCGAATTTCTTCGCCAGTTCGACGACGCCGAGTTCGGAGGCTTCGGCCCAGCCCTCGACGGCCACCTTGCCGCCCTTGGCGTCTATACCGACGGCGACCTTGCCGGGAAACTTTTTGCAAGCCTCAATGACGAGATCGGGATCGCGCACGGCAATCGTGCCGAGAATGACGCGGGCGAGGCCTTTTTCAAGCCAGTTTTCGATATGGGCGAGCGTGCGGATGCCGCCGCCGAGCTGCACCGGGTTGGTCGTCGCGGCCAGGATCGCTTCGACCGCCGCGCCATTGACCGACTGGCCCTCGAAGGCGCCGTTGAGGTCGACCACATGCAGCCACTCGAAACCCTGGTCCTGGAAGGCTTTCGCCTGAGCGGCGGGGTCCGGGTTGTAGACGGTCGCCTGGCCCATGTCGCCCTTGACGAGGCGCACGCACTGGCCGTCCTTCAGATCGATGGCGGGAAAGAGGATCTTGTTGGCGGGCATGGCCTTCAGGGCTTCCATTTCAGGAAATTGGCGATCAAGGCCAGACCGAGCGTCTGGCTCTTTTCAGGGTGGAACTGGGTGCCGAACATGTTGTCGCGTGCAACGGCGGCGGTGACCGGCCCGCCATAATCGGTACGGGCCACGACATCCGCCTCGTTTTGCGCGGCGAGGTGGTAGGAATGGACGAAATAGGCGTGCAGCCCGTCCTCGCCCGTCCGGATACCATCAAAGAGCGGATGCGGGCGGACGAGCTCCAGCGTATTCCAGCCGATCTGCGGGATTTTCAGGGTCGGGTCGGACGGCGTCATTTCGACGACATCGCCGGCGATCCAGCCGAGACCGTTCGTCACGGTCTTTTCGAGACCGCGCGTCGACATGAGCTGCATGCCGACGCAGATGCCGAAGAAGGGCCGGGCCTTGTCGACCACCGCCGCATTCAGCGCATCGACCATGCCCGGCACGGCGTCGAGGCCGGCGCGGCAATCGGCATAGGCGCCGACGCCCGGCAGGACGATGCGGTCGGCCGTCGCCACGCGGTCGGCGTCCGAGGTGAGGTCGATCTCGGCGGAGACGCCCGCCTCGCGCGCAGAGCGCTCGAAGGATTTGACGGCCGAGCGCAGATTGCCGGAGCCGTAATCGATAATCGCAACACGCATGACGCTCACCGTTCGCCCGCGAAGCCGAAGACCATGTCGGAATGGTCGGAAGCCGGAAGCGGCGGCGGCGCGGCCGCCCTTTGTTTCGTGACTGGCGCAGGTTTCGGCGGCGGCGCGCCGCTTCCCGCGAACCAGCGGATTTCCGCCTCGTTCAGGCTGGGCGCGACGACCATGCCGGTCTCCAGATAGCCGAGCCGGCGAAACTTCGCGATCCGCCATGCGGGGCCTTCCAGCGCCACGAAAAAGCTGACCACGAAACCGGCGACGACCATCGCAAGGCCGGGGGCGAGATATTCGCCAATCATGCCGATGCCGACGGAAACCAGCAGCAACACGACGGCCGCGAACCAGAGCCGGTACCACAGGAGCCAGATCAGCGGGAAAATCAGCGCGAGATAGGAAAACTCGTCGCGCACCAGTTCCGTCTCGATGCGGCGTCCCGCGGCGGGCCGGCGTTCAAGAACAACATAGCTTGCCATGGCCAGAGCCTATCCGTTTAGCGTGCCCTTGGTCGAGGGGATCGCATCCGCCTGGCGCGGATCGATCTCGACGGCGGTCCGCAACACGCGCGCCACCGCCTTGAAACAGGTCTCGGCGATGTGGTGGCTGTTGGCGCCGTAGAGATTTTCGACATGCAGGGTGATGCCGGCATTCTGCGCGAAGGCCTGGAAGAATTCGCGCACCAGCTCGGTGTCGAAGGTGCCGATCTTCTGGGTCGGGAAATCGACCTTGAAAATCAGGAACGGACGGCCGGACACGTCGATGGCGGCGCGGGTCAGCGCCTCGTCCATGGCGAGATCGAGGCTGGCGTAGCGGGTGACGCCGCGGCGGTCGCCGAGCGCCTTCGCCAGCGCCTGGCCGAGCGCGATGCCGGTGTCCTCCACCGTGTGGTGATCGTCGATCTGCAGGTCGCCCTCGGCGCCGACGGTCATGTCGATCAGCGAATGACGCGCGAGCTGATCGAGCATGTGATCGAAGAAGCCGATACCGGTCTTCATTTCATGCTTGCCGGCGCCGTCCAGATTCACGGTGACGGATATGGCGGTCTCGTTCGTCTTGCGGCTGATCTCAGCCGTGCGCGCGGTCATGGCGAAGGCCCCTTCTTGTCGGCGACTGCGCCTCATAACAAGGGTTTGGCGCAAATGCCAGCATATCGCCCGCGCGTTTGCATTTGACCGTGCCCCGCTTACATAGCGAGGACGAAATCGGGTCGCTCGACCCCGGAAAGGATACGTGATGAGCGAGAAGGACAATCCCTACGGCACGATGCACGCCACGACCATCGTCACCGTGCGCAAGGGCGACAAGGTGATCATCGCCGGCGACGGGCAGGTCAGCCTCGGGCAGACCGTGATGAAGGGCAATGCGCGCAAGGTGCGCCGCATCGGCAAGAACAACGAGGTGATCACCGGTTTCGCCGGCGCGACGGCGGACGCCTTCACCCTGCTCGACCGCCTGGAAAAGAAGCTGGAGCAGTATCCGAACCAGCTGATGCGCGCCGCCGTGGAACTCGCCAAGGACTGGCGCACCGACAAATATCTGCGCAACCTCGAGGCAATGATGCTGGTCGCCGACAAGTCCGTCTCGCTGTGCGTGACCGGCAATGGCGATGTGCTGGAGCCGGAGGAAGGCGTCATGGCGATCGGCTCGGGCGGCAATTACGCGCTTGCCGCGGCCCGTGCGCTGATCGACACCGACATGGACGCCGAGGCGATCGCGCGGCGCGCGATGAAGATCGCCGCCGAAATCTGCGTCTACACCAACGGAAACGTCATCGTCGAAAGTCTGGATGCCGAGTGAGCGGGATATCCGCTTCGCGCCGGTGACGCCGGCGGACCTGCCCTTGCTCGGCCAATGGCTGCGCAATCCGCAGGTTCGCGAATGGTGGGGCGAGCCGGACACGGCGCTCGACAAGATCCGGATCATGGTGGAGGGCCGCGACACGACGCGGCCCTTCATCTTTTCATGCGACGGCGAACCGGCGGGCTATATCCAGCGCTGGTCGGTCGGCGACGAAGTGGCCGGCGGCAATGCGGCCGAAGCCCCGTGGCTTCTCGACCTGCCGAAAGAGGCGGTCGGCGTCGATCTTTTCATCGGCGAGCCGGGACAGCTCGGCCAAGGCATCGGAACGGCCGCCATGCGCGCCTTTCTTGACCGGCTGTTCGCCGAGGGCGTATCCACCGTCGTCATCGATCCGGACGAGACCAATCTCCGCGCGGTGCGCGCCTACGAGAAGGCGGGATTTGCGGCCTATGATCGCCACAGGCACAAAACGGGCGTAACGCTTCTGATGAAGATCACGCAGGACGAACGCACGGAGACGATTTCATGATTTCGAGGGAAACGCTCGATCTGGCGGTCGAGCGCGCGATCATCACCGCGGACCAGCGCGACGGCATCGTCTCGCTGGCGACGACGCCTCCTCCCGTTCCCGACAGCGCCGAGACCGCGTCCACAGACGAACCGATGCGGCTGGTCGGCGGCGGCAACGACCTGTTCGTGACGATCGGTATCCTGCTTCTGTTCGCCGGCGCGCTGTTCGCGCTGCAATCCTATCCGGGCGTGACCGTGCCCATGACCGCCGCGATCCTCGGTGTCTTCGCGTGGCTGGTCGCCGAATTCGTTACGCGGCAGAAGCGGATGCGGCTGTCGAGCACGGTCCTGGGGCTCGGCTTCATCGCCGCGGTGACGACGCTGATCGGCCGCTATCTGGAAACGCGATACGGGCTCGGAGCGGTGGACAATCCGGTCCAGCTGGCGGGGCTTCGTCCGCAGGCCGAGATCTATGCCGCGATCTTCTTCGGCGGCACGGCGGTCGCGGCGATCGTCTATTTCGCCCGCTTCCGCGTGCCGATCATGGCGGCGGTGCTGGCGCTCAGCTTCACCGGCGCGGCGTTTTTCTTCGCGACGCTCTATTTCTATGACGGCGTGGTGAATGGCGCGGTGGTGTTGCCGACGATCGACCAGGTGCCGGAAGTGTTGTCGAAAGCGCTCTACGTTCCGCTCATCTGCGGCTTCGTCGTCTTCGGGGTCGGGCTGGCGCTCGACCTGCATGACCGGGAGCGGTTTACCGTCTGGTCGGACTGCGCCTTCTGGCTACATGTGATTTCAGCGCCGCTGCTGGTCCACCCGCTGTTCATCCTCGCGACCGGTCAGGACGTCGTTTTCGGCGAGATCGAGCCGGGCGTGACGGCCTCGATCATGCTGGGCGCGCTGATCGTCGCCTTCGTCTATGTGGCGCTCGCGATCGACCGGCGGTCGCTGCTGATCCCGACGCTCGCCTATTTCGGTTCGCTCGGCATCTATTACCTCGTCAATTCGGCCGCCAACTCCACCGGCATCCCGCCTTTCGCGCTGATCCTGCTCGCCATCGGCGCGCTGATCATCATGTTCGGGGCGGGCTGGCAGAATATCAGGCGCTTGATTGTCGCACCCACCCTCCCCACATCGGT
>NZXU01000095.1 GCA_002698425.1 Ahrensia sp. | reverse complement strand
GAGCGCACGCTTTTGCTGGAGGGCTTCCGCGGGGAGGAGGCGTCGTACCCCACGGGCGTGACGGTGGTCGACCTGTTCCGCTCGCGAGCCCAGGAGTCCCCTGATCGCACGGCACTGGTGTGCGGGGACAGGGAGATGAGCTATGGGGAGCTGGACCGTCGTTCGAACCAGTTGGCCCGCCACCTGGTCTCCCTTGGCGTGGGCCGGGAGGACCTTGTGGGTATCTGCATCGACCGCTCGCTGGAGATGGTCGTCGGTATCCTGGGGATATTGAAGGCTGGCGGGGCGTACGTTCCTATCGATCCGTCGTACCCTCGCGAGCGCATCGACTTCATGCTGGGTGACACCTCCTGCGGGGTGGTGCTCACCGGGGAGTCCTCCCTTGGCTCCCTTGTGGGGTATGGCGGAGCGACGGTGGTGCTGGACAGGGACTGGGCCCCCATAGGCGGCCTGTCGGGTTCCCCCTTGGACGGGGGTCCCGCCCCCGGGGACCTGATGTACGTGATATACACCTCGGGGTCCACCGGCAGGCCCAAGGGGGTGATGAACCAGCACGATGGGGTACTGAACCGACTACTTTGGGCACAGGACCGTTTTGGGCTGTGCGATGGGGACGCAGTCCTTCAGAAGACGACCTATTGCTTTGACGTTTCCGTGTGGGAACTGATCTGGCCCCTGGTCGCCGGCGCCCGGATGGTGCTGCTGGAAGATGGGGGAGAGAAGGACGTGGCCCTGTTGAGGCGGATCGTGGAGGAACGCGGGGTGACCCTGATGCACTTTGTCCCCTCGATGCTGGAGGTGTTCCTGGAGGGACTGGAAGTGGGCTCCCTAAAGGGCCTGTGCAAGGTCCTGTGCAGCGGCGAGGCGTTGAAGCCGCACCATGTATCGGGCTTCAGGGAGGCCCTTCCCCATGTGGAGCTGCACAACCTCTACGGCCCGACCGAGGCCGCCATCGATGTGACATGCTGGAGCGCCCCGGAGGCCTGGCCGGCCTCCAGGCCCGTGCCCATCGGCAGGCCGGTGGCCAACACCCGGGTATATATCCTTGACGGCCGAGGGCGGCTTTGTCCCGTCGGCAGTATCGGGGAGATAGTCATTGGGGGGGTCCAGGTCTCGCGTGGCTACCTGAACCTTCCGGATCTGACTGCGGACCGATTCGTTGCGGACCCTTTCGGCGGCGGTGGCCTTGTGTACCGTACGGGCGACCTTGGCCGTTGGCTTCCCGACGGGAACATCGAGTTCATCGGTCGTTCGGACAACCAGGTTAAGGTCCGGGGCTACCGTATCGAGCTTGGGGAGATCGAGGGGGCCGTGCACCGCAGCGGCCTGGTCCGCCAGTGCGTTGTTGTTGCCCGCGAGGACGACCGGGGCAACAAGCAGTTGGTTGGCTATGCGGTCCCTGAGGGCGCCTTTGACCGGGAGGCCCTGGTGTCGTACCTATCGGAGCACCTTCCGGACTACATGGTCCCCAACATCTGGGGCACCCTTGAGTCGCTTCCGCTGACCCCCAACGGGAAGGTTGACCGCAGGGCGCTTCCCTCGGTGGATGCGGGGGCACTGTTGGCGGACCGTTACGAGGCCCCTCGCACGGAGCTGGAGTCCGTCCTTGCGGGGATCTGGGGGGACCTTCTGGGTGTGGACCGAGTGGGCATCCACGACAACTTCTTCGCCCTTGGCGGCGATTCGATCATCACGATACAGGTGACCAGCCGGGCCAAGCGTGAGGGGTACCATATAAGGCCCCGTGACATTTTCCAGTACCAGGACATAGCCAGGCTGTCGGCGGCGGTACAGGGCGGTGTCCCGGGTTCCCCTTTGAAGGCGGAACAGGGCCGTCTCACGGGGGAGAGCGGGCTTCTCCCGGTACAGCAGTGGTACTTTTCGCACCAGGGCACGGGGGGCTCCCTGTCCCATTTCAACCAGTCGGTGCTGTTGCGCATCGACAAGGGTGTCGGCCTCTCCGACCTTTCCAATGCCATGGGCTCGCTTGTCTCTCAGCACGATGCACTGGGCTATGTGTACTCGGAGGGCGAGGGTGGTTGGGTACAGCGCTACGGTGTTCCTTCGGGGTCCGTTGAACTGTGCGATCTCAGCGGTGTCGATAAGGGCGGTCTTTCGGCGGCCCTGTCCGGGAGGTCCGATGCATGCCAACGTGGCCTTGACATCGGCAAGGGGGACCTGTTCCGCGCGGTGCTGTTCGTGACCCCGGCCTGGGAGGCGGAGAACCGTTTGCTGTTGGTGGCCCACCACCTTTGCGTGGACGGTGTTTCGTGGCGTATAATGACGGACGACCTGGAGGTGCTGTTGGACCAGTTGTCCCAGGGGCTTCCCCTGGACCTTGGTCCCAAGGGGAGCTCTTACCGGGACTGGTACGGAGCGCTCTCGGCCTATGGGCAGGGGGAGCGGTTGCTCTCCCAGCGGTCGTATTGGCTGGGGCAGTCACGGGGCCAGCGTCCCCTTCCCACCGACAGGTCGTACACGGGCCCTGTGGTGATGGGGGACTGGGGTACGGTCACGGTGTCCCTTTCTGGGGAGCGCACCCGTCTTCTGCTCCAGCGGGCCCCTGCGGCGTACCACAGTGAGATCAACGACATCCTGTTGGCTGCGCTGGCGCGGGTGCTTACGGGCTGGACGGGCGATGACCGGGTGGTGATCGGCCTGGAGGGCCACGGTCGGGAGGAGTCGGTGTCCGAGGGGATCGACCTGTCCCGTACGGTGGGCTGGTTCACCAGTATGTACCCGGTCGGCTTGGAGTGCGCCCCGGGCCTTTCGGACGGGGACCTGATAAAGGGGACCAAGGAGGGTCTTCGCGGGATTCCGGACAAGGGGCTTGGCTACGGTGTACTTAAATATTTAAACAAAGACGCCGATTTTATATGGGATGAAATGGATGATCCATGGGAAATTGTTTTTAATTACCTGGGACAACTTGATAACCAGTTTGAGGGCAGTGGATGGCTTTCAGGTGCAACCGAATCAACAGGCCAAGCGATAGATGAGAAGATTATTATGTCCGAGAAAGTTTCGATTAATGGTAATGTATCCGGAGGGAAATTACATTTCAATTGGTCATATTCCAAAAGACACTTTAATAAGCGTACTATTTTAAAACAGGCAAAAAACTTAATTCAAGAATTGGAAATTTTGATAACCCATTGTGTTACAAAACTGGAAAACTTAGCGGAAGACAATAAATTGTCAATTCAGAAGAATTCTAATTTTGATGTCCACACCATGGAATATTCCAAGGCCAACAAACCTGAAATGAGCGAATTTCTTCAAGAATTGAATAAGAATGAAGGAAAACCTTTTATGTATGTCATACCAGGTTCACCAGGTTATACAGAGTTTTATGATGCAGTTGCAAGACAATTTGGGAGCCAATATAATATATATGGGGTAAGAACAGTCGGGCTTGAAATTAACGAAGAACCAATTGATAGTTTAATCAAAACAGCTGCGTTAAATATACAGTTGATCAGGAAAATACAGTCTAAAGGGCCTTATAGATTTATTGCACATAGCTTTGGCAGTTATATTGCTTTTGAAATGATAAAACAATTGGAGGCCAAGGGAGAAGATGTAGAGTTTATCGTTATGTTGGATGCTCCTGCCATTTTTCCGGTTCCCATAAAGACAAGAAAAGAAAATGAAGAGGATGAGCGAATAATTGTAATGACCTGTACATTTCTTGAACACCAGAATATTATCAAATATCCGTATCCAAAATGGATCGATAACCTTAAAAAGCGGGTAAAACTGGCAAAAGATGAAGATAAAAGTTCGATTGTTTTTAAAACTGTTGTGAAATACTTATCCAAAGTTCATAATCGAGAACAGATTTTAAGAATATTCAAGGTAATGCTAGTTCAGTCCCAAATAGAATATCAAATTCATGGCACAATAAATACAAATTTATTGGTAGTCAAAGCACAGGAGGAAAATTGGCAGAATTTTGATGCGTATTTAGGTTGGAAACAGTATTCTGAGAAAGTCAGTGAAATTACAATTCATGGAAATCACTCTTCTATCATCCTAGGGGAGAACGCGATTCTATTAGTTGAAAGCATAAGGAAATGGCTCAAGCAATAAGTTTCGGATAAATTGTGCCATTGGGATATTAGATTCATATTATCAAATCAAGTAATGTCTGTTAAGTCATATTCTTGATGATTAAAATATCTAAAACCATTATATATAAAATAACAGATTTGAGAAATGAAAAAACATGATTACAATGTAGATCAACTTGATTTTTCACCGATTACTTTTGGTGCTTGGGCAATAGGAGAATACGAGTTTGGAGGGGTAGAACCGGATGAATCGGTCAGAGCACTGCATAGAGGCTTTGAATTAGGATTTAGATCAATCGATACGGCCCCATGTTATGGTTTGGGCCTTAGTGAAGAAGTAGTAGGTAAAGCAATTAAAGGATATCCTCGGGAAAGAATTCAAATACAAACAAAATGTGGAATAGTCACAGATGGTATAAAAGGAAAACTTATAGCTAGAGAAGCTAATTATGGACAACGTGGGATTAAGAATGTGTATGTATATGCAGGGAGGGATAGTATAATAAAGGAATGTGAACAAAGTTTAAAACGGTTAAACACCGAATATATTGATTTATATTCTCTACATGCTGTAGATACCATCACTCCGATTGAAGAATTGGCAGAGGCTTTTGAGCAACTAAAAAAACAAGGAAAAATAAGATTTGCTGGGGTTTGTAATCATTCATTGGAAGACCTTAAAAAAATAAATTCGATTACTAGCATAAAATCGAATAAAGTTTATTATAGTCTTCTAAACCGTGAAATTGAGAAAGATATAGTTCCATATTGTAAAGAAAATGGTATAGAACTTTTTGCTTACAATATTTTTCAGAGGAGAATGTTGACAGACATTGATGATTATCCTATTATCATAAATGGACCTCATTCTGAGAGTTATAGAAATGTCTTACTTTATAAACCAACGAATAGCGAATACATTAAAAAGATAAGAGTTAAACTTAAAGAAATTGCAGTTGATTATGGAATATCTGTAAAGCAACTGGCAATCAAATGGGTGGCTGAGCAACCTTTCATTAAGACCCAGTTATTGGATGCAATCAGTAAAAAGAGTATTGAAGAATATGTTGCAAGCTTAAATATTTCTTTAAATACAGGAGATATTAGAGAGATTAATATTCTTTTAAATGATTTTGAAAAGAAGTTGGATACAAAGATTCAAGATTTCTATGTCGAAAACAATGAGTTGGTTTTTAAGGATTTCTAGCTCCTTTTCTTTTCCTACTCCACGCCAATGTAAATTGAGAATCCATTAAACTAGTATTAGATGGTGTAAAACCATACTAATGGAAGAGCCAATTGACTAGGTACGATAATCAGCTTATTATAGAAACGTAGATTCCTAACTCCATATTTAATCTGCTTATATGACAATCCCCTTTTTTAATGATTGTTTAAGAACTATGTATTTCATTTATCAAAACAATGATTCTTCGTGTAATTGTAGCTAATTGTCTAACAAAATTTTCATGAATAAAATCTTAAGGTTTAGGAAAAGATTGTCCAATTTTTTCTCACAGTTTTTATCAGTCTTGAAAGGGAATGAATATGACTATACTCAAGGGAGTATTGAAAGGGCAATTTTAATGTTATCAATACCCATAATTGTAGAAATAAGTCTTGGTGCTGTATTTGCCGTAGTGGACATGTATTTTATTGGAAACCTTCCTGATTCGGGCATAGGTATAGCTGCGGTGGGTCTCACAGAAAGCTTCGTTGCCGTTATCTATACGTTCGCAATAGGTATATCAACAGGGGCTACCGCAATAATAGCACGAAGAATTGGCGAGAAGAACCATGATACTGCATCACAGACAAGTGCTCAAGTCATATTATTAACATCAATATTAGTTGTTTTTATTTCGATTTTTGGGGTTGTCTATGCTTCTGATATTTTAAAATTAGTAGGTGCTCAACAGGAAGTGGTGGAGGCAGGCACAATTTATACCCAAATAATACTTGGCAGTAGTGTATCCATTGTTTATTTGTTTATTCTAAATGGAATTTTTAGGGGTGCAGGTGACTCCTCCATGGCGATGAAGAGTTTGTGGTTGGCCTTAGGAATAAATATTTTATTGGATCCCCTATTGATTTATGGGTATGGACCTATCCCTGCATATGGTATAAAAGGAGGAGCTATTGCCACAGTCATTGGAAGAAGTGTAGGAGTGTTATATCAGTGCTACTACCTTTTTGGAAATAGCAAAATCATAAGATTAAATAGAACGCACTTTAAATGGAATACGCCTATAGTCAAAACAATAATGAAATTGTCAGGTCCGGCAACACTTCAAAATTTTGTACCTACAGGTAGTTTTTTGGTTATTGTATACTTGGTGGCTTTATCAGGAAGTACAGAAGCTGTGGCAGGACATCAAGTAGCTCTAAGAAATATTACTTTTTTTATGCTTCCTGCTTGGGGGTTAGCCAGTGCTTCAGCAACCTTAACAGGTCAAAATCTTGGGGCAAATAGGCCAGAAAGAGCGGTGAAAACAATTTGGACTTTGGTGAAATATAACATCGTATTTATGATTTTGGCCTCTCTTATTGTAATCATTTTTTCTCCTTCTATCGTTCGATTTTATACGGATGATCCCAATGTAATAAAATATGGGATACTTGCATTACGACTGTTGTGTTTAGGGAATGTACTTTATGGTGTAGGATCGATTTTGATGGCCGCACTAAATGGTGCAGGAGATACAAAAACTCCGCTTTGGGTTAATATTTTTGGTTTTTGGTTTTTTCAAATACCGTTTGCATGGTTTACTTCTGTGAAGCTGGGGGTCGGTGTATTAGGGGTTTTTATGGCTGGACCGATTTCTGAAATTTTTTTTGTGGTCGCTTTGTACTATTTTTTCAAGAAGGGAAAATGGAAAGAAATAAGAATATAATCGCTCCTTAATTTAAGGATATTCAAAATGTATAAAGGGTAGGAAAAAACATAATTATAATATAAACCTTGTCCTAAAAAGATAAACTCGTTATCTTATACGTTGCATAAATATATTAAGACCAATATCAGGTTAATTTTTGAACTAATTGAATTTTAAATTCTTAAAGAAAAACCCGGCCTCTTTAAGAAAGAGATAAAACAAAAGTCAAATCACACAGACAAATAATGGATAACCTACCAAATCAAATGATTTTAGAGTTGGATTATCTAAAAAGTATTAAACATCGATCAATAAACATTTAAAAGGAACTATTCTATGAAAACTGAGCAAATTTTATTTATAACTCTGGTAATTTTTCTTCAAATGTCATGTCAGCCAAAAGATAAAATTAAACACACAGCAGAGGATTTTCCTTTTGTTGAAGACAATTGGATTGTTAAGGACGTTAATGGGGCAGAACAACCTATAGATACCATGTTTTATGAAGGCAAGATGGCATTGCATTTACCATTGGGTCATGTCGCATATTTGAATAATAAAAAATTCAAAAATTTTGAAATTGAATTTGATATGATTGGATTTGTCATGCCTGGATTTGGTTTTCGAGATCAAGAAAATGACAATTATGAATTGATATATTTAAGAATTAACTCAAATAATAAGAAAGATGCTCTTCAATATTTGCCCATTTATAATGGTAGTTTGCCATGGCAATTATATAATTATCCCAAATATGAAGCAAATGCCACATTCGCTGAGAAAAATGTAGCTACTGTTCCATTGACTTATGAGAAATATTTTGAACAAGGACCAATTACTGATAGCTTAAGATTAAAACTCAAAGAAAAGGGGATTGATTTTTCGAGTAATGCTCAAGTACAAAAAGTGGATGAGTCGACTTGGGGAATTGGAGATGTTGGACAATTCAAAGGACTGTTTGTTAGAAAGACACCTACTAATTGGGAATTATGGAATATATATGTATGGTCACATATTAAGGTAGTTGTAATTGGGAATCAAGCCATCATTTATGTCGAAAACATGGACGAACCAAATCTTATTGTAAATGATTTGAAACATGAAACTCAAATGGGTTCAATAAGTCTACGCAATCAGTTTTTTGATGCCTTTTTCACAGAAGTTTCCATTAAGAAATTAAATGACAGCATAGAATCTAATATAGTACTTGAGAATCATAATCTTCCAATTAATTATCTTGATCAATGGGTAATGTCCTCTAAATTCATTTTAGATGAAAGCAATATTTCGTCCCAGTTGGATTCAATAAAGAAAAATGAAATTTCATGGAGAAAAATTAACTCTGATGACGATGGATTAGTTAATCTAAGCAGATTTTTTGAAAGTATGAAAGGGACGGTTGCATTAAAAACGACATTATATTCTGATTCTGAAAGGAAGGTAAATTTAAATTTTGGTTTTGCTAAGAAAATGGTCGTAATGTTGAACGACCAAGTCATATTTAATAATACAATGGATACTACTAAAGATGAAGGAAGGGTGTTTGTCGACAATGAAATTATCGACTTAGAATTACAAAAAGGAGATAATAATCTTTATCTATTAATTACAGGTGATGAAGAAAACGAACAGAATTGGGGATTCATGGCTAAATTGGAAAATATGGATGGAATTTCAGTTAAGTAGTCTTGGTTCAAACCTTGGAATAGATGTATGTGTAGATTTTTATTTATTGAATAAGGGTTTCTTTCAAAACTATTCTCGATAATTGAAGTTTATGCTTTTTATAAACCATAAATTAAATATTACTGTTGTGATTCATGTTTTCTATTCACAAATAAATCGAGAGTATCATGATTTCCTGATGAATAGCTATTTAACTATTTTACCAAAGGGCCTTCAAAAAAGAATCCTTAATTATTCAAAGTGGGAGGATGCTCAACTAACATTAATGGGAAGGATATTATTAATGTTGGGCGTTGAAACCTTTTACGATATGAACGAGGTCAAGAATTTTACTTTTAACTATTCTGAATACAATAAGCCTTATTTAGAAAATTTACCAGTTAAATTTAATATATCTCATTCTGGCGATATAGTAGTTTGTGCATTATTAACATTTGCTGAAATTGGAATTGATATTGAAAAAATTCAGCCAATTAATGTGAATGAATTTAAATCTCAAATGACAAGTAATGAGTGGGAATTGATAAGTAAATCCAATAACAAACTTGATGCTTTTTATAATTATTGGACGCAAAAAGAAGCTGTTTTAAAGGCCTTAGGAATGGGCTTGTCCTTTGTTCTTAAATCTTTTGAGGTTAAAAATTCTTATGCTATGGTCAAGGGTGAATTTTACTCTATAAAGGAATTAAATATAGATCCTAATTATAAATGTCATATGGCAGTTAAAAAGAATATTAATCATAGGGATTTGAAATATAGGACTATAAACATTGATGTTTCTCGATTATGTAATGAATGATTTGGTTGGATTTTCAAATTTAAACTTTGAAACTAGGATTGGTTATATTATCACATTTAATTATTCAGTATTCCTGTCCTAAGGAAGATGAAATTATATGATATGCGGAAGTATTTACTTGAAATTGGAATAATATTGGTATTGTTTTCCTGTAGCAAGGGAGATGACATTTCAATTGAAGACAGGGACGAAGCTCTTTTTGGCCAATGGGAATATGAGGCCATTGATTCAGATACTGCCGTTGACATTAATGGTGATGGGACCGTAAACATTGACCTGTATAATACCAACGAAATCCGCCAGTGTCTAAAGGACAACCTTACTTTTTTTGCAAGTCGGGGAGAAGGGGTATTAAATGAATTTACGATCAATGAAAATGGACTCTCATGCGGAGAGGTTGACCCCTATGGTAATGTTGAATCGGACAAATATGAATTGATCAACAATGAAATTCTACGCTTCGAGAACAGAAATGATATGCGAATCCTAGAGTTTGCCAAGAACCGACTTGTACTGGAACAGGATGATTTTTTAGATAATCAGGATGTCGTTATCACATATACTTACAAACGGAGTTGACACCCATGATAAATACATGAGCAATTGCCCCCATATCATTTTTATACCCTCACAATAGTGCCAGAAGTCCAATCGCTCCATTGGCCATCACTGTCCCTGACCCGTATCTCATAGTTCTGGTCCAGGTATTTCAATCTGCTCTCACGTGGTTCAGTCTCCATCTCAAAATATCTTTCGACACCACTTCCCTTGGCTTCGCTGTAGTTCAACAATTTCGTGTCCCATCGGTTGTCTTGTCTGTTGAAAATGCGGACCTCGACCTGTTCCAGGCTTGCTCCATTATAGGCCTCCGAACAGTTAATGCTAAAGCAGGTATATATCCTGACCTGGTAATCGCATCCGTTCAGGCCACCGCAATTGATGTTGTGCTTTTCACCCTTGGCCGCAACGGTCGGCAATTTCAACATCTCAATCGATTCGCTCTCGGTCTGTGACTGACCAGTGGAATTCTGCACCAAGAAATTGATCACAAAACTTTCATCGGTTTCGGGAGAGAACTGCATGGGTGCACTTCCATAATCCAATGGGACGATCTCTCCCTCATTATAGGTAATACCATTATAGCGGATAGTACCTGCACTGGCCCCGGTAAAGGTGAACACCAATGTGTAGTCAACACTTTGGTCATGGCCCGATGTGGCGTTGGTTATGGCAGTGATATCGAATGGGTCGTTGATGTACTTGTCTTGTGCCGATTGGCTGATGTTGAGTGTGAACGGTTCTTGGTAAATTTCATAATTCACGTTGACGTTGGCGGTCTTCTCCACATCAGAAGAGGAACGCACCGTAAAGGTCAGATGATGGTTTCCCTCACTGTTCCCTGTATATTTTCCAGAAAATGAGCCCACGGGCACATTGAAACTTTCCCCGGCTGAATAAGTATTGCCATTATACTGAAAAGAACCGTTGTTGCCGCTGACAGAGAAATATATTTCATAAGTGTCCCCACCAATGCCGATTTCGGAAATATTGAAATTCACATCGATTTCCTTCCCGGTGTATGCCTGTTGAGCAGTTCCGGAAGCTGTGAAATTATAGTCCTTGGCCGAAACGTCCACGGCGATGTTCACCGATTTTTCAAGCCCAGTGTCATTTTTAGCATAAAAAGTCATGCTTACCGTCCCATCATCGGTTCCCTCAAAGCTCCAATTGAAGTTGCCCTTTGGCACCTCGTAGAGGTTCCCGGGACTCACCACATTGCCATTACTGTCCTTGATGATGGCATTTCCGTTCATGCTGAAGCGCATGGTATAGTCGGAGGATCCCACGCTCTCGGAAATATTAAAGTTCAGGGAGGTGGTCTCCTCCACAGTTATCTCGGAATTTTGGATGCCCCCCGTAAAGGTGAAATCGATCTGATCAAAGGTGATGGTCGCATTGGATGTTCGGGTAACGTCGGACCCTGATTTGACACTCAGGACAATATTGTGCTGACCAGGTTCCAGACCTGTGTAGATAATGCTGTTGGATCCAGGGCCCAATGGAAAATTCTCCCCTGGTCCATAGGAAACCCCATTGACCAACATGGACCCGTTCTGGCTCGACGAATAAAAGGCGGTATAGGTCTCGTTCGCCCCATCCGGGACTTCATCGATATTCACGATGACACCAACGGGATTGTTTGAAAACTCAGTTGCCTTTGAAGGGGTCATGGCAATACTGAAATCATTGTTGCCCACCACTACAGTGACCTGTTCTTCCAAAAGCTGGCCATTACTGTCGCGCAATAAAAAGGAGATTTCATAGGTCCCTG
>NZXU01000094.1 GCA_002698425.1 Ahrensia sp. | reverse complement strand
CTTCGTGACAATTTCCTCTGGCCTGTGTCGCTTGTTTCCCATCTCGAATCCTCCGTTTTCCTAAACATAACGGCGGACCACTTCATTGGGGGAGGATCACGGTTCTGGCTGTTGCCGGAACAATAGTGCTGCTCTCCGCCGCTCTCGTTTATTGGGTCTCGATCTGGTGGCTCTTGCTGACAGCCTTCGTCGGGCTGAACATGCTGCAATCGGCTTTCACCGGTTTCTGCCCAGCCGCGATGCTCTTCAAGAAACTCGGGATCCAGCCGGGTGCGGCATACAAGTGATCCCTCTATTTGGCGGGAGATCAGATTGCCACTTGAGTTGGTTGCGCACCCCGCAACCATCGGAAGCTGTCTGCCACGGAGTGCCGTGGCGGGCAGTTCATTTTTCAGCCGAGGCGAAGCTCAGAATACCCGCAAATTGAGCTACTCCCCAATCGTTGGACAGATCCGGCGGCAATTCGAGCTACAGCTCGGTTCTGCGGTCCGGGAAGACAGGAACAAAACATGTGCGAGCTTTTTGCGATGTCGGCGCGGCACCCCACGACGGTCAGCCTGTCGCTGGAGGAATTCTCACGCCACGGCGGCCTGAGCGGGCCGCACAAGGACGGCTGGGGTATCGGCTGGTACGAAGAGACCGATATTCGGTTGGTCAAGGAAAGAGATCCGGCGGCATCTAGCGCATGCGTGCGGTTCATCCAGGCGAATCCATTTTTGAGTTCGCTTGCGATCAGCCACATACGCAAAGCCACGCGAGGATTGGTCGCTTCGCGGAACTGTCAGCCATTCGTGCGCGAGCTCGGCGGCACCTGGCACTGTTTCGCCCATAACGGCGACCTGAAGGACATCGCGGGTGACCGCCGCTTCCGCGCTAGGAGATTTCTTCCGGTTGGAGAAACCGATTCCGAGCAGGCGTTCTGCGCGCTGATGGATGCGCTGCGGCCGCTATGGTCATTGGGACGGGTGCCGCCGATCGGTGAGCGCAGGCAGATTGTTGCCCGATTTGCTGCCGCGATGCGCGAACTCGGCCCGGCGAATTTTCTGTATTGTGACGGTGACGCGATGTTCGCGCATGCGAACCGCCGGCATCAGAGCGACGGATCGATCAGCGCGCCCGGGATGTGGTGGCTCGCCAGGCGATGCCCGGCGGGCGGTGAACTAGCGGCAGAAGGGCTGCGGATCGCTTCCGAAGGCGGCGGCGAGCAGGAAGTATGCCTGTTAGCGAGCGTTCCGCTCACGGCCGAGGGATGGGTCCCGCTTGCCGAGGGGGAAATACTGGTCGCGCGGCAAGGTCGAATTGAAGTCGAAGGGGAATTTTCTCATGGAGATCGGACAGTGCTGTCAACGTAACACAGATAGAAATCGAAAATGAACGATGATGTGGCGCAATGCGCGGCAAGGAACAGCATGAATGAAAGTGACTATCGGGGCGGCCGGTCAGAATATCATCCCTTGCGCAAGATACGGACCGCGCTCGCGGGCGT
This sequence comes from Ahrensia sp., assembly GCA_002698425.1. Next base: position 19,863 of record NZXU01000094.1, on the reverse strand, counting down.
CTCGCACGCCGTGTTCCGCGATTTCAGCGTGCGCTACAAGTTGGCCATCTCAGTGGCGTTCTTGGTGATCGCCGGGGTTTTCGAGACGCTCTTTCATTTTCTTTTTGTCCTCGAGGTGACTGGGGTGATGCTGGTGGCGGAGATCTTCAACACCGCGGTCGAGAGGCTGTGCGACTACGTTCAACCGAATTACGACGACCGGATCAAGCACATCAAAGACATGGCTGCCGGTGCCACTTTCATCGCTATCCTCATTTGGTACGCCGTCCTCGGCATAGTATCGTATGAACTGATCACCACGACCGAATTGTTCTAGCAACGGTGTCTACGCATGAGCGACTGACCGCCACGGCGTCCGGGATTTGAGGATCGCATTGGCGATGACGACGAGCCGGCGCGCGATCGCGACGATGACCACCTTGTGAGGTTTGCCACTTCTCTTGAGACGTTCTGTAGCGGGCTTAAGAATTGGGTTGTGACAGGCTGCGGCCAACGCGGCCTGGAACAGCACTCGTCTCAAAGATCGCCTTCCGCCCGCGATCGATCGCTTTCCCCGCAGTGGACTTGCCCGGGAAGAGTGGAGGGACATTCTGATAACGCTGGACGCGACAGGAGGACCCGATGGGCAAACGCGAGAGACGGATATTCGCCGAAGAATTTACACCACGTCCTCGGACATTAACTCTTGAAGCTCTAGCTGCTGTAGGGACTATCATGAATAGAGATAGTGAATCCCGAGGTCCGCTCATGCCTTCCAAAGCCATCCGAAACCAACACGATCATAATCACCACCACACAAATGAATCCAGCGGAAACGCCTGCTGTGGCGGCGGGACGGTCTGCGGGGACGTCATGCCTCCTGCGGTGGATCCCGTTAGCGGGCGAAGCTTCCAGGTAAGCGGCCTGGATTGCGCCGAGGAAGTGGCGATCCTGAACAAGGTGGTGGGGCCGGAGGTCGGCGGGCCCGAGCACCTAGCTTTCGACGTCATTAACGGGCGCATGACGGTCCTTGACAGCGCGACAGCGGTCGCCGGCGAGAGGATTATCGAGCTTGTCGCCGGCACCGGCATGTCCGCGCGGCCATGGGACGCCGACAATGCGGCGGCGGGCCAGGCGGCGCATCTCGCTCGTCAGAGGCGGTTCACCGCGCTCAGCGGCGGCTTCTGGGCGGCAGGGTTCCTCTGGCATATCGTCGAGACCGGTATGGGCGGCGCGCTCGGTCTCTTTGCAGGCCACGGCGAGGCGGCGATGCCCGTTGCCGAGGCCGGGCTTTTCGCGCTCGCGATCCTCTTCGGGGTGTGGCTGGTTGCGCCAAAGGCCTGGTCATCTGCCCGGCGGCTCTCCCCCGATATGAACCTCCTGATGGTCGTGGCCGTCGCCGGTGCCATTGGGCTTGGCGAGTTTTTCGAGGCGGCGACCGTCGCCTTCTTCTTCTCGCTCTCGCTCTACCTCGAGAGCTGGAGCGTCGGACGCGCGCGCAACGCGGTTTCGGCGCTTCTGGATCTCGCTCCACCCACCGCGCGGGTGATCCGCGACGACGGCTCGGAGGCGGAGGTGCCCGCCGAACAGGTCGCTATCGGAAACCGGTTCGTTGTGCGCGGCGGCGACCGTATCCCGCTCGACGGCGAGGTGACGGACGGAGCCGGCGCGGTCGACCAGGCGCCGATCACGGGCGAGAGCGCGCTTGTTCTCAAGGAGCCGGGCGATGAGGTCTATGCCGGGACGATCAACGGCGAAGGCACTCTAACCGTACGCGCCACAAAGGTGGCAACGGACACGGTGCTGTCGAAGATCATCCGCATGGTCAGCGACGCGCATTCCCGCCGCGCCGAGGTCGAGCAGTGGGTCGCGAAGTTTGCGCGCGTCTACACGCCCGCCGTCATGGCGCTGGCTGTCGCCATAGCCGTGGTGCCGCCGCTGGTGGCCGGCGGCGCCTGGGGCTTCTGGTTCTACAACGCGCTGGTGCTCCTGGTCATCGCCTGCCCCTGCGCGCTTGTGATCTCGACGCCCGTCTCCATCGTGGCGGCACTCGCCTCTTCCGCGCGCGCGGGCGTGCTGATCAAGGGCGGGGCCTATGTCGAGGCGCCGGGCCGCACCACGGCGCTGGCGATGGACAAGACCGGTACCATTACCATGGGTGAACCCGAGGTCGCGGCGGTTCATCCGCTCGGCAACGCATCGGAGGCGGACCTGTTGGCGCTTGCGGCGTCGCTTGAAGCACGGTCGTCGCATCCGCTGGCGCGCGCTATTCTGACAAGGGCCGAGCGGGACGGCGTGCCCGCCGCCGTCGCCGAGGATACACGGACGGTACCGGGTCGCGGTCTCGAGGGTCGCTCAGGCGGACGTTCGATCTGGCTGGGGTCTGACCGGTTCGCGGAGGAGAAGGGGTTCGGCGCCGCCATTCCTGCCGACCTGCGCGACCGGATCGAGGGTGCGGGCAGCACGCTTGTCGCCATCGGCGACGAGGCGGGCTTGCGCGGCGTGCTCGAGCTGCGCGACCGCATCCGACCGGATGCCCGGTCCATCGTCGCGAAACTCCATGCGCAGGGCGTGAAGGCCATCGTCATGCTGACGGGCGACAACGAACGCACGGCGCGCGCGGTGGCGGCCGAGGTCGGGATCGACGAGGTCCGTGCCGAGCTTCTGCCGGAGGACAAGGTGGCCGCCATCGAGGAGCTGGTGGCGCGTCACGATGTGGTTGCGATGATTGGTGACGGTGTCAACGACGCGCCGGCCATGGCCCGCGCGCATTACGGCATCGCCATGGGCGCGGTCGGCTCGGACGCGGCCATCGAGACGGCGGACATTGCGCTGATGACCGACGACATCGCCAGGGTGCCGTGGCTCATCGGCCATTCGCGCCGGACCATGACGATCATCCGCCAGAACATCGGCATTTCGCTGGCGACGAAGGGGCTGTTTGTCGGTCTGACAGCGTTCGGCATGGCCTCGATGTGGGGCGCCATCGCGGCGGATGTCGGCGTGTCGCTGGTCGTGGTTGCCAATGCGCTGAGGCTGCTGAACGTAACCGACAGAAAGGCCCCGCCGGCGGATGGAGAGAGCGTCGGCGAGCAAATGGCGCAAGGCGCCCTGGCGCATGGTCATTGAACCTAAGAAACTCGAAGGAGCCTGAGAAAGACATAAACACGAAAGGCTGCATGACGTGCCCCGTCTGCCATGTGCCGCTCAGCATGGCGGATCGGCAGGGGGTCGAGATCGACTTCTGTCCCAATTGCCGTGGCGTGTGGCTGGACCGCGGCGAGATTGACAAGATCATCGAGCGCAGCGCCACCGAAACGACGCCGTCGCGCCGCGAGCCCGATCAGGGTGACTTTGACGATCGCGGCGGCTATGGACACGGTAAGCATCGTGGCCACTCAAAGCATGGTTACCGGCGCAAATCCTGGCTGCACGAATTGTTCGACTAGATCGTGTGGCGGCGAGGCGGCGCTCTGTCTCCGTGTCAGGAAAACCGCCGCTGGAGCGCGACGTTGATCGCTTCGATCACGACGACCATAACGATCACCGCGAGCGTGACGCTCGCCGCCTTGTCGTACTGGAACGAACGTACGTAGGTCTGGATGTAGAACCCGATCCCGCCGGCCCCGACGACGCCGAGGATGAGCGACTCGCGCAAGTTCAATTCGAACCGGAAGATGGTGTCGCGGGCGACTACCGGGGCCATCTGCGGCCAGATTGCATGCCTCAGCCTCAAAAGCGGCCCAGCGCCGGCGCTCTCCAGCGCGGCGATCGGCGCGCGCGAGACGCCGTCGATCGCCTCGGCGTAGAACTTCGCCAGCATGCCGGTCGCATGGAAGGCGACCGCGATGATGCCTGGCAGCGGCCCAAGCCCGACCGCGCCGACCATGAGCATGGCCACCAGGATCAGCGGGATGGCACGGACGAACGCCAGAAGCGTGCGGACGGGTCGGTGGACCGCAGGCGGCGCCATCGTCTCGGACGCCAGCACGCCGAGCGGGACGGAAAGGACCACGGCGCCGAACGTCCCGAGGATCGCAATCCTGAGCGTCTCGGCGCTGCCCTTCAGTATCTCGCCGATCACGGTGGGGTCTGGTGGGACCATGCGGCCGAGGAATTCGGCGATGCGGGGCCCGGCGGAGACCAGGCGTGAAATCTCGACATCGGTCGTGATGAGGGACCAGACGACAGCGCCCGCGATGACCGCGCCCGCCGCGAAGCCGCTCATCCCGCGCGAGCGCATCAGCGCACCACCTGCAGCTTGGCTCCGGTCAACACGTCCGCGTCGCGGTAGAGCTCGGTTGTCGCGTCTTCGGTAAGGTCCCGGGTGGGCGTATCGAAGACGATCCGCCCGTAGCGCATGCCGATGATCCGGTCCGCGAAGCGGCACGCGAGTTCGGGCTGGTGCGAAGAGAAGATCACGGTCGCGCTTCGTGCCCGGGCCGCGCCAGTCAGGAGATCCAGGACCTCCGCGGCGCGGGTGGGGTCGAGGTTGCTCACCGGCTCGTCGGCGAGGATCAGCTGCGGCTCCTGCGCCAGGCAGCGGGCAATGGCCACCCGCTGCCGCTGCCCGCCGCTGACGCTGTCCGCCCGCCGGTCGGCGAGGTCGGCGATACCGCAATCGGCAAGCGCGGCCTGGGCGATGTCGAGATCGCGCCCGGACGGTCGCCCGAGCAGGGCGCGCAGAGGCGGCATGCGGCCCAAACGACCGTTCAGGACGTTCCTCAGCACCGTCGATCGCTCGACCAGCGCGAATTCCTGGAAGATGAAACCGGTGTCGCTGCGCCGTGCAAGTGGCGGTGCACGGTCCGGATCGAACGGTGCATCCAGTACAGACACGCGGCCCCGCCAACCCCTTAGCCGGCCGTCGAGCAGTGTCAGAAGCGTCGTCTTGCCGGCGCCGGAAGGCCCAAGAAGCGCGACGGCCTCTCCTGTGGGAATCGAAAGAGACACCCGCTCCAACGCTGGCAGGATCGCGTCCGGATGCGAAAAGCCGAGATCGTCGACCAAGACGGCATCGGTCATTTCAGCAACCCGTAGCGACGCGCCATGGCGCGCACTCCGTCGAATGCATCCGGGTCGGCTACGACATAGCCATCGGGACCGTAGAGGTAACGCAGCTTGTCACGGTGCTCCGCGCTGTTAAGCATCATCATCGCCTCTGCGAACCGCGCCTGCAGGTCCGCATCGAGCCCAGGGCGCGCGATCACCACGTGGCTCGGGATGGCCTCGCTCTCCGCGATCCAGGTCACTTGCGATTGCTGCTCCGGGGTCAGGAGAAGATCGGCATACTGGCTGGCGCCCGCCGCGTCGACCAGCCCCGCAGCCATTGCCTGCATCGCCTGCTGATAGCCACCCGCGAAGAACACCCGCCCGAAAAAGTCTTCGGCGGCGCGCGGGCCGGCGATCAGCCCCGCGCGCTCGAATTCGGCGAGCGGGTAGAGATAGCCAGACTCCGAGATCGGATCGGCAAAGGCGATGTCGCGGCCACGAAGATCAGCTAGCGTTTCGATGCCGCTGTCCCGGAGCACGAAGATGCGGCCCGTGTAGCTTGGTGCGTCGCGGTAGACCTCGGACAGTAGCGGCACCGCGCCGATCTCGGCCTCGGCCAAAACGAACGGCAACGCCCCCATGAAGGAAATATCTGCGTCGCCGTTGCGCAGCGCCTCGACCGCGGCGGCGTGATCGATGGTCACGAATCCTTCCACCGGCACGCCGATTTCCTGCGATAGCCAGTCGGTAATCGCGCCGATGTCACCGAGCAGCTTCTCGGGATTCTCCTGTGGGATGAAGGCGAGGCGAAGGGCACGCGTCTGCGCGCGGGCACCGGCGCCGAGGCCCAGCGTTCCGGCGCCCGCGATGGCCAGCAGTCGTCGGCGGGTCAGTCGGTCGCTCATCAGAAGGCCCTTTCCTCGATGGCTTCGGCGTCGGTCTTGAACGCGGCCCATCTCGCCTCTGCCGCAGCCCAGTCACCGGCGCGCACGGCCGATCCGACCTCAGCCAAGCGTTCCGCCAGTCCGTAAACCTCGGGTCGCGCGGCTAGGTTTGACATAGTGCTGGCATCGGCGGACAGATCGGCAGCGACGGTGTCGGCCAAAAGCAGGATGTGCTCTGTGTCGCGGCGCGGCAGCAGTGTGTCGAGCGTTGAGGCGAAGGTGGTCAATTCCGCAAAGGCCAGCCGGAATGCGGTGTTTTCGGCATCGAAGGCCTCGTACGGCTCATCCGCCGCACCGACGGTCTCGAGATAGGCGACGAGATCCGTCCGCTCCGCGTCGGTCAGGCCGAGCGCCTTCGTCTCGTCGAACCAGTCCACGACGCTCGCCAATGTCGGCAGCGACCCGTCGTGAAAATAGGGCGCACTGTAAACCGTGCCAAGGAGCGTCGGCGTGTCGAGCGTACCTGCACGGGCTCCGCTATAGGCTGCCTGTACAGAGCCGATGTCGTGGGCTTGACGGTCGAGAAAGTTGGCGCTTGGCACATGGCAGGAGGCGCAGGACTGGCCGCCCATACCTTCGAAGGATCGGTTGAAGATCTCCTCGCCGCGCCGCGCCGCTTCGGACGCCAGCTCCGTCAGTTCTCCGCCGCCTATCAGCAGCGAATTGGGAAGGAAATCAAACTCGGTCATGTAACCCACTAGGGCGTCGAGTATGAAGGGCGTTGGCTCGTCTCCGCCGAATTCGTTGACGATCACGTTGCGGGTGAAATCGCGCAGGGAGGCGAAGCGACCGTCGCGACCATAGGGCCCGGTGAAGCGCAGGCCTCGCAGGCTCGGAATGTCGATCGGGTCATCGCGCCGGTCGTTGAACATCGGGTTGAAGAACGCGCCGTCCACGTCGACCGCCCCGGGCTGATGGCTGGCGCCTGGGATGAAGAAGCGCTGGTTGACGTCCGACCGGTTGTGGCATGTCGAACAGGCTATCCCGAGCTCGCGCGCCGGGCTGCCGAAGATCTGGGCGCTGTCGAACAGCATGTCGCCATAGGCGATCAGCGGCAAGTCGGTCTCGTCGATGCCCTGCTCCTCGAAGTTGAGGACGAGCCGCGGCAACGGATCCTGATCGAAGATGTCGGAGCCGGGCGGCAGGCTCGGCGGCAGATCGACCGCGCGACCGCTGAGCGCGACCGTTTCGGGCATGGCGCTCAGCGTCTCGCGTGGGGCGAACGCATCGACGAGATAGTTGTCAGCGAGATAGTCCGAGATTACCGCGCGCGCAGCAGCCATACCCTGGCGGTCGGCAGGTGTGGCACCGGCACCCAGGACGCCGGTGGAGCCGGCGCTACTGGCAAGTCCCAGCCATGCGAGACCTATCTGCCGCGCCCCCTCTGGATCGGCAGCGCCAATGTAATCGGTGAAGGCGCGATAGAGCTCACGGGCCGTGCTCACCGCCTGCTGTGAAGTTGCAGGGCTTTCCGCCGCGAGCGCCGCGTCGAGTTCTTCTTCGATGCGCAGGGCGATCAGCCGTGTCGCCTCGGCAAAGACCGCCTGACGATCCTCGCGGGCGATGGCGTCGGCTAGAGGGCCGGTATCCAATTCGCTCTCTGCAACCAGCCATCCCATCGGCCCAAATGGGTACTCTGATCCGCGGTAGGGTTCGGACCACGCACGCTCAATTTCGTCCCAGGGCACCGGGGCAAGATTGCCCAGGAATAGGGTCAGCCTGTAGGCCGCTGCTTCGGGCAGCCAAGGGGCCTGTTTTGCTGGTGTCGCAAATGCCGACGCGGCCGAAAGAAGCGCGCTGAAAAACGTGACAACAAGAAGGCCGATGAACCTCCGCATCGAATCTCTCTCCTTCTCCCCGCGCAATATTAGACGTGGCTAAATTTTGTACCCAAATCAAACAAGTTGTCAATCGGTATTCAATGCGGCATGATTTCGTCATGGCGAACCACCGATCACAAGCGCGTGAGGCGCTCACGTCCGGCGACCGGGATCCGGAAGCGCAGGCTGAGGGCTTTGCCACAGTGCGCTTGGCGCATGAAAGCGAAATGGCTGAGGATTACGTGGAACTGATCGCCGAACTGATCGAGGTTCGGGGCGAAGCGCGTCCAGTCGACATCGCCGAGCGTCTGGGCGTGAAACCGCCCACGGTTACCAAGAACATTTCGCGGCTCAAGAGCGTGGGTTTGGTCCGCCGCGAGCCTTATCGCGCGATATTCCTGACTGACGAGGGGCAGGCGCTCGCCGATGCATGCCGGCGGCGCCACAGGATCGTCGTGGCGTTTCTGAAAAGCCTCGGGATCGACGAGGAGACTGCCGAACGCGACGCCGAGGGCATCGAACACCATGTCAGCGACGTTACGTTGGGAGCGTTCGAAGTGCACATTCTCAGCGGTGGACGTGGCCCGCCCAGTCAGTCCGAAGGATAGGACGCAAACACCTCGGTCAAGCCGTTCTTACGGATCAGGAAGATGTCGTGAGCCTCACGCTGATCACCGAAATCCATGCCTGGGAAGTCGAGCGGGATCTCAGGCACGGCGAGCCCAATCGCATCTGGGCGGCCCTTGAGCAAGCGGCGAATGTCGCGCGCCGGAACACCGCCTTTGATCACGTGGCGTGAACGCCTGCGACACGCCCTTGTCAAGCTTGAACTCTACGAGGAACTCAGCGAATATTTCTGGTCAGCCGGAGCGAAGTCGATTTCTTCCAGATACTCCATCCAGGCGTGGCAACACCCACAATCGTTGGTCTTGCGAATGTCGATCGCCGTCGCCTCGGCAAGCGCCTGTGAAGCGGGCAGAAGGGCGAGTGCGAAAGCCATGGCCGCTATGGGTCTCCTCATGTTTCAGGACCCTCCGGTCGTGTTGAAAAGGTCACCGTCGCGAACCCAAGTGTCAGCGCAAGTGCCGTCACCAAAAAACATTTCGCCGCCGGTACGCCACCAAATACCTCAACCTCATGTTTCTCGCTCTGTTTTTTATTCCATCGCCCGGCGTATCTTCGGCACCGCTGTTTCTCTCGGTTCGTGATAATCGACGGTGCTTACGAAGCGCCCCGTCGCATCGAACAGAAAGACGCTTGCTGTGTGGTTCACGGTGTAATCGCCGCCCTCGGTCGTAACCTGCTCAAAGGTCGCACGAAATCCCTCGGCTGCGCGTGCGATCTGCTCCTCCGGCCCTGTCCAGCCGCGGATCGCCGGATGGAAAAAACCGACGTACTCCGCCATCGCTTCGACAGTGTCCCGTTCAGGATCGACAGTGATGAAAATCACGTTGAGTTCTCCGTCATCTTCTCCCATTGCCTGCAACCAGCCGGAAATATCGGCGAGGGTGGTCGGACAAACGTCCGGGCAGTAGGTAAAACCGAAGAACACCATTGCAGGACTGCCGATCAGGGTTTCGGGCCCCACCTCGCGGCCCTCGTGATCGGTCAGGCGAAAATCCATCGCCGAAAGAGGCAAGGGCCGCTGCCCGGTCGGCTGCGGCGTGCCGGGCCCGTCCACCCGCCACCAGCCGACGAAGACCATCAGGCCAAGAGCGCCGACACCGGCTGTGCCGTATTGAAGGACCCGTCGGCGCTGCATCAATCCTCCGGTCCGCGTGCGGCGATCCCGAGGATCGGGACCTCGACCGTTAGTTCGCCGCCATCCGAGAACATCAATGTCAGTGGGAAGCTCTCGCCTTCCCTCATCGGCTCCTGCAGCCGCATCAGCATCGCATGCAGGCCACCGGGCTCCAGTGCCACGCTTTCCCTCGGTGCAATCGTGATCTCGCCCGCCGGAGCCATGGAACTGACGCCCTCGGCATTGGTCGTCGTTTCGTGGATCTCGGGCATCATGGCCAGCGGCGTCGCAAGGCCGGTCAGTGTCACCGCCTCGTCGCCGGTGTTGCGCACGGTCATGTAGGCGGCGCCGGGACGGTTGACGCCGATGGAGGCGCGGGACCAGGCGTCTTCCAAAACAACATCCTCCGATCCGGCCATTACCGGGACCGACAACCCTGCCACAGTCAAAAGCGTAGCCAATGCGTTAGCGTATATCCATTTTTTCATCAGTCTTTTCCTTCGTCGTCGCTCAATTCTGTGCCGCCGCGACTTCTGCCGCCACAAGTCGTCGCAGTTCAGCCTCCCCGAACGGGTCAACCGGCTTGCCATTCACGAAGAATGTTGGCGTTTGGCGTACCCCTACCGTTTCGACATCGGCGCGGTCCTGATTGAGGATCGCCATGACATCGGGAGCCAGCATCTGCGTGCGGGCGGCCTTGGCATCCAGCCCACCGGTGGCGGCAATCTCGAGAATCAATCCCGGCTCAGGGGCCCCATGTGCAGCCCATCTGGGCTGCTCGCGCAGGATCGCTTCGATTACAGGTTCGAACACGTCCTGCATCCGTGCGGCCTCAAGCACACGGATCGCTTCCTCCGAGCCCTCGCCGTGAAACGGCGTATAGCGGATCACGACGCGCACCGCGTCCCCGTGCTGCGCCATGATGTCCTTTACTACCGGATAGAAGGCGCGGCAGGCCTCGCAGGCCGGATCAAAGAATTCGACTATTGTGACCGGAGCATCCTCGGGTCCGAGGATCGGCGAGTAAGGCCGGATCAGCGTATCTGTCAGCTCCGGGTCCGCGGGGTCAGCATCGGCGATCGGCGTGGTACGGGTTGCATACCATGCGGCCCCGCCGAAACCGGCGGCACCCAGGGCGAGAATGGACAGGATGAGGCCGCGTCGATTCATTCTTGTGTTTCCTTTAGAGAGAGGGCCGAGAGCACGCCGATCACCACGAAAGCGACGAGCGCCATCAGCGGGATCGGAATGCCGAAGACCAGTTGATTGTCATCGGTGCAGGATGGGCCGGTCGCCGTGCAGGGCTGGATGCGTTCCGGGATCAGGCCGACAAAGAGCCCCAAGTGCCAAAGCGCGATGGCCGCGCCACCAAGTGCCAGCGCAATCCCGTAGCGACCCACACGCCGGTCCTGCCACCAGAGCCCAAGTCCAAGAATGATGACCGATGGGAACATGAAGGCGCGCTGGAACCAGCAAAGAACACATGGCGTCTGCCCCAGCACCTCGCCTATGAACAGCACGGCAAGCGACGCGGTGAGCGCGATGATCCAGGCCAAGCCGAGGGCCATCTCTCCGGAAAGTCGGGTCATGGGGGTCATATCCTCTCTCTCAGATCGGCGAGGATCTCTTCGGCGGGCGTTCCGTAGGGCCAGGAGTCCGCGAAGCCTGCCTCGGGATCGAAAAGGAAAAGATGGGACGTGTGCCCCATCGTATAACCATCCGGTGCCGACGCGTCCTCGATCCGCTCATAGAAGATCGGGAAGGTCTCGGATGTTTCGGCGATCTGCTCGGGCGTGCCGGTCAGCCCGACGATCCCCGCGTCGAAGCGTGGCACGAAATCGGCAAGGGCCGCTGGTGTGTCCCGCTCGGGATCGATCGTGATGAAGATCGGCTGCACCTTTTCCGCCTCGTCGCCCAGCCCGTCCATCACGGCGGCCACTTCCGCGAGCGTCGTCGGGCATACATCCGGGCAATTGGCGAAACCGAAGAAGACGAGCATCCAGCGCCCGGCGAAGTCTCCCTCCGTCCGGGTCATGCCTTGATGATCGGTCAGTTCGAATTCAGCGACAAACGGCGGTTCATACTCGGTTTGGGCGCGGTCGGCACGGTAGTCAGACCACAGCAATAGCCAGCCAAAAACGAGCGCCGCCACGCCCGCCAGCACCCACAATATCTTCTGAAGACCTGAAAGCCTCACGCCATTCCGTCCGGTGTTGATTCCATATTTTTTTTGTGCGTATACATCCTCTAGCTGCTGTAGGTTCAAGCCTTATTCTGATCGGCCGGCCGTCAATCACCGATCTGTGAAAGCCAAGTGCCGCTTGTGGTGCGCACCGCTCAAAGCTACCGTCACTGTAGGTAATGTAGAGAGTTGAGATGCTGACGATAGGGACCTTGGCGAAGAGGACCGGAACGAAAGTGCAAACCATCCGGTATTACGAGCAGATCGGCCTTATGCCAGAACCTGGTAGAACGGAAGGCGGGCAGCGGCGCTATGGCGATGCCGAGTTCGACCGTTTGTCATTCATCCGGCACGCGCGGCAACTTGGATTTTCCCTGGATGCGATCCGCGAACTTCTCGATCTCAGCGATCACCCGGGCAAGTCTTGCGCCGAGGCCGATGCAATCGCCCGTCGGCAACTCAAACAGGTCGAGCAACGACTGGCCCGGCTTGAGGCGCTGCGCACGGAATTGAAGCGGATGGTGCACGAGTGCAGCGGCGGACAGACTGCCGATTGCCGTGTGCTGGAAGTGCTGCGAGACCATTCCGAATGCCTGACCGATCACGAGGACATTGGCGCCTGACATGCGCGCTGCGCTCGCCTATCCGCTCGCGGCCCTGGCCGAAATTGCAGGGTGCTTCGCCATCTGGGCTTGGTGGCGTCTCGGCGCTTCCGTGCTTTGGGTCGTGCCGGGCATCGCCTCCCTGGCGGCGTTCGGATGGCTTCTTGCGCAGGTCGAAGCGGTGGCTGCAGGCCGCGCCTTCGCGGCCTATGGCGGGATCTATATCGCGGCTTCGGTGCTGTGGATGTGGTCGGCGGAAGGACAAAGACCGGACAGGTGGGATGTACTCGGAACTGCGGTCTGTCTTGTGGGGGCTGCGATTATCCTAGCCGCTCCTCGCAATGCTTAGGAAATGCTCTTGAGGCTACAGCAGCTTTAGGTTTTACAAGCGCGTTCGACTGAAGTGCAGGTTGGGCAAGACTTGAATGTTCGAAATCTCCGGTATTGGCATCATCGCTGCCTTTTTGGGCGGGACGGTCTCGTTTCTCTCGCCCTGCGTCCTGCCTCTGGCTCCGGGCTATGTCTCCTATATCGCGGGACAGCCTGCCCCTGCATCGCGGACGGCGACAGCCATCGGCGACCGGGCACGCAGTGTGATTCTGAGCCTCTGGTTCGTGCTTGGGTTTTCCACGGTCTTCGTGGCGCTCGGGGCCGGGGCCAGCCTTCTGGGCGGGATGCTGCTGCGCTGGAAATACGAACTGGGTATTGCGGGTGGCGCTCTGATCGTTCTTTTCGGGCTCGTGATGATGGGGGCGATCCGGATCCCTGCAATGATGCGCGACACCAGGCCTTATGTCGCAGCAAAGGGCGGTAACGCGGCGGGGGCCTATCTTCTGGGCCTCGCCTTTGCGTTTGGCTGGACGCCTTGCATCGGGCCGGTGCTTGGCTCAATCCTTGCGGTGAGCGCAACATCGGGCGCAGATGGCGTGGCGCTTCTGGCCATCTATTCCACAGGGCTCGGCGTGCCTTTCCTGTTGATCGCGCTCTTCACCAACGAGATTGCGGGCAAGCTCAAGCGTATCGGCGCGGCGGGGCGGTGGCTCTATCGCATTGCCGGTGGACTGATGGTGCTGATGGGCATCGGTGTGATGACCGACCAGGTCAGCCGCCTTGCCTTCTGGTTGCTCGAAACCTTCCCGGCCCTTGGCAGCATCGGGTAACGTAAGGGCGGTAGGCGTAGGCCAAAAAAGGACTTGAACCTACAGTCACTGTAGAACCTACAACTCCTCGTGAGCGATTCGAGGATATACCCATGGCCCCCACTGACCCTCACTTGAGCGAAACCCGGCTGCTGGACTTTGACGCGCTTTCGATCTCGAAACTGATCGAAGATCGCGGCTGGAAAGATCTCCCCCAACAAAACCGAATTGGTGCCGTCTACGACTTCGTCCGGGACGAGGTCGCCTTCGGCTACAACCGCGCCGACGACATTCCGGCCTCCGAGGTGCTGGCAGATGGCTATGGCCAGTGCAACACCAAGGGCACGCTCCTGATGGCGCTGCTGCGAGGCGTCGGCATCCGCTGCCGGCTGCACGGCTTCACCATCCACAAGGCGCTTCAGCTTGGCGTCGTGCCGGAACTTGTCTACCCCCTCGCGCCGTCCGAAATCCTCCATTCCTGGGTCGAGGTGGAGACGGAGGGCCGATGGGTCAATCTTGAAGGCTTCATTTTGGACGAGCCTTTCCTGCAGACGCTGCAACAGGAATTCAGCGGCACCGAAAGCCTGTGCGGCTACGGCGTTGGAACGGATTGCCTGAGTGACCCGCCGGTCGCGTGGACCGGCAGGAGCACGTATATCCAGAAAACCGGTATCGCCCGCGATTTCGGAACCTTCGAAGCGCCCGACGGCTTCTACTCAAAACACCGTCAGGATTTCGGTTTCATGCGCGACTTGCTCTATCGCCACGTCATCCGGCACTGGATGAACGCCCGGGTGCGCACGATCCGACGGGGAGTATTGCCGCAGAACCTTGGGCTCAGCCGACCGAACCACAGACACGAGGAGACAAACCGTGCCGCATGATCACGGCCACGCTCACATCGATCCCGAGTCTGGCGACCGGCGCGTCTCTATCGCCATCTGGGCCAACGGCCTTCTGACCGTCGCCCAGGTTGTCGGCGGGATCCTCGCCGGCAGCCTCGCGCTGATCGCGGACGCCCTTCACAACTTCTCTGACATGGCGTCGCTCGTGATCGCCTTCGCAGCGCGCAAAATTGCGCGCCGACCCGCAGACGCGCGCATGACCTTCGGTTACCGCCGGATCGAGATTATCGCCGCGCTTATTAACTACACCACCCTGATCCTGATCGGCTTTTACCTGATCTATGAGGGCGGCATGCGGATGATCGACCCGCCCGAGGTGGCAGGTTGGACGGTCGTGATACTGGGCGGCGTCGCGCTGGTGGTCGATACCCTGACGGCGCTACTCACCTATTCAATGCAGAAGGGAAGCGTGAACATCCGCGCGCTCTTCCTGCACAACCTGTCGGACGCGCTTGCCTCCGTGGCGGTAATCGTCGGCGGTTCACTCATCATCCTTTACGACATGCGGTGGGTCGACCCGGCCATCACCATCGGCATTGCGCTCTATATCCTCTATCTGGCGTTCACCGAGATCGGCGGTCCGATCCGGACGCTTATGCTCGGCAGCCCGCCCGACATCGACAACGAGGCCGTCGTCGAGGCGATGCGGGGTGTGGACGGTGTCGCGGATGTTCATCATGTGCATCTGTGGCAGATGCAGGAGCACGAGGCCGCGCTCGACTGCCACGTCGTCCTGACCACGGATGGCTGGGGCCGTATCGAAGATATCAAAGCCGCGATCAAGGGCCGACTGAAGGACGATTTCGGCATCGGCCATTCCAGCCTCGAGTTCGAGCACGAGGACAACCAACACCAGAACGCCGACCTCTACGGTCACGGCAAACCCGAAGAAAAGGAGGAAGCCCATGTTCACCGAGACGCTGACAGATCATGACAACGTCATTGGCATCGCCTGCGAGGGCAAACTCACCGAAAACGATTTGAACCTGATGAACGTTCTGCTCCACGAACGGCTCGCAATAGAGCAGAAACCCGGCCTTGTTGTCGATCTGACCAAATTCGATGGCTACGAAAGTCTCGCGGCCCTGCGCGAAGACCTGAAGATGGATACCGCCCATCGAAACGATTTCTCCCGCATTGCCGTCATCGGCGACGAGGCGTGCATGGAGTGGGGCTCGAAGCTCGCCGCCGCCCTTACCCGTTCCGAAATGCGTTGGTTCGACAGCCTTGAAAGGGAGGATGCCATCGCATGGGCGCGCAGCAAGTGACGGAATGATACGATCGCTTGTTTTTCATCGGCTCGCAATTTCGCAGGAATCGTCCTGTTCGTTCCCGTGAGGGTAGTGGCGATGCCGCAATCGGCGCATTGTCGGCGCCTCTGCAGACATGCTCCAGAATTGGCCTCGCCTAGAGTTCGTCTGTTCCTTGACGAAGGAGACGGATCATGAGGCGATCACGCTCATCCGATAAGCAGATATTCGGCATCCTGAAGTAACACCAAGCCGGAGCGACGGCGACAGAACGGTACCGCAAGAATGGATCAGCGATGCGACGTTCTGCAGGTGGCGCGCGAGGAATTGTTGTCTGGAAGCCCTGGAGAACAGCGTTTTGCGGACTACCAAAAAAGCATTCCATTGCAGGACGCTAGCTCCATCCACCGTCATAGGTTCTATAGAACCGGTGCGCCCCGATGTTGGCTATATTTTCCATAGCGTCTGCCCAGCGAGGTCGCACATAGTCCGCAAAATAATGGGTTGCCGACGCGACCTCGGAAATGAAGATCTTTCCGGCGCTCACCGCCATCGCGATTTCTTCGGCGAGTTCATACGCTGATCGATCGGCAACGCGCTCGGGAAGGCCATCGCATGCGAAGGAAAACTGGCAGCGGTTCGAAAGCTGCGCGTTTTGATACACGACGTCGCAAACAGTGCCCGGAAAGACAGGGTTTCGGACGCGGTTCAAGATGACCTGCGCAACCGCGGCTTGACCTTTCGGCGCTTCTCCTCTCGCCTCGAAATAGACGGCGGTGGCGAGGCATCTTTGTTGAACCGCGGAGAATGTCTCGGGCGGGAGAGGTGTCTGGATCCACTCGTGATCCCCCTCGGTAGCGGGCGGTATGAACCTGTCCTCCGCGCGCGCTTCGTCAGCGAACAGACTGTCGAATGCGGACAGAACAAGATGTTCCGGTTCGAATGGAGCGTATGCGGTAGCCAAGGCATCGGCTCGATCATTGGTGACCAGTTCCCTGAGGACCGTCGGAACTCCCGCGTATCGGTCATGTTCGGGTGTATGAAACGCGCGCGCGATAGCGAGTTCGGGATCGGATGTTTCGGGCCGTCGTATTTGCCGGACGATCGGAATCGAGGGGCGGACGAAGTACTTGTTCCAAGGCGCGAGGTCGGTCAGCGACTTTCTCACTTGCAGCCTGAGGGAACTCGGCCGAGAGCCCTTCTCCGTTCGGTTTACCCACGTCGCCGCGTCGGATAACCTTCTGGGTAGTAGAGACGGCTCGCTTGATGCCGGGTTTGGCGCCGCCGCAGCACGCTCGGGGAGCGCTGCCTGCGTGGGCATGGCGAGGTTGACGGAGCCCCCGATAACAAGCACCGCAGCTGCGTGCGCCGCGATCTTTCGTGCCGCATTCGCCGCCCGGCTCCCCGAAATAAGCACATTCCCTCCGTCAGTTGGCAAGCCTCCACAATCGCCCGTTAACCTTTACGAATCGCTAACAGGTGAGCCGCTCGCCGAGTGTCAAACCCACTGCAATGCCTTTGCGGCAAATCCGCGGCGGCGATGCGCGTGGTTCTTGCAGCCTGATGAGTTCGCGGTTGCCATTGAAATGATAGTCCGGAACCGCTCTCGCGGGAGTCCGGCCGGGACGTTGACTTGGTTCAATTGTGGAGAACCCGCTTACGGCTCGGTTGTGCATGCCCGATCCGTTGACACGCGAACTCGCCGGAAATTAACATTTTCCTAACATTAAGGAGTGGTGGGCAATGAATCTCAAGCGCACGCTACTGGCATCATTCGGAAGCGCCGTCATTCTGGTTGCTGGACAGGTATCCCCGAAAGCGGCCGCTCCGGGCGACTTCATGGAGGTTGGAGGCCTAACGTCTCAGCCGATCGGACACTATGAGCTCTGTCGGCGAATACCGCGAGAATGTGCTGCGCAACCGTCGAACGTCCGCCCGGTAAATCTCTCACCATCGCTCTTGGACCAACTCACGGTTACGACCGTTGGCGTAAACCGGGCCGTAAGGCCAGTCAGTGATTTAGACAACTACGGAAGCGAGGAGGTCTGGACCTATCCGGAGGGGAGCGGCGACTGTGAGGATTTTGCCCTCGAGAAACGGAAGCGGCTGAGCGGCAAAGGTCTGCCGCTCGCGAATCTCCTCCTTACGGTCGTTCGGAAGCCCGACGGGGAGGGGCACGCTGTACTCACTGTCCGCACCGACAAAGGAGATTTTGTTCTCGACAATCTGGACGACCGCGTCCGGCTGTGGCGATCTACCGACTATCGATATCTCAAACGACAAGACACAAAGCACGCGGGGCGTTGGGTCACTATTCGCGCAGGGCAAGAACCCCTCGTAGGTGCGGTCGATTGAAATTTGCAGAGAGTTCGCATGCGGCTCGCGCCACAAGATGCCGCGTCAACGTCCCCAGAAAGCATATGGCATTGTTGTCCGGCGTGCGCTAGAGGTTTCTAATGCGCGCGCTGGCGATTTCACTTGCCCTGTTGTTCATGACGCTGTTTCAGGCATCGGCTGCCGAAACCGTTGCCGGGATGTGTGGCTTGGACGCTTTCGCTTCCCCTGAGCGCGAGGCGGGGTTCCTTTCGGCGACATCGGCGGATGTAGATGCGGATGATGTGGCAAGTTCTGTCGTCTTCGGCCATTGCGCAAACCATCACCTGATGCCCTTCATTTCGGCTCAATTACGCCTCGGGCTCGATGGAATACACACGCCCTTCTGCAAAGTCGACCGATTGTCCGGCTGGCACAGATCGCCACCTGACTACCCTCCCATTATTTCCTGATACTCGGCGCGCGTCGTTTGGACGCTACTGAATTCCGACAGGACATGGGAGAACTTCATGCACGTTACACGACGTTCCTTTCTCGCAGTTTGCTCACTGGCTATGGCGGTCAGTGGCATTCCCGCCAGCGCAGCCGGAACACAGCCGGAAATCGAAGAGCAATATATGC
The DNA here is from genome assembly GCA_002698425.1 of Ahrensia sp. Next base: position 1,354 of record NZXU01000094.1, on the reverse strand, counting down.
CTCAGCTGGTGCCTTTCGAAGGATTTGCCTCGGGCACTGTGGTCGTCGATTCTTCAAGTCACTATCTCTATCTCGTGCTTGGCCTTGGTAAGGCGCGCCGATATGGCATAGGTGTCGGACGCGCCGGCCTGGCATTCAAGGGCGAAGCCGCTATCGGCAGAAAAGCCGAATGGCCGAGTTGGCGTCCCACCAACAACATGATCCGTCGCAATCCCGGCAAGTACGCGCGCTACGCCGACGGCGTGCCGGGAGGCCCCGGCAATCCGCTCGGAGCCAGGGCGTTATATCTGTACCGGAATGGTAAGGACGCCTTGTATCGTATCCACGGCACCAACGAGCCGTCCTCGATAGGCAGATCGGTCTCGAACGGCTGCATCCGAATGTTGAACGACCACGTCATCGATCTCTTCGCAAGGGTTCCAACTGGCACGCGCGTCGTAGTCCGATAGGCAGCACCGGACATCCGACAGACGTCTGTTGCTGTTGCAATAACAAAGGCATTCCTTCCATATGAACACACTTCAGCGCACATCCATCTCCCGCAGAGGCTTCCTGGGCGGCTCGATTGGTTTGGCGGGCCTGTCCATGGCTGGATGCACATCCTCCGATGTAGGCGATCCCCGCGCATCCGAAGCGGTCGAGCCCTCGATCGGTGAGCAGTACCGGGCGATGTACGGGCCGATGCCGGACGAGCGTTTTCCCATTCCTGCCGTGGACTTGACGAAGGTGCCGAGGCGCTTTTGGCGACGTCAGGTGAACTACCGGACATCAGAGCCGGTCGGCACGTTGGTTGTGGAGACGAACAGGTTTTATCTATACCTCGTGCAGGAGGGCGGGAAAGCGATGCGGTATGGCGTGGGTCTCGGACGGGCTGGTTTCGGCTGGTCCGGTAGGGCGACGATCGCCGCCAAGAAGGCATGGCCCACCTGGACACCTCCCGCAGAGATGATCGAGCGCGAGTCGGAATTGGCGAAATGGAGCGCTGCCAATGGAGGAATGCCGCCAGGCATCACAAATCCACTCGGTGCCAGAGCATTGTACATCTTCGAGGATGGAGTAGACACACTCTATCGCGTACACGGCTCGCCTGAATACTGGACAATTGGAAAGGCGGTGTCGAGTGGCTGTGTGCGCTTGATGAACCAGGATGTAATCGACCTCTACGGACGTGTTCCCGAAGGATCGCCCATTCTTGTTAGGTAGCAACAGGCGAACTCTCAAAATTATCAAGTCAGACCGATTATGCATGCAATCGCTGTCAATCGGCATTGAATCGGGACCCCCGATCGGCGTCCAAAAGGGACCCCTTTGAAGGGCCCGGCGGTGAGCGCCCGACCGGGTGGAGCTGGTCGGG
>NZXU01000093.1 GCA_002698425.1 Ahrensia sp. | reverse complement strand
GCGGAAAATCCATCCAAGCCTTGAGGCGGGTAAAGCTTTGGAACTCCGTTCTAAACTGCAATCGCTTGAACTTGGTCTTTCACGCCCTGGACATTGTCGCGCGACGCTCGCGGTGCCTGCACCGCGTCGCCTCACGCTCCTTTCCAGACCGCGAAATCCCGGCGTTCAAACGATTCCATTTTAAGATGAACGGCTCTGGAGGACACGCCATGCCCGCAATGGATGTTTCCGGCTTCAGCGACGAAACCCTCGCCTTCCTCGCCGGCCTGAAGGCCAACAACAGCCGCGACTGGTTCGACGCCAACCGCAAGACCTACGAGGCCGCTGTGAAGGCCCCGGCCAAGGCCTTCTCCGACATCATGGCCGGCGAACTGGAGCGGCTGACCGGCGCGGCGCAGAAGCCGAAGATCTTCCGCATCAACCGCGATATCCGCTTCTCGAAGGACAAGTCGCCCTATAACGCCCATATCCACATCTCCTGGACGCCTGTCGGCGGCGGCCAGGGCGCGCCGTCCTTCATGTTCGGCGTTTCGACGGAGTATTGCACCGTGGGATGCGGCACGTTCGAATTCCCCAAGCCGATGCTGGAGCGCTATCGCAAGACGATCGCGGGCGCGCGCGGCAAGGAACTGGGAAAGATGATCGACGGCCTCGTCGCCGACGGCTACCGGCTGAGCGAGCCGGCGCTGAAGCGGGTGCCGGCCGGGTTCCCCGCCGACCACCCCTATGCGGCGCTGTCGCTGCACAAGGGGCTTGCGGTATGGCGCGATTTCGACGGCCCGCACTCGGCGACCGGTCCCGGCCTCATGCAGGACTGCCTGGGCCATTTCGAAAAGCTGCTGCCGTTCTGGCGTTTTCTCAGCATGCCTGGATGACGCCGGAGACGTCGCCCGCAGCTGGCGAAGGGCGCGGCGCCGGGACCGGCGCCCGCCGCACGTCCTCGCGGACCTGCCGGCGGAGCTTCTTTCCCTCTATATAGCCGGCGACGAGGTCCGCGGGCGTGAAGCGCAGCGCCGGGCTTCGGCGATTGGCGCGATACTCCGCCAGGGCGAGACCGGGGCGGCGGCGCAGCAGGGCGTGAAGAATGTGGCGCGCCACGATATAGGCGACGATCCGCGGATAATTCTCCCGCAGGTTCGGATGCCGGGCCGCGAGTTCGGAAAACGCCTGGACGTATCCCTCGATCGGCCGGGAGATCGAATCCGGGCTCTCATGCTTGATCCAGTCGACATCCGAGGACAGCAGCACCCCTTCGCCGCGCGCCATCCTCAGGAGCAATTCGCGGTCTTGCATGCGCCACAGCGTCGGATCGAAACCGCCGGCGGCGCGAATCGTTGAACGCCGCGCCGTGATCGCCGATCCGGCGATGAAGATGGCGTGGGAAATCAGCGCGCGCTCGAAGGTGTCGGGCGCAAGGAGGGCATCGCCATTGATGCTTTTCAGCGCAACGCCGCCCTTTTCGGTGATGAAGGAGGTCGACACCAGACCGATCTCGGGGTGACGGGAAAACAGCCCCACCGTCGTCTCGAGACGGTGGGGCCGGTATTCGTCGTCGGAATCCAGGAAGGTCACGAGCGGCGCGCGCGCCATGTCGAGCCCCGCATTGCGCGCCGTATTGGCGCCGCGCCTCTCGGGCAGCGCCAGATACCGGATGCGATCGTCCGCGAAGGCGGCGACGATATCTCTCGTATCGTCGGACGACCCGTCGTCGACGATGATATGTTCGTAATTGTCCAGCGTCTGGCTGCGGAGACTTCCAATGGCGCGCCCCAGGACATGGGCGCGATTGTAGGTCGGCGTGATGACCGAAATCAGCGGCTCGTCGGTCATCAGCTGACCTTGATCGCATCGGGGACCGTCTCGACCCGATCATCGCCGCCGCGAAGGACATGGCCGACATGGCCGGCGAAGGTCAGCAGGACGAAGCCCGACCACAGGAGGAAGGCCGCCGGCGCCTGCCAGGCCGGGATCCCCACATCGGCGTGATGCAGGATTGTTCGGCGGGCCGTTTCCCACATTTGCGAGATAAGCCGCGAAAAGGCATGCCCAAGCCGCTTGCCGCGGTTCGGCGACCGGAATTCGGCATAGCGGCGATCCTGGTCGCGTCCGGCGACCAATGCGCGCCAGACAAAGAAATCCAGCCCGCGCGGCGGCCTGTGAAGCACCCAGACATCGACGCGGACCATGGGGATGTTCTCGCTGAGAATGCGGCGCCAGAGCATGCTGCACGACACCTTGAACCCGGGATGATACGGAAACGGATTGGCGGCGATCCAGTCGCGGCGGAACGCGCAATTGTTGGCGTTCAACGATCGTTTCGCCGCCTTGCGGTCATCGTTCCTGCGCAGCGGAAAGAACCAGTACAACGCATAGACGCGGGACAGAAAATCGTCATAGGCCAGCGTCGTCATGCCGTAGACGCCGATAAGGCCGGGATCGTCGAAGGGCTCGGCCATGGCCTTCAGCCATCCGCGCTCCGGCGTCGTGTCGGAATCGTAGAAGACGACGACATCGCCCTTCGCGGACCGGACGCCCTCATTCTTGAGATCGTAATAGCGGCCATCGGGAACCCAGCGGAATTGCATCGCGGCAAGCTGCGCCAACGCCGGGACCTGGGACTCGACTTTCTCGCGCAATGCCTGTGCATCCGCGGCGTCGCCCGGCTGGACGAAGATCACTTCCGCGCCGGCATCGGGACGGCTCGATTTCCATTCCTCCAGTTCCCGGCGCAGCGCGTCGAAACAAACGCTGACCTCGTCCCATTCCATGAACGCGGCATTGTCCATTTCGACGATGAGTGAAAGCCCGGTCAAAACCGCTCCCGATCTAGAAAAACCTGGCATCCTTGCCGCGCGCGGCCGCGCGGCGCAGACGAAGATATGCGCGCAGCCGGGGGACGATCCGGAAGCCGCGAAGCTTGTCCGGCTGCAATTCACGCATCCAGGCAAGCTCCTCGTGGCGTCTTCCATGCGCAACCAGGCATTCGGCCAGATCGTGCTGACCGATTTGCCGCGCGAGCTCTGTGCAGGATGTCACACGCGAAACGATCGAATCGCCATATTTGGGCGCCAGCGCGAGACCGCCATCGGCGAGATCGTCGACCTCGTGCGCGAGCGCGATCAGCAGCAAATCCCGGTCACCGTCATCGAACCCTTCGGCCAGCAGCCGTTCCGGCACCCCGGTTTCGAAATCGAAAGCGAGATAACGCGCCGCGATCGCCTCGGCCTTCGATCCGATCTTTCCGGCAAGCCAGTCGCGATGCCGCCTGGTCGTCTTTCCGTTGCGGCCGTCGGGAAACTGGCCGCTGTCGTAAGCGGCGTGAAACAGGCCGGCGAGCACCATGTCCGGATCGCGGCTGAACTCGGCGACCGAGGACGCGACGCCGACCGAATGGCACATGAAGGGACGGCCGGTCTTGCGGTAACGGCCGTTGAACATCCCGCAGGCCGTGGAATAGCATTGCTGCAAACGGCGAATTTCCGCGACGGAGAAACCCTTATCGTGCATTTGCACGAACAGGCCCATATTGGTTTGCCGGGGAGAGAAAACCTCCAAGACCGCACCTTACCTATGGTAAAACTTGAGAACTATACTCAGAATATTGGAAACGACCCGAAATGCAATTGCCGCGCCGACAGGGCGGGCGTGTTTTTTCGAACGGAAAACGCGGGCAGGGACAACCGTCCGCCAAGGGTGGTCGAATCCGGCCTGACGAAGAGGGACTGCGAGCATGCCAAATGACAGGGAGGGCGGGAGGTCCGATGCCGGCATCCTCTATTACGCCATCGGTGCGCAATATCTCGACGAGGCGGTGACATCCGCCCGCAGCGTGCGCGCCTGCATGCCCGATATGCCGCTCGCCCTGGTCACCGACCGGACGCCGCCCGAAAACCTCTTCGACATGGTGTCGCCGCCGGAAGACGGGCTCGGCTTCAAGGCGCAGAAAATGGCGGCCCTGAAACGCAGCCCGTTCGAAAAGACGCTCTATCTGGACACCGACACCTACATGGCGGCGCCAGTGCCCGAGCTGTTCGAGGCGCTCGACGGCTACGACATGGCGATGGCGTTATCCGTCCTGCAAAGGCTGAAGGAGCGGTATCGCGGCATTCCCGAATGCGCACCGGTCTGGAATGCCGGGGTCATCGCCTATCGGCTTTCGGAGCCGGTCCTGGCGCTGATCGACCGCTGGCTCGAACTCCATGGCGACGACAATGGTCAGGACCAGCCGCCCTTGCGCCAGGCCATGTATGAAAGCGGGATACGCTGCCTGCCCCTGACCAACAGCTATAATTACAAGCTCGAATTTCCGCAGCCGCTGGCGCGCGACATGAAGATCCTGCACGGACGCCACCCGCATCTCGACACGATCGCCCGATCGCTTCGCGCCGAACGCGGCGTCGTCCCCGTCCTGCCGGTTTTTTCCCTCCACCGCGCGCGCATCATCGGCAAGAAGACGCTGCGGCCGAGGATCAGCGAATGGCTGAAAGAGGGCCTGAAAGTGCTGACCGGCAGTTCGGATCGCCAGGACCGACGCCGGCAAACCCGGACGTGATCCCCGGAAAACGGGGAATCGCGGCGGCGGCTTAAGCCAATATTAGCCACGCCTCATTTTTGACACGGATCGCGTGTGACGAAATACACGCCGGCAACCTTTTGGAAGGGGTAGTCTCCCATCATTCCGAGATAACGGCGCGAAAAGACGCCGCATCCAGGAGAGGCAAAATGGCTGTGAACCAACTTCCACGTCTGATGCTGGCGCTGATGTTCCTGTCGATCATCGCCGTCGGCTACACCGTCAAGATGAACCAGGCCGGCGCCGATTTCGCCGTCGAGAGCTTCAGCGGCACGACCTTCGAACGGTCGTGAAGTCTGCCTGAAGGGCAAAAACCGGAACGAAATTCAATTTTAACGGGAACCAATCCCGCCATACGCGCATTTTCCCGATACGTGAAAAGTATCGCGGAGCTGTTCATGCGTACCGTCCACGACAAGGAGCTAGACGTCGAATATCGTAACGGCCTCTGGTTCTTCCGATATCGCCGCCGCCGTCTCGGCCCCTTCGAAAGCGAGAACGAGGCGCTGATCGCCGGCAAGAAGTTTCTTTATCTTCTCTACCTCGCCAGGCTGCGAAAAGCCGCCACCGGGCGCGACCGGTCAACCGACACCTACGCGGCGTTCGGCTACGCGGGATGAGCGCCCGCGCGTCCCGAGAAAACCGGTAGGCGGAAATCTGGCGATCCCGACAGGATTCGAACCTGTGACCCTCAGATTAGGAATCTGATGCTCTATCCTGCTGAGCTACGGGACCGCACGCGTCGCTGATACCAGAGCACGATCGCTTTGAAAACTCGTAAAGGCGGCCCTCAGGCGGCCTTGCCGTTGCCCTCGGCGAGCGCCGCCCAGTACGAGATGCCGAGCGGGATGATCTCGTCGTTGAAGTCATAGGCCGGGTGGTGGAGACCCGCCGTGTCGCCATTGCCGATCAGGATCATCGCGCCGGGCCGCTCTTCCGTCATATAGGCGAAATCCTCGCCGCCCATCATCGGCGCGGCCTCGGTTTCGACCGCATTGTCGCCCGCCACGCCGCCGGCGACCTGCGCGCAGATATCCGCCTCGCCGCTGTGGTTGATCATCACCGGATAGCCCTTGCGCCACTCGATCTCGGCCGTCGCGCCATGGGCGGCGGCGATGTTCTCGGCGATCGCGCGCAGGCGGACCTCGCCGAGTTCGCGGTTCTCCGGCGAGAGCGCCCGGACCGTGCCGCCGATCTCGGCCTCCTCGGGAATGATGTTATGCGCCGTGCCGGCGTGGAACTGCGTCACCGAGACGACGATCGCCGAGACCGGGTCGGCGTTGCGCGAGGCGATCGTCTGCAGGGCCTGGACGATCTGCGCGCCGATGACGATCGGATCGATCGTCTGGTTCGGCCATGCGGCATGGCCGCCGCGGCCGGTGATGGTGATCCTGAATTCGTCGGTCGAGGCCCACAGCGCACCGCTGCGGATCGTGAACTGCCCGACGGGCACGCCCGGCATGTTGTGCATGCCGTAGACGCGGTCGATGCCGAAGCGGTCCATCAGCCCGTCCTCGACCATCTCGCGGCCGCCGCCGCCGCCTTCTTCCGCCGGCTGGAAGATGACCACCACCGTGCCGGCGAAATTGCGCGTCTCGGCGAGATATTGCGCCGCGCCGAGCAGCATCGAGGTATGGCCGTCATGGCCGCAGGCATGCATCTTGCCGGGATTTTCCGAGGCATAGTCCTTGCCGGTCATCTCCTTGATCGGCAGCGCATCCATGTCGGCGCGAAAACCGAGCGTCTCGCCCGGCCCCCTGGACCCCTTGATAACGGCGACGACGCCGGTGCGGCCGAGCCCGGTGACAACCTCGTCGCACCCGAAACTCTTCAGCTTCTCTTCCACGAAGGCGGCCGTCTCGTGCACGTCGAACAGCAATTCGGGATGGCTGTGAAGATGGCGGCGCCAGCCTGTCACTTCCTCCGCCATTTCGTGGGCGCGGTTGAGAATCGGCATGAACTAGTCCTTCGTTGGGGCGTTGAAACGAACATGGCGGCGGCCGGCAAAGAGAACAAGCCCCGTCCGGGAACAACTTCCACTTGATCCGCCATGTCAGTGGCACATTTCTCCCACAGAGCAAGGCAAGTTCTTGCGGGCGGGCCCGCGATGGCTTGCACGCCGGTCCCGCCTTCGCCTACACAGGCGCGGGGCCGCCTCATCGCCAAGGGAATGTCTATGTTCGCCGGACAACGATCGCCCATGCTTCGCTTCGCATTCGCGCTCCTCTTCGCACTCGTCGCGGGCGCGGCTTCAGCCAATCCGTCCATGGTCGTTGATGTGCAGACGGGCCGCGTGCTGCAGGCCGAGCGGCAATATGAGCGCTGGCATCCCGCCTCGCTGACCAAGCTGATGACCGCGCTGATCGCCTTCCAGGAGATCGAGGCCGGCCGGCTGACGCCGAAATCGCCGGTGCGCATCTCGCTCGAAGCGGCGCGCAAGCCGCCGAGCCACATGGCCTATCCGATCGGCACCATCATCACGCTCGACAACGCCCTGAAGATGATGCTGGTCAAGTCGGCCAACGACATCGCCGTGGCGATCGCCGAATCCATTTCCGGCTCTGTCGAGGAATTCGCCAAGCGCATGAACGCCACGGCCAGGAGCCTCGGCATGGAGGATTCGCATTTCGTCAATCCGCACGGCCTGCACGATCCCGCGCAATATTCGACCGCCTACGATCTCGCCGTTCTGGCGCGCACGATCCGCCGGCAATACCCGCAATACGACCATTATTTCTCCACCGAGGCGCTCAAGGACGGCGAGCACACCTTCACCGGCTACAACCTGCTGCTCGGACGCTTCGACGGCGCCGACGGCATGAAGACCGGCTATATCTGCGATTCCGGCTTCAACATCATCGGCTCGGCGACCCGCAACGGCACGACGCTGATCGCTGTCGTGCTCGGCGAGATGAGCTCCAAGCGCCGCGCCGAGAAGGCCGCCGACCTGCTGGAGGCCGCCTTCGCCGAGGTCGGCAATGAGAGCTTCGAGCCGGTGCTCGCCTCGATGTCGCCGCCGGAGGACCGGTCGAAGGACATCACCAATGTCCGCGCCACCGTCTGCTCGCAGGAGGCAAACGATGCGCGTTGGGCGGACCGCTCGCTCGACCAGTTCGCCTCGCCCAACCTGCATCCGCTGACGCGCGAGCCGGCGACGATGACGATCTACACCGGCGGCGCGCAGGGCGCCTCCATGTCAGCGATCCTGCTGGCGGGCCAGTATGTCGACGAGATCCCCGTGCCGGACCTCCGCCCGGTGCGGCTGTCCGACGAGGTTGCCGAGGCGCGCCAGGCCGCGGGGCTCGACCTCACCGGCGACCGGGCGATCCCTATCCCCGAATTCCGGCCGGAAGACAGCGGCGCGTGAGGCAGGCCATGCGATCGCTTCCCGTCCAGTCGATTCCTGTGCATGTGCTGACCGGCTTTCTCGGCGCCGGCAAGACGACGCTGCTCAACCGGCTGATCCGGTCCGGCGGCTTCGCCAACACGGCGGTCATCATCAACGAGTTCGGCGATGTCGGCATCGACCACCTGCTGGTCGAGGCGGCCGAGGGCTCCGAGCCGATGATCGAACTGTCCGACGGGTGCCTGTGCTGCACGGTGCGCAGCGACCTCGTCGACACGCTCATCCAGATCGCCGAGCGCATCGACGCCGGCGCGGCGCTCGACCGCGTCGTCATCGAGACGACCGGCCTCGCCGACCCCGCGCCGGTGCTGCAGGCGATCATCGCGACGCCGGGCCTCAACGAGCGCTTCCATGTCGCCAGCGTCGTGACCGTTGTTTGCGCCGCGACCGGGCTCGCCAGCCTGGAAGGCCACGAGGAGGCGCGAAAGCAGGTGGCGCTGGCCGATCGCATCGTGCTGACCAAGACCGACATCGCGCCGCCGACCGACGCATTGCGGGCAGCCATGTCCGCGCTCAACCCGCTGGTCGCGCCCGTCGACGCGCAGGCAAAGGATTTCGTGCTGGCGCTGGACGACGCCGCGCTGACGGCCGCCGACGTCCCGGCGGAAGATCACGGCCATGGCCACCATCATCATGACGTCAATCGCCACGACGCATCGATCGAGGCCTTCACGCTGACCCATGACAGGCCGATCCCGGCGGCGACGGTGGAGATGTTCATCGACCTCCTGCGTTCCTCCATGCCGCGCGAATTGCTGCGGATGAAGGGCGTGGTCGCGACGGTCGAGCAGCCGGACAGGCCGCTGGTCGTCCACGGCGTGCAATCGGTGTTCCACCCGCCGGTGCGCCTCGACGGCTGGGGCGGACGGACGCCCGAGACGCGGCTCGTCGTCATCGCACGGAACGGCAACCGCGCCCATATCGAGGGCCTGTTCGCCGCCTTTACCGGCGGAATCGCCCCGGACCGGCCGGACGCGCAGGCGCTCACCGATAATCCGCTGGCCATTCCGGGAATGTGAAGATCAGCCGCCCCGTTCGATCAGGAAGCGATGGCCGCCTTCGGCCGTTTCGCTCTCGATGAGCGCGTGGCCGCTTTCCTGGCAGAAATGCGGGATGTCGATAACGGCGAGCGGGTCGCTGGTGTGGACCCACAGGCGCTCGCCCGCCTTGAGACCGATCATGCGCTTGCGCGTTTTGAGGACCGGCATGGGACATTTCAGGCCCCGCAGATCATAGGTCTCGGCCATCGGATCAGTTGTTGGAGGAGCCGAACAGGCTGGATAACGGCGCAGAAGGGCTGGACTGGCCGCCCTGCAGCTTCGCGACAGCCTTGTCGAAGGCCAGTGCCTGCTGCGTCTGCATGGTCTGATAGGCCATCTGCAGATTGGTTGGCATGCTCATCGGCGGGCAGGAGGCGGTGGCGTTGAACTCGCCCTCTTCCGGCACCGAGTTGAAGACATAGCGCCGGCCGCAGACATCGACCTTCGGCGGCACCTTGGTCAGTTCGAAATGGTCGTAGCCTTCCTTCAGCATCTTCCAGAATTCGAAATTCGGGTCGTCGCGATGCTTCGCCATGTTTTCAGGCGTCATCCGAAACGGGAAGGCCTGCACCTGGAAGGCGTCCTGCTTGCCGCCGCGCAGCGCCTCGCGGGCGAAGGCGTAGATCTCGGCGATGTTCTCGTCGGTCATCGAGTAGCAGCCGGCGGACGAACAGGCGCCGTGGATCATCAGGTTCGAACCGGTGCGGCCATTGGCGCGGTCGTAGCGGTTCGGATAGCCGGTATTGAAGGCGAGATGGTATTGGGACTTCGGGTTCAACAGGTTGAAGGAGATCGAGTAGAAGCCTTCCGGCGCCTGCCGGTCGCCTTCCTTGATCTTCGGGCCGAGCTTGCCGGAATAGGCGCAGATCTCGTAGCTCTTCACCAGGGCGTAGCGGCCGGTGTCCCGCTGCTTCCACACTTCGAGGACGGCCTCGTCCTTGAACAGGCGGACCATGATCGGCGACGATTTCGTCATGCCGTTGGCGGCCATGAAGCTCTTCACGTCTTCGGGGATCGGCGCATTGGCCTTCAGGTCGAGCACATCGCTGGTCTCGCACCCGGCGAGCGCGGTCGCGCAGGCCAGTGTCGCCGCGAGCACGGTCCGTCGGAACATCATCCCTGACTGCCTCGGAAAAATCATCGATCCCCGCTTATAGTTGACCATTGCTTACCGCAAGGTTTCAGCGGCCCCGGTCACGCAATTGTCAGCGCCACGAATTGGCCGAAAATGCGGCGTCCGTATGACAGCTTCCCTGCGGTCAGGCAATCAGCCGAGATCGCGGCCGATGGCGAGGAATTTCTCGCGCCGCGCCTTTTTCAGCGCCGGGCCGTCGAGCTTGTTGAGGTCGGAGAGCGCGGAATCGATCGTCTTGCGCGTCGTGTCCATGACCTTGCCGCTGTCGCGATGCGCGCCGCCGACCGGCTCGTCGATGATGCCGTCGATCACCTTCAGCGCCAGCAGGTCCTGAGCGGTGACCTTCATCGCCGTGGCGGCGTCCTTCGCACGGGCCGCGTCGCGCCACAGGATCGAGGCGCAGCCTTCCGGCGAGATCACCGAATAGATCGCGTGCTCGAGCATGTAGACCTTGTTGGCGGTGGCGATCGCGATGGCGCCCCCCGAGCCGCCCTCGCCGATGACGACGGAGACGATCGGCACTTCGAGATTGAGGCACATTTCGGTCGACCGCGCGATGGCTTCCGCCTGGCCGCGTTCTTCCGCGCCGATGCCCGGATAGGCGCCGGCCGTGTCGACCAGCGTAATCACCGGCAGGCCGAAACGGTTCGCCAGTTCCATGATGCGCACCGCCTTGCGGTACCCTTCGGGCCGCGCCATGCCGAAATTATGCTTCAGCCGCGACTGCGTGTCGGAGCCCTTCTCCTGGCCGATCACCGCGACGGCATTGCCGCCGAAGCGCGCGAAACCGGCGATGATCGCCTGGTCCTCGGCGAAGTTGCGGTCGCCGGCCAGCGGCGTGAATTCGGTGAACAGCGCATCGACATAGGCCTGGCAATGCGGCCGGTCGGGATGGCGCGCCACCTGGGCCTTCTGCCAGGGCGCGAGTTTCTTGTAGATCTCGACCAGCGCTTCGGACGAGCGCTTTTCGAGCCGGGAGATCTCCTCGGCCACGTCAACGCCGCCGCTCTCGCCCTGCTGCAGCTTTTTCAGCTCCATGATCTGGCCGTCCAGATCGGCGATCGGCTTTTCGAACTCGAGATAGCTGTACAATGACATTTAAAGAGGTCCGATGGGTCTCCCTGTTGGCCGTGACGTGGAGGCAAACGCGGCGGATGTCAAGCTTGAGCGCTCGCCCGCTCAGGCGCCCGCCAGCGGGTGATGTTCGGTCACCAGCCGGTGCAGGCGCTCTTCCAGCACATGGGTGTAGATCTGCGTGGTCGAGATGTCGGCATGGCCGAGAAGCTGCTGCACGACGCGCAGATCGGCGCCGTTCTGCAGCAGGTGGCTGGCGAAGGCGTGGCGCAGCACATGCGGCGACAATTTCGCCGCGGAGAGACCGCAGCGCGCCCCGAGCGCCTTCAAATCGCGGGCGAAGACCTGCCGGGCGATATGGGTCGAATAGTTGTCCGCCGGAAACAGCCAGGCGCAGTCGTCGGCGCGCGGATCGGCGTTGCGGGCGGCAAGGTATTCGCCGAGCGCCTTGCGCGCCGTGTCGGTGACCGGGACCATGCGCTCCTTCGCCCCCTTGCCCCTGACCATGAAGAACGGATCGTCGCGCCAGGCGACGCTGACCGGCAGCGACACCAGTTCGCTCACGCGCAGGCCGGTGGCGTAAAGCAGTTCGAGCAGCGCGCGGGTGCGGATGGCGACCATGCGGACCCGTGCCGGCGCTTCGCCGTCTCGCGCCTCGGCCTCCGCGCGTTCGAGCAATTGCCCGACCTCCTCCTCGCTCAGCACCTTCGGCAGCGGCCGCGCCTTTTTCGGCGATGAGATCACGCCGGTCGGGTCGTCGCCGCGAATGTTCTCGGCATAGAGAAACTGGAAATACTGCCGGAGCGCGGACAATTTGCGCGCCTGCGAGGAGGCGGCGAAGCCGGCGGCGTCGAGGCTCTGCAGCCAGGCGCTGATATCCGTCGAAATCGCGTCGGACAGCTTGCGCGCGCTGGCCTTGCGGACGAAGGCCTCCGCGTCTTCCAGATCGAGCCGATAGGAAGCGAGCGTGTTTTCGGAGGCGCCGCGCTCGGCGCTCATCATTTCAAGGAATGCGTCGATCATGCCCTGGGCTCCCGGCAAGAGCGCCCATGGGATGCCGTCATTCCGGGGGCGCGCAGCGCAACCCGGAATCCAGAGCCGAGAGTGTCGAGAACTGGCCGGTCAATTGCGCCCGAAGGCTGCGCCGTCTCCCGGATCGGGAACACCCGCAGGATGCACGGCTCTGATTTCCGGGTTCCGCTTCTCGGCCCCGGAATGACGGTGTCGTGGCTCGAGTTCGACTTGTCAGTCACAATCACGACCGCTGTTCCTTCCCCGGTTTACCGAACCGTTCCATTCCAAACACGGCACAGGAAATCGCCGCCGCGTTCCCACTGTGCATGGCGAAGGTTTACCGGCGGTTAGAAACACGCCGGTCAGTAGTCTGGATTGATCCGGTCGCTGGGAATACGCACGCTCATCTCGCGCGGTTTCGGCTCGACATACATCACCAGCGCCCACATGCCGCCATAGATGAGGCCGCCGATCACGGCGAGGGTAAACAGGAAGCGAATCAGGCTAGGCATGGGGGGACCATCTTAACGACCGCCTTTCGTCTCGTGAACCGGTATGCGTCGCGCCGCCGGCAAAATCAAACGCGAACTCGGCCCGCCCGACAATTCTTGACAGGGCAAGCGGGTTCATGCGCTAAGCGGAAAAGGGACGGAAACGAGCCATGGACGCCGAAATCAAAGCCATTTGCGACACGGTGCATGACCGCCTCGGCCAGCGCTCCGTGGTGCTTGTCGGGCTGATGGGCGCCGGGAAATCGGCGGTGGGGCGCAAGCTCGCCGCGCTGCTCGATATGCCCTTCATCGACGCGGACGCAGAGATCGAGACCGTCTCGAAGATGACGATCCCGGAACTGTTCGAGCATTATGGCGAGCCGGAGTTCCGCGCCCTCGAACAGCGCGTCATCGCGCGCCTCCTCAAGAGCGGCCCGCAGGTGCTGGCGACCGGCGGCGGAGCCTTCATCAACGAGACGACCCGCGAGGCGATCCGCCGGGACGGCGTCTCGGTATGGCTGTCGGCTGATATCGACCTGCTGATGGAGCGGGTCTCGCGCCGCCAGAACCGCCCGCTGCTGCGCGCCCCCGATCCGCGCGGCGTCATGCGGAAACTGATCAGCGAACGTTATCCGGTCTATCGCCTGGCGGATATCGAGGTCCGCTCGCAGGATATCTCCAAGGAAGAAATGGCCGCCAATGTCGCGTCCGCCATTGCCGGCTTCCTGCAATCGCCGCCCGGCAAACCGGCATCCGAACAAGAAGCCTCCGGCGCTTACGCCGAAACGACGGGAAACACCGGAAAATGACCATGACCGCAGCCGCCGAAACCGTGCATGTCGCGCTCGGTGAGCGTTCCTACGACATCCTGATCGGTCCGGGCCTGCTTGAAAGCGCCGGCGACCATGTTTCGGCGGTCCTGCCCGGCATCCGCGCGGCGATCGTCACCGACGAAAACGTCGCGAAACACCATCTCGCGACCGTGACGGCAAGCCTGAAAAAGGCCGGCATCGACGCCGCGGAAATCGTGCTGCCGGCAGGCGAACCGACCAAGCGCTTCGAGATGCTGCAGGATGTCGTCTACAAGATCCTCGACGCGCGGCTGGAACGCGGCGACGCGGTGATTGCGCTGGGCGGCGGGGTGATCGGCGACCTGGCCGGCTTCGCGGCGGCGATCGTGCGCCGGGGGATGCAATTCGTGCAGATGCCGACGAGCCTTCTCGCCCAGGTGGATTCCTCGGTCGGCGGCAAGACCGGCATCAACGCGCCACACGGCAAGAACCTGGTGGGCGCCTTCTACCAGCCGCGCCTCGTGCTGGCCGACACCGGCGCGCTCGACACGCTGCCGAAGCGCGAATTCCGCGCCGGCTACGCCGAGGTCGTGAAATACGGCCTGATCGACAGGCCGGATTTCTTTTCCTGGCTGGAGGCCAACTGGCCAAAGATCGAGGCAGGCGGGCCGGAGCGCATCCACGCGATCGCCGAATCCTGCCGCGCCAAGGCCGATGTCGTCGCCCGCGACGAGCGCGAGACCGGCGACCGGGCGCTGCTCAATCTCGGCCACACATTCGGCCACGCGCTGGAGGCGGCGGCGAAATACGATCCGGAAATCCTCGTCCATGGCGAGGGCGTGGCGATCGGCCTCGTGCTGGCCCACCAGTTCTCGTCGCGCATGAACCTCGCGAGCCCCGACGATGCGCAACGCGTCGCCGCACATCTTGAAACGGCGGGCCTGCCGACAAATCTCGATGCCATGAAAATCCATCTCCACGACGCCGAGACGATGCTCGGCTTCATCCGCCAGGACAAGAAGGTGACGCGCGGCGCGCTCAACTTCATCCTGACACACGGCATCGGCCAGTCCTTCATCGCGAAAGACGTGCCGGATTCGGAGGTGCGGTCCTTCCTCGCCGAGAAGATCGGAGCATAGTCATGGAAATCTGGATCATTGCCGGCGCGGTGCTGCTGCTTGTCGTCATGTCGGCCTTCTTCTCCGGCTCGGAGACGGCGCTGACCGCGACGTCGCGGGCGCGCATGCATGCGATGGAAGGCTCCGGCGACCTGAACGCCAAATCCGTCAACGCATTGCTGACCCGCCAGGACCGGCTGATCGGCGCGCTGCTGATCGGCAACAACCTCGTCAACATCCTCGGCTCGGCGCTGGCGACCAGCGTCTTCCTGACCCTGTTCGGCCAGACCGGCGTCGCCTATGCGACCATCGCCATGACCGTCACGCTGGTGGTCTTCGCAGAGGTGCTGCCGAAATCCTGGGCGATTTCCAATCCCGACCGCTTCGCGCTTACCGTCGCCCCGATCATCCGCCGCTTCGTCCTCGTCGTCGGGCCGCTTTCGAGCCTCGTCAACGCGCTCGTGCGGCGCATCCTGAAGATGTTCGGCGTCGATCTGAGCGATACGGCCTCGATGCTGAGCGCGCATGAGGAAATCCGCGGCGCCGTCGAGGTGCTCCACAAGGAAGGCTCGGTGGTCAAGGAGGAGCGCGACCGCCTCGGCGGCCTGCTCGACCTCGCCGAGCTGGAAGTCTCCGACATCATGGTTCACCGCACGAACATGCGTATGGTCAATGGCGACCAGGAACCGGCGGACATCGTCGCCGAAATCCTCGAAAGCCCCTATACGCGCATGCCCGTCTGGCGCGGCGAGACCGACAACATCGTCGGCATCGTCCACGCCAAGGACCTGTTGCGGGCGCTGCATGCCGTCGACAACGACCCGTCGAAGATCGACATCATGAAGGTCGCCAACAAGCCGTGGTTCGTGCCCGACACGACGACGCTGCGCGACCAGCTCGACGCCTTCCTGCGCCGCAAGGCGCATGTCGCCCTCGTCGTCGACGAATATGGCGAGGTGGAGGGTCTCGTGACGCTGGAGGACATCATCGAGGAAATCGTCGGCGACATCGCCGACGAGCACGATGTCGATGTCGCCGGCCTGCGCCAGGAGGCCGACGGCTCCGTGGTCGTCGACGGCTCGGTTCCGATCCGCGATATCAACCGCGCGCTCGACTGGGCCCTGCCCGACGAGGAGGCGACGACCATCGCCGGCCTCGTCATCCACGAGGCCCAGACGATCCCCGCCGAGAAACAGGCCTTCACCTTCCACGGCAAGCGTTTCGTCGTGATGAAGCGCGAGAAGAACCGCATCACCAAGCTGCGCATCCGGCCGGTCTGACATGCGATCGGGCGGATGAGATCATGCTCGGCGTCCTGAAGCACCCGACCTACCGCAACCTTTTTGCCGCCCAGGTGATCGCGCTTGTGGGCACCGGCCTGCTGACCGTCGCGCTGAGCCTGCTTGCCTTCGACCTCGCGGGAGACCGCGCCGGCGCCGTCCTCGGCATGGCGCTGGCGATCAAGATGATCGCCTATGTCGGGCTGGCGCCGGTCGCCAACGCCTTCGCCGAGAAGCTGCCGCGCAAGGCGGTGCTGATCGGCGCGGATCTGGTTCGCGCATCCGTCGCCCTGTTTCTTCCCTTCATCGACGCGGTCTGGCAGATCTATGTGCTGATCTTCGTCCTGCAGGCGGCTTCGGCGACGTTCACCCCGGCCTTCCAGGCCGTGATCCCGGACATCCTTCCCGACGAGAAGGACTACACGAAGGCGCTGTCGCTTTCCCGTCTGGCCTACGATCTGGAAAACCTCGTCAGCCCCGGCCTTGCCGGCATCCTGCTGGCGGTGATGAGTTATCACTGGCTCTTCGGCGGCACCGTGATCTGCTTCCTCGGCTCCGCGGCGCTGGTGACGGCTACCGCCGTCTCCCGGCGTCCGCAGACGGCGCGCGCCCGGCCTTTCCTCGAGCGGCTGACGCGCGGCGCGCGCATCTATCTCGCGACGCCGAGGCTGCGCGGCCTGCTGGCGCTCAACATGGCCGCGGCGGCGGCGGGCGCTTTCGTCATCGTCAACACGGTGGTCGTCGTCCGCTCCGGCTACGCGGCGGGCGATACCGAGGTCGCGCAGGCGCTGGCCGCTTTCGGCGGCGGTTCGATGCTGGCCGCGCTGTCGCTGCCCCGCCTGCTCGACCGGCTGCCGGACCGGATGGTCATGGTCGCGGCCGCCGCCATGCTCGGCGCGCTGACAATGGCCCATGCTCTCTGGATGATCGGCGACGGCCTTCTGCCGTGGAGCGGTTTCCTGGCGGTCTGGGCCGTCAGCGGCACGCTCTATTCGGCCATTCTCACGCCATCGGGCCGCTTGCTCAGGCGCTCCGCGCATAGCGAGGACAGGCCCGCAGTCTTCGCCGCCCAGTTCGCCCTGTCGCATGCCTGCTGGCTGGTCACCTATCCGCTCGCCGGCTGGACGGGCGAGGCCTTCGGCATGGGCGCGGCGATGGCGACCCTCGGCGTTCTGGCGCTGGCCGCCTCGATCCTCGCGCTGTTCGTCTGGCCGGCGGGAGATCCGTCCGAGATCGCCCATGAACACCCCGACCTGCCGCCCGACCACCCGCACCTGCAGGGCGTCCACGGCCGACGCCACCGCCATGTCCTGGTGATCGACGACGAACATCGCGTCTGGCCGACACACGGCTAACGCGACGCCGAAAGAATGGAGAGAAAGACCTCATGAACAAACCCGCCGCCGGCCTCGCCGCCAAGGGCATGCTCGCCGATCCGGGCGATCACTTTAAAGGACGCTTCGAGGTCGAGCGCAAATATGCGGCGTCCGATCCGGCGGCGATCAGGGCGCGCCTGGATTCGCGCGGCGCCGTGCCCTTCACGCTCGAAAACCGCGAGACGGATATCTTTCTCGACTGGCCGGACCGACGGCTCGCGACCGCCGGCAAGCAGCAGGTCGTGCGCTCGATGCAGCCGTCGAACCGGGTGCTGTGGTTCGTCAAGGGGCCGGATCCGGACGAATGTATCGCAACCGACATGGAGGATTTCGACAAGACGCTCGCCATGCTGGCGGCGCTCGGCTGTGTCGAGATCGACCGCGTCGAAAAGCATCGCGACATCTGGTTCCTCGGCGATTTCCACGTGACGCTGGACCATGTGCCAAGCCTCGGAGACTTCGTCGAACTGGCGGTGATGACGGATGACGAGGCAAGCCTTTCCGGCTGGGCGGCGAGGATCGAGGCATTGGCCGCCGAGTTCGGCCTGTCAGCAGACGCGCTGCAGACACGCTCCTATCGCGCCATGCTGGCGGACAAGCGGTGAGCCGTTTTCCGGCTTGAGCTTCCAGCGGCCGGAACCTTTATGACGTGGCGTTATGTAACTTCACGCAGGGAGGAGGCTTCGCGATGATGTACGGTTTCGGCGAGGGAGGCTTTTTCGGCATGGGTTTCGGGATGCTCGCGATCGTCCTGTTGATCTTTCTGGCGGGTGTGGCGGTCGGCTTCCTGCTCGGCCGCGCACGCTAGCGCGGCGTCCGGGAGGCACTGACCATGGCAAACAGGATCATCGTCGCCGCAACCGTGATCGCTGTCGCGGCAATCCTGATCTGGCGGTTCGCGTTGCAGCCCGCGCCGCAGGAGACGGCCGCCGCCGGCGTTCCGCTCGTCGAGGTCACCGTGCCGGCCCTGTCCGGGGAGGCATTGGCGGGAGAGGCGCTCTTCAACGCGAACTGCGCGTCCTGCCACGGCAAGAACGCCGCCGGACAGGACGGCGTCGCGCCGCCTCTGGTTCATGTCATCTACGAGCCGAACCACCATGGCGACGCGGCTTTCCACATCGCCGCGCAGCGCGGCGTACGGGCCCATCACTGGCATTTCGGCGACATGCCGCCTGTCGAGGGCGTCAGCGACGGAGAGGTCGACAAGATCGTCGCCTATGTGCGCTCACTCCAACGGGCCAACGGAATTCACTGACGGAAACCGGCTCTCCGCCGACCGGAAGGGAACCGCGAAGCGCCGGTGACATTGTCACCCATATGATCCCGCTCGAAGAGCGGCCGGAGAATGGAGGCGAAAATGTCCTATGTCCGCTTTGGACTGATGATCCTCACCTCGACCGTGGTGATGTTCGTCCTGATGTATCTGAACACCTATGCGTTCGAGCACCTCTTCTTTTCCGAGACGCGGCTCTACATGGCGATCCTGATGGGCGCGACCATGGCGCTCGTCATGCTCGCCTTCATGCTCGGCATGTATCGGAACACTGCCCTCAACATCGCGATTTTCGTTGCCGCGATCGTGGTCTTCGCGGGGTCTCTCTGGCTCGTCAGGAGCCAGGCGACCGTGTCCGGCACGAGCTACATGCGAGCGATGATCCCGCACCATTCCATCGCGGTCATGACCTCGGAACGCGCCGGGATCGTCGACCGGAGAGTGCGCAAGCTGGCGGACGAGATCATCGGCGCACAGCGCAAGGAGATCGCCGAGATGCGCTACCTGATCGCCGACATCGCGGGCGGCAATAATGTGCAAGCCATCTACGAGGACCCGCCCGCGACCGTCGGGACGATCGACGATGCGCTCGCCAACACGCTGCGCGCCGAACTGGACCCGTCGCCGGTGAGCGGGGAGGAAGCCGGTGAGGTGCTGCCCGCCGGCGGGGGGGGTTCCTTCAATCGCAGTCCGGAAACCGATCCGATCCTCCGGATCGCGGCGGGTGGCGGCGACGCCGTCATGAAGCTGAATGGCGTGATCGTGCCGCTTGCAGGCAGTGAAGCCGAAAATGGCGCAAGCACGTACCAGGCGCCGGGCGTGACCATGACCGTCCGTTCCCTCGTCGACGATGCCGATTGGCGGTCGGACGCCGAACTGGTCTTTGCGCTGGATGGGGGGCCGACTGTCGGCTATCGCGGTTTCTACGCCTGTAACGGGTAGGGAATTACCAGCGCACGTTTTCGCCGGGCGCCGCCGGTTCCAGCGCCAGCGCGTGGACGCCGTCGGCGATTTCCTGGGTGAGCAGCGCATTGAGCGTGCGGTGGCGCTCGATCCGGCTCAGGCCCTCGAAGGCCGGCGAGATGACGCGGACGCGAAAATGCGTTTCGCCCGACCCGTCCGGCGAACCGCCGGCATGGCCGGCGTGAAGATGGCTCTCGTTGATCACCGCCATCCGTTCCGGCGCGAGGCTCTCCTCGATTTTTTTGACGATGCGTTCTTCAATCGGACCCATTTGCTTCCTACCTTGCCACTCTGCGCTTTGACGGGTAAACCAGTGCGTCCCTTTGGGCGCTGTACCGGCAATTGCCGCGTTGAATCTTCCACTGTCAATGCTTGTTTGAGGCGGACCGCCGCCCCATAACCATGGTCATATGAAGCCTACTTCGAAATATTTCGATTCCATCCGAATCAATCCGGACGGAAAGAAGAAAAAGAAGCGCGTCGAGGAAACGACGGCGCAGAACTGCCAGTGGGCCGGCTGCGAAAAGCCCGGCACGCACAAGGCCCCGGCCGGCCGCGACCGCGAGGGCCAGTATCTGCATTTCTGCATCGACCACGTGCGCGAATACAACAAGAACTACAATTACTTCTCCGGCCTCGGTGACGACGAGATCGCCAAGTTCCAGAAGGACGCGCTGACCGGCAACCGCCCGACCTGGAAAATGGGCACGCAGCGCATGGACGCGAACGCCACCGCGCCGATGTTCTCGGAGATGAAATCCGGCTCCGCGCGCTCGATGCGCATGCGCGACCCGAACTGGCGCGCCGATGCGGCGATCCCGCAGATCCGCAAGCTGAAGCCGCTCGAGGCGAAGGCGATGTCGACGCTCGGCCTGAAGGCCTCCGCCACTGCCGAGGACATCAAGACGCAGTACAAGGCTCTGGTCAAAAAGCACCATCCGGATGCAAATGGCGGCGACCGCGCCTCCGAGGAACGCTTCCGCGAAGTCGTGCAGGCCTACCAATTGTTGAAGACCGCCGGGCTGTGCTAACTGCCGAAGTCAGACTACAGCGCCAGCAAACACCGCATGCGGCTTGAGACGCCGCGGTAAGGAAAGACATGAACAAGATGGAACTCGACATCGCCAACATGCCCGACACGCAGGTCGACGTGCGCAAGGTGTTCGGCATCGATGTCGACATGGAGGTGCCGGCCTATTCGGACGCCGACGCCTATGTGCCGGAGATCGACCCGGATTACATTTTCGACCGGGCGACCACGCTCGCCATCCTGGCCGGCTTCGCCCACAATCGACGCGTCATGGTCTCGGGCTATCACGGCACCGGCAAGTCGACCCATATCGAGCAGGTCGCCGCACGGCTGAACTGGCCCTGCGTGCGCATCAACCTCGACAGCCATGTCAGCCGTATCGACCTCGTCGGCAAGGACGCCATCGTCGTCCATGAGGGCAAGCAGGTCACGGAATTCCGGGACGGCATCCTGCCCTGGGCCTATCAGCACAATGTCGCGCTCGTCTTCGACGAATACGACGCCGGCCGTCCGGACGTGATGTTCGTGATCCAGCGCGTGCTGGAATCCTCCGGCCGCCTGACGCTGCTCGACCAGTCGCGCGTCATCCGCCCGCACCCGGCCTTCCGCCTTTTCGCCACCGCCAACACGGTCGGCCTCGGCGACACGACCGGCCTCTATCACGGCACGCAGCAGATCAACCAGGCGCAGATGGACCGCTGGTCCATCGTCACCACGCTGAACTATCTGCCGCATGACAAGGAAGTCGAGATCATCCTGGCCAAGGCCAAGCACTACCAGGACGCCAAGGGCCGCGAGACCGTCAACAACATGGTCCGTCTCGCCGACATGACACGCGAAGCTTTCAAGAACGGCGATCTGTCGACCGTGATGAGCCCGCGAACCGTCATCACCTGGGCGGAAAACGCCGACATCTTCAAGGATGTGGGCTTTGCCTTCCGGCTGACCTTCCTCAACAAGTGCGACGACCTGGAACGCTCTCTCGTGGCGGAATTCTACCAGCGCTGCTTCGGCGAGGAACTGGCCGAAAGCGCCGCGAACGTCGTTCTGAGCTAGGCGGCGGCGCAGGCAGCCATGGCAGGTCCCGGCGACAATTACCGCAAGAAGCCGGCCAAGCCGGTCGACACCGAGCCCTTCAAGCGCGCGGTGACGGCCTGCATGCGCGCCATGGCGGGCGAACCGGAACTGGAAGTCGTCTTCGCGGCCGACAAGCCGGCCTTCGCCGGCAAGCATGCGCGCCTGCCCGATTTGCCGAAGCGCATCACGCAAAACGACGTGATGGTGACGCGCGGCGTCGGCGATTCCATGGCGCTCCGAACCGCATGCCACAATCCGCGCATCCACGCCCAGACCGCGCCTGACGGGGCGGATGCCCGCGCCGTCTTCGACGCCGTCGAGCAGGCCCGCGTCGAGGCGATCGGCGCGCGCCGCATGCCGGGCGTCGGCGACAATATCGAGGCGATGATCGACGACAAGTTCACGCGCGCCAATCTCTCCGCCGTGACGGAGCGCGAGCAGGCGCCGCTGTCGGAAGCCGTCGCGCTGCTGGTCCGCGAAAAGCTGACCGGCCGGCCGACTCCGCCCGGCGCCGCCGCGGTCGCCGATCTGTGGCGCGACTGGATCGACGACAAGGCCGGCGGCGATTTCGCCAATCTCGAAGCGGCGATCGACGACCAGAACGCCTTTGCCCGCGCCGTGCGCGACATGCTGGTATCAATGGAACTCGCCGACGAGATGGCCGGCGAGGAGCCGGACGAATCCGACGACGAGAACGACGACGAGCCGGAAGCCGACGAGGATACCGAGGGCGGCAGCCAGGAAGACAGCGGCGAGGAGCAGTCCGAATCCGAGGAAAGCCAGGCCGAGAGCGAACAGCCCGAGGCCGGCGAGATGGACGCCTCGCAGGCGACCGCCGACGACATGGAGGAAGACCTCGACGCCGACGCCGAGGAGCCCGGCGAGGCGATCCGTCCCGACCAGCCCTATAACGACATCCTGTCGGGCATCGACTACAAGGTCTATTCGACGGAATTCGACGAGACGATCACCGCGGAAGAGCTCTGCGACGAGGCCGAGCTGGAACGGCTGCGCGCCTTCCTCGACAAGCAGCTCGCCAATCTCCAGGGCGTCGTCGGACGCCTCGCCAACCGGTTGCAGCGCCGCCTGATGGCGCAGCAGAACCGCTCCTGGGATTTCGATCTCGAGGAAGGCTATCTCGACCCGGCCCGCCTGCCCCGCATCATCATCGACGAGATGGCCGGCACGTTTGCGCCGCTCTCCTTCAAGCGCGAGCGCGACACGACCTTCCGCGACACGGTGGTCACGCTGCTGCTCGACAATTCCGGCTCGATGCGCGGCCGGCCGATCACGGTCGCGGCGACCTGCGCCGACATCCTCGCGCGCACGCTGGAGCGTTGCGGCGTCAAGGTCGAGATCCTCGGCTTCACGACGCGGGCCTGGAAGGGCGGTCAGGCGCGCGAGGCTTGGCTGAAGAACGGCAAGCCGGCCGAGCCCGGCCGCCTGAACGATTTGCGCCACATCATCTACAAGAGCGCCGACGCGCCGTGGCGGCGCGCAAGGCGCAATCTCGGCCTGATGATGCGCGAAGGCCTGCTGAAGGAAAACATCGACGGCGAGGCGCTGACCTGGGCATGGCGGCGGCTGGCCGCGCGGCCCGAACAGCGCCGCATCCTGATGATGATCTCCGACGGCGCGCCGGTCGATGATTCGACGCTGTCGGTCAATCCGGGCAACTATCTCGAACGGCATCTGCGCGCCGTCATCGAGGAGATCGAGACCAAATCCTCCGTCGAACTTCTCGCCATCGGCATCGGCCACGACGTCACGCGCTACTACCGCCGCGCGGTCACCATCGTCGATGCCGAGGAACTGGCCGGCGCGATGACCGAGCAGCTCGCCGCCCTTTTCGAGGAACAAAAGGCGCGCGACAGCCGCCAGCGCAAGGCGGGCTGATGCAGCTTCGCCCGCTGCGCGCCCTCGGGCTTGCCGTCCTGTTCTCCGCGTCAGCCGCCCAGGCCGCACCGGACGCGATCACCATGGACGTGACCGCGCGTCCGATCGCCAATTTCCGCATCGGCTCCAGCCAGCAGCGTTTCGGCGAGCTCGAATTCGCCGGCGGACTGGAGATGAATGGTTCGTCGCGCCATTTCGGCGCGCTGTCGGCGATCCATGTCTTCGGCGACCAGTCCCGCATTCTCGGCGTCGCCGATACCGGCTTCTGGTACAAGGGCCGCATCGAGCGCGACCCGACCGGACGGGCGACCGGGCTTGCCCAAGTCTCCATGCGCGAAATGACCGAATTTGGCGAGGGCAAGTGGCTGACCGACGCCGAGGGCATGACGGTGTCCGGCGATGACGCCTATGTCAGTTTCGAACGCGTCCACCGGATCGCCGAGCTGAAACTCGGCAAGGACGGATTTCCCGTGCTGCAGCGCCAATACGAGCCGCCGGTGGATTTGCGCGAACTGCGCAGCAATCGCGGCTTCGAGACGATCGCCGTCGCGCCGGACGGGCTGCCCTATGCTGGCGCACTCGTCGGGATCAGCGAGAAGAGCCTCGACAGGAACCGCAACATCATGGGTTTTGTCCGCCACCGGGACGGATCGAGCTTCGAATTCTCGGTGAGGCGCATCGGCGAATTCGACATCACCGACGGCGATTTCCTCCCCGACGGCGACATGATCCTGCTCGAACGGCGCTTCAACATGTCGGACGGCGTCGCCATGCGGCTGCGCCGAATCCGTGGATCAGACATCGAAAAGGGCGCGACGGTGGACGGCGAGATCCTGCTGGAGGCCGACCTGCTCTACCAGATCGACAACATGGAAGGCCTTTCCGTCACCATCGATCCCGACGGCACGCCGCGCCTGACGCTGGTTTCCGACGACAACCATTCCATCCTGCAGCGCAACCTGCTGCTGGAATTCCGGCTGGTGGGAAAGGACGGCGCGCCGTCCTGACGATCAGGCGGGAACGGCCGACCGGTCCATGATGAGGCCGCGCATCACCTTGTAAGGCGCGAGCAGCACCAGCGCGACGAGGATCTTCACGCAGAAATCGCCGGCGCCGAGCGACAGCCACAGCGGCACCTCGCCGCCGATGCCCAGAAACGGAACCGGGAAGGCGAGCGAACCGTCCTCGAGGCCGAAACCGGTATCGAGGAAGGCGAAGCCGGCGGAAAACGCGACGCCGAAGAACAGCACCGTGTCGATCACAGAGCCGATCAGCGACGAGATCAGCGGCGCCTTCCACCAGGCCGACTGGCGCAAGCGCTGGAACACGGCGACATCGAGAAGCTGCGCGACCAGGAAGGCCGAGCCCGACGCGATGGCGATGCGCGGCGTCGCCAGCCAGATCGACAGGGCGACGGCCAGCACGAAACCGGCGATCACGACGACGCGCGCCGCAGCCGGGCCGAAGCGCCGGTTGGTCAGGTCGGTGACGAGGAAAGCGACGGGATAGGTGAACGCGCCCCAGGTCAGGAGATCGGCGAGATTGACGCCGCCAAGCGTCGCCTGGACCGGAAACTGGACGAGATAGTTCGATGCGGCGACGACCGCGCACATCGCGAGAATGAACGGAAGATAAGTTTGTGCCTTACGCATTTTTTTATCCTGGGTGATGCCACCAGTTGGAGTGCGAAATGAAACAGGCCGGCGAACCGGCCTGCGGATTTTACGCTGTCAGGCGCCTGGAATCAGGCGGCCTGGCCGGCGGATTTCTTGGCGATCTGGCGCTTCAGCAGGCGGGCGCGCTGCGAAAGCTCGGCTTCCTTCGCCTTGGCGAGGAAGGCGTCGAGGCCGCCGCGATGCTCGACCGTGCGCAGCGCCGAAGCCGAAACCTTGAAGCGGTAGCTCTGGCCGAGCGCTTCGGACATCAGCGTGACGTGGCAAAGATTGGGGAGGAACCGGCGCCGGGTCTTGTTGTTGGCGTGGCTCACATTGTTGCCGGACTGGACTGCCTTGCCGGTCAATTCGCATGCGCGAGACATGGGTTTCCACCTTCGAATTCGGTTGCTACGAACCACAGCACCAACGCCGTTTCCTGTCGCGCCGGACTTTGCGGCGTCGCCGGAGACATACGTCATCTGCGGAAAAGTCACGGTCCTATAGTGACAACCGCGATTTTCGTCAACCGTTATGGACGATTTTGCGCGCGCCAATGCGCAAGATCATGGAAATGCCGCGATTGCGCCGCAAAGCCCGCAGCGAAGGGACAATAATTAAGGTCATACGCCATGCGCCGGACGCTTGCAGCGGCTTTCTTTCTTTGCGCCGCCCTTCATTCAGCAATTTCCCACGCCGACACGACGGTCTACCGGTCCGACTATGCGATCACCGTGCTCGGCCTGCCCGTCGGCACGTCGCGCTTCAAAACGGAGATCGGGCCGGATCGCTACACGATGACGGGCACGATGTCGGCCAAGGGACTGCTGGCGATGTTCCAGCCGACCAGCGGCAGCGTGACGGTCACCGGGCGGATCGCCGCGGACCGGATCGACGCGCGCACATTCACGCTGAACTACACCTCCGGCGACGACAAGCAACTGACCGAGATCGGCTTCGCCAAAGGCGGCGTCGCCTCCACGGTCAACAAGCCGAAGGTCAAGAAGCGCAAGGACTGGATCGAGGTGACGGCGGCGCAGCTGAAAGGCGCCACCGACCCGATCAGCGCCCTGCTGATCCCGGCAAAGGCTCCCGGCGAGGTCTGCGACCGGACCGTGCGGATATTCGACGGCGCCATGCGTCTCGACGTCAAGCTCGCCTTCCAGCGCATCGTCCCCTGGTCCGTCGGCGGACAGAGGGGCGACGCCGTGATGTGCCGGGCGACATTCGAGCCGGTGTCCGGCTATCACAAGGGCCGCAAGGAGATCGCCTGGCTGCGCGAAAAAGGCCGCATGGACGTCGCCTTTGCCACGATCGAGGGCACCGGCGTCTATGCCCCGCTGCGGGCGACCGCCTACACCCAGATCGGCCCGGTGCGCGTCTATGCGACCCGTTTCGAGATCTCCGCGGAATAGCCGTCCGGCCCGGCGCGCGCGGAGGCCTTGACTTTGCGCTCACGCCCGGCGACGGGAGGTCCATGAGTGAGATCGCCGCTGACCAGGCCCCGGACCGCAAGCGCTTCATCGCCACGCTGATCGGCTTCAGCGCGGTCCTGATGTGGGCGTTGCTCGCCTTGTTCACCGCCGCCTCTGGCACCGTTCCGCCGTTCCAGCTGTCGGCCATGTGCTTCGCCATCGGCGCGGCGATCGGCTTTGCCGCCAATACGCGGCGAAAGACCCGCCGGGCCGGGCGCGCTGCCATCCCGTGGCAGGCCTATGCACTCGGCATTGGCGGCCTGTTCGGCTACCACTTCCTATACTTCACCGCCTTGCGCCACGCGCCCGCGGTCGAGGCGAGCCTGATCTGCTATCTGTGGCCGATGCTGATCGTCACCGGCTCGGCTTTGATGCCCGGTGAGAAGCTCGGCTGGCACCATCTCGTCGGCGTCGCCTGCGGCTTTGCGGGCACGGCGCTGATCGTCACCGGCGGCGAGGGCTTCTCGCTGAAGACGGAATATCTCTACGGCTACGCCATCGCCATCGCCGCGGCCTTCACCTGGTCGTCCTATTCGCTCCTGTCGCGGCGCTTTTCCGCCGTGCCGACCGACATCGTCGCCTGGTATTGCCTCGCGACGGCCATCCTGTCCGCGCTCGCCCATCTGGCGCTGGAGACGACCGTCTGGCCTCAGGGCATGACACAGTGGCTCGCCGTCGCCGGCCTCGGGGCGCTGCCGGTCGGCGCGGCCTTCTATGTCTGGGATTACGGCGTCAAACATGGCGACATCCAGGTTCTCGGCGCGTCGAGCTATGCCGCGCCGCTGTTCTCGACCATCATCCTGATCGCCGTCGGCCTGTCCGAGGCGAGCTGGGCGATCGCGCTCGCCTGCCTGCTGATCACGGGCGGCGCGGCGATCGCGGCGAAGGATCTGCTGCTTGCGCGGAGGAGAAAGAATGCTGCCATTTGAGGGCGGAGTGACCAACACCGAGAACGGAACGCTGCTGCTCGCCATGCTGCTGGCGGCCGGCTACATGTTCTACGGACAGCGCCGCACCACGCCGTTGAAGGTCGTGGCGAAGACCTTGTCGGTGACGATGCTCGCCGGCCTGTCGGCTTCGGCCGGCGGACCGTGGCTGCTGACGCTGGCCCTGATGCTCTGCGCGGCGGGCGATTTCTTCCTCGCCATCGAACAGATGGACAAGCGCTTCTTCCTTGCCGGCCTGGCGGCGTTCCTGGCCGGCCACATAGCCTATGTCGTTCTCTTCCTCGCGCTTCCCCAACCCGAGAACGCCCTGCCCCAGCTGGTGCTGGCGATCGTCGGCGTCGCGATGGTGGCGATCGCGCTCGGCATGGGCCGCAGGCTGTTTCCCGTCACCGACGAACTGCGCTGGCCGGTAACGGCCTATGTCACCGTGATCCTGATTATGGGGCTGGCCGCCTTGTGGAACGGCGCGGGCCTCATCGTCGCGGGCGCGGCGAGCTTCATGGTCTCCGATTCGATCCTTGCGGCGGAGCGCTTCCTGATGAAGCCGGAGAGCCCGTTTCGGCAATTCGCCGGTCCTGCCGTCTGGATCACCTATTTCGCCGCCCAGGTGCTGATCCTGTTCGGCGTACTCGGCGTTTTCGTAATGTATTGACAAAGTCAACATATTGTTGATTTTGTCATCATGGATCAGCCGCAAACCCGCTTTCCGGTTTCGCCCGCGCGCATCGACGCGGTGCGCCGCTTCAACCGCTTCCACACACGCCTCGTCGGCGCGCTGGACGAACATCTGCTCGAATCCGGTTACTCCCTGCCGCAGGCGCGAATTGTCTACGAACTGGCGTCGCTGCGCGGCGGTGAGAAGATCACCGCCGCCGATCTCGGCCTGAGGCTCGGCATGGATGCCGGCTATCTCAGCCGGCTGATCGCGGCCTTGGAAAAGGACTGGCTGGTCGCCCGCACCCCCGCGCCGACAAATGCAAAGAAACTGCTGCTGGCGCTGACAAGCAACGGCGAAGCGCTGGCGGAAAAGCTGAACGCCGCGTCCGCTGGCGAGGTCGCGGAACTGCTCGCCCCGCTGAACGAAGCCGAACAGATGGCGCTTGTCGGCGCCATGGCGCGCATCAAGGGCCTTCTGGGCCCGGCGCCCTCCGACCCGGCCATCGTGCTGCGCGATCCCGAACCCGGCGATCTCGGCTGGGTGGTGCACCGCCAGGGTTTTCTATACGGCAAGGAATATGGCTGGGACTGGACCTTCGAGGGCCTGCTCGGCGCAATTGTCGGCAAATATGTCGAGACCTACGATCCGTCATGCGAGCGATGCTGGATCGCCGAAATGGATGGCGAGATCGCCGGCTCCGTCTTCGTCGTGCGCGAAGACGCGGAGACCGCGAAACTGCGCATGCTCTATGTTGAGCCGTGCGCGCGCGGACACGGTCTCGGACGCCGTCTCGTCGACGAGGCAATCCGTTTCGCCAGAGCGCGCGGCTATAAGAAGATGGTCCTGTGGACCAACGATATCCTCACCGCGGCGCGCCGTATCTATGAACAGAGCGGCTTCACGCTGATCAGCGAGGAGCCCCACCGGTCCTACGGCAAGGATCTTGTCGGCCAGTATTGGGAAAAAGCACTCTAACCGCCTCTCGGAGCGCGCGGCGTCGGCCGCCAGTCCGGCGGGGCGAGCTCGAATTTCGCGAAATCGAATCCCGGCGCGACGGTGCAGCCGACCAGCGTCCATGCGCCGAGCGAGGTCGCCGTCTGCCAGCAATTGGCCGGCACGACGATCTGCGGGCGCTCGCCCATCGAGAGATTGGCCCCGAGCCTGAAGGCCTGCGCGTCATGGCCGTTCTTCGACAGCGTGATCACAAGCGGCGCGCCGGCATAGAAGTGCCAGACCTCGGCGGCGTCGGTGACGCGGTGCCAATGCGAGACATCCCCCGCTTCGAGCAGGAAATAGATCGCCGTCGAGTGGCTGCGCCCTTCCACACCGTCCGTGTCGCGGAACGACTCGGCATACCAGCCGCCTTCCGGATGCGGCTTCAGACCGAGTTCCTTCTTGATCCGCTCGGCGGCGAGATTCTGCATGACGGCCTCAGAAATTGTCCTTGCGCTTGCGGATCTCGGCAAAGACATCCTCGTCGCTCGCATCCGCCATGCCGAGATGGGCGCGGATCGCCGGATCGTCGGGCCGCAGGAAGGGGTTGGTCTTGAACTCCGTCGCCAGCGGCACCGGCAGGGTCGGCTTGCCCTCCGAGCGCAGTCGCTCGACCGTGGCGGCCCGCGCCTGCAGCGCCTGGTTGCCGGGATCGACGGACAGCGCGAAACGGGCGTTCGCCAGCGTATATTCGTGGCCGCAATAGAGCATCGTTTCCGCCGGCAGGGCTTTCAGCTTGGAAAGTCCCGACCACATCTCCGCCGCGCCGCGCTCGAACAAGCGCCCGCAGCCCATCGAGAACAGAGTGTCGCCGGCAAAGAGAAGCCCGGCTTTCGGCGAATAATAGACGATATGTCCGGCGGTATGGCCGGGCGTCTCCATGACCTCGAAATCGAAGGCGCCGAAGGAAAACACCTCCCCCTCGCCAACCGCCGTGTCGATACCGGGGATCTTGTCGGCCTCGCCCTTCGGCCCGGTGATATGGCAGCCGAAACGCTCCTTGAGCTCCAGATTGCCGCCGACATGGTCATGATGGTGATGGGTGGTCATGATGTCCGTCAGCGTCCAGCCCTTGGCCTCGAGACGATCGATGATCGCAGCCGCTTCGGGCGCGTCGATGCTCGCCGTCCGCCCGCTTTCCGGATCGTGGATGAGCACGCCGAAATTGTCCGACAGGCATGTGAACTGTTCGATCTGCAACACCTTCGCACTCTCCCTTTCATGATCGCGGCCATTGCCCCGCGACGGGATTTGTTGCACCTGTCGGAGGTGGACGCAACCGGCTGGAGCGTGACGCCAGTGCATATGG
Organism: Ahrensia sp.; assembly: GCA_002698425.1. Next base: position 15,599 of record NZXU01000093.1, on the reverse strand, counting down.
ATATCGTGGAGATCCGCGGCTTCTATCACAGCCTGCTCGGCGAGATGGCGACGCGCTCCATCGGCATGGGACTGACGCGCATCTGGCAGCCCATGCCGAACGAGCGGCTGCTCGGGCTCGGCTATGCGCGCCCCTGGCTCGACCGTTTCGAAAGAGACACCGAGCGCACGCTTTCCTTCATGCTCGCCGCGCAGGGCGCGATCAAATGGCCGCGCAACGGACCGTCGCGCTCGGCGCTCGTCTTCGACGAGGAACTGCCGCTGCCCGATTCCGCCGTCGACCGCATCCTGATGGTGCATGCGCTGGAACATGCCGAAAATCCGCGCGAGACGCTGATGGAGGCCTGGCGCGTGCTGGCGCCGAACGGAAAGCTGGTCCTCGTCGTGCCCAACCGGCGCGGCATGTGGGCGCGCTTCGAGCACACGCCTTTCGGCACCGGGCGGCCCTTTTCGCGCGGGCAGATCTCGAAATTGCTGCGCGAGGCGAACTTCACCCCCGGCGCGATGACCGAGGCGCTGGCATTCCCGCCGGTCAGGGTTCGCTCGCTGTTGCGCATCGCCTACCAGGTCGAACGGACGGGATTGCGCTTCTGGCCGGTCTTTTCCGGCGTGCTGATCATCGAGGCGCACAAGCGCATGTTCCAGGGCCTGCCGGTCGCCGCCCGCCAGTCGCGCCGCGTCTTCGTTCCGGTGCTCGCCCCGCAAGGCGCCGCGCGCGCAATCGACTGAACCGACCTTCTCGACATTTGCACGGGCGGGCGCTATTGCCCTGCGGTCTGCAACCGCACCTCTTTTTTACAGGAAAGTCCGAAGCGATGTCCGCGCCCGAAAACCCGATGCGTCCCGTCCCCAATCCCGGCGTGATGGACATCGCGGCCTATGTGCCGGGCAAGAGCAAGGCGAAGCCGGGCGTCAAGCTGCACAAGCTGTCGTCGAACGAGACGCCGCTGGGCGCGAGCCCCGCCGCCATCGAGGCCTACAAGGCCGAGGCCGAAACGCTGGAACTCTATCCCGACGGATCGTCCAGCGAATTGCGCAAGGCGATCGCCGAGGCGCATGGCCTCAATCCGGACAATCTGCTCTGCGGCAACGGCTCGGACGAACTGCTCGGCCTCCTCGCCCACACCTATCTGAAGCCCGGTGACGAGGCGATTTTCACCGAGCACGGGTTCCTCGTCTACAAGATCCAGATCCTCGCCAATGGCGCGACCCCGGTCGTCGCGCCCGAGACGGATCTCTGCGCCGATGTCGACGCCATCCTTGAGCGCGTCACCGAGCGCACGAAAATGGTCTTCCTCGCCAATCCGAACAACCCGACCGGCACCTATGTCCCGGAATCGGAGGTCAAGCGCCTGCATGCCGGCCTGCCGAAACACGTCCTGCTGGTGATCGACGCGGCCTATGCGGAATATGTCCGCCGCAATGACTATTCGGCTGGCGTCGAACTGGTCTCCGACAACGAGAATGTCGTGATGACGCGGACCTTCTCGAAGATCCACGGCCTTGCAGCGCTGCGCATCGGCTGGATGTACGGCCCGGCCCACATCGTCGACGCGCTCAACCGCGTGCGCGGCCCGTTCAACCTGAATTCGGCGGCGATCGCGGCCGGCTCCGCGGCGATCCGCGACCGCCGTCATGTCGACGAAGCCGCACTCTTCAACGAGCAATGGCTGCCGGTCGTCAGCGACGCGCTGAACGGGATCGGGCTGGAAGTGACGCCGAGCGTCGGGAACTTCGTCCTGATCCAGTTCCCGGAGGACGATCCGGCGCATTCGGCCGAGGCCGCCGACGCCTATCTGACCGAACGCGGCTACGTGCTGCGCGCCGTCGGAGCCTATGGCTTGCCGAACGCGTTGCGCATGACGATCGGGTCCGCCGAGGCGAATGAAGGCGTCATCGCCACGCTCACCGAGTTCATGGGCCGCGCCTGAGCCATGGCCGACAAGGAACCCCTCTTCGCGCGCGTCGCGCTGATCGGCATTGGCCTGATCGGCTCGTCTCTGGCGCATGCCATCCGCGGCAAGGGTCTCGCCGGCGAGATCGTCGTCCAGACGCGCCGCGCCGAAACGCTCAGACGCGCCGAGGAACTGGGTCTCGGCGACCGCTACGAGGCGGACGCCACCGAAGCGGTGAAGGGCGCGGATCTCGTCGTCCTGTCGATCCCCGTCGGCGCCTGCGGCCCGGTCGCGGCGGAAATCGGGCCCCATCTGCAGAAGGGCGCGATCCTGACGGATGTCGGCTCCACCAAGGGCACCGTGGTCAGCGATGTCGCCCCTTATGTGCCCGAGGGCGTCCATTTCATTCCCGGCCACCCGATTGCGGGAACGGAGCATTCCGGCCCCGATGCCGGCTTCGCGTCGCTCTTCGAGGGCCGCTGGACGATCCTGACCCCGCCGCCGGGCGCCGATCCCGCCGCGATCGCGAAACTCACTGAATTCTGGACCGCCTGCGGCTCGAAGGTCGACACGATGGATCCGGACCACCACGACCGGGTGCTCGCCATCGTCTCGCATCTGCCGCATATCATCGCCTACAACATCGTCGGCACGGCGGACGATCTCGAGGCGGTGTCGAAATCGGAAGTGATCAAGTATTCCGCTTCCGGTTTCCGCGACTTCACCCGTCTCGCCGCATCCGACCCGACCATGTGGCGCGACGTCTGCCTGTCGAACCGGGACGCGATCCTGGAGATGCTGGGCCGGTTCTCCGAAGACCTCGCCTCGCTGCAAAGGGCGATCCGCTGGGGCGACGGCGACAAGCTGTTCGACATGTTCACCCGGACGCGCGCCGTGCGCCGCTCGATCATCGAGGCCGGCCAGGAGGTCGATGCGCCGGACTTCGGCCGCCACCCCGAAATCGCCAGGATCAAGGCAGAGGACGGCGATTAGCCCGCTCCCGTAACCCGAAAGGCCGTTCATGCCCCTCTCGCTCTACGATGTCAGCATTCCGGTCTTCTCGCGCGCGTTGCAAAACATGTCCGCCTTTCTCGAAAAGGCGCGGACCTGGGCGGACGAGACCGGGCTGGAGCATGACGAGATCCTGAATGCCAGCCTCTATCCGGACATGGCGCCGCTGATCGGCCAGGTGCAGCATGCCTGCGACGCCGCAAGGCTGACGGCGGTGCGCGTCGCGGCGATCGAGCCTCTCGACATTCCGGCGACGGAAAAGACCTTCGACGATCTGGAAGCGCGTATCGTCCGCACGCTCGGCTATCTCGACGCGGTTCCGAAGGACGCCATGGATGGCCGCGAGGACGTGAAGGTCGTGCTGACCCGGCCCGACCACGAGGTGACCTTCACCGCCCGCGACTACATGCTGAGCTTCGCCCTGCCGAATTTCTATTTTCACGTCTCGATGGCGTTTGCCGTGCTGCGCCACAATGGCGTGCCGGTGCGCAAGCCCGATTTCATCAGCGGGCGCTACACCGAATAGGGTCGTCGAGGCCCCCTAATCGAGCGGCGGGATCCTGCCGAGCGGGATGAAGCCGAGCGCGGCGCGACCGTCACGGATACTGACCGGCAATTGCAGCTCCGGCGTGCCGTCCGGCCCCGCCTGTCTCTGCCCGGACGCGACCATGTCGATCTGGCTCGCATATTCCGGAAAGACCGGCTTCATCGCGGCCGCGAAACCGGCCGGATCGACGATGATGATTTTCAGCGTCGCATCGATCAGCCCGTCCGCCCCGATCTCGAACGGTCCGCTGACGAGGAAACCGCGCTCGGGCGTCAGCAGCAGGGCGAGGCGCTGGATTTCGCCCGCCACGCCGCGCAACGTCGAGACGCCCTGCGTGGCCAGCACGACGCCGTCCTTCAGCCGCAGGTCGGCATCGCCCGACAGGGTCGGCAAAACGCGGCCCGCGACGAGACGAGGATCGATGGTCAGGCCTTCGTAGCGCAGCGCAAGATCGAGCTCCTCGCCCTGCGTGCGCATATGCGCCTCGCCATGCGTCGCGGTCAGCGCGTTTTGCAGTCCGGCGAAGGCCAGATCGAGATTGTCGAGCGCGACGGAAACGCGCTCCGGCAAGGGTTCGGCCAGCGTGGCCGTGACACGGCCCAGCGACCAGTTCGCCTTCACCTGACCGACGACCGGGCTGGCAACCGAAACCGGGGCGTCGAGTTCGGCATAGATGCGGTTCGGCTCATAGACCTGCGCGGCGCTGCGGAACGCGCCGGCTTCGACGGTCAGCCCCTCGGCGGGGCGCTCCATGTCGAGCGAAGTGCAGAAGATTTCGAGCCGGAACGGATAGCCGCGCACGTCGCGGTCGGCGCAATCGATGGCGAGGCCGAGCCCGCGCTGTTCCTCGACGAAGCCCGCAGCCTGCGTTTCCACCTGGCCCGCGAGCCAGTACCATCCGCCGGAATAGGCGATGACGGCGACGATGATCGCGACGCCCAGCCAGCGAATGCGGCGGCCGGCGTTGTAGCGCGGTTTTTCTTTGTTCTTAGCCATGCTAGACGCCCATCGCCCGCGATTGTGGAATGAATAAGTGCTTATGGAAGATTTCTGGGTATTCGGCTACGCATCGCTGATGTGGAAGCCGGGCTTCGACCATGTCGAACGGCGCCGGGCGCGCCTGTTCGGCTATCATCGAAGCCTGTGCATCGCCTCCTACGAACATCGCGGAACGCCCGAGCGCCCGGGCCTCGTCATGGGGCTCGACCGGGGCGGCTCCTGCGTTGGCGTCGCCTTCCGGGTGGAGGGAGACAGGCACGAGACGGTCATGGCCTATCTGCGCGAACGCGAGCTCGTCACCAATGTCTATCTGGAACGGACCGGCACGCTGGCGCTCGACGATGGCCGGATCGTCCCCGGCATCGCCTATGTCGCCGACCGGGCGCATGGCCAATATGCCGGGAGGCTGGAGGTCGAGGAGGCGGTGACGCGCGTCTGCGGCGCCGTCGGCGGCATGGGGCCGAACGAGGATTACGTGATCAACACCGCCGAGCATCTCCGCACGCTCGGCATCCGCGATCACTGGCTGGAACATGTCGTCGCCGGCATCCGGCAGCGCATGGAGATCACGCCGCACCAGTTCGGCTGACCGCCGCCGCCTTCAGTTCGGCGACGCGCTTCTTCGCCGTCTCCGGGAAAGGCGGCGCGTTCGGATCGTCCGCCAGTTCGAGCAGTTGCCGGTCGCAGGCAGTCTCGATGCGCTCGACCAGCGTCTTGTGGAACGTCTCGCGGTCGAGCCCCGGCATGATCGGATCGAGCACCTCGACCTTGATCATGCCCGGATAGCGCATGAAGGAACGCCGCGGCCAGAAAAGCCCGGCATTGTGCGCGATCGGCACGACCGGGACGTTCAGCCGCTCATAGAGATTGGCGACGCCCATCTTGTATTTCGGTTCGGCGCCGGGCGGGCGGCGCGTGCCTTCCGGATAGATCATGATCTGGCGGCCTTGGCCGATGGCGCGCAAGGCGCCGCGATTGACCGACTCGATCGCCTTGACCCGATGGCCGCGGTCGATCGGGATCATGTCCATCTTGGCGACATACCAGCCGAACAGCGGCACCCACATCAATTCGCGCTTGAGGATCAGCACCGGATCCGGCCACCAGGGCAGGCAGGCGAAGGTGTCCCAGGCCGACTGGTGCTTCGGCGCGAGGATGTAGCTTCCCTCGGGCAGCTTCTCCTTGCCGATCACCACATGGTCGGTTCCCACGACCAGCTTCATCAGCCACAGATGCGTGCGCGCCCAGAACTTCGGCACGAACCAGGCTTTCTTGCGCGGCGCGAGAAAGAAGAAGGGCGAGAACACGATCATCTCGACAAGCGTGACCGCGTAGAACAGGAAATTGAAGAGAAAGGATCGAAGAACCAGCAAGCTCATACCCGGATGCGTTCGGACAAATCCGGTCACGCGATACACGCCAGCGCCGCCCAACGCAAAGGTTTAACCGGACGCGGCGCTATTCGGATGCGGTCATCGCCGCCCTGTGCACATCTTCGCCGGCGCCGAGATGCGGCGCGACCAGCGTGCGAAGCCGGGCGGCGGAATATTTCGCATATTCACCGAGCAGCACCCGGTAACGGCTCGCCTGCTCGGCCGCCGTATCGTTTTCATGCTGGCTGGCGACCACGGCATGCGGGATCAACTTCACATCCGCCAGGGCGCTGTGCAGTTCCAAAAGGCTGCGCGGCATGTGGTAGTCATTGGTGACGACGAGCAGCGAACGATAGCCATGCTCGGCGACCCAGTCGGCGGTCTCGATGGCGTTGCCGATCGTGTCGAGCGCCTCGTGATCGATGTCGACGCAACAGTTGAAGCGGTCCGAGTCGGCAGCAAACGTCTTTGCGAGAACCGCGCGCGAGGCGGAAGGATGAACGCCGCTGATCAGCAGACGTTCGCCCTTTTCGGCATTGAGCAGTTTCACCGCCTCGTCGACACGCGCGACGCCGCCGGTCAGGACGACGATGCCGTCGGCGCGGGCGTCCGGCGCGTCCTTGCGATAAAAAGAAACCTCGGAAAGAAAGATGGCGAAACCCGCGCAATAGAGCGCGAGAAACAGGGCCGAGGCGATCGCCGCGACACGGACAAGCCGGCTTCTCCGGCGAGAAGCTTCCTGCTTCCGCACTACCGTCGACCCCATGAAGTCTGCCGATCCACCACGCCCCTCGGTGTCAGTCGCGTCACTCATTCAAAATGCGATACCGCCGAATTGGGGCGCGGCATAGGCAAAAAGCACGCCTCGCGCCGCGCGATGCCGCCAAAATCGATTTGAATCGGCGGTTTTCAGATTGTTCAATCCAGCCGGCCCGGATCGGCGCTGCGGCCATCGATGTCGCGCAGGGTTTGCAGCACCGTGATTCGCGTCGTCAGTGCGGTCAGGAAACCGACGAGGATGATCACCCCGACAACGCCCGCATAAGCCCCCGCCCCGATGGCGAAATCGCCGAAGAAGGCGGAGGCCTGCTCGCCTTCCGGCGTGATGATGTTGCGCGCCGACCACCAGCTGACCAGCATGAAGACGAGCGCCGCCCCGCCGCCACCGACCAGCCCGCCCCAGATGCCCGACAGCAGGAAGCGGGTCTGGAATTGCTGGGCGATGAACGCGCCGCGCGCGCCGACGAAATGCAGCACCTCGATGATGTGCTGATTGCCGGCCATCGCCCCGCGCGTCGCGAAGATCACCGTCAGCACCAGGGCGCACAGGACGAGCGCCAGAATCGTGACGCCGATCGCCGTCGTCGTGCGCGCCATGCCGACGAGACGGTCGACCCAGGCGCGGTGATCGTCCAGCGAGGCATGCGGCACCTGTTCGAAGATCGTCGCGGCCAGTTTCGGAAAATCGGGCGGATTGGTCTCGTCGATGGTCACGACCACGAGGCGCGGCACCGGCAATTCGTCGAGACCAAGCCCTGACCCGAGCCACGGTTCGAGCAGCGCCACCGTCTCCTCGCGGCCAATGATGCGCGCGCCGCGGACGCCGGGAAACTGTTCGGCGATGGCCTCCGCCTTTCCGAGCGCGGCCTCCATGTCGAAATCGTCGGCCGGACGGATCTGGATCGTCGCCTCGCGCGCGATCTGGCTTTGCCATGTCTCGGCGCTCTTGTTGACCAGCGACACCGCGCCGACGGCAAGACAGGCGAGAAAGGACATGATCGCGATCACCAGGATCAGCGCCTGACCGGTGACATTGGCGGGCGGCACGATCGGCGCGAGCACGCGCAATCCGGGCACCCGCGCGCCGCCGGCGGATTTTCCGCCCGTCAGCTTCAGCCGGGGCAGACGGCCCGTTCCGGGCCTTATCTTGATGGTCGGCCGCTCATTCATAGATTTCGAGCTGCCCGTTGGAGAGGATCATGCGGCGCGCCTCGACCTGGTCCATCAGGCCGAGATCGTGGGTGGCGATCACCACCGCCGTGCCGAGCCGGTTCAGTTCGAGGAACAGCCGCAACAGCCGCCGCGCCATCGGCGTGTCGACATTGCCGGTCGGCTCGTCGGCGAGCAGGATCTCCGGCTGGTCGATCAGCGCCCGGGCGATCGCCACGCGCTGCTTCTCGCCGCCGGACAGGACGGGCGGGAGCGCGTGGATGCGCTCGCCGAGCCCGACCCATTTGAGCAGTTCCAGCACGTCGTGCTGATAGGAGCTTTCCTCCTTGCCGCGCACCCTGAGCGGCAAGCCGACATTCTCGTAGATCGTCATGTGGTCGAGCAGGCGGAAATCCTGGAAGACGACGCCGACGCGGCGGCGCAGAAGCGGCAACTCCTCGGGGCGGATCGTCGCCATGTCCTTGTCGAAGATGGTGATCAGCCCGCGCGTCGGCCGCAAAGACATGAACAAAAGGCGCAGCAATGTCGTCTTGCCCGCGCCGGACGGCCCGGTCAGGAACTGGAACGACTGTTTCGGGATGGAGAAGGACACGTCACGCAGGACTTCCGGCCCCATCCCGTAGCGCAGTCCGACATTCTCGAATTTGATCAAGCCCGCCGTCCGAATCGCAAGAACTGCATGGCGAAGGCTTAAAACAGCACAGGCGCAAATGGAACCGACAGCATATCGGAACGCCCCGCCAAAACCTTCGATTAACCAAGGCCGCGTAGAACACAATCATGGCGGTTCCGCGTTCTGCGGTCCGGTGACCGAGGAGTGCGGGCGTGGCGCACAACATTATCGACGCGGAATTCGAGACCATCCGGCCGGGCGACGGCCGGCATCCGGTCCGCAAGCCGCCGGAAAATAAAGCCGTTGCCGCTAGGCAGTCATCCGCCAGACAGGTCTCCGACGACCAGATCGACATCCTGAAGTCGCAGACGCCGGGAAAGAGCTTGCCGAGCCGGCGCGCGCAGATCGCCTATATCCTGTCGGTGCTGTTTTCCTCCATCGCCGCCTTTCTCGTCTCCGGCGGCCATGTGCTTTTGCAGGGCGCGCCAACCGAACCCGCCACACTGGCGCTGGAAGTCCTCCAGGATCCTGCCGGCGGCCGGACGATCCGCCCCGATGTGACGACGGTGAGCGCCACCGTGCGCAACGCCACGGCCGATACGCACCGCGTTCCCGATGTGCTGCTGACCTTCCGGTCCGCCGACGGGACGGGCAATCTCGTCTACCGCGTTCCCCGCGGCGAAACGCTCCAACCCGGCAAAAGCCTTGCGTTTACCGTAAGAATGCCGAAAAAACCCGGATATGCTCAGGCGCCAAGCCTGAAATTCGACATCAACGGGGTTTGACATCATGCCGATCGTTCGGGGCAAGCGGATAGAGGTTCTCTATTCGGCATCCACCATTGCGGCCCGCAATCTGGAACTGGCGAAGGACATCGCCGAACGGGACTACAGCAGCCTGCTGGTCATCTCGGTCCTGAAGGGGTCCTTCATCTTCTCCGCCGACCTCGTGCGCGCCATGCATGATGCGGGCCTCGAACCCGATGTCGAGTTCATCATGCTGTCGACCTACGGCGCCGGCACCGAGGCCGGCGAGGTGAAGATCCTGCGCGACATCGATTCCGATGTCGCCGGCAGGGACGTGCTGCTGGTCGACGACATTCTCGAATCCGGCAAGACGCTGACCTTCGCCCGCGAGCTGATCCTCGAGCGCGGCGCAAAGAGCGTCGGAATCTGCGTGCTGCTCGACAAGTCGATGCGCCGCCAGGCCGCAACGCCGCTGCAGGCCGATTTCGTCGGCTTCGAATGCCCCGACCACTTCGTCGTCGGCTACGGCATGGATGTCGGCCACGCCTTCCGCGAATTGCCCTATGTCGGCATCGTCACCGGAGACGCCTGATGGCGCATATCCTGCTCGTCGAGGACGACGATTCCGTCCGCGCCTTCACCGCGCGCGCCTTGCAGATAGACGGCCACACGGTCGATCAGGCCGATGACGGCGATATCGGGCTCGAAAAGGCCACGGCGAAGGCCGGCGGCTACGATCTCGTCCTGTCCGACATCCGCATGCCGACCATGGACGGCATCGAAATGGCCAAGCAACTGGCGAAGGACTTCCCGGACCTGAAGATCCTGCTGATGACCGGCTATGCCGAGCAGCGCGAACGCGCCCGCGATTTGTCGGCGATCATCGTCGACGTGGTGCAGAAGCCCTTCACGCTGGCCGAAATCCGCACCGCGGTCGCCAAGGCGCTGGCGGCTTAGTGCATTTCAGGTTGCGATGGAATCATAATGCGCTGCCTCTCGCCTTTGGCTCGAACGCGCATTTTGATGCAGATGTTTCAATCTAAACCTGAATTGCACTAGTTCAGCTCCAGCAGCCTTTCGAGATAGTCCTTCTCGAGCTGCGGCGACAGCGCATTGCCGAGGCGCTTGCGGATCGCGTCGAGGATTTCGCGGGCGCGGCGGATATCGATCTCGTCGGGCACCTTGACCGTATCGCCGAAATCCGGTCCGGCGGAACGCTGCGGCCGGCCGAGCGGATCCCGGTCGAGACCGTTGCGGTTGGAGCCGGTCGGGTCGCCCTGACCTTGTCCCTGCCCCTGCATGGCCTGCTGCATCTGCTGCATCATGTTGTCGGCGCCTTGCCTTAGCGCTTCCATGGCCTGACCCTGATCGTTGAAGGCCTGCTCGCCCTGGCCTTCTCCGAGCGCCTGCCCGGCCTCGCCCATTTCGCGGCCGGCCTCGCCGAAGGCCTCGCCCGGATTGATGCCCATGCCGCGCAGCCCGTCCATGAACTGCTCCAGCCGGTCGCGCAGCGCCTGCTGGCCGGGCGCAAGCCCTTCGAGCCCGCCCTGGCCCTGACCCTGCTGGCCGTTTTGGCCGTTCTGACCCTGCTGCTGCTGGCCCTGTTGGCCCTGCTGTCCTTCGCCCTGCTCTCCCTGCTGGCCGCGCCGGCTCTGCCGGTAGGTCTCGTTCATCAGTTCCTGCTGCTGGCGCAGGATTTCGCCGAGTTCGTTCATCTGCTGCTGGGCCTGGCTCTGCTGACCCTGCTGCATCTGGTTGCGGCCCATCTGCAGGTTGTTCATCATGTCCTGCAACTGGCTGAGCAATTGCTGCGCCTGCTCGCGCGCGCCGGATTTTGCGAGTTCCTCGATCTTGTCGAGCATCTCCTGCAGGCTCTGCATGTCCATTTCCTGCATGTTTTCCGGCATCTGCTGGGCCATGTCGGGGTTGTTTTCCATCTGGCGGGCCAGTTCCTGCAGATATTCCTGCATCGCCTGACGCAGTTCCGCCATCAGCTGCTCGATCTCCTCGTCGGACGCGCCGTTCTCCAGCGCTTCCTTCAGCGCCTGTTGCGCGGCCTGCAGGCGGCGCTCGGCGTCCGAAAGGTTGCCGTCCTCGATCGTCCGGGCGAATTCCCACAGATAGTCCACCACGCCGCGCAGCGCGTCGTCATTGCCCTGGCCTTCCAGCATGCGCGACCGCGCCGCGATCAGGCCGAGAAAATGGCTGGCGTTCTTGATCGTCTCCTCGGGCCACATCGTCAGCGTGTCGATGACGTCGACAATCTCCGGCACGGCATTGGCGTCGAGCGCCAAATTGCGCCGCTGTTCGATCACGGCGCGGGCAAGCGGGTTGGAGAACGGCCTGCCGGGCAGCACCAGCTCCTTGGTCGCGCTGCGCCCGGTCTGGCCGCGATCGTCCTCGGCCTCCAGCGTCATGGTCACCTTCGCGCCCGCCCAGGGATGCTCGGAAAGGTCGCGCATCGTCTTGGCGGCGCCGTCCTTCGACGAACGGCGCGGCAAGGCCAGCGGCAACTCCGGCGGCTCGTAAAGCGGATGCGCGCCCTCGGCGCTGTCGTCGGCCAGCGCGATGATGCCGCGCGCCTTGGTGACGCGGTAATCGTCCTCAGCGAAATATTCGAGCGTCATCGTGCCATTGGCCGCACGGACCGGGTCGCCGGCAAAGGCGATGGTCGGCGCCGCGTCGGGCGACACGGTAAAAGACCAGTTGCGCAACTCGTCCGCGGTGCCGCCGGAAATGGCCAGCGCACCGGAATTCTCCATCGCCACCTCGAAGCGCCGCGAGGTGGCCGTCTCCGGCTTGCCCTCCTCGGCCTTGGTGCCGAGCGGCGTCTGCGGTTCGGGCCATGTGACGGTTTCGTTGCCGCTGCCGCCGGCGATGCGCACCACCGCGACACTGCCGGCCGGCACGGTGAAATCCGACTTGCCGGCATTCTGTTCCGAGGTCAGGAACAGCGGCGCCATGCCCGTATAGGCCGGCGGTGTGACCCAGGCGTCGATGCGCGGCGGAATGATCTCGGCGACATCGTGATTGCGGAATGCATCGCCGATCGAACCGCCCGCCGTGCCGTAGGACCACGCAAAGGCGGTGACCAGCAGAAGCGCCGCCGCAGCGCGCATCGCATAGGGATCGCGGGCCGGGATATCGGTTTTCGTCTGCGCCCCGCGCACGCCGTCAACGCCCGCCGCCATGCGCCGCTGATGCTCGCGCCACAGGGCGGTTGCGAATTCGTCCGAGGTGCCGGAGGACAGATGGTCGTCCTGCGTGGTGATCGGCGCATGGGTGAGGCTGTTGTCACGCTCCAGCCGCCGGTCGACATCGAAGGCTGTCGGCAGGCGCAGCGACCGCAACGGCCACAGGCTCGCCAGCGCCGCGACGCCGAAAGCGGCGGCGACGACAATGCGCGCCGTATCGGGGATCGAGCGAAACAGGCCGAACCAGGACAGGATGGCGAAGCCGGCCGCCACACCGGCGAGCGAAAGCAACCGCGGCAAAAGCCGTTCGGCGATGATTGCGGTTCGTGTGAAGAACCTGACGGACCTCAGCCTGCTCGACAGGGTCGGCGGGGCGTAATGCTCTGGATCGATTGCCATGCGCCTCGTGTCTCCTGACGGAAAGACTAGCACTCTTCATGGCAAAGGCGAGGCGGAAAACGGAGAAATCCGTTCACAGCTTCGTCAGAGCGGAAACAATGGGAGTCAGAACCAGTCGGGCACGCTGTCGAGGCCGATCAGGTCCTCATAGGTCGGGCGTGGCCGCGCGACGTGATAGCGGTCGCCATTGACGATCACTTCCGGAACCAGCAGGCGCGAATTGTAGGTGCCCGCCTGCACCGCGCCATAGGCTCCGGCCGAGCCGAAGGCGATCAGGTCGCCCGCCGCCAGCGCCGCCATGTCGCGATCCTTCGCGAGGAAATCGCCCGACTCGCAAACCGGGCCGACAATGTCCGCGCGCATGCGCGGCGCGTCGAGCGACGGTTCGCGCACCGGGAACATTTCGTGCCATGCCTCGTAAAGCGTCGGGCGGATCAGATCGTTCATCGCGGCGTCCACGATGACGAAATTCTTCTCGTCCGCCGACTTCACATAGATGACCTCGGCGACGAGGATGCCGGCATTGCCGGCGATCATCCTGCCGGGCTCGAACACCGCCTGCACGTCGAGCGGGCGGATGTGTTTCTTGACGATCTCCGCATAGGCGGCCGGCAGCGGAGGCGGCGCATTGTCTTGTCTGTAGGGGATGCCGAGACCGCCGCCGAGATCGACATGGTCGATCGTGTGGCCGTCGGCGCGCAACTGCCCGACCAGTTCCGTGAGCAGCCGGAAGGCGTCGTCGAAGGGCTGCAATTCGGTGATCTGGCTGCCGATATGCATGTCGATGCCGGCGACCCGGAGGCCCGGCAGTTCGGCGGCGCGGCGATAGACGTCCCGCGCCCGCATCCAGGAGATGCCGAACTTGTCTTCCTTCTTGCCGGTCGAGATCTTGTGATGCGTCTTCGCATCGACATCCGGATTGATGCGCAACGAGACCGGGGCCTCCCGGCCCGCCGCGACCGCACGGGCCGAAAGCAGCTCCAGTTCGGGTTCCGATTCGACGTTGAAGCAATGGATGCCGGAGGCAAGCGCGAAATCCATTTCCCGCGCGGTCTTGCCGACGCCGGAAAACAGGATCTTCTCCGCCGGGATGCCGGCGGCCAGCGCACGCCGCAACTCGCCTTCCGACACCACGTCCGCGCCGGAGCCGAGTTCGGCCAGCGTCTTCAACACGGCCTGGTTGGAATTGGCCTTCATCGCGTAGCAGACCAGCGCGTCCACATCGGCGAAGGCGCCGGCGAAGACCTCGTAGTGGCGCGTCAGCGTCGCGGTGGAATAGCAATAGAACGGTGTGCCGACTTCCGCCGCGATCTCGGGGATCGACACGTCCTCGGCGTAAAGCACGCCGTCGCGATACTCGAAATGGTTCACCGCACTACGCCTTGAATGGAACGGATCAGATCAGCGGATCGAGGATGAAGGGCCGGTCTTCCGGCGGAGCGTCGGCGGGCTTGTCCTTCTGAGCCGCGGCGGCTGCCGGCGGCAGTTCCGGATCGCCGGCGCGGCCGCATGCGGCAAGCGCCGCGGCGAGCGACACGAGAAGAAGAATGCGCGTGATGCCGGAACCCATGGTCTCAACCTTTTCCGATGCAGCCGGCCATGCAGGCCGGATCCGAAGTCTCGAATTTCCCTAGCGCGCTCCCGCGCAAATGAACACCCCCGCGCGGGCGGCCTCAGCTTTCCTTCGCAAGCTGCTTGCGGTGATGGCGGATCTGCCGGCCGACTTCCTGCGGCGCGGTACCGCCGAAACTCTTGCGGCTGGCCGCCGATTTCTTCACCGTCAGCACGTCGAAGATCGCCTCGGTAATGCCGTCATGGATCGACCGCAGATCCTCCAGCGACAGCCGGTCGAGCCGAACGCCCTTCTGTTCGGCCAGCGCCACGGCCCGGCCGGTGACGTGATGCGCCTCGCGGAACGGAATCCCCAGTTCACGCACCAGCCAGTCGGCGAGATCGGTCGCCGTCGAATAGCCGGACGCCGCCGCCTCGCGCATCGCCTTTTCGTTGACGGTCAGGTCGGCGACCATGCCGGCCATCGCGGCGAGCGCCAGTTCGAGCGCCTCGGCGGCGTCGAAAACGGCTTCCTTGTCTTCCTGCATGTCCTTCGAATAGGCGAGCGGCAGGCCCTTCATCACGGTCAGCAGCGCGACGAGATCGCCATTGATCCGGCCGGTCTTGGCGCGCACCAGTTCGGCCGCGTCCGGGTTCTTCTTCTGCGGCATGATCGACGAGCCGGTCGAGAATGCGTCCGACAGGGTGACGAAGCCGAATTGCGGCGTCGACCAGATGACGATCTCCTCGGCGAAGCGCGACAGATGCGTGGCGCAGATCGAGGCGGCGGCCATGAATTCCAGCGCGAAATCGCGGTCGGAGACGGAATCGATGGAATTGCGCGTCGGCCCGGCGAAACCGAGCGCCTTGGCCGTCTGGTGCCGGTCGATCGGAAAGCCGGTGCCGGCCAACGCCGCCGCGCCGAGCGGGCATTCGTTCGAGCGGGCGAGGCAATCCGCCATCCGCGACCGGTCGCGCGAAAACATTTCGACATAGGCCATCATGTGGTGGCCGAACGTCACCGGCTGCGCCGTCTGCAGATGCGTGAAGCCCGGCATCACCGTCGAGCGGTGTTCCTCGGCGCGGGTCAGCAGCGTCTCGATCAGCGTCTTGAGAAGCGCCATCGCCTTTTCGGCCTCGCCGCGTACCCACATGCGGAAATCGAGCGCCACCTGGTCGTTGCGCGAACGCGCCGTGTGAAGCCGTCCGGCCGCCGGGCCGATCAGTTCCGACAGCCGCGCCTCGATATTCATGTGGATGTCTTCGAGCTTGCGCGAGAAAGTGAACTCGCCCTTTTCGATCTCTGACCGGATCGTGTTCAG
>NZXU01000092.1 GCA_002698425.1 Ahrensia sp. | reverse complement strand
CCAGGCCGAGGGCCTCGACGACAAGCGCTGGGCGCCGCGCACCTTCGCGCAGATGATCGACGGCTGGAAGAACAAGGGCTACGGCCCGAAGGACATCCCGGAAGGCGACGCCCGGGCGTTCGCGAATGGAAAAGGCCGCGAGCTCTTCCAGGCCTATCAGGACCGCCTGAAGACGCTGAACGCCGTCGATTTCGGCGATCTCCTCTGCCACCCCATCCGCATCTTCCGCGACCATCCGGACGTACTGGAAGACTATCACCGCCGCTTCAAATACATCCTCGTCGACGAGTACCAGGACACCAACACCGCCCAATATATGTGGCTGCGCCTGCTCGCCCAGCGCCCGAAGACGCGCCCAGTCTCCCCCGCAAGGGGAGAGAATGGAGCCCAAGGCTTCGACGAAGCCTCTGCCGCATACGATATCTCCGGCACAGCCACCCCCGCCGAAGGCGGCAAGCCCGACCGGGCGCCGGCCGGCCAGGCCGCCCCCGCGGAGCGAAGCCGCGCCAGCGGCGACAGCGTGAGCGCAAACAAACAGCAGCAGATCAACATCTGCTGCGTCGGCGACGACGACCAGTCGATCTATGGCTGGCGCGGCGCGGAGGTCGACAACATCCTGCGCTTCGAGAAGGATTTCCCGGGCGCCGCCGTCATCCGGCTCGAACGCAACTACCGCTCGACCCACCATATTCTCGGCGCCGCCTCGCATCTGATCGCCCATAATGAGGGCCGGCTCGGCAAGACGCTGTTCACCGACGCCGCCGACCCGGACCATTCGCCGGTCAAGGTCCACGCCGCCTGGGATTCCGAGGAAGAAGCCCGCGCCGTCGGCGAGGAGATCGAGGCCGCTCAACGCAACGGCCACGCGCTCAACGACATGGCGATCCTCGTCCGCGCCTCCTTCCAGATGCGCGAGTTCGAGGAACGCTTCCTCCGCATGGGCATCGAATACCGCATCATCGGCGGCCCGCGCTTCTACGAGCGCATGGAGATCCGCGACGCCATGGCCTATCTGCGCGTCGTCGCCAATCCGAATGACGGCCTTGCCTTCGAACGCATCGTCAACACGCCGAAGCGCGGCCTCGGCGACGCCTCCGTGCGGATGATCCACGATTACGCCCGCGCCCGCGGCATCCCGATGCTGGAGGCGGCCGGCGAGATCGTCCAGACCGAGGAGATGAAGCCGAAGCCCCGCGCCGCCTTGCGCGAGCTGGTCGAGAATTTCACCCGCTGGCAGGAGCGCCTCGAATCAACCCCGCATCACCTGCTGGCGGAAGAGATCCTCGACGAGAGCGGCTACACCGCCATGTGGCAGGCCGACCGCGCCGCCGACGCGCCGACACGGCTGGAAAACCTCAAGGAACTGATCCGCGCCATGGAGGAGTTCGAGAGCCTGCGCGCCTATCTCGAACATGTCTCGCTCGTCATGGACACCGAGCAGAACGCCAGCGACGACAAGGTCTCGATCATGACGCTGCATTCCGCCAAGGGGCTGGAATTCGAGACCGTTTTCCTGCCCGGCTGGGAGGAAGGCCTGTTCCCGCACCAGCGCGCTTTGGACGAAGGCGGCCGCTCCGGCCTGGAGGAAGAGCGCCGCCTCGCCTATGTCGGCCTGACGCGCGCCAAGCTCAACTGTCACATCTGGTTCGTCTCCAACCGCCGCATCCACGGCCTCTGGCAGGCGACCGTCCCGTCCCGCTTCCTCGACGAACTCCCCGCCGCCCATTGCGACGTCGCCGAGCCGTCCGACCATGGCGGCTACGGCTCCTATGGCGGCTCCCGCTTCGACCGGGTCGACCCCTTCACCACCAACCGCTCCTCGCCCGGCTGGCAGCGCGCGCAAGCGAACCGCAACGCCGGCACGGCCCAGAACTGGGGCTCGCGCTCCGGCGTCGGAGTTGAGCGCATCGGCTATGGCGAAACCGATAGCGGCTACGGCGCCGGCCGCAAGAGCGTGAAATCCCGCACCATAGAAGGCGAACTCGTCGCCAAATCCGTCTCCGACACCCCCTCCGCCTTCTCGAAAGGCGACCGCGTCTTCCACCTCAAATTCGGCAACGGCAACGTCGTCGCCGTGGAAGGCAACAAGCTGACGGTGGATTTCGACAAGGCCGGGCAGAAGCGCGTGCTGGACGGGTTTGTGGAGCGCACTTAATGCATTTAACCCTTTGATATAATAGGGATTTCTGCTACAATCGACCTACCAAGATCCACTTGCAAAGGTCATAAAAGATGCCACTCAATAGAGAGAGAATTAGAAATTTTAGAAATGCCGTTATGCATTTGAAGGCTAAAGCCTTCAAATGCAGGCCTGAACGCCTCTTAGGCGGGATCGCCAAGCAGCTAGTTGATAGACCTTTGAAAGAATATTTGGCGATCCCGCCTAAGAGGCGTTCGCGCAAGCGCGATTTTACGAGTGCATATTCTTGACCGTCAAGATACAAATATACGTATCCACCGAAGAAATCGGCTTTTTAGTCAACTGTCCTGTGATCTACCTCGATATAAAGGCATTCCAGAAGGCTCCGGCGCTCCTCTAACCCTCCGTCATCCCTGTGCTCGTCACAGGGATCCATTCCAGAGACCGCCGCGACACCCGCCCAAAGCCGCCAGCCACTCTCACCACAACAGCCGCCGCAAATCGTTCCAGACGGGATTGCTCTCCTCGATCAGGTTGACGCGCCACTGGCGTGGCCACTTCTTGATCGTCTTCTCGCGCCGGATCGCCTCGGTGATTTCGTCATACTCCTGGAACCAGACCAGCCGCTTCACCCCGTACCGCGCGGTGAACTTCGAGCCGTAACCGATCTCATGTTCATAGATGCGCCGCGCCAGATCGCTCGTGACGCCGGTATAGAGCGTCCCGCCCTTCTTCGATGCCAGGATGTAGACATACCCCACGCGCCTCATCCGGAGACGTTACCGGAATGGATCCCTGTGACAAGCACAGGGATGACGGCCAGCGGTGGGCCATACTGCCAATCGCCGACACCCGCGCCATAGGCGCCTCAAGAATCAGCGGCAGGCCGAAAGAGCATCCAGCAAGCTCCCCTGCTTCCCCTCCCCGCCGTCATCCATGTGCTTGTCACAGGGATCCATTCCAGAGCAGGCGAATTACTATGTCAGAAGGCCGCTTTCAAAAAGCGCCGTAAGAACATCCATCTGCGAATTATGCACTTTGGACCTTCCTTCGACGGCTATCGACCAAAGGCGCGCTTGGTCCGAGCAAAGCGATGGATTATCGCGGAGAGCGACAAACCCTCGCAGGACATCCGCTTTGTTGGAGATGGAAGTGGTGTAATTCCCCGCTGGAATGTGGCGGATCGAACCCGTTTCGCAAAGTGCCAGAAACGCGGCTTTTGGACACCCTTTCGCTCTCGAAGATTCATGATCGGGAAAGACAAGCTGCACAGCTTGCAACCACGCATCTCTAGGCAAAAGGTTGCAGTCTTTGGCGACAAGCTCCACTGCATAAACGGCCGCTTGACCATACTTGCCCATATCCCGCCTTCCATTTTTAACGCGTAGCCCACGCGCCCCATCCGGAGACGTTACCGGAATGGACCCCTGTGACAAGCACAGGGATGACGGCGGGGTGGATTGGGCTTGAGCCCGCGCATGAAGCCGACGCACCCAATCAAGGCTCCAGCTCAGGTATGAAGATCTCGTCCAGCAAGCCTTTTCCCAAGTCTCTGGCCGCCGATCCGGCAATCGGTTCCGATCCGAACCAATGCAGTTCGATCAGTTCGTCTGGCTCTCCATTCCCGACGCTCCTGAACTGGCAGCGTGTCGGGATACCCGGCTTGTCGGATGACGGCTCCACGATGATGATCACCCCGTCGGACTCCTCTTCCACTTCGATCGACTCAGGTTCGGCCATGGTGCCGCCCTGCGCGACTGCGTGGGCAAAGAGACACACTCTTTCGCGATAGTCGGTCGTCAGAACAGCGGGGTCGGCGACCAATTCTCCCATCTCGTAATAAATGGGAATGCGCGTCCCTTTGGAGGAGACGTAGATGCCGTTGCCATCCTGCAGACCATGGACCCAGTTTCCCTCGAAGCTTCGTCCCGTTTCGCTCCAGGTGAACGTACCCGGTCCGTTCGGGACACCGTCGGTCACATGTCCGACGTAGACGCCAACGGGAAATAGCATCTCCACTTCAACGGGATTGCCGTCGGCATCCCGGCTGATAACCCGGGTTTCATCGGCATTCCAATTCGGCATTTCGGCAGAAAACGCCCACATTGGCAGGGCAAGTGTCAGTAAAGACACAAGAAAGAACTTGTTGAACATGAAGGCAGCAAACCGAGTCCAAATGAAAAAGTCCACCTGACAGGTCTCTTTTCAAGCTTGCCGCGCCGAGTTTGATCAGAACCCCAAGCAACCATGCTCACCGCCTCCCTCCCCCTTGTGGGGTGAGAAGCGATCGGCGAAGCCGGCCAATCGACAACGATTTGTCGATTGGAGTGACGAACGCCCGAAGCGAAAGCGGAGGGCAGGCGAGGAGCTTAAGGGCGGGACCACCAGGGGCCCGCCAGCAAGCGAAGCGCAGCTTAAAGGCGGGATAAAAACTTCTCCGCCCTACTCCGACAGCCGCTTCTTCAGTAGGTCCAGATACTCCTCGTTGCCACCCGTTTCCGCCTGTTCCGGCTTGGCCGTGCAATGCGGCGTGTAATCGAGCGCCAGACCGGCCTTCACGCAAGTGCCGATCTGCCAGCCCGGCGGGATCGCGGTCAGGTCCACCGTCTTCCATTTCGGATGGCCGGTCTCCTTCAGCGTGTCGAGCCCCGTCACGATCAGGTTGGAGAAGTCCGACACGGTGTTGCAGCTCTCGCGGTGATAGGCGTTGCGCGCCGGGTCGTAATCATAGGTCATCAGCACCGCCTTGACCGCGACCAGGTCGACCGCGTCCGCTTGGAACCCGTAGGTGCCGGCGGGGATTGTCGCCTTGGTGTAGGTCGCCAGCAACGGCGCCTCGGTGATCGGCAGAAGATGGAACTGCGCCGGGTCGATCTCGGCGTCGGCGAACAGCGAGGCCGGCGCGCCGGCGACATAGAAGAAGGCGTCGATCTCGCCCGACAGCAGCTTCGGCAGCGCCTGGTCCGGGTTGAGCGGCAGCCGCTCCGCCGCCTTCACCTGCAAGATGTCGAGCACCAGCGAGGCGGTCAGGAACGTGCCGGAATCCTGCACGCCGACGGCGACCTTTTTGCCCGCCAGATCGCGCACGCCGGCGATGTCGGCGCGGGACAGAACATGCACTTCCTCGTCATAGAGCGGGAACATGATCCGCACGCCGCGCACCGCGTCCTGCACCTCGGCGTCGCCCGCCTCGAAGGTCTTCAGATATTCCAGCACGTCGCTCTGGACGATGCCGAACTGGGTGTTGCGCCGCTTGCGCACGCCGACGAAATTTTCGAGCGACCCGGCGCTTTCCACCACGTTAAGCGTCAGCCCGCATTGCTGGCCGAGCCCGGCGATATCGCGGCCGATCTGGATATAGGTGCCGGTCGGCCCGCCCGTCATGATGTTGCGCTCGAACTCCTGCGCGCCCGCCGATCCGGCGGCGAAAACCGCCAGCAGGACGGCGAGAAGACGGAGGGTGAAGGCTCGCATGGTCGGGTCCTTTCGTCAGCAGCCGCTGTTCAGGTCGCGGATCAGATTGCGCAGCGCCAGGATCGGCACGTCGTCGAAAACGCTTTCCAGCGCCGTGGTCACACAGGCCCCGGAAACGAGCGCGTCCTTCAGCGCCTGCCGGTCGGCTGCGGACAGCGCATCCAGCCCCGGCGCGGCGCGCAACGCGGCTTCCACGGCCTCAGGATCACGCGGCGTCGGCGCGCCATCGCTGCTTTCCGCCGGACCGGTCTCGCCCGGCTGTTCCGATATCGTCTCGGCCGGCATCCGGGCGGTCCGGGCTTCCAGATCGGCGATCTCCTGCCGCGCCGCATCCAGCGCGCTTTCCAGTTCGGCGATCCGCGCCGCATCAGCCGCCTTGTCCTCGGTCAGCGCCGCGATCTCGCCGGTCAGTTCCTCGATCCGTCCCGTCGCGGCCTCGGCTTCCCCGGCAAGCCGGTCCCGCTCGGCGGTCAGGTCCGGCACGACCTCGTCGCGCAGCCGCGCCAGTTCGGCGGCAATCTCGTTGTCCGCGCTTGCGGCACTCTCGGTCAGCGCCGCGATACGGTTGTTCAGCGCGCGGATCTCGCCGGCCCGCGCCTCGGCGGCAGCCAGCGCTTCCTCCTTTTCGGCGGTCGCGGCGGCAAGCTCCTGCGCCAGCGCGTCGATCCGCTCCGCCTGCCCCGCGTCGCCCGCCGCCTTCATCTCGGCAAGCGCCCGCTGGCTCGTCTCCAGTTCGCCTTTCAGCCGGTCGTTTTCCCGTTCCAGCGCGTCCGCCGCCCGCTGCGCGTCCACGATCACGGTGTCCTGGCCGGATCCGAGAAAGCGCAGCACGCCGTATCCGCCCGCGACCCCGAGCGCGAAGGCGATCAGCACCGCGAACAAGGAAAGTCCCCGGCCGCCCGATGTCCCGGACCGCGCCTCGCTGTCCCGCCCCCACTGGCTCGCCACTGTCGTCTGGTCCCCGTATCGCGTTCGAAATCTTCATGCCGGCCATGTCCGGCCGGCGTTCAGTCACGGGGTAGCCCGATTTGCCGGGCCCGGCAAGCGGACCGCCCGGCCGCGCCGCCCCATCGGACCCTAGTTCTGCACCGTCTCGGAATCCGGCCTGATGTCGTAATACCAGACCGAATTGTCCTCGATGTCGCCGGTGACATCCGCATAGGAGCGGAGCTCGTCCGGCTTCACATGGTCGCGCTTCGTCCTCAGCCGCCAGATCAGGGTCAGGTCCCGCCCTTTCTTGTAGGCTCCGACCGAATAATCGAGATAGCGCTTCGAGCGCCACAGCCGGTCGATCGGCTCGAGGTCGCTGCGCAGGTTCTTCAAGGTCACGCGGTGCTCGCGGAACAGCGGAAAATCGAGCGCGACCGGATTATCCAGCTTCCGGTCGGCCTCCCGGATCGCCGCATAGACCGTGTCGCCGCGCATCGGAAAACTGTCGGCATAGGCGTCGAAGGCCGCCCGGTCGGTCGCCTCGTAGAACTCCGTGACGGTGACCCCGCCCTGCCCGTCCTCGTCGACGCGCATCTTCTCCGTCTTTCTCACGCCCTGGTAGAGCTTGTCGTAATAATCGAGATAGCCGTCGCTGAGGCCGGCCATTCCGCGGTCGGCGAGACGGCGCCGAAACGTGTCGGCGTCCGGGCCCTTGTAACGGGACTCGACCCGCAGCGTGAAAGGCGGCGTGTCTTTTCCGTAGTGAAACGTCACGGTTTCGCTCACCACCGTCATCGGCTCGTAGAGCGATGCCGGCTCCATTTTTTCGAGCCCCGTCGCGTCGGCCGCGATCGGAAGCGCGTAGCCATAGCTGACCTGCGACTGGGCCGGGTCGGCGCTGTCCTGCAAGGTCAGCGTCGGATCGAGCCAATAGGTCTCGCCGTTCAGCCGAACGCGCACGACGACGTGATTGAACGCGAAGGGCGACGGCAGGCGCTCGGCCATGGGCTCGCCGCCGTCGATATCCACGAGCGCCGGCACTGCGTCGATGCCGAGCCAGCGCAGCGCGGTCGCCATCAGCTGCGCCTTGTCCTTGCAGTCGCCATAGCCGAGTTCGTAGACGGTTTTCGGCGCGCGCGGCACGAAGGCGCCGTCGCCGATCTCGATCCCGACATAGCGCACATCGTCCTGCACCAGTTTCAGGACGCTGGTCACCCAGCTTTTCCGGTCGTCCGTCGCCGCGCGGATCGCCTCCAGCCGGTCGCGCAGCGCCGCGGGCAGCTCTGCATCGCGCGGATAATGGAGAAGCGTCCCCGCCGCGATGTCCGCCCACGAGCCGATCGAACTCACCTCGAGGAAATCCCAGCCCACATACCAGGACGGCGCGCCGAGCGTCGGCGGGTCGATCGGCGGCGGCAGCCGCGACCAGCGATAGGTCTTCCGCCCCCCCGACACCTCGATCTCCGGCTCTTCCGAAAAACCGTGCAGCCTGTACTGGAGCTCCATCGCCTCCGGCACCCGCATCGAGACGTCCAGCCGCGCGAGGGGCTGGGTGTAGGACGCCGAGGCGGCCGCGAAGAAATCATCCGGCATCAGGATCGTCCGGAAACTGTGCGAATAGGAATATTCGACGACGTCGCCGACCCGGATGCCCGGCAGGTTCGCGAACGCCGTCTCGCGCCCGTCCAGTACGCCGTCGGACACCTGGTCTTCCTGCCGGAAGACGTGCAGCTCCACGGCGTCTTTCAGGTCGATCGTCTCGCCGTCCCGGTGGACGATGAGGCTGTGCAGGCGAAGCGTCTCCCGGTCGGGCCTAAACGAAATCGACAGCGAGGACACGCCTTCGAGGCCGCTCGAATTGACGATCTTCTCGGCATAGCGTCGGTAGATCGTTCGCTGGCTGCCATCATAATCCAGCTGCCGCGACACGAGCAGGTAATAGACGCCGCCGGACACCCGGTCGGCATGCTCGGGCAGCGGCGCCGGGATCTCGACGGTCTCGACCCAATCCGGCGCAGGCGCCCATTCCACCGCCTCGGCGGCGAGGGCTCCGTTGCCCCCGGCGTAAAGCAGAAAGCAGAAAAGAACCGAAAAGGCGCAAGAGAATTTGGAGATCGAATGGTGAAACAAGGCCGCCCCTCACAGCTGGTGCATAAGTTAAACCGGCCTTCGAACGACGGAGCAAGTCTTGAATCCGGTCATGCCGCGGCTTCCCTTACCGATTTGTAATTAGGCCCGCCGCGCTTTCGCCCCTATCCTGCCCAAATCGGAAAGGGAGACGAACCATGCGCTTCTACCTGCTCGTCCTCGCCGTCATGGCCGCCGGCATCGGCGTGAACACGGCCATGGCCCAGCAGCCATCCGCCGACGCCCAGCTGCGCCCCTTCGCCGCCGGCCCCGCCCCGCACCCGACCGGATCTTCTCCCGTTTCCCCGGCCTGAGCCGGAGGATCGCCTATTCCGCCGGCGTGTGGGTCCTGAAAGCGCGGATACGCGCCAGCGAGACCATCGCGGCCAGCGCCGCGAAACAGGCGGCCAGCGCCAGCGCCCAGCTTCCGCCGGTCACGCCGAGCCGCGCCATGACCAGGGCGGCCAGCGCCGCGCCCACCGTCTGGCCGGTCAGCCGCGCCGTGCCGAGCATGCCGCCCGCCGCGCCGCTTCGCACCTTCGGCCCCGAGGTCATCAGCGTCCTGTTGTTGGGCGACTGGAAGAAACCGAACCCTGTTCCGCAAAGCGCCATGCGCCAGGCGATATCGGCAAGCGAGGCGTCCTCGGGCAGCAGCGTCAGCGCCGCCAGCCCGGCGGCGAGCGCGGCAAGCCCGATACCGCCCAGTATGGCCGGCGAGTGCCGGTCCGACAGCCGGCCGGCGATTGTCGCCGAAACCGCGTTGGCCAGCGGCCACGGCATCATCAGGAGACCGACCGCGCCCGGCGGGAAGCCCATCACGGTCTGGAAGGTGAAGGGCAGCGACACGAAGGCCAGCATCTGCGCCGAGAACGAGGCGATCGACGTGCCGACCGACATGGCGAAGACCGGCAATTTCAGGAGATCGAGCGGCAGCATCGGCTCGACCACCGTCAGTTCACGGCGCACCAGCAGCGTTCCGCAGATCGCCAGCGCCGCGATTTCACCGGCGATCAGCGGCGCAGGCAGGCCGTGACTGAACGAGTCGAGCAGCACGACCAGAAGGCCGATCGTCGCCGCGCACAGGATCGCGCTCTTCCAGTCGAAACGGCGGTCGGCGAGATCGCTCGCCGGCAGGAAGCGCACGGCCATGGTAAAGGCGGCGAGACCGAGCGGCAGGTTGATCGCGAACAGCCAGGGCCACTCCGCGAAGCTCAGGATGAAGCCGGAAAGGGTCGGGCCGACAGTCGCCGCGGTTCCGACGCAAAACGAAGTGATGCCGATGGCGTGGCCGAATTTCGCCTTCGGCATGATGTATCGCAGCATCGCCGCATTGCAGCTCATCAGGCCGGCCGCGCCGATCCCCTGGATGATCCGCGCCGCGATCAGCATCGTCAGCGAACCGGACAGGGCGCAGGCAAGCGACGCGGCGGTGAACAGCGCGATGCCGGCCAGATAGACGCGGCGGTAACCGTGAATCTCGCCAAGCGAGGCGAACGGCAACAGTCCCATGGCGACGGCAAGCTGGAAACCATTGACGATCCAAACCGAGGAAGACGCACTCGCGCCGAATTCGGCGGCAATCGTCGGCAGCGCCACGATCGCGATCGATCCGTCGAGCACCGCCAGCGTAATGGTCATCAGCACCGCCGCCCAGGCCCAATAGCGCTCCGGCGCATCGAGCCCGTCCGGGGCCGGCGTGGCGGACGGTCGTTGTAGCAAGGCTTGCCACTCCGTTCTGTGTGCGGCGGGGGAAGGCCGCGAGGCGGGTGCGCCCGGCGATCGGATACACGCTGGACGCGATCATTCACATGCTAAGCAACTAGGCCGTTCCGTCGCGCCCCGCAAGTCCTGCTTGATTCCGGTTTGGCGCGATCGTTCAATACTTCTTGCGGCGCATCGCGAATACCGGCGGCACAGAAACCCGATGGAGACCACCATGAAAGACCTGTCCGCCAAGACCGTTCTGATCACCGGCGCCAATCGCGGCATCGGCCGCGCGCTCGCCCGCGAATATGCCGCCGCCGGCGCCCATGTCCTGGCCGTCGCGCGCCATCCCGCCAACGACCCTTCAGGCGGGCCCGTCGAATGGATCGCCGCCGACCTCTCCGGCCCCGAGGGCTGGGCCCGCGTGATCGAGGCGGTTGCACATTCGGGCCGCCTGCTCGACATCCTGGTCAACAATGCCGGCATCCAGCAGGCGATCGACCTCGAGGCGACGCCCGCGGAGGCCTTCCGCGAAAAGGCGCAGACGGAGATCGCCATCAATCTCGCCGCGCCGCTCTGCCTCGCCCATGGCCTCATTCCCCATACGCGCCGGCCCGGCGGCGCCATCGTCAACATCACATCGATCCTGTCGCGCCATCCCAAGGCTTCCGCCCCGGTCTATTGCGCCACCAAGGCAGGCCTCGCCTCCTTCACCGACGCCATGCGCCTGCAGCTTGCGCCGCACGGAATTCATGTCGCCGAAGCGATCCCGCCCATGGTGGCGACCGATATGACCGCCGGCCGCGGCGGCGGGTCGAAACTGTCGCCGGAAGCCATGGCGCGAGCGATTGTCGAGGGCGTCGCCCGCGGCAGCAGGCGCATCGCCCCCGGTCTTTCGCGCGGATTCCTGATGATCGACCGACTGGCCCCGGAAATCGCGGCGGCCATGATGGCGAAGAGCTGACCCATGGCGATGCGGCGCGAGGAGAACTTCGCCAGCGCCAGCCTCGTGGCGCTGGTGATCAGGGCGGCGGCAGAGGCCGATCCCGCCCTCGTGCCGCATGGGATCAAGGCGCCGGACCCGATGCGGGATGCAAGGATCTCCGCATCCGGCAAACGCGAGCTGCTACAACACATCTACGAGAGGCGCGGCGCCGGGCCCCTGCTCTCCATCGGTCGTCATCTCGGCGACGCTGCTGCCTCGCCCGTCCTCGCCGTCCTAGCCAATGCCGGGCGGCCGGACATTTTCGTCGAAAAATGGCGTCGGCTCGAACGCTACGGCCATGCCGCCAACCGCACGGAGATCGTCATCGAAGGCTACCGGGCGTTGAACTGCCGGCGCTATTCGCAGGGCGATCCGCCGACGCCCGCCGAGAACGCGCTGATCGCCGGATTTCTCTTCGGCCTGTGCGGCCTCGCCGGTGCGCGCGGGCGTAGGCTCGACATCGACGGTCGGCGCTTCGACGCGCGGAGCGTCGCGGCGGCCGGACCGCTCGCCGGTGACGGCGCCCGTTTCCGCATCGCCTGGAAGGAATGGAATCCCGACCCACGCCCCTCCCCGGACACGGCCGCTTCCGAACCGCTGGCCGACCGGCTGAAGACGTTTCTCGCCACCGATGTGGCGCGCAACTGGAGCTTGGGCGAGGCGGCGGGACAAATGGCGAAATCCCCGCGAAGCCTGCAGCGCGAACTCGGCGCGCAGGGCCTCACATTCTCGACCGTCCTGCGCGGCGTCCGCATAGACGAGGCGGCCCGCCTCCTGCGCGCCGGCGCGGCCTCGCTTGCCGAGATCGGCTATTGCTGCGGCTATGCCGACCAGCCCCATTTCCAGCGCGATTTCCGCCGCGCCCTCAATATGAGCCCCGGCGACTACCGCCGCGTCGCGCTCGACTGATCTTCAGGGACCCGCCAGCAAGCGAAGCGAAGCTTAAAGGCGGGACAAAAAGACCCCGCCAGCAAGCGAAGCTTAAGGGCGGGACAAACAACCTCACTCCGCCGTCACAGCAGCCACTCGATCGGCAGCCGTCCGAGAGCGCCGATGAACCAGCGATCGATCATCGTCATGCCCGGCTCGGTCTTGTGCACTGTCTCGCCGTCCGGACCGGCTTCGATCCATCGCAGCGATCCCTCTTCCAACCGAACCGAGAAGGTAGCCTGCGCAAACTCGTCGAAACGACCGACCATGCGCTCCGCCAGGGCCGGGCTTTCGATCATGAAGCCCATTTCGCAATTGAGAAGCGCGGAACGCGGATCGAAATTGAAGGAGCCGACAAAGATGCGCTTGCCGTCGATGGCGAGCGTCTTTGCATGCAGGCTTGCCGCCGAGGATCCGGACTTCGAAACCAGCGCGCGGTCGCTGATCGCACCCGCGTCGGGCTTGAGCTCGGAAAGAGTAATGCCGGCCTCGAGCAAGTCGCGGCGGTATTTCGCGTAGCCCGCATGCACCAGCTTCACGTCGGTGGTCATGAAGGCATTCGTGAGGATCCGCAGCTTCGCGCCCTTTTTCGCCATGCGCGCGAAATGGGAAACGCCGGTACGGCCGGGAATGAGATAGGCCGAAACAAGATCGAGACTGGACGTCACGGCCTCCGCCGCCTCGCGCAGCCGGTCGATCATCAGGCCGCCATCGGGGGCTTTTCCGAGCCCCTTGGCGGGATCGTCGGCGATCACCTCGGCGTCGACCCATTCGAGTTGCACGTCCCGGCTGACGAACCGGTCGGCCGCGGTTCCCTCCATCCGCGACAACGGCTCGACTTCCGCGTCCGGCCCGATTGCCGCGTCCCCGGTCAGCCAGCCGGGCAGCGCCGCTTTCGCTTTTCCGACGATCGATTCGACCGGATAGGCTGAGGCGCTATTCCAATAGGCATCGAACACCGCCGCCGTGTCCGGCACGACGGCGCCAGCGGCCAGCACGTCGAGATCGACAAAAAAGCCGTTCTCGGTCAGCTGGAAATACTCGTCGGCGATATTGCGCCCGCCGACGATCGCCACCGCGCCGTCGACGATGAACGCCTTGTTGTGCATGCGCCGGTTCATGCGGAAGAAATCGAAGAAATAACTGGCGAATTTCGGATTGCGCACCGGCGACGGATTGAACAGCCGCGCCTCGAAATTGCCATGCGCGGAGAGCGCCGAGAGCGTGGCGTCGAGCCCCTCGCTGCCATTGTCGTCGAGCAGCAGGCGCACCCGAACGCCGCGCTCGGCCGCCTCGTAAAGCGCCTTCAGCAGGAGACGCCCCGATGTGTCCCCGTCCCAGATGTAATAGAGCGCGTCGATCGAGGCTTCCGCGCGCCGCGCCAGCAACAGCCGGCTGGCGATCGCGTCGTGCCCGTCGGAAATGCCCAGAACGCCCGTCTTGCCGGCATGCTCGGACAGGCCCTGCGCCACCAGCGCGCCCAGCGTCGTCTCTTCGCTCGCGGCGATGGCATGGCTTTCGCGGCGCGAACCCAGCGACGGCAGCCGGAATACCAGCCGCGCGATGATCACGCTAACGCCGTAGAGAAGGGCCACCGCGCCAAGGATTTCGATAAAGAAGATCATGACACGACCCTTAACGCCGAATTCGCGCCGAGAACACTCGCAAGGCGCGTCGATCCAGCCCGAAGGCTGAACGGAATCGCACAGGATCCGGCGCTGGCGGCTCTTCCGGCCCCCTTTACGGACGGCCGTATATCAGTGTCCTGACCACATCCTTCAAACGCCGTCGCTGACGCCGAAGGAAGCCGGGATTGCGCCGCCGGTGGTGGTCGAAGATCTTCGGGTATACCGAAGCCGCATCGCCGTCGGCAAGGTTGGCGCTTGGATTGCGAAAAGCCTCGATCCCGTGCCGTGCGGCCATGATCGTCAAGATGGACTGGTCGTGGCGATGATCCCGGAATCCCGGCAGGTTCGGTTTTCCGCAGCTATTCGCATCATCGGTCAGCACCCGCGGATCGCGCATCGCCTCGCGCAACTCCGTCAGGAATTCGCGCGCCCGCGGGCCGGCGCGATAGAGCTGGTACGCCGCGTCCAGTTGCCGTCGCTGCCAGTCTTCGGGGCGGTCTGCGTCGAGCAGCACCAGGCAGTCCCGCTTGGTGAAAATCGCCTGCGTCCATTCCGCCAGGTGATTGTTGAACAGCACGATGTCGCGCCCTTCGGCGAACCCCAGTATCGACTGCGGCGGCGCGAGATAGGAGACCGCGACATCGGTGTAGAGAACGAGGCTTCCTTCCGGCACGCGGTTAAGCGCGTCGAGCAGGATGTAAGGCTTCCAGAGCCAGTAGCCGGCGCCGCGCATGTTGAGCGAAAGCCACGGGTTTTCGGCAAGCATCTGCTTCACCGCTTCGGAGTCGGGCGTATAGATATCGATCGCCGGGACGCCGAACTGCCTTGCCGACTGGCTCAGCGTTTCGGCGGATTGGGAAAAATTGCCCGTGGCAAAAGAAACATGCAGCAGTTCCGTCACTTACCGGCCTTTCATTCTTGAGCGCCGCACCCGAAGAATCTCCTCCAATCGCCGGACAGCGCGATGGGCATCGCCGCGAGAAGCGGCGAAACCATGCCTTCCGGCGATTGCCAGCGGTTAGCCGTATCGATCGATGAAGTTATGTAGAATCCTCGCCCCGGCCTCCGGATTGCCGCGCCGTGCGGCTGCGGTCAGGTGATCGGCGTCCTCGGGAGCGAAATAGCCCTTGTCGCGGTAGATACGGATCCTGAGCGCGAAGACCTCGCCATCGGCCTCGGGATGAAACTGCGTCGCATAGACGTTTTCGCCGTAGCGGATCATCTGGAACGGGCAGGCCTCGCCGGCGACGATATGGACGCAGCCCTCCGGCAAGGCCTGCACCGCTTCCTTGTGTCCGACGAAGGCGTCGAACGGGCCGTCGATGCCGGCCAGCAGCGGGTCGGCGCGGCCCGCCTCGGTCGCCGTCGCCCGCACCACCGAGACCGGCTCGCCATAGCGCTCCTTTGAAACGGTGCCGCCCAGGTGATGCGCCAGGATCCCAATCCCGTAACAGCAGCCGAGAAACGGCACATCGCCCCCGGTGATCGCCGGCATCAGGCTCATCACCTCGTCCTCGATATGTTTTTCCAGCGGCGACTTCGCCTCCGGCGCGTCGGAGACGCAGCCCGGCCCGCCGCCGACGATCACGCCGGCATAATCGGCAAGGTCGATTTGCGGCAGTTCCTCGCGTTCCAGCCGCACACGGCGGACGCGATCCTCCGTCAGCCCGCCCTTTTCAAGGATGGCGCGGAACTCGTCGTCGGAGGCTTCCGCTTCGGGACGCAGTTGCAGGATCAGGAACGGTTTCATGGGAGTCGGCCGGGCTGGACTGGGTATCGCCGCGTTATTTGGGCCAATCCGCTGCGCCCGTCAAACACCGGATCGGGGATTCCCGTTCCGCTTCATGGCGTTGACACGCAAAGGATTTCCTCCCCTCGGGCCAAAAAGAGCTGTGCAGACTTATCCAGCGGCCCGCCGGTCCGCCATACTGTCAAAGACAGAACTCCGTCCGTGCCGGACGGGCAATGTGTGAAAGGCAGGCCGATGGCCAGGATCGCCCAGCTCGAAAAGAATGTCTTCATCGCCTCGCAGCTGACCGAGGACGATTTCGCCGAGATCGCCGCGCGCGGCATCCGGACCATCGTCGACAACCGCCCCGATGGCGAAGCGGAAGACCAGCTGACGAGCGAGCGCGCCGAGGTCGTCGCCCTGCGCCACGGCTTCGTCTATCGCCACCTGCCCGTCGCCAATTATGATGTCACCGAGGACGGACCGGTCGCAGCCCAGGCCGAGGCGATGCGCACCCTGCCCGGCCCGATCCTGTTCTACTGCCGCACCGGCAATCGCTCCTCCATCCTCTGGGCACAGGCCTCCGCCGCCCGGCTCGGCACGGATACCGTTCTGGCGCGCGCCGCCGGAGCCGGTTTCGATCTGGAAGAGCTGCGCGAATTCATCGACGATCGCGCCATCGAACTGGCAGCCTGACACCGGCGGACCTTTGTAAATTTTTTACAAATTTACTGGACAGCAGTTCGCACCGCAACATTTCGACACGAATTACAAAGCCGAAACTCCGGATTTCCGTGACTTTCGCCTCTCGTCGCTGCAATGCGGCATGACAGATTTTTACAAATCGACGAGAGGAACCCGAAATGTCATACACGCAGGATATTCAGGAAGCCCGCAACCTGATCCAGGACCACGGCGCTACCTGGAACGCCATCGACGCCGAGGCGGTCGCCCGCATGAAGGCGATGAACCGCTTCAAGACCGGCCTGGACATCGCCCGCTACACGGCCGGCATCATGCGCCGCGACATGGCCGCCTACGACAAGGACCCGGCCAACTACACCCAGTCGCTCGGCTGCTGGCACGGCTTCATCGGCCAGCAGAAGATGATCTCCATCAAGAAGCATTTCGGCTCCACCAAGGGCCGCTACCTCTATCTCTCCGGCTGGATGGTCGCCGCGCTTCGCTCCGAATTCGGCCCGCTGCCGGACCAGTCCATGCATGAGAAGACCTCCGTCCCGGCCCTGATCGAGGAGCTCTACACCTTCCTGCGCCAGGCCGATGCGCGCGAACTCAACATGCTGTTCCGCGACCTCGACGCCGCACGCGACGCCGGTGACGCCAACAAGGAGCGGGAGATCCAGCACAAGATCGACAATCACGAGACCCACATCGTGCCGATCATCGCCGACATAGACGCTGGCTTCGGCAACGCGGAAGCCACCTATCTCTTGGCGAAGAAGATGATCGAGGCCGGCGCCTGCGCGCTGCAGATCGAGAACCAGGTTTCCGACGAGAAGCAGTGCGGCCACCAGGACGGCAAGGTCACGGTTCCGCACGAGGACTTCCTCGCCAAGGTTCGCGCCTGCCGCTACGCATTCCTCGAGCTCGGCGTCGATGACGGCGTCGTCGTCACCCGCACCGACTCGCTCGGCGCGGGCCTGACCAAGCAGATCGCCTTCTCGAAGGAACCGGGCGATCTCGGCGACCAGTACAACGCCTTCCTCGACTGCGAGGAAGTCACCGCCGAAGATCTCGGCTCCAACGACGTCGTCATCAAGCGCGACGGCAAGCTGCTGCGTCCGAAGCGCCTGCCCTCCAACCTGTTCCAGTTCCGCAAGGGGACCGGCGAGGACCGCTGCGTGCTCGACTCGATCACCTCGCTGCAAAACGGCGCGGACCTGATCTGGATCGAGACCGAAAAGCCGCATATCGGCCAGATCGGCGGCATGATGAATCGCATCCGCGAAGTCGTCCCGAACGCCAAGCTGGTCTACAACAACTCGCCGTCCTTCAACTGGACGCTGAACTTCCGCCAGCAGGTCTTCGATGCCTGGGAGCAGGAGGGCAAGGACGTCTCGGCCTATGACCGCGCAACCCTGATGAGCGCCGCCTATGACGGGTCGGAACTGGCTGCCGAAGCCGACGAGCGCATCCGCACCTTCCAGGCGGACGCCGCTCGCGAGGCCGGCATCTTCCACCACCTGATCACGCTGCCGACCTACCACACGGCCGCGCTGTCGACCGACAATCTCGCCCGCGAGTATTTCGGCGACCAGGGCATGCTCGGCTACGTCAAGAACGTCCAGCGCCAGGAAATCCGCCAGGGCATCGCCTGCGTGAAGCACCAGAACATGGCCGGCTCCGACATCGGCGACGACCACAAGGAATACTTCGCCGGCGAAGCGGCCCTGAAGGCCGGCGGCAAGGATAACACGATGAACCAGTTCGCCGCCTGACGGCGAGCGCGGAACCAGTTCGCCGCCTGACCCGGCGATCCTTGGAGGAGGAGAAAAGGCGGGCTTCGGCCCGCCTTTTTCGCGTCAGGGCGATATCAGCGCCCTGATCGCGCCGGCTTCTGCCGAAAGCTCCGCATCCGTTGCGCGCGGCGCCGCGCGATAGGTGACCGTCTCCTCGGCGATGTAACGTCGCGACGTGATGTCGTCATGCGCGGCCAGCGGAACGACATGGGCATGGGCGTGCGGAATATCGCCCCCGGTAAACAGGAAGCCGACCCGCGCAACGCCATGGATCGCCTTCAGCGCCGCCGCGATCCTCTGCCCGAGCGCGACGATCTCGCCCGCCAGCTCCGGCGGCATGTCCTCGAACCAGGGATAATGCGCCCGCGGAATGATCTGCACATGCCCGGGGCGGATAGGGTTGATGTCCAGGAAGGCAAGCACCCGCTCTCCGTCATGCACGGTGTGGGCGGAAATTTCTCCTGCCGCGATACGGCAGAACAGGCAGCCGTCAAGTTGCTGATACGCTTTCATCGCAATCTCGTCTCGTTCGAATGGAGGGGACAGACCCGGCTGCGGGCGGAGCCTGCGGCCGCAACGGCGGCACGCGGCGTCGCCCGGTCGCGGCAACCGGTGGAGTCACATTCGAAGGAAGGCGGGATAATCGATCGTCATGCCGTCGATCATAACCGGCTGCGACAGAAATTCCACCGCACGGCGGAATGGCGCAAGGTTGCTGTGTCACAAAAGCGTCAACCGGCGCGGCCAAGAAATGCGGGAGCCGCCCGGCGCCAGGGCAGATCAGACAGACGAGGGGAAAATGACGATGGATACGGGTCAGCACGACGACGTTCAGGACTGGCTGGAAGCGGAACTGGCCGACACGCTCGACGAGGATTTCGAGCTGGAGATTTCCGAGCCGGCCCTGTCGATGGAATTGCGCAAGATCTACAACAAGGCGCATCCCGCGCAGATCGACCGCAAGCTCTATTTCCGAGAGCTGATCCGCCTGCAGTCCGAGCTGATCAAGCTGCAGGACTGGGTGTCCCACACCGGCGAGCGGATCGTCGTCGTCTTCGAGGGCCGCGATTCCGCCGGCAAGGGCGGCGTCATCAAGCGCATCACCCAGCGCCTCAATCCACGCATCTGCCGCGTCGTCGCCCTGCCCGCGCCGACCGACCGCGAAAAGACCCAGTGGTATTTCCAGCGCTACGTCCCGCATTTGCCGGCCGCCGGCGAGATCGTGCTGTTCGACCGCTCCTGGTACAACCGCGCCGGCGTCGAGCGCGTCATGGGCTTCGCCAGCCCGGACCAGGTCGAACAGTTTTTCGACGATGTTCCGGAATTCGAACGCATGCTGGTGCGCAACGGCACCCGTCTCGTCAAATACTGGTTCTCCATCACCGACGAGGAACAGCAGATGCGCTTCCTGATGCGCATTCACGATCCGATGAAACAGTGGAAACTGTCACCGATGGACCTGCAGTCGCGCGTGCGCTGGGAGCAGTATACCAAGGCCAAGGAAGAGATGTTCGCCCGCACCAACATTCCGGAAGCGCCCTGGTACATTGTCGAGGGCAATGACAAGAAGCGTGCGCGCCTGAACTGCATCGACCACCTGCTGAACCTTATTCCCTATGGGCCGGTGCCGCACGAGGATGTCGAGTTGCCGGACCGTGTCTTCAACCCGGAATACGAACGCGCGGTATTGCCGCCGGAGCTCTATGTGCCGGGCAAATACTGAGCCCTACTGACCGCGCACCGCATGGTCTTCGTCCGGCACGATCACTGTCAGCGCGCCGGGCGCGATCCGCACATCGACGGGACTGTCGATCCTGACCATCTCCCCGTCGATCGCCGCCTTCAACCGGCCACGGCGCGTCAGCCGCAAACTCGTCGCGGTAAAGACTTCCATCTGCGGGACGCTTGCCCAGGAGCCCGCCGGAATGCGCGCGGCGATCGCCGCCAGCTCGGCCGGCGTGCGGGCATGGACAATATAGACGCCGAGCTCTCCGCCATCGACACGGTCGGCATAGGGCAGATGGCCCTCGCCGAGCGGATTGTTCGAAACCGCAAGGGCCGGCGTGACCAGTGGCCGGCGCTCGCCGTCGCCATCCTCCAGCCAGACCCGGACCCGCGGCGGCCGCAGGATCGCGCGCGACAGCGACCGGATCCCGCCGACCAGCTTGCCCAGGCGCGAGCCGAATTTCTGCTGGTCGCGCATCTCGATCATCTCGGGATGCAACCCCAGCGAGAATTCGTGAATGAAGGGCCGGTCATTGGCGAATGCGATGTCGGCCTTGCGCGGATGACCGAACGCCAGCGCGTCGATCGCGGCGTCGAGATCGAGCGGAATGCCGAGCGAACGCGCGAACAGGTTCATGTTTCCGCCCGGAAGAATGGCAAGCGCCTTGCCGGTGCCCTGCAGGATCCCGGCCGCCATCGAGATCGTGCCGTCGCCGCCGCCGGCGAGCACCGCGTCGGTGTCGTCGGATGCGAGACCCGCCCTGATGGACTGCTCCATCCCGCTGCCTTCGGTGAAATCGATGTCGATTGCATGCCCGGCCGCGGAAAACCGCTCGACAAGCCGTGTGGCCAGGCGATCGAGATCCGCGGTTTTGAGCGTCGACGCCTCGCTGTTGATGACGGCGGCAAATCGCATGGGGGCCCTGCTGCTTCCGATCCTTGCGTTGACACTATAAGTCATCGGCGGGCGATTTGGTTGCGTTGCGGGAAAAACACCAGGGCCATGTCTGGTGGTTGTGTCAGTTGACGGCTATGCACTACAACTAGTTGCATGAATTCGAGATGCGGGGCCGGCATGATTCCAGTGACGATTGAAACCGGATTCCGGATGTCGGAGGCCTGACGGGCATGTATCGCGTCCTTGTCGCACCGGATTTCGTCATCGCGCCGTCCAATCCGGACTTCCCGCCGGCCATCCTCGATGCCATGAAGACGGCGCGCGACGAGACGGGAAGCAACTTCATCAATTTCTGGGCCCGGGTCGCCGGCGGAGGGCTCGCTTCCAACATCATCGTCACGACCTATCCGGCGAAATGGCTCGAGCGTTACACTGAGCGCAACTATGGCCATGTGGACCCTGTCATTATCAAGGGGCTGGAATCCGTCGGCGCGGTGATCTTCGACCACCGCCATCCGGCGAATGCCGAGGAAGCCGAATTGGCGGACGGCGCCATCGAGCACGATATCGGCCTCTACACGATCGGCATGCCCGTCCATATCGGCCCGAATATCCGCTCCGTCACCACCTTCTCGACCGATGTCGACGTCACCGGCTCGCGCGACGAGGCCGCCGGCGTTCTTGCCAAATGCCGTGAGCACGCCAACATCATCGCGCTCACGGTGACGGAGCGTTTTCTCCGCAAGGATCCGCCGAAA
This sequence comes from Ahrensia sp., assembly GCA_002698425.1. The sequence goes on along the minus strand of NZXU01000092.1, from coordinate 51,956 downwards.
GTGGACCTGAGCGACCGCGAGATCGAGGTTCTCTACTGGGGCGCGCAGGGCAAGACCGACAAGGAGATCGGCGAACTCATGAACCTGTCGCGCTGGACGATCGTCGCCCATATGCAAAGCGCCAAGTCCAAGCTCCATGTCGCCAACAAGCCGGCGGCGATTGCTCGCGCGCTGGAGTTGAATTTGTTCGAACGATACGATCAGAAGTTGTAATTGCCGATTTCCTGACGTAGGACGGTTCCGGGACCCGACCGGAGGCGTCGATGATCATTCATGTCGAAATGCACGACCGCGAGCGATATGCGCGTGAAATCGCCGACTACTTCAGGTTGCGAAAAGCCGTGTTTCACGACCGGCTCGGGTGGGATGTTACCGTCCAGGGAGACGAGGAACGCGACGTCCTCGACGACCTGCCCTGCACCTACGCGCTGTCGCTGGACGGGAGCGGCGCGGTCAATGCCGGCGCACGGCTGATCCCGACGACCCAGACGACGCTTCTCGACCTCGCTTTCGACGGCCTGGTGCCGGAAGATATCAGCTTCCGCGCGCCGACGATCTGGGAAGTATCCCGGCTCTGCGTCGATGAGGGAAATGCCGGCGAGCGCTTGTCCGCCGGGCTCGCCATGGCCAATCTGGAGCTTGCGCTGGCCAATTTCGACTATGCGCGCCGCAACGGCATCACCCACTATCTCACCGTCACCGAAAAGCGGGTCTACGAACTCACCCGGCTTTTCGACATGGGCGTCGAACTGCTCGGCCACCAGACAATCGACGGCTGTCCCGTGGTCTGCGGGCTGATCGCCATCGACGACCGTACGATGGCCGCCGCCGAGCGCATGCGACCGCTTACGCTGGAGCGACCGCCTTCCGGTAGAGGTGCCACGTCGCATGGCCCAGCACGGGCAGCGCCACGATCAGGCCCAGGAACATAGGAACCGACGAAACGATCACCGCAAGAGTGACGAAGACACCCCAGGCGATCATCGGAACCGGGCTGGTGGTCACCGTCTTTACGCTGGTGATCATGGCTGTCACGAAATCGGACTCGCGATCCAGCAGAAGCGGGATCGAGACCACGGTGATCGAAAACAGGATCATCGCCAGTACGGCCCCCACGACATGGCCGACCGCCAGGAACGTCCAGCCCTGCGACGTCGTGAAGATGACCTCGATGAACTTGTCGAGCGTGGAAAAGGACATGCGCGACAGGATGATCGCGACCAGCAGGCGCACCTGGTACATCCACACCCAGAAGACGAACAGCATGACGAAGGCCATCCAGGCGAGCTCGCGCTGCCTTTGCAGCCAGATCACCCCCAGCACGTCGCTCCAGTTGAGAGGCTTGCCGGCTTCGATCCGGCGGCTGACCTCGTAAAGGCCGACAGCCACGAAAGGCCCGACAAGCGGAAATCCGATCGCCACGGGATAGATCATCCACGGGATGTCCCAGACTGTCAGCGACAGCGCGATGATGATGCCGCCAAGCGTATAGACGCCGCCGAAGAACAGTCCGAACAGCGGCGCCCTGGCGAAATCGGACAGTCCCTTGCGAAGAGCGTCGAAGAGATCGCCGACGCTGATCGTGTTGACCGTCGGCATTGCCGGAGGCCGCCGCGCCGGGGCCGTCGTATCGTTATTGTCCGCCATGATGTCTCCTCCCGTAACGAGCCTGCGACACAGTGTAACGTGCGGCAATAGCGCTCATTGACGCAGGTCAACCAGATGATCGCCGCGACACACCGCCCGATTGGAACGCGAGCGCGGATCGGCTAGATTATGTTCATGAGCGACAAGCCATTCATGCCGGAAAACGTCGAACCCGCCGCGCGCGAGCCCGAAGCGCGTGTCGCCGTGATCGCGGCCCTGCTCGTCATCCTGATCGGCATTGCCGGCTTCGCCGGCTGGCTCTTCCATGGCGAGACGCTGTTCTGGTCGATGCTTCAGGCCGGGCTTGCCTGGTGCCTTTGAGTCGCGCCAGTGCGCCGTGGCGAAATGACCGGATGAAATTGCCCGCCGTCGACGCTAGATAGGCACCGAACCCTCGAAAGGACCGATATGCGTGCGCTGATTGCTGCCCTTGTCGTCGTTCTTGGCGTCGTTGGCGCCTGGCTCGGCTACGAGATTTACCGGGAAACCGCATCGCCCTCCGGCGAGCCCTATGGCGTCCCCTTCAATCTGGTCGACCAGAACGGCGATCCGATCACCGAACAGGCTTTCCTCGGCCACCCGACGGTGCTGTTCTTCGGCTTCACGCATTGCCCGGAAGTCTGCCCGACCACGCTATACGAGTTGAGTTCCTGGTTCAACGAACTCGGCGACGAGGGCTCTGAAATCAAGGCCTATTTCGTTTCCATCGATCCCGAACGCGATACGCCGGAACTGCTCGGAGGCTATCTCTCCAATGTGACAGACCGGGTGATCGGCATCACCGGCGACCCGGAAAAGGTTCGCGAGATGGCGCGCGGCTTCAACATCTATTTCAAGCGCATCGAAACGGAAGACGGCGACTACACGATGGACCACACGGCCTCCATCATCCTGCTCGACAGCCAGGGGCATTTCCGCAAGACGATCGCCTGGGGCGAGAATTCCGAGACCGCCATGCAAAAACTGCGCGATCTCGCCAAGACCTGATTATCGCGTCCGCTCTTGCCGGACATGCCGCTGAGCCAATAGAAGCGGATGTCCGGCAAACGAAAGAACGGCGATGGAATCCATAGCAGTCAAACTGGCCTTCATCGGCGCGGCCGGCATCGCCGCGCAGTGGGTCGCCTGGCGTCTGCGCCTTCCGGCGATCGCCCTGTTGCTCGCCGCCGGCTTTCTTGCCGGACCGGTCACGGGCTTCATCGAACCGGCGCGCGACTTCGGCGCGGTCTACAAGCCGGCCATCGGCCTGGCCGTTGCCATCATCCTCTTCGAGGGCGGGCTGACCCTCAACTTCCACGAAATCCGCGAAACTTCGAAGGCGGTGCGCCGCATCGTCATTTTCGGTGGGCCGCTGACATGGGTGGGGGCGGCTCTGGCCGCTCATTTCATCGGCGGCCTGTCATGGACCGTATCGATCATTCTCGGCGCGATCCTCGTCGTGACCGGCCCGACCGTGATCATGCCGCTGTTGCGCTCCGCCCGGTTGAAATCGCGCCCCGCTTCCCTGTTGCGCTGGGAGGCGATCGTCAACGATCCGATCGGTGCGCTCTTCGCAGTGATATCCTTTGAAGTTTTCCTGGTGATCGGCGGCGGCCACGAAGCCGACAGCTTGCTGCTGCACATCGCCTTGGCGGCAGGATATGCGCTCGTGGCCGGCTTCGGCTTCGCCCAACTGCTGATATGGGCCTTCACGCGCGGTTCCGTGCCGGAATATCTCAAGGCCCCCGTCCTTTTCGCCGCCGTCCTGGTCGTCTTCGCCACAGCCAACCTCTTTCTGGAAGAATCCGGCCTTCTGGCTGTCACGATTATGGGCATCCGCATGGCCAATTCGCGCATCGCCTCGCTCGCCGAATTGCGCCGCTTCAAGGAAACCGTCACCATCCTGCTGGTCTCCGGCCTTTTCGTCATGCTGACGGCGGCGCTCGAATGGCCGGTAATCCGCAGCCTTGACTGGCGCGCCGCCGGTTTCGTCGTCGCCCTTCTTTTCGTCATACGCCCGGCCGCGATTTTCATCGCGACCATCGCCACGGGGCTGACCTGGCAGGAGAGGCTGCTGACCGCCTGGATCGCGCCGCGCGGCATCGTCGCCGTGGCGGTCGCCAGCCTTTTTGGCACGCTGCTGGCGGGATTCGGGGTCGAAGACGGTCAAAGCATGGTCGCCTTCACCTTCGCGGTGGTCACCGCGACGATTTTCCTGCACGGCTTCACCCTTTCGCCGCTGGCGCGCCTTCTCGGCCTGCGCATGACCGACAAGCCGGGCATCCTGATCGTCGGCGGATCGCGCTGGGCAACGGCCCTCGCCTCGAAACTCACCGACATGAAGGTTCCGGTGACCATCGCCGACGCCAACTGGAACCATATTATCGAAGCCCGCCAGGCCGGCCTCGACACCCACTACGGCGACCCGCTCTCCGAGCACGCCCACCACAATCTGAACATCGGCCGCTTCAACGCCCTGATCGCCGCGACCGACAACGACTCCTACAACTCCCTAGTCTGCACCGATTTCGGCCCGGAAATCGGCCGCAACAATGTCTACGAGATCGGCGGCGCCCGCGAACAGTCCGACCGCAAGGCGCTGCGCGTGACAATCGGCGGCCGCCAGCTTTTCCGCCCTGGGCTCGATTCTCGTGACTTGCGCGAGCGCCATGCCGCCGGCTGGACCTTCCAGACAACGCGTTTGACCGAGGAATTTACGGCAGAGGCCTATTTCGAAAGCCGGACGGATGACGCCCGCATCCTTCTGTGGCGCAAACCCGACGGCACGCTGGTTTTCGACAATGAGCGGGAAAACAATGGCACCGGCCCTCAACAAGACGACGTGATATTGAGTTTCGCGCCGCAGCGCTCTTCCGATAAGGCCGAGGCGCGCAAGAACAAGAAACCCGCGGATGAGGAGAAGCCCGTCGCCGCGCCGGAAGGGAAACTACCGTAAATGTCGCAGATCCGACTTCATCTGACTGCCGGAAAGCTTGAGGCCGAACGCATTTTCGAATTGCTGGAACGCGAATTCGAGGATGACGGCTTCGCGCTGGCCAATCTCGAAATCGACGAGGCCGAGGCGATCTACGAGGTCTCGGTCTATGTCGACGAGGAAACGGAAGATCCGTCAGCGGTCGAGGCGCGGATGGCCAATTGCCTCGGCTCAGATTCCTTCGGCCTGAAGATCGACCGCGAGGTGCTGCCCGACATCGACTGGGTCGCCAAGTCGCTGGAGGGGTTGAAGCCGGTGCGCGCCGGGCGGTTCCTCATCCATGGCGGCCATGACCGAGACGCGGTGCGCGCCAACGACGTCGCCATCGAAATCGAGGCCGGCCAGGCTTTCGGCACCGGCCATCACGGCACCACCGCCGGCTGTCTGATCGTGCTCGATGATCTGATCCGCATGCGTCGCCCCTCGAATGCGCTCGATCTCGGCACCGGCAGCGGCGTGCTCGCGATCGCCCTCGCCAAGGTCGCGAAATGCCCGGTGCTCGCCACCGATATCGATCCGGTCGCAACCCGTGTCGCCACATCGAACGCGAAACTCAACGGAACAGCGGGCGACATCCGGTTCGAGACGGCGACCGGCCTGACCCACCGCGCCTTCATCGAGGAAGGCCCGTTCCACCTGATCGTCGCCAATATCCTGGCAAAACCGCTTATGCGCCTCGCACCCGAGATCGCCATCGCATTGGCGCCGGACGGGCGGCTCGTGTTGTCAGGGATTCTGGCGACGCAGCGCCGCATGGTCCTCGCGGCCTTCAGGCAGGCCGGGCTCTTTCACCGTCATACGCTGTGGCGCGATGAATGGGTGACGCTGCATCTGGAGCGCTAAGCGCGCAAAGAAAAAGGGCGGCCAGAAGGCCGCCCGTTTTTCGGAGCCAACGTCTGATCGATCAGAACGGATAGAACGCAGTCGGACGGCGGCGGAGTTCCGCGCGATCGTAGCCATGCGACTTGAGCGTGTCATCGTCGAGCATCAGAAGTGCGCCGTTGACATAAGACGAAGCCTGGCGGGCACGTGCGTTGACCATTGCGTCGAAGGCGTTGTGGAACATGCCCTTTTTCGATTTGACGGTCATTTTCGATCTCCTGAATTGATTCCGGTTCGATCCGGTAACTGCAATATGTGGGCGCGGCGCCCGGATGACCACGGCCAATGCGGCAAGGCAGCCATGCATATTTCGCATATGCGAAATGAAATAGTGCAACGCAGCATTAACAGTTTCGCATGGCGAGCGATTGATACGCCTCCGTCCAGGACATAGGTTCCGCCGAACGGTTCAAGGCGAAAGCGCGAAGATGTTTCAGAAATTCTCCGAAAAGAGTGATCCCGCCGCGGGCAAGGCGCGCGTCACCGCCTTGCGAGCCCGCATGCGCGAGGACGGCGTAGATGTTTATCTCGTGCCGCATGCCGACGAGCACCAAAACGAATATCTGCCGGAACGCGCGGAAAGGCTGGCCTGGCTGACCGGCTTTACCGGATCCGCTGGAACGGCGCTCATCCTCGACGACGCAGCACATGTGTTCACCGACGGGCGCTACACGCTGCAGGTCCGCTCGCAAACGGATCCGTCGGTCTTCACACCGCAGGATCTGGTCGCCGATCCGCCGTCCAAATGGCTCGCCGACAATCTGAAGCCCGGCATGCGTGTCGGCTTCGATCCCTGGCTGCACACGGTCGCCGAAGCCAGGAAGCTCGCCGAGGTCTGCAGCGGCAGGCAGGCCGAACTGGTGGCGATCGACCGCAACCTTGTCGACGCCATCCGCAACGACGTTCCTCCCCCGCCGCTTGAGCCGGTCGCTATCCACCCGCTGGAATTTGCCGGCGAAACCCCGCGCGACAAGATCGGCCGCATCGCCGATACGGTGAGGGACAAAGGCGCCGGCGCGGTCGTCCTCACCGATCCTGCCTCGATCTGCTGGCTCTTTAACATTCGCGGCCAGGACGTATCCCACACGCCGCTCGCACTCGCTTTCGCCATCGTGCCGACCGAGGGCGAGCCGACGCTCTTCATCGACAAGCGCAAGCTCCCGGTCCGCACGGAAGCCTATCTGACCCAGCTTGCAACGCTGCGACCGCCCTCCGAATTCGACGACGGCCTGCGAGAGCTTGGAACGACCGGGGGCGCGGTGATGATCGATCCGGCGCTCACCGCCCGCAAGATCGCGAAAGAGCTGGTCAGTTCGGGCGCGACGCTCGTCGAAGCCGCTGATCCCGTGCGTCTTCCGCGCGCTCAGAAGAATTCCGCCGAACAGGCCGGCGCGCGCAACGCCCAGCGCCGGGACGGCGCGGCAATGGCTGCCTTTCTCTGCTGGCTGGATACACAGGAACCGGGAAAGCTCGACGAGATCGCCGTGGTCACCGCGCTCGAGGAGTTCCGCCGCGCCACAGGAGAACGGCTCGGATTCGATCTCGCCGAGATCTCCTTCGACACGATCTGCGGCGCCGGCCCGAATGGCGCCATCGTCCATTACCGGGTCACCGAGAAGACAAACCGCAAGGTCGATACCGGCGAATTGCTGCTTGTCGATTCAGGCGCGCAATATCATGACGGCACCACCGACATCACCCGCGTCATCCCGATCGGAGAGCCGACCGGCGATTACCGCCGCCATTTCACGCTGGTTCTAAAGGGCATGATCGCCATTTCCCTAGCGCGCTTTCCCGCCGGTACGCGCGGGGCCGATATTGATGTCCTCGCCCGAAGGGGGCTCTGGCAGGCCGGGCTCGATTACGCACATGGCACCGGACACGGCGTCGGTTCCTTCCTCGGCGTGCATGAAGGCCCGCAATCGATCTCGAAACGCGGCATGCAGGCATTGCTGCCGGGGATGATCGTCTCCAACGAACCCGGCTACTACAAACCCGGCTCGCACGGTATCCGCATCGAAAACCTCGTCATGGTTCGCCCCGCCGAGATCCCGGAAGGCGGCGAGATCGCCATGCATTCCTTCGAAACGCTGACGCTGTGCCCGATCGACCGGCGGCTGATCGATGTCGCGCTGCTTGACGACACGGAACTCGATTGGCTGAACGCCTATCACGCCCGGGTTCGCGAGGAAGTCTCGCCGCTGATCGAGGACGAAAGCGTGACGGACTGGCTGGCGAAAATGACCGCGCCGCTCAGCCGATGAGCGCGCGGAAGGCGAGGATCGCCACCCAGCCGACGACGAAGACCGCCATACCCGGCAGGTAGAGCGCCGCCAAAGCCGCAACGATGATCGCCGCCGCTTCCGCCGGCCCGGAGAAGACCGCTGCGGGAGCGACCAGCGTCGTCAGAACGGCGGCGGGTACCGCGTTCAGCGCCGCCTCGACGCGCGGATGGATCGACGAAAACCGCGACAGCACCAGATGCCCGCCGATGCGCGTCAGATAGGTTGCCAGCCCGCCGGCGAGGATAATCCACGTGGTCGTCGAAATCTCCATTGCCTACTCCATCATGATCTTCGGCCGGGCGCCGATCGCTGCCGCAACCGCCACGCCCGCGAGCGCCCCTATCGAGACATGCCAAGGCGAACCGACCAGCACATAGGCGCCAATCGATGCCACGGCGCTGACGAGGACGACCGGCAGCCAGCTGGAGCGCTTGCGGAATCCCATGACGAGAACCAGAAAATAAACCGGCAGCAGGAAATCGATGCCGTAATCGGCCGGGTTCTCCACGAGGCTGCCGAACACCGCGCCGAGCCAGCTTTCGAAGATCCAGGCCGCATAGAAAGTCAGCCCGCCGCTGGCGAACCAGATAAAACTCAGAGGCTTGCCGGATTCGGCGCGCTTTTCCGCTTCGGCGAATTGCGGATCGACCAGAAAGAAAAAGCCGAGCGCCCGCTGCCACGCGGTCCACGACCCCGTATGACGCCCGATCACCGCGGAATAGAGCACGTGGCGGAAATTGACGGCAAAGATCGACAGCACGATCAGCCAAGGCGCTATTCGGTCGCCGAACAGGTCGATGCCGACCATCTGGCTCGCGCCTCCGAAGATCGCCACGCTCATCAGCACCACCTCGAAAACGGACAAGCCGTTGTCGACGGCGAGCGCGCCGAACAGGAGGCCGAACGGCGCGGCGGCGAGCATGCCGGGCGTGGCAGCCATCACGCCGTCGATCATGTCGCGCCTGGGATTCATAGAATATCCGTCTCCGTGCAAGCCGTATAGGTCAACAGTACTGACGGGTCACGGAGTAAATTGTCATGGAGACAAGGACGACAAGCCGCCTGGCGAGTCCGCGAAAGCCTCCGTCCCACCGTCCGCGACGGAGCCGGCACGGAGCCGCCCTCGCCGCCAAAACCCCAGCAGATGACGCTTTTGGGTCTTCCGGATTGGCTTTTCCGGCGTATTGGTTGGGTTGCTCCTCGGCCAAACCATGCCGAACGGCCGCATGACCAACCCTACGGGCACGGGAGATATCGCGTGACGGCCGACCTTCAGAACCCCGCCTCCCCTCTTCTCTCCGAAGATACCGATATCTTCTACCTGCTGCGCGAGTTCGAGACCGCCTACCGCTATGCACCGACGGGCGGCAGCGCGCCGATCCGCGCGCATATGCGCATGGTGCGCGAGAGGATCGCCAAGACGATGAAGGCCAATCCCGCGACGCGTTTGCCCGAACCGTCGGCCTTGCCGGTGACCAGCCACCTCGGCAGAGCGTTCGACAATGGCGAGCGCGAGCCGACGGAAGTCTTCGTCCGCACGGTCGCCAAGCTCGCGCCGCGCCTGCGCTGGGAATATGGCTACGAGAATGTCCGGCCGACGCTCGCGCGGAAATACGGCTATGCGGATATTTTGGGGCCGGCGGGCTTCATCGGCTGCGACGATCTCGTTCTGGGCTTCGTCCTGTTCGCGCCGGGCTGCGTCTACCCTTCGCATCGCCATGACGGGATCACGGAGAGCTATATCGTGCTCTCCGGCGCGGTCTCCGAAAACGACCTCGGCGTCTTCCGCCCGCCCTCCATGATTTTCAATGCCGCCGGAACCACGCACACAATCCGCACATCCTCGCACGAGCCGGCGCTTCTCGCCTACGCATGGACGGGCACGTCGGAGGCGATTGCGGGGCACACGATGAAATTTACGCGCGCGCGGAAGAAGTAACGGCGCTCACATATCCTCGACGCGGCGGAACCACTCGTCCTCGTCGATCACCTCGATGCCGAATTCCTGCGCCTTGGCGAGCTTCGATCCCGCCCCGGGTCCGGCGACCACGAGATCGGTCTTCTTCGACACCGAGCCCGCGGCCTTGGCACCGAAGCGCTCCGCCATCGCCTTCGCCTCGTCGCGCGACATGCGTTCGAGCGATCCCGTGAATACGATGGTCTTGCCCGACAGGGCCGTATCCGTCTGCGGCTTCTCCGCCTCCTCGATGGTCAGTTCGGAGATCAGCGCCTCGACCATGTCGCGATTATGCGGCTCATTGAAATAGCGCGCGAGCGCATCGATCACGGCGTCGCCGATATCTTCCAGCGCATCCATTTCCTCGCGCGCCGCTTCGTCACCGCCGGCGATCTTCAGCGCGGCCTCCTCGAAGGCAGACCAGTCGCCATAGGAGCGCGCAAGCGTCCGTGCGGTCGACTCGCCGACATGACGGATGCCGAGCGCGTAGATCAGACGTTCCAGCGGGATGGTGCGCCGTTCCTCGATCGCGTCGAACAGGTTCCGCGCCGAAGTCTCGCCATAGCCGTCGCGGTTCTTCAGCTTGGTCAGCGCGGTCTCGTCGCGCTTGGCCAGCGTGAAGATCTGCGCGGGCGTCTTGATCTCGAGCCCGCCCTCGTCGTCGAAGAAATATTCGATTTGCTTGTCGCCCAGCCCTTCGATGTCGAAGGCCCGGCGCGACACGAAATGTTTCAGATGCTCCTTGCGTTGGAACGGACAAGCGAACTCGCCCGAGCACCGTCGTACCACGCTTTCCTCGCCGCTCGCATTGGTCTCGCGCACGATCGGCGTTTCCAGCGAACAGGGACAGACTGTCGGAAATTCGAAGGCCGTTGCATCCTTCGGACGCTTCTCCTCCACGAAGCCCAAGATCTGCGGAATGACGTCGCCCGCCCGCTGCACGATCACCGTGTCGCCGATCATCACGCCGAGCCGTTCGATTTCCTCGGCATTGTGCAAGGTGGCGTTCTCCACGACCACGCCGCCGACGGTGACCGGTTCCAGCCGCGCCACTGGAGTGATCGCTCCCGTCCGCCCGACCTGGATATCGATGGCGTTCAGCGTCGTCATCGCCTTTTCGGCCGGGAACTTGTGCGCGATCGCCCAGCGCGGACTGCGCGAAACGAAACCGAGCCGCTCCTGCAGCTTCAAATCGTCGACCTTGTAGACGACCCCGTCGATGTCGTAAGCGAGTTCGCCCCGCTCCATCTCGATGGCGTGGTAGTGTTCGAGCAGTTTCTCAACACTGTCAAAGACAGCCATTAACGGATTGGTAACAAAGCCGAATTCCTTCAGCGCCTCGACCATGCCGATCTGCGTGTCGGAGGGCATCTCCGAAACCTCGCCCCATGCATAGGCGAAGAATTTCAGCGCCCGGCCTGCGGTGACCGAAGCATCCAGCTGGCGCAGGGACCCCGCCGCCGTATTGCGCGGATTGACATAGGTCGGCTTGCCCGCTGCCGCCTGCCGCTCGTTGAGATCGGCGAAATCCTCCTTGGTCATGTAGACCTCGCCGCGTGCTTCCATCACGGCGGGCGGATTGCCTTTCAGCCGCTCCGGAATGTCGTCGATCGTCCGGGCATTCGCGGTCACGTTCTCGCCGGTGGTGCCGTCGCCGCGCGTCGCCGCATAGACGAGATCGCCGTCCTCATAGCGCAGCGACAGCGACAGACCGTCGATCTTCGGCTCCGCGGTCATCCTCAGCGGCTCATCCTCGGCCATCTTCAGGAAACGGCGCACACGGGCGGCGAAGTCGCGGACGTCGTCGTCGTTGAAGGCGTTGTCGAGCGACAGCATCGGAATGCGGTGGCGGATCTTTTCAAACTTCTCCGAGACCGCGGCGCCGACCTTCTCGCTCGGCGAATCCGCGCGCTTCAGCTCCGGAAAGCGCGCCTCGATAGCGAAGTTGCGCTGCTTGAGCGCATCGTAGTCCGCATCGGAGATCGTCGGCGCGTCCTCGCGGTGATAGAGCGTGTCATGCTCCGCGATCTCGGCGGCCAGCCGCGCCAGTTCTGCGGCGGCGTCTTCCTGATTCAGTTTCTCAACAGGTGTAAGCTTTGTGTCCGCCATGCCGCCTATCCGACTCTCATTGCTGCGGAATTTAGCGGCGAACACCCGGCGGGCAAACCCGTTTCGCGACCTTCCACGACGTCTGCTGTCACTCGGCCTTCAGCAATTGCGCCGCAGCGGCGCGCGCCTCGTTGGTGATTGTCGCGCCGGCGAGCATGCGCGCGATTTCCTCGCGGCGTTCGTCCTCGCCCATGCAGGCAACCGAGGTGACCACTTGCTCGCCATGCGAAGCGGCCTTGGCGATCAGGTAATGGGTCGAGGCCCGCGCCGCGACCTGCGGCGCATGGGTGACGGAAAGCACCTGCACCGTCCCCGCAAGCCGCCTCAACCGCGAGCCGATGGCGTCGGCCACCGCTCCGCCGACGCCGGTATCGATCTCGTCGAAGACCAGTGTCGGCGCGGAACCGCGATCGGCCAGCGCCACCTTCAGCGCCAGCAGGAAGCGGGACAGTTCGCCGCCGGAAGCGACCTTCATCATCGGCCCGGCGCGCGTGCCGGGATTGGTCCGGACCCAGAACTCGACCCGGTCGATGCCGTCCTCGGAACGTTGCCCCGGATCGCTCTCCATCTCGACGATGAACTCGGCCCGCTCCAGTTTCAGATCGGGAAGCTCGGCCATGACCGCGGCGACCAGATCGGCGCGGGTCTTGCGGCGCGATTCCGACAATCCCGCGGCTGCGCGGTCATAGACCTCTCCCGCCTCGGCAGCAGCCTTTTCCAGTTCCTTCAGCCGGTTCTCGCCGGCATCGAGATCGGCAAGCTGATCGGCGAATTGAACCGCGAGCGCCGGCAGATCGTCAACCGCGACGTTGAACTTGCGCGACGCGGCGCGCAGCGCGAACAGCCGCTCTTCGATCGATTCCAGCTGACGCGGATCGTATTCCGACGTGTTGACCGCAGCCTCGATTCGCTCCTGCGCATCGGCCAGATGATCAAGGGCCGATCCAAGCGCGGCATTGACCTCCTCCAGAAGGCCGGGGGCCTCGACGGCCTTGCGTTCGAGCCGCCTCAACAGACCTGCGATATGCGGCACAGGCGACGCCTGCCCGGACAGCACGTCATGCGCCTCGTTCAGGTCGCCGGCGATCTTTTCCGCCCGCATCATCTGGGCGCGCTTCTCGGCAAGCTCCTCCTCCTCGCCCGGCTCCGGCGCGAGCGACGAAAGCTCCTCATGCGAGGCGCGCAGATAATCGGCTTCGCGCGCGGTCTCGTCGACGCGGGCGCGGTGGTCATTCAGGGCTCTTTCAGCGGACTTCCAGGAGCGGAAGAGTGACCCGACATGCGCCGCCTCGTTCTTCAAGCCGCCAAAGGCGTCGAGCAGATCGCGATGAGTCGCGGCGTCGACCAGTGCCCGGTCGTCGTGCTGGCCATGGATCTCGACCAGAGAGCGGCCGATGGTTTTCAGGAGACCGGCGCTGGCCGGCTGGTCGTTGACGAAACCCCGGGTCCGGCCGTCATCGGACTGCATGCGTCTCAAGATCACCGGCTCGCCGGGATCGGCATCGATGCCGCTTTCTTCCAGCAGGACACGAACCGGATGCGCCGGAGCGAGATCGAACAGGGCCGTCACCTGGCCGTGCCTGGCGCCATGGCGCACCAGGGAGGCATCGCCGCGCGCGCCGAGCGCCAGCGACAAGGCGTCCAGCAGGATCGACTTGCCGGCGCCCGTCTCGCCGGTCAGGACCGAAAGCCCCTTGGAAAAATCGATGTCGAGGGCCTCGATCAGGACGATATCGCGGATCGAGAGCTGCGAGAGCATGATAGGTCAGGATCCCCGGGAGGCGCGCATCAGGCTCCGATGATGCCCTTCATGGCGCGCGAAATCCACGACCCCTTGTTCTCACGCGGCTGAAGGCCGCCGGATTGCAGCAGCGCATAGGAATCCGCATACCACTGGCTGTCCGGGAAGTTGTGGCCAAGCACCGCGGCGGCCGTCTGCGCTTCGGATACGAGGCCCATTGCGTAATATGTCTCGACAAGACGCGCCAACGCCTCTTCGACGTGACGGGTGTTGGCGTAATCCTCGACCACCGTGCGGAACCGATTGACCGCAGCCGGATATTCGCGGCGTTCCAGATAATAACGGCCGACCTGCATTTCCTTGCCGGCGAGCTGATCCCGGGCCGCGCGCAACTTGGTCTTGGCGTCCTCGATATAGATCGAATCGGGATAGCGCTCGATCAGCTCGTTGAAATTCTGCATCGCCAGAACCGCATTGCGCTGGTCGCGCGTGATCTCCGGAATCTGCGCGTAGTAGGACAGGCCGATAATATATTGCGCGTAGGCCGCATCTTCGTCCGTCGGATAGAGATTGACGAAGCGGCGCGCGGCGGTGATCGCCTCGCTGAACTTGCCCATCTTGTAGGAAGTGAACGCCGCCATGACGTTCGCCTTGCGGGCATATTCCGAATAGGGGTGCTGACGGTCAACGGCTTCGAATTTCCGCGACGCCTCGTTCAGCTTGCCATTGTTCATGTTGGCAAGCGCCTGGTTGTAGAGGACATCGGCCGGCTCGATCGTGTCGACATAGCTCTGCAGGTCGACACCCTTGTCCTTGCTGGCGCAGGCGCCGAGCAGACCGGCAAGCGCGGCCACCGCAAAGGCTCTCGCCGCAACCTTGCCGCCACGCATCGCTTTTCCCGCAGTCACCATCGCCATGTTCCGTATCCTGTTTCCGCGGCAGTTGTCGCTACCGCTTGCGCGATGCCGTCACATACCGCGTCACGCCCCGACCGGCAACGCCGTGCGACGGGAATGTCGCGATTTTGTGGCACAGAGCGGATCGCCGCTCAAAGAGCGGCGTCTCCCCCAAACAATCGTGGAGCTGTTGCGTCCGGAACTCAGAGCATCCAGGGCGCATGCGCCTGGGCCTGTGCGGCCGCGACCGTGACGAAGTCGCCGGAAAAGACACGCTGGCGCTCCTCCGGGGTTTCGACGATCTCATAGGCGGTGCGATCGGTCAGAAGCGCTTTCAGCGCCGCCGCATTCAGGCGGTGACCGCCGCGATAGGAAGCATAGCAGCCGATGAACTGCGCACCGGCCAGCGCGAGGTCGCCGATTGCATCCAGCGTCTTGTGCCGGACGAACTCGTCGCGATAGCGCAGGCCTTCCGGATTGATCACCGTATGCTCGTCGCTGATGACCACCGAATTTTCCAGCGAAGATCCCAGCGCATGGCCGGAAGCCCATAGCCGCCCGACATCCTTCATGAAACCGAAGGTGCGAGCATCGGCCAGTTCCTCGCGGAACACGTCGCCATTCACGTCCGCCTTGAATTCCTGCCGGCCGATCAGCGGGCTGTCGAAATCGATCACGACCTCGAAGCGGGTCCCCTGATGCGGACGGAACTCGGCCCAGCTGCCGCCGATTTCGACGCGCACGGTTTTCTTCACGCGGACATAACGGCGTTTCACGGCATGGTGGATCATGCCGGCCTCGTCGATCGCCTGGATGAAGACCTGGCTGGAACCGTCCATAACGGGCACTTCGTCGCCGTCGATCTCGACGATCACATTGTCGAGGCCCGTCGCCCAGAAGGCCGCCATCAGATGTTCGACGGTTGCAACATGTGCGCCCGCCGGATCGCCGAGCATGGTGCACAGATCGGTGGCGCCGACCTGCCCGGCCACCGCCGAGATGGCCGCGACCGTGCCGTCTTCATAAATTCGCCTGAATTGCACCCCAGTGTTGGGCGCAGCCGGAAGCAATCTTATTGAAACCTGTTCACCGCTGTGAACAGCAATGCCGGAGAGTTCTGCCTTGTCGCAGAGCGTGGCTTGGTATCCTAACAATTCGGTCCCCATCGGCCTTTCCGCTGACGCATCGCCTGACAGCGAGGCTCATTGGCTTTTGTCCGCGAACCGCCCCGCCAGCGCAAGCAGGTTGGTTCTCCCCTCTCTGCGGCGACAATATCCGCGAGTCGCCTTCCGGACCAAATCACGCTTTTTTACCAAATGTTACCAGATGGTCAATCCGGCACCGTTTCGGAAAAACTTTTGCATTCATACACTTAACGTGAAGAGGCAGGCTGCGCGAAACAGCCTGCCTCTCACGCTTGTAACAGTCCTGCAAGGTCAGTTCGCCTGGCGGCGCAGAAACGCCGGGATCTCCAGCTGATCCTCTTCCGAAGAACCCTGCCCTTGGGGGGCGGACCGGCCGTGATCGTCCAGCTGTCCCTTGCGCGGTGCATAGAGCTGCGCGTCCTGCGAGAGCTGGCGGCGCTGTTCCGGCTGCCCCTGGGCGAGACCGTGATCGACCGGGCGCAGTTTCGGTGAAACCGCAGCCTTTTCCTCACGCGAAAGCCCGTGCGTGAGGCGCTTCAGCAGCCCGAGCGGCCCGCGTTCGTCCTCTTCTTCCACATGCGGGCGCGCCACATGCGAATCGACTTCGGCCTGAACCATCGGCGGGAAGTCCTCGACCCGCGGCATGCGGGGCGATTCGCGCAGTTCCGGCTGCGGCTGGAAGCGCTGCGGCTGCGGTTGCGGCTGAGGTTCCGGCTCCTGCATCACCGGCGCGGTTGCCGGCGCGGCGCGCATCGGCTGCTGCGCGGATGTGAACAGGCGGCTCTGCGGCTTGAACTCCGGAGCGGCACGTTCCGGGGCGGCAGCGGCTTTCTGTTCGAAGGCGGCCATGTCGCGCTCGGTCTCGCGAATCACCTCGCTGACGCTTTCGGAGGCAATTTCGGCCTTCGGAGCCGGTGCCGGAGCGGCCGGCTGCGGCGCGGGCGCGCTTGCCGCTGGAGCAGAGGCAACCGTCGAAGTAGCAGGCGCCGACGGAGCGGCCGGACGCGTGATCGCCGGCTGGGGCGCCGGGCGCGGCTGGGCGCGCAGTTCGGCCACCGGAGCGCCGATCTCTGAGGCCTGTGCCTCGATGCCGGTCGCAACCACGGAGACGCGGATGATGCCTTCGAGCGATTCGTCGAAGGTCGCGCCGAGGATGATGTTGGCGTCCTGGTCGACTTCCTCGCGGATGCGGGTCGCGGCCTCGTCGACCTCGAACAGCGTCATGTCGCGGCCGCCCGTGATCGAGATCAGCAGGCCCCTTGCGCCCTTCATCGAGGTCTCGTCGAGCAGCGGATTGGCGATCGCGGCTTCCGCGGCGGTCATCGCGCGGCCCTCGCCGGACGCCTCGCCCGTGCCCATCATCGCTTTGCCCATCTCGCGCATCACCGAACGCACGTCGGCAAAGTCGAGATTGATCAGGCCTTCCTTGACCATCAGGTCGGTGATGCAGGCGACGCCGGAATAGAGAACCTGGTCGGCCATGCCGAAGGCGTCTGCGAAGGTCGTCTTGTCATTGGCGATGCGGAACAGGTTCTGGTTCGGAATGACGATCAGCGTGTCGACGCAGGCCTGCAGTTCCTCGATGCCGGCTTCGGCGGTACGCATGCGCCGCTGGCCCTCGAAATGGAACGGCTTGGTGACGACACCGACGGTGAGGATGCCGCGTTCGCGCGCCGCCGAGGCGACCACCGGAGCCGCGCCAGTGCCGGTGCCGCCGCCCATGCCGGCGGTGACGAAGCACATATGGGTGCCGTTCAGGTGATCGTTGATCTCGTCGATGCACTCCTCGGCGGAAGCCCGGCCGACATCCGGCTGCGATCCCGCGCCGAGGCCTTCGGTCACGCCGAGGCCCATCTGGATGATCCGTTCCGCCTTGTTCATCGACAGCGCCTGCGCGTCGGTGTTGGCGACCACGAAATCGACGCCCTCAAGGCCGGCATTGATCATGTTGTTGACCGCATTGCCGCCGCCGCCGCCAACACCGAAAACGGTGATGCGCGGCTTCAGTTCGGTGATGTCCGGCTTTTTGAGATTGATCGTCATTCTTTCCATCCTTTCTGATGCCGGATGCGCCGCCACATCCGGACGCGGGCGTCGCCCGCGGTTTTCCTTAAAAACTGTCCTTCAGCCACTGGGTCATGCGCCCCAGAGGCCCGTCCGTCCCCGTTCCGGCCAGTCGAAACGGATGTGCAAACCGCATCGTGCTTTGGTCGTCCTCGGCCACCTGCGGATAGATCATCAGCCCCGCGACCGCCGCGAAGGCCGGCCCCTTGGCCGCCGTCGGAAGACCGCTGACGCCGAGCGGGCGTCCGACCCGCACATTGCGCCCCAGAATGCGACGCGCCAGTTCCGGCAGGCCGGTCAGTTGCGCGGCGCCGCCGGTCAGCACGACCCGCTTGCCGACGACGCTCGAATAGCCGGACTTGTTGATACGATCGCGCAGCATCTCCAGTGTCTCTTCCACTCGTGCCGCGATTATACGGTTGAGCAGGCTGCGCGGGACTTGCGTCGCCTGGCCATAGTCGTCGTCGCCGATCGCCGGCACCTGGATGACATCGCGCTCATCGGCCGGTGTCGCCAACGCGGAACCCTGCATTACTTTCAGCCGTTCGGCGTCCTCGAGACGGCAGGAAAAGCCGCGCGCGATATCCATCGTCACGTGATGGCCGCCGACCGGGATCGAATCCGCATGAATGAAGGCGCGATCCGCGAAAACCGCGACCGATGTCGTTCCGCCGCCCATGTCGATGCAGGCGCAACCGAGATCGAGTTCGTCATCAACGAGCGCGGCAAGGCCGCTGGCATAAGGTGTCGCGACCATCGCCTCGACGCTCAGATGCGCGCGGTTGATGCAAATTTCGACATTGCGCAAGGGAGCCGCATCGGCGGTCAGGACATGCATGTTGAGCGACAATTGACGCCCGATCATGCCGCGCGGATCGACGATGCCGCGTTCGCCGTCGAGGACATGATCGACGGGCAGCATGTGCAGGACCGTCCGGTCGACATTGGCGGCGCGCGCGACGCCCGCCTTGAGCACCTTCTGGATGTCCGACTTGGAAATCGGCCGTCCCTCGTCGAGCTCGATCGAAGCACTCGAAATGTGGCTGGCCAGACGCCCCGCGCCGACATTGACGATGATCGAATCCACCGTCAGCCCGGCCATCCGCTCCGCCGCGTCAACAGCCTGGCGAACCGATTGTTCGGCCGCGTCCAGATCGTTGATCAGGCCGGACTTGATGCCGTGCGACTTGGTATGCCCGATGCCGATCACTTCCGGCGAATGGGTGCGGCCATGCAGGTACTGGCCGGTCTCGCAGGGGGTCATGCGGGCGATGATGCAGACCGTCTTGGTGCTGCCGATATCGAGCACCGTGATGACGGCGGACCGCCGGGGCTTTTTCTGTTCGGGCGCGCGGGACTTCGTCGACATCAGATGTTGCTCCGCCGCGCTGCGGCCTTGATGGCCTTTTCGCGCGCCTTCAGCGCGGTGTCGCGCCGGGCCATCGCGTTTTCCGTCAGCGCCACCGTCGTGCGGTCCGTCAAGCGCATGTCGATCGAGGCGATGTCGCGCGACAGGATCTGGTTGATCGCATCCATCGCCAAGAGCTTTTCGACGGCCGCCGCCGGCTGGTCAGCGGGCAGCTTCACGGTAATGCCGTTGGCGAGCCGGACATCCCAGCGCCGCTCGCCAACATGGATCAGCGCCTTCACCTGACCGGCGAAAGACGGATAGGCCGACAGCAATTCCATGAACGGCGCCGCCGCGGTCGACGCGCCCGGGCCGACCACGAGCGGCAGATCGTTGAAACCATACCCGGCATAGGCGCCGATCACCCGGCCGTCGCGCTCGATCAGCGACAGGGTCTCGCCGGCCTGCCAGATTGCAAAGGGGTGGCGCTCGGTGACGCGGATTTCCAGCTTGTCGGGATAGGCCTTGCGGACTTCCGCCTTTTCCACCCAGGGCAATCCCTGCAGCGTGTCGCGCGCGTCGCGCACATCGAGGGTCGCAAGAGAGGTCGATTCGTTCAGCCCAAGCGCCTCGATCACGGCGATCTCGGACGTGTTGACCTGACCGGAAATCTCGATCTCGGAAATGGCGAAGCCAAGCTTCGCCGTAAGGTCGTTCGCCACGGCGCCGAACTGGCCGCCGGCGACGGAACCATAGATCGCGGTCGCGGCAAAGATAGAGGCAAGCCCGGCCGCTTCCGCGTAACGGGGCACGGTGATGTCGCCAGCGAAAACCTTGGAAAAGAGGCGGGCCGGCCGGCGGAGCAGGCGAGGCACGACAAGGCGGCCGGCAAGCTCGCGACGCTGCGGCGCGATGCGGCTCTTTCCCCGGCTTTTTCCTGTCAACGCAAACAAGATGCGTCCTCCACCATCCAACTCAAGAGCTCCCCGAAGGAGTGCCCGGCATATTCGGCCAGTTCCGGGACCAGCGATGTGGCAGTCATCCCGGGTTGGGTGTTGATCTCCAGCCAGATCACCTCCCCGTTCGGGGAAAACCGGTCATCGTAGCGGAAGTCGGAACGGGTCACGCCCCGGCACCCGAAGGCTTGATGTGCTTTGAGCGACAGCTTGGTTATTGTTTGGTAAATATTTGGTGAAATTTCCGCCGGACACACATGATTTGATCCGCCTGCAACATATTTGGAATCGTAGTCGTAGAACTGGTGTCCCTGCGGGATGATTTCGGTCACGCCGAGCGCCACGTCGCCCATCACCGCGCAAGTCAGTTCACGGCCATGCACGTAACGCTCCGCCATGACGCGATCGCCATATTTCCACTCCGGCGACGTCAGGATCTGTGGCGGATGCGGCTGGTCTTCCTTGACGATCACGACGCCGAAACTGGAGCCTTCCGTCACCGGCTTGACCACGTAGGGCGGCTTCATCGGGTGGACGGAGGTGAAATCGTGGCGGTTCATCACCCTGGATTCCGCGACGGGAATGCCATGCGTCCGCGCGACGCGCTTGGCCATGTCCTTGTCCATGGTGACGGCCGCCGACATGACGCCGGAATGCGTGTAGGGGATCTGCAGATATTCCAGAATGCCCTGGATCCGGCCGTCCTCTCCGAACGGGCCGTGCAGCGCATTGAAGGCCACATCGGGTTTGAGATCGGCAAGCTGCTGCGCAACATCGTGTCCCACATCGAGACGGGTCACCTGGTAGCCGCATTTCTCCAGCTCGTCCGCGCAGGCATTGCCGGACATCAGGCTGACAGGCCGTTCCGAGGAAAACCCGCCCAACAGGACTGCAACATGCTTACGCGTGGACTCGGTCATTGCTTCCCCTTCTTCCCCTCCCCTGATCGGCTGCGTGAGTCCGAGCGTCGTCGCGCAGCAGGTACGCGAACAAACTGGACGAATACGGCGTCCGAATCAGTCGATCATGGGACTGTGGCGAAAAGAATCAGAGAGTTGATTCGCTGGCAAGTGCGCGAAGGGAAAAACTGAAACCGGGAGGTAACTTACGACGCCGGTCTAGCTCGGTCTCGGACGCAGGATAAGGAACCTGACATTCATGAAAACCGCGGCGAAGGCCAGACCGGTAGCAAGCCCGGTCCAGACGCCGACGCCGCCGAAACCGAGGACGAAACCGAGCAGATAGGCGGTGGGGAAACCGATCCCCCAATAGCAGAAAATGGCGAGCAGCATCGGCACCCGCGTATCCTTCAGACCACGCAGGAAGCCCACACCGACCGCCTGGCCGTTGTCGAAAAGCTGGAAGATGCCGGCGATCGCCAGCAACGGCACCGCGTAGGCGATAACATCCGCCGCCTTGGCCTCCGACGTATCGAGAAACAGCGAGATCAACGGCGCCGGCACCGTCCAGAAAAGGAGCCCGCTCATCAGCGCGAAGACCAGACAGATCATCATCGCCGATCCCGCCGCGCGGTTGAGCGCCAGCGCGTCGCCGCGCCCGAGCGCCCTGCCGATCCGGACGGTTGCCGCTTGCGACATGCCGAGCGGAACCATGAAGGCGATCGAGGCGAACTGCAGCGCGATGCCATGCGCGGCAAGCGCCACCACGCCGAGCCAGCCCATCATGACCGATGCGAACACGAACATCGTCACCTCGGCGAGAATCGTGATCGAGATCGGTACGCCGATACGCAGCACATCGCGCAGATCCGGCCAGTCCGGCCGCCAGAAGCGTGCGAAGATCTCGTAGTCCGCCGCCTTGCGATCGAGGATCACATGGGCCGCGAGTACCGCGAAGGTGAGCGCCGTGGTGCCGAGCGAGGCGATCGCCGCGCCGCGCACGCCCAATTCCGGCGCGCCCCAATTGCCGAAGATCAGCGCCCAGTTCAGCAGCGCATTGAGCACGGCGCCCGCAACCGTCGACCAGAAGATGATGCGCGGTCTTTCGATCGCCGACAGGAAGGCGCGTAATCCCTGCGCACCGAGGGCGGGGAACATCGCCCATTGCGCGATCCGCATATACTCCCCCGCAAGCGCCGAGACGCCGGGGTCCTGCCCGAGGGCGAGGAGAATGCGCTCGGCTTGCCAGAGCAGCGGCATCACCAGCGCCGAATAGCCGATCGCAACCCACAACCCCATGCGCACGGCGCGCCGGACGCCGCGCGTGTCGCCCCGCCCCTCGGCCTGGGCCGCGATTGGCAGAACCGCCTGGCTGAAACCGGATCCGAAGATCATCACGACGAAGAAAAACGGCGTCGCCAAAACGCTGGCCGCCAGGGCCTCGACCGAGTACCAGCCGAGCATGACGGTGTCGGTCGTGTTGATCAGCATCAGCCCGATCTGCGATCCGACCAGCGGCACGCCGAGCGCCAGCGTGGCCCGAAAATGCCCGCTCCCCCCGGAAGCCGCCATGTTTTCGCCGGCTGCCGCAGCTTCCATGCGTTGGGGTTCGATGCTCTCGGTCATCGCCGCGCTATGCCCGATTTCGACAACCGGTTCCACGCCTTTCGCAGCTGCCGAACCGGAAACCGCCGAACTTCCGGAACGTTAACCATGAGACTTCGAGCTTTCTTAAAACCCCACCTATATGGTCGGCAGCATCAAAATTGCGCCATCAGGCGGCATGACGCCGCCCCGCGTCCGGCAACGTATCGGACACCCTACATGTGAAATGGCTTCACCGGCAGCGCTTGCGCGATTCGCGCGACGCCGCGGCCGGCCGTCGGGAAAGACAGGCGTTCTGGGACGACGGGGGACTGCACATGGCCAAGAAACCGGCCGCGAAACCAACCGACCAGTCGGCATCGGCCGCCGGCGGCAGCTCGTTGATAATGACGATCCTGCAAGTCGCGGGATTCGGCGGTTTCGCACTCGCCCTGACGGTCATGGTTGCGGGAATGCACGACCTCGGCTTCGTCGACCTGACCCATTCCCTCCATGTGATGATCGTCCCGATGCTGGTTCTGATCATCCTCTCGATTTCGCTCTACGCCTTCGCCAGCGGCAAGAACGCGGCCGCAAGACATGCCGCCTACGCAGCCGCGCTGGAAAAGCAGAAGGAAGAGCTCGAGCAGAAAATCTCTGCAACGGAAGCCCGCCTCGAGGCCTATCTCGGTCCCGCCCATGCCGCGCTGATCGAGGAAAACGAGGGCCTGAAAGCCAGGCTCGAGGAAATCCGCCAGCAGGAAGAAGAGAAGATCAACGCCGAGATCGCCGGATTGCGGGCACAAAACACCGAACTCCAGGACAAGATCACAAACTGGGCCGTCGGCGCTGTCGAGACGGCCATTTCTGACGAAACCCGGTCTGCCGCCTGAGCGCGACCAAGCTGACGGAACTGGTTACAGCCCATGCTTGACTTCATGAAATCCGCTCCTGTCCAGCCGGAAGAAACGGCCGAAGAGAATCCGGGGGCGCACGAGTTCAAGGCGATAGAGGCGCTTGCGGCCAAGGCGCTGCTCCTTGCCGACACCTATCAGACGCCGCCTGTCCCGAAGACCTATGCGGTCTGGTATTCCTATGCCGCGGGTGTTCCCGAAGAGGTCGCCAAGAAGATCAACGGGATGATCGAAAAAAGCGGCTCGGTCGGCCCTTATGAACTCGACCAGGTGCATCAGGAGTATCTGCTGGCGACCGAACAGGAGCGCAAGCATCAGGAACTGCTGAGCCGGCACCTCGATCACGAAATGGCGGAAATCGCCAAGCTCGTTCAGGGCCACCTCACCTCCAGCGAGAATTACTCGGGATCCCTGAAGAACACCGCGACCTCGCTGGACGACATGTCCTCGCCGGCGCAGGTGCGCGCAGCCATCCAGGTCCTGCTCAGCGAAAACGCCAAGATGCGCTCGGAAACGGTCAAGCTCAATGAGAACCTGACCCAGACCCGGGCCCAGGTGCGCAAGCTGCGCGCCAGCCTGGAAAAATCGCGCGAGAAGGAAATGCGCGATGCGATGACCAACCTCGCCAACCGGCGCTATTTCGAGATATCGCTGGCCCGCGAAATGGCCGAGGCCCGGACGCATGGTTCGTCCATGTGCCTCGTCCTGATCGACATCGATCACTTCAAGCGGATCAACGACACGCATGGCCATATCGTCGGCGACGACGTGCTTCGCTATTTCGCCGCCATCCTGATGAGCAACGTGAAGGGCCGCGATCTCGCGGCGCGCTATGGCGGCGAGGAGTTCGCGCTCATCCTGCCCGAGACGCGGGTCGAGCAGGCGCACGCGCTGTGCCGCCACATCATGGAGCAGCTGGAAAAATCCCGGCTCGTCCTTTCCGAGGGCAAGAAGCCGATCGGCCAGCTGACGGCCTCCTTCGGCATCTCGCAATACCGTCACGACGATGAGCCCGAACAGCTCTTGACGCGCGCCGACGAGAAACTGTACGAGGCCAAGAACGCGGGCCGAAACCGGATCGCCCACTGATCCGGACCGTCAGCGAGCCCTTACCTCACAAGCATGGCCTGTTAACTGCGGGGACACCGGGGACAACCTCCCGATCCCGCTGGACACGCCGCTCCATCGCGACAAGACTGACCCTACTGCAGCTTGGGAACGGGTGATCGACTGCCCGGCAGGAGAGTTCCCGAACCGGAACGAGTTGCAGCCCATGCGGGAAGCCTTGGTGTTTCTTTTTGGAATGACCTCGGACGAACGGATGGGGCGTATCGGTAGCGGCATGATCCGGAGACGGAGATTGAACGGACCGATGCACCGGTAAGTGGCGAACGGCGGGTCAAACCGTAACGCCAACGCGGTCGGGATATCTTCGGATATCGAGGCAGCGGGCCCGAAAGGCTCTAGTGGGGCCAAGGGACAAACGTCGGTCGAAGTGGCGGTGGATACCGTCCCTGCCTTCGGGCAAGCGGTATGGACCGGTACATTCGATCTGATGCAGGGGGGCGGCGACCAAGGTCACCGCCTTCTTGCATATTGGGCCCGGGACAGTTCGGCCTAAAGCATCTGCCCCATGAATTCCTGGACCTCCTGTCCCGGTTTGAACAGCCCGATCCGCTTGATTTCCCATTCCAGACGCACGCCGGAATGCTCCAGCACTCTCTGGCGCACGGTTTCGCCGAGCGTTTCGAGGTCGTAGCCGGTTGCCGTCCCGGTATTGATCATGAAGTTGCAATGCATCGGGCTCATCTGCGCGCCGCCGATCATCAGCCCTCTGCAGCCGGCATTGTCGACTTCCTTCCAGGCCGATGTGCCCGGCGGGTTCTTGAAGGTCGATCCGCCGGTCTTCTCCTTGATCGGCTGCACCGTCTCGCGGTGATGCTGAACCGCATCCATCTCCTGCTGGATCTTGTCGCGGTCTTCCCCGTAGCCTTCGAACAAAGCCCCGGTGAAGATAAGGTCCGCCGCTGCGCCCGAATGGCGGTAGGAGTATCCCATATCCGCGTTGGAGAAGGTGTGTTTGCCGCCCTGCCGGTCCACCGCATAGACCTCGACCACCCTGTCGCGGGTCTCGACACCATTGGCGCCGGCATTCATCCTGAGCGCGCCGCCAAGGCCGCCGGGTATTCCGTGATAGAAATGGAAACCGCCAATGCCGGCCTCCAGCGCGGCTTTTGCCAGACGCTTGTCCGGGATCGCGGCACCAGCCCGGATCCGGGTGTCCGAAATCGCCTCGGCCTGCCCGAACCCCTTCGCCGAAAGCCGGATCACGACGCCCGGAATACCGCCGTCGCGCACCAGCAAGTTGGACCCCAATCCGACGACGGTAGCCGGCACATCCCCGGGCAAAACTTTCAGGAAAGCAGCGAGATCGTCCGGATCGGCCGGCTGGAACAGCAATTCGGCAGGTCCGCCGGTTCCAAACCAGGTGATCTGGTCCATCGGCGCATTCGGCGTCAACCGTCCGGCAATGCCGTCGAGCCGCCCTGAAAGCGTCTCGAGGAGCTTTTCACCATCGATCGTCGTCATGAAGCCGGTTCGCCCCCGAGCTCCTTCGGCAATGCATAGGCCCACTGGGTGATATTCCCAGCGCCGAGATAGATGACGAAATCGCCCGGCTTGGCGATTTCTCGGATAATCGGCGCAACCGCCTCGGGCCCCTCGATCAGACGCGCATCGCGATGGCCGCCAGCCTTCATGCGCGAGACGAGTTCCGCCGCCCCGACCCCGTCCATCGGCTGCTCGCCGGCCGCATAGACCGGCGCCACCATGACGGTTTCGGCTTCGTTGAAGCAGGCCGCGAAATCGTCGAACAGGTCGTGAAGCCGCGAATAGCGATGCGGCTGCATGACCGCGATGACGCGCCCCTCGCCCGCCGCGTCGCGCGCCGCGTGCAACACCGCCTTGATCTCGACGGGGTGGTGTCCGTAGTCATCGAAAATGCGAACGCCGTTCCAGGTTCCGGTCGGCGTGAAGCGCCGCTTGACCCCGCCAAACGCTGAAAGGCCTCGCTTGATACCCTCGGGATCCATGCCCAGTTCATGGGCCACCGCGACCGCCGCCGTCGCGTTGGACACATTGTGCCGGCCCGGCATCGGCAGCCGCAACTCGCGTATCTCCGTCACCGCACCGCTCTTGCGGTCGCGGATCGTCACGTCGAACACCGACGTCGCACCGTCCATCCGATGGCCGGAGAAACGCACATCGGCCTGCGGGTTCTCGCCATAGGTGACGATGCGCCGGTCGATGATGCGCGACACAAGCGCCTGCACCTCCGGATGATCGATGCACATCACGCCGAAGCCGTAGAACGGCACGTTCTCGACGAATTGCCGAAAGGCTTCGCGAACGGCTTCGAAGGAGCCGTAATGGTCGAGATGTTCCGGATCGATATTGGTGACCACGGCGATATCGGCGGGCAATTTCAGGAAGGTGCCGTCGCTCTCGTCGGCCTCGACCACCATCCACTCTCCCTCACCCATGCGGGCATTGGTGCCGTAGGCATTGATGATGCCGCCATTGATCACCGTCGGGTCCAGGCCACCGGCCTCCAGCAAGGTTGCGACCATCGAGGTCGTCGTCGTCTTGCCATGGGTGCCGCCGATGGCGACCGCGTTACGGAAGCGCATGATCTCGGCCAGCATTTCGGCGCGGCGCACGATCGGCAGGAACTTTTCGCGCGCGGCGACCAGTTCCGGATTGTCGCGCTTGATCGCCGTCGAGACGACGACGACTTCGGCGTCACCGAGATTGTCGGCCGAATGCCCGACGAAAACCGTAATGCCCTTGTCCCTCAGCCGCTGCACAT
The DNA here is from genome assembly GCA_002698425.1 of Ahrensia sp. The sequence continues at coordinate 24,687 of NZXU01000092.1, read as the reverse complement.
TGGCGTTGTCCGACTGGTCGGAGCCTTGCACCTGATAGCCGAGATTGTGCAGCACCTCGGCGATACCGCTCATGCCGATGCCGCCGATTCCGACGAAATGCACAAGGCCGATTGTCTGCGGCATCTTCATGAAGAACTGTCCTGTTTTCGTGTCTCAGCCGGCCTTGAACCGGGCGGCTGTTTGGCCGGAGGCAATAGCCTCAACCAGGTCGGCAAGCAAGGCGGTGGCCTCGGGCTTGCCCGCCTTCAGCGCCGCGGCGGCCATCGCCTTAAGCCTGTCCGGATCGCCGAGAAGTTCCGAAAAAAGCGCTGATGTCGACTGCGCGTCGAGCGTATCCTGACGGCGCACCAAGGCGCCGCCGGCCGCTTCGAGAGCCGCCGCGTTCGCCGCCTGGTCATGATCCAGCGCATGCGGATAAGGCACGAAGATCGCCGGTCGGCCGATGGCGGCGATTTCCGATACGGTCGAGGCCCCGGACCGCGACATGACCAGATGCGCCGCCGCGACACGCTCCGGCAGATCGGTGAAGAAGGGCGCGACCTCCGCTGTCACGCCAAGCTCGGCATAGCGCGCCTTGACCAGAGCCTCGTCCTCTGGCCGCGCCTGCTGGACGACCTCGACGCGGTCCCGCAAAGTCTCGGGCAACATGGCAATCGCCTCGGGCACCGTGTCGGAAAAGAACCGGGCGCCCTGGCTACCGCCGAAGATAACGAGCCGAAGCGGCCCGGATTTTGCCGGCGCCTCGTAAGGCTTGCCGGAGACGGCGATCACCGCCGGCCGCACCGGATTGCCGGTCTCGACGATCTTGTCGGCCAGCGTACCTTCCGCCTTCAAAAAGCCGCCGGCGATCGCCGTCACGCGACTGGAGAGCATCTTGTTGGCGCGTCCCATGACCGCGTTCTGCTCATGGATCACGGTGGGGAAATGACCTGCCGCCGACCAAAGGGGCGGCACGGTCGGGTAGCCGCCGAAACCGACCACGGCCTTCGGCTTGATGATCCGGAGCAAAGCGCTCGATTGGCGCATCCCCTTGAAGAGCGACCAGACGGCACCGATCACCTTGATCGGGTTCTTGCCGGACGGCGTCGCCGAATGGATGACATGCAGCTTGTCCTCGGGGAACCGGTCCGCATAACGCGCCGCCCGTTCGTCCGTCGCCAGCGGCACGCTCCAGCCGCGCGCCTTGAGCTCATAGGCGAGCGCTTCCGCCGGAAACAGATGGCCGCCGGTTCCACCGGCAGAGATCAGGATGGTGCCTTTCGCCATGAACTGGTCCTAGGTGGCGGGCTGGAAGTGCGAGGCGGCGTGGAACTGAACCCGTCCGGCCCGTGTCTCGGGTCTGCGCCGTGTCAGCGCCAGCAGCATGCCTGCGGTCAGCGCCACCGCGATCATCGAGGAGCCGCCATAGGAGACGAAGGGAAGGGTCATGCCCTTGGCCGGCATCAGTTGCAGGTTCACCGCGATGTTGATCGTCGACTGGAAGCCGATCAGGATCGCCAGTCCGCTGACGGCGAAACGCTGGAACGGGTCGTGGTCGCGCATCGCCTGCATCAGCGCCCGGATCACGATGAACGCGAAGATCGAGACCAGCACGCCGCACAGAATGATGCCGAATTCCTCGGCGAGGACGGAAAAGACGAAGTCGGTGTGGCTGTCGGGAAGGATGCGTTTGACGGTGCCCTCGCCCGGCCCCTGGCCGAACCAGCCGCCGCGGATGATCGCCTCGCGGCCCGTATCGACCTGGAACGTGTCGCCCTCGCCGGTCAGGAACCGGTTGATGCGCCCGGCCACGTGCGGGAAGACGAAATAGGCGCCGACCATGCCCGTTGCGGCGACCCCGCCGAGCACGAGGATCCACAGCCACGACAGGCCGGCGATGAAGAACATCGCTCCCCATGTGCCGGCCAGCAACACGGTCTGGCCGAGGTCTGGCTGTGCGATCAGCAACGCCGCCATGGCGCCGAACAGGATCATCGCGATCAGGCTGCCGGGGATTTCCGGCCGGCGCTTCGATTCCGCGAACAGCCAGGCGCACAGGATAACGAAGGCCGGCTTCATGAATTCCGATGGCTGCAGCGACATCCCGAACATGCTCACCCAGCGCCGTGATCCCTTGACCTCGACACCGAAGAACAGGGCCATCACCATCAGCGCGACGGAGCCGAGCAGAACGACGAGCGCAAGTCGCCTGATCTGCCGCGGATCGAGGAAGGAAACGCCGATCATCACCACGAAGGCCGGGATCAGGAACAGCGCGTGGCGCTCGACGAAGTGATAGGCGTTGAGCCCGATACGCTCGGCGACCGCAGGGCTCGCCGCAAACGAGAGCACGACGCCGAAACCGATCAGGGCGATAAAGGAAGCCAGGAACCAGCGGTCGATGGTCCACCACCACTCGGCCACGGCGCTGCGGTCGCTGCGATTATACATTATGCATCGTCCCCCGATTGCCCTGCCATGAGCGGTTCGATCTCCTTCAATGCCATCACGGCATTAACAAAGGCTTCACCACGTTTCTCGAAGTTCCTGAACTGGTCGAAGCTGGCCGCCGCCGGCGCCAGCAGAACGACCGGTTCACCGCTCTTCGACGCCGCCGCGTCCGCAGCGGCATGCGTAACCGCCGTATCGAGCGTGCCGGAGATCTCGTAGGGCACCGCCTCACCCAGGGTCGCCGCGAAGGCAGGCGCGGCCTCGCCGATCAGATAGGCCTTGGCAAGCCGGCCAAACAGCGGGCGCAACGGCTCGATCCCGCCTTCCTTGGGAAGGCCGCCCGCGATCCAGTGGATCGACGCGAAACTGGACAGCGATTTCTCGGCCGCATCCGCATTCGTCGCCTTGGAATCGTTGACGAAGAGCGCCGGCCCGCGCCGGGCGATGATCTGCATGCGATGCGCCAGGCCTGGGAAACTGTTCAGGCCGGCCCGGATCTCGTCGCCGGAGAGGCCCAATGCGCGGCAGGCCGCCGCCGCGGCGAGCGCGTTCTGCAGATTGTGCGCGCCGCGCAGCGACGGCGCACCGGAAAGATCCAGTCCCGGCCCGCCGCCCGTTACCGAGATCGTCTCGATGCGCGCCTGGTCCTCTTCCAGCCCGATCGCGATCCGCCGGCAATGATCGTCGTCTATGCCGCAGATCGCGTAGTCGCTGCCTTCGAGCAGCCGCGCCTTGATCGCCGCGTAATTGTCCATCGTGCCGTGCCGGTCGAGATGGTCCGGCGACAGGTTGAGCAGCACGCCGATGCTCGGGTTGAGCGAAGGCGCGAGATCGATCTGGTAGGAGGAACACTCGACGACATGGAAACGATGATCCGCCGGCGGCGCCAGTTGCAGGATCGGCGTGCCGATATTGCCGCCAAGCTGCACGTCGCGCCCGGTTTCGCGCAGGATATGCGCGATCAGCGCGGTCGTCGTCGACTTGCCGTTGGTGCCGGTGATCGCCACGAAGGAGGCCTTGGCCGCCAGCACCCGCCGCTCGCGGCAAAACAGTTCCACATCGCCGATGATTTCGACATCCGCGGCGCGCGCGAGATCGGCCGACCAATGCGGCTTCGGATGGGTCAGCGGCACGCCCGGCGCCAAAACAAGGCTGTCGACGCGCGACCAGTCGAGCTCGTGCAGGTCGCCGACCGGAATGCCCTCGGCTTTCGCCGTTTCGACCGTATCCGGATTGTCGTCCCAGCAGGTCAGGATGGCGCCGCCGGCCATCAGTGCCCGGGCTGTGGCGACGCCCGAGCCGCCCAAGCCGAACAGGGCGATGGTCTTTCCGTTCGCTGTGCCGACAGGGATCATCTGAGCTTCAACGTCGAAAGGCCGATCAGGGCGAGGATAACCGCGATGATCCAGAAGCGGATGACGATCTGGCTCTCCGTCCAGCCCTTCTTCTCGTAATGGTGGTGGATCGGCGCCATCAGGAACACCCGGCGTCCGGTCATCTTGAAATAGCCGACCTGGACGATGACCGAGAGCGCTTCGACCACGAAGAGGCCGCCGATGATCGCCATGACGATCTCGTGCTTGGTCGCGACAGCGACCGTGCCGATCAGGCCGCCAAGCGCAAGCGATCCGGTGTCGCCCATGAAGATCGCCGCCGGCGGCGCGTTGAACCAGAGAAAGCCAAGCCCCGCCCCGATCACCGCGCCGAGAATGACGGAGAGTTCGCCTGTGCCAACGACGAAATGGATCTGCAGATATTCGGCAAAGATCGCGTTACCCGAAAGATAGGCGATGACGCCGAAGGAAGAGGCCGCGATCATGATCGGCACGATGGCCAGCCCGTCGAGCCCGTCGGTCAGGTTCACCGCATTGCCGGCGCCGACCACGACGAACGCCCCGAAGGGAATGAAGAACCAGCCCAGATTGACGATCCAGTCCTTGAAGAAGGGAAAGGTCAGGCTGGAGGAGAACGGCGCATCGCCGGCCCGCATGATGATGAACGTCGCCGCGCCGGCGATCAGGAACTCGATGCCGAGCCGCGCCTTGCCTGAAAAGCCCTTGTCGCTCTGCTTGGTGACCTTCAGATAGTCGTCGTAGAAGCCGATCAGCCCGAAGCCGAGCGTCACCAGCAGGACGACCCAGACATAGATGCTGCTCAGGTTTCCCCACAGCAAGGTGGAGCCGACGATGCCGATCAGCATCATCAGCCCGCCCATGGTCGGCGTGCCGGCCTTCTTGAAATGCGTCTGCGGACCGTCTGCGCGGATCGGCTGCCCCCTGCCCTGCCGAACTCGCAGCGATGCGATGATGCGCGGTCCAAAGAGGAACACGATGAAGGCCGACGTGATCAGCGCCGCGCCTGTCCTGAAGGTGAGATACCGAAACAGGTTGAAGACCTGGAAAGTCTCGGAAAACTCCGTCAGCCAGTAAAACATCTTTTCCCAATCCCCCTCCGGCAATGCCGGGTCATGCGGAGTTTCCCGTCACGCGTCGGCGCGCGGATATTTATCCAGAAACGCTTTCACGATGCGCGAAAACCCGATTCCGTTGGACGACTTGACCATGAACACGTCGCCGGGACGCGGCGCCGCGACAAGCCTGTCAGCCAGTCCGTCCACCGTCTCTTCATAGTCGCAATCCATGTCATCCGTCACGGCCTCGGCCAGTACCTTGATCTCCGGGCCGGCGAGATAGAGCCGGTCGATCCCGCCGGCCTTGACCGGGCCGGCGAGCTTCATGTGCAGGTCACGCGAATGATCGCCGAGTTCGAGCATGTCGCCGAGCACCGCGATGCGCCGGCCGCCATCCTCGAGCGGCGCGGAAGCGAGCAGATCCAGCGCCGCCTCCATCGAGGTCGGATTGGCGTTGTAACTCTCGTCGATCAGCGTGAAGACCCCGTCGCCGACCTTCAGCCGATGACGCTGGCCCCGCCCCTTCTCCGCCTGCAATGTCGACAGCGCCTCGCATGCCTTGCCCAGATCCGCGCCGGCCAGTTGCGCCGCGCCAAGCACCGCAAGCGCGTTCTGCACCATGTGGCGTCCCGGAACGCCGATCCGCGCTGTGACTTCCTCGTCGAACACCTTGGCGGTCACGAGCGATCCGTCATCCAGATATTTCGCGTTGAGAAGCCGCACGTCGGCGCGGTCATGCGCGCCGAAGCCATGGATATGCGATACGCCCGCCTGGCCCGCCAGCTTGTGCAGCAGCTTGTAACGCGCATCGTCGCGGTTGAGCAGCGCGTGCCCGCCCTTCACGACGCCCGAGAAGATCTCCGCCTTGGCATGGGCGATCTCGTCGAGATCCTTGAAGAAGCCCAGATGCGCCGCCGCGATCAGCGTGATGATGGCGATATGCGGCCGCACCAGCTTCACCAGCGGCTCGATCTCGCCGGGATGGTTCATGCCGATCTCGAAGACGCCGAAATCCGTGTCGGCCGGCATCCGCGCTAGCGTCAGCGGCACGCCCCAGTGATTGTTGAAGGACGCCGCCGACGCATGCACCTTGCCGGACATGGCGAGCACGTGGCGCAGCGCCTCCTTGGTCGTCGTCTTTCCGGCCGAGCCGGTCACCGCGATGACCTGCCCCTTGGTCCGTTCCCGCGCCGCGATGCCAAGGCGGGCGAGCCCGAGCAGCACTTCGTCAACCACCATGATAGGTACCGTCATCCGACCGAGCGCCGGCAGCCGCGCCTCCGAGACGACGAGAACGGAAGCGCCTGCCGCGGCCGCGGCGGTTGCATAATCGTGGCCGTCGAACCGGTCACCCTTGATGGCGAAGAATGCGTCGCCCGGCTTCAGCGTGCGGCTGTCGATGGAAATGCCGGTCACCGCCGCCGGGGCCTCGTGGATCGGGCGCGCTTCCATGGCGCGCGCCATCTCTTCGCCGGTCCACAGCGGCGCGGTCATCGTATCGGCTCCCATATCCGTCACGCCGCCGCTCCGCCGATTGCCGCCCGCGCTTCCTCGTGGTCGGAGAAATGCACCGTCACGCCCTTCGCGGTCTGGCCGGTCTCGTGTCCCTTGCCCGCGATGATCAGCGTATCGCCGCGCTGCAGCGATGCGATCGCGGTTCGGATCGCCTCGCGTCGGTCGCCGATTTCCACCGCGCCGGGCGCGGTCTCGAGGATCGCGGCGCGGATCGTCGCGGGATCTTCCGAACGCGGATTGTCGTCGGTCACATAGACCCTGTCGGCAAGACGGTGCGCGATCCCGCCCATGATCGGCCGCTTGCCCGGATCGCGGTCACCGCCAGCGCCGAAGACCACGACGATCTCGCCGGAGGTAAAGGGCCTGACCGAAAGAAGCACCTGTTCCAACGCTTCCGGCTTGTGGGCGTAATCAACATAGACGAGCGCGCCATTGTCCAGATGCGCCACGAGATCGAGCCGCCCCGGCGCGCCTTGCAGTTTTTCCAGCGCCGCGAATGCAGACGCGGGCGCGATGCCGGTTGCGATGGCCAGCCCTGCGGCGACCAGCGCATTGGCGACCTGGAAGTCGCCGGCCAGCGGCAGTTCCACGCGATAGGTTTCCCGATCATGCACGAGTTCGAGCACCTGCCGGTAGCGCTCGTGCTCGACCCGCTTCAGCGAAATGAAATCGCCCTTGCGCCCGACGGTCAGGACATCGAGACCGGCTTGCGTGGCCTTTTCGATGGCCTGCCCGGAATAGATGTCGTCCGCGTAGATCACTGCGGGCTGTCCTTTTTCCAGAAGCGTGTCGAACAGGCGCATCTTCGCCGCGAGATAGTCATCCACCGTCGGGTGATAGTCCATGTGATCGCGGCCGAGATTGGTGAACCCGCCAGCTGCGAGCTTCACGCCGTCCAGACGCCGCTGGTCGAGGCCATGGCTCGACGCTTCCATCGCGGCATGCGTCGTGCCGAGGCGAGCAAGATCGCGCAGGATCGTGTGCAGCATCACCGGATCGGGTGTCGTCAGCGAATCCGCGATCGTCAGTTTTGGCGAGACGACGCCGGTGGTGCCGAGACTGGCCGCGTTTTGCCCCGCATGGGCGTAGATCTGGCGCGTGAATGCCGCGACGGAGGTCTTTCCCGCCGTGCCGGTCACCGCGACGACGGTCCCGGGTTGCGGTGCGTAGAGTTTCGCCGCGATCAGGGCAAGCGCCCGGCGCGGATCGTCCGAACGGATCACCGGAACCGAGACCACACCGACATCCGCATCCGTTCCGCACAGAACAGCGACCGCGCCGGCATCCTCGGCGGATTTCGCATAGGCCGCGCCATCGGCCTTCGAGCCGGCAAGGGCGACAAAGAGATCGCCCGGCACGACCTTGCGGGAATCCGCGGTCACGCCCGAAAAGTCTAATTCGGCCGGCGACGTTGCGGCGTTTGCAAATGAAAGTCCGTCCAGATCCTGCAAACGCATAGTGAGCCCGGTTCTCTCCGATTCGTTTCCCTACGCCTGTTTAAACGTCAATACGACACGAGCAAGGCGTCATCGCCCTTGCCGAATTCCGGAGTGAGGCCCAGCAGCGGCGCGGCGCGGCGGATGATCGCGCCCGCGGTCGGCGCGGCGTTGGAGGCCGCTGTCGCGCCCTGCCCCGATCCCGGCACCGGCTTGGGGTCGTCCACGACGACCAGCACGATATATTCCGGGTCCCTGATCGGGAAGGAGGCGAGATAGGCGTTGAAGCGCTTGTTGCCGACATAGCGGCCGTTGATCACCTTTTCCGCCGTCCCGGTCTTGCCGCCGACGTCGTACCCCTCCACCAGCGCCTGCCGTCCCGATCCATGGGCGCCGTTGAGATCGAACAGTTCGCGCATGTTGTCGCTGGTCTGTTCGGAGATCACGCGTTTGGCGAGGCCTTGCGCCTCCGCCGCGCTGCGCGGCAGGAAGGTTGGCGGGATCAGCCAGCCGCCATTCATCAACGCGGCCGCGGCGACCGCCGTGTTCAGGGGTGTCGTCGCGACTCCGTGTCCGAAGGAGATCGTCATCGAGTTGATCTTCTTCCATTCCTGTGGCTGGGTCGGAGTGGCGACCTCGGGCAGTTCCGTGTCCAGCCGGCTGAGCAGGCCGAGCCGGGTCAGGAACGCCTTGTGCCCCTCGACACCGACCATGTCCGCCTCCCGCGCCGAGCCGACATTCGAGGAATATTTGAAGATTTCCGGAACGGTGAGCGAGCTGCCCTTGTTGTGGAATTCCTTGATCGTGTAGCCGGCCACGCGGAACGGTCGCGTATCGACCCGGGAGTTCATGTTGACCATGCCCGAGTCGAGCGCCATCGCGGTCGTGAAGCTCTTGAAGGTCGAGCCCATCTCGAAAACGCCGCCCGACATGCGGTTCAGCCGGTCCTTGTCGAGCGCGTTGAACGGGTTGTTCGGATCATAGTCCGGCAGCGACGCCATCGCCACAACCTCGCCGGTCCTGACATTCAGCACGACGGCGCCCGCGGCGATCGCCTGGTAAAGGTCAAGCGCGTGGTTCAGTTCGTCACGCACGATATATTGCACGCGCGCATCGAGCGACAGTTTCACCGGAGCAAGATCGGTCGCCACGTCGAGACCGAGATCCTGCATGGTGCCGAGGCCCTGGTCGTCGATATATTTTTCCAGCCCCGCAATGCCGGCATTGTCGATATTGACGAGCCCGAGAATATGCGACGCAAGCGGCCCGCCCGGATAGAAGCGGCGTTTCTCGGTGCGGAAACCGAGGCCGGGAATGCCGAGCGCCAGGACATCGGCCTGCTGGCGCGGCGTCAATTCGCGCCGGAGCCAGACGAATCCAGCCCCCGACGACAGTTTCCGGTGCCATTCCTTGTAGTCGACATCCGGGAGGACGGAGGAGAGCGCCTCTACGGCTTCGTCGGCATCGACGATGCGGCGCGGCTCGCCATAGAGCGAGGCGACATGGATGTCCGTCGCCAGCACGTCGCCGTTACGATCGACAATATCCGGCCGCGAGGCGAGGCTGCGGTCGGTCGCGGCGAAATGCTGCCCCTGGTCGACAGTCGCCAGACCATATTGCACCAGACGCCCGCCGATCACGGCATAGACGCCAAAGAAGCAGGCGATGGCGATGACCATCCGCGACTTGCTGCGGGACACCGGACGGGCATGTGTCGATGCTTGGGCGGCTTTCATCAGTTGCCCTCCACGCTGCCGGTGGTCAGCTGGTCCGGCATCTGGCTGGCGATGATGTCGGCGATCCCGTCATTCTGAGGAATTTCTGGCGCGGCCGGCAGTTCGTTCGGATGGACGATCTGCTGCGGTTCGGTCTGCTGAAGCTGCAATTGCTCGCCATATTGGTCGGCCAGCGTTTTCAGCCGCGAGGGCTGGCTGAGATAGGCCCAGTCCGCCTGCAGCAGGTCGATCGATTCTTTTTCGAGCTTGATGCGCCGCTCGAGCTCGTTGATCTCGGCGACATTGCGCTCGGCCCGATGCTTGACGGCATAGGTCCATGTTGCCGCGCCCAGCATCAGTACGACGAGCACGATATTGACGATCCGGATCATGATATCCTTCTCCCTGTCTCGCCTTTGCGTTTCGGCCACGGCAGGTCCGGCAAGCCGAACAGCGCCATATCGGCCGGCTGCGCCGCGACGGCGGTTCGAATGCCCGCCCTCAACTTCGCCGAACGGGCGCGCGGATTGCGCTCTGCCTCGGCGTCGGACGCCTTGATCATTGCCTTGCCCTCGGCACGGAACGTCGCCGGCGTGGCCGAGACCTCCGGCATGTGCCGGGAACCGCCGGTGCCGCCGAAGCGATCCTGGAAGAAGCGCTTGACGATCCGGTCTTCGAGCGAATGGAAGGTAACGACGACAAGTCGACCGCCCGGCTTCAGAATGCGCTCGGCGGCGAACAGCGCCCGGCCGAGTTCGCCGAGTTCGTCATTGACGAAGATTCGAAGCCCCTGGAAGGTCCGCGTCGCCGGGTGGATCTTGTCCTTCGGCCCGCGCCCGACCGCCTTCTCGACGACCTTCGCCAGATGCCTCGTGGTCTCGATCGGCCCGAGCGCGCGCTCCCTCTCGATCGCACGGGCGACACGGCCTGCATGGCGCTCCTCGCCCAGAATACCGACAATGCGCGTCAGATCGGATACGGCGAAATTATTGACCACATCCGCGGCGCTCAGCCCCGACTGCGCCATGCGCATGTCGAGCGGCCCGTCCTTCTGGAACGAGAAGCCGCGCTCCGCCTGGTCGATCTGCATCGACGAAACGCCGATATCGAGCACGACCCCGTCGATGCTCGCCTCGTCGAAATGCTCGTCCATGTGAGAGAACGGCGCATGGATCAGGTCCAGCCGCCCCTCGAATTCGGCCAGCATCGGCTGAGCATCGCGGATGACATCCGGATCCTGGTCGAAACCGCTGACACGGGCGCCGCGTTCCAGGAGCGCGCGCGAATAGCCGCCCGCGCCGAAGGTGCCGTCGACCACGTGCTCGCCAGCGGCCGGCTTCAGCGCCGCGACGACCTCGTCGAGCATGACCGGAATGTGGCGGTCCCCGTTCACGCCTGCGCCTCGCGTTGAGCGCGCAGACGCGCCCGTACCTCTTCGCGAAACGCCCGGAAGCGTTCCGGCTCCCACATCTGGAAGAAATGGCCGCGCCCGACAAAGGCGACCTCGTCGGTGATCCCGGTATGATCGCGGATGAAATCCGTCACGCTGATCCGGCCCTCCGCATCGGGTTTCAGGAAAGCGCCATCCCCGTGACAGAAGATCGACATGTCGTCGGATGTACGCAGGAACGGATCGTCCTGCGCCAGGCGCGTCTCGTAGCGCTCCAGCAGGTCCATACCGCCGGCATCGATCGCCGGCATGTCGATGGCCTGCAGCGCGTAGAGCTCCCCCAGCCCACGCCGCTGCAGCACATTGCGGAACAGGGCGGGTACCGAGACCCGACCCTTTGAATCGATCCTGTTGACCGCATTCGACAGAAACCGGTCCACGCCAAACACCCGCCGCTTCCGTCCCGCTGAAGGCCCGTCCCGAAGCCATCGACAAAGACTTTCCGTTTATCGCGCCGCGCAGGGCGGTTTCACCTCGCGCCGACCATCGAGAAGCGCCGTGTAGAGGACGAAGGGCGCCGCGCGGGACGAGGAGCCCCGCTTCGCCCGGCCCTTGCGAGCGGCGTGCAATTCCTGATGGAGGAGGCAATCCTGCCCGGTTCGAATTTCGTCTTTCTGGGATAACATGGGCAAGCTTGGGAATCAATGGGAGCAAGACACACATTCCGCATTCGCCGCCGAAGCCGCGCACAGTGCGGGCATGGATCATTATGTCCGCATTAACCTTAAGGAACCGTTGAGGAGGCCGAATTCGGCGGCTTGACAGTCACGTCCGCCCGGCATCCGATGCGGATCACGCGAACCTGGGAGGAGTTCAGTGTCTACGGCACCGGTCTACGAGATCGATCTCGACGCCTTTTGGCGCGACCCCTATCCCGACCTTAAAAACATGCGCCGCGATTGCCCCATAGCCTTCGTGCCACAGCTCGGCGCGACCGTGATGACGCGCCGCGACGATATCTTCGCCAACGAGAAGAAAACCGACATCTTCTCTTCGGACCAGCCACAGGGCCTCATGACCCGCCTGATGGGCGAAAACCTGATGCGCAAGGATGGCGATGCCCATGCCGTCGAACGCAGGGCAATCTTTCCAACCGTCTCGCCGAAGACCGTCCGCGATGTCTGGCTGGCCGAGTTTGAGCGCACCGCCGACCGAATTCTCGACGGGCTCGTATCGCGCGGACAAGCCGATCTGGTCGCAGACTACGCTCTGCCGCTCTCCGCCGAGGCGCTCAAGGTGATAACCGGCCTGACCAACATGGACTTCGCCGAGATGAACCGGGTCAGCCAGGGCATGATCGACGGCTGCGCGAACTATGCGGGCGACCCGGCGGTCGAGGCGCGCTGCAATGACTGTACCGCCTCCATCGACCGGCATATCGACGAACGCATTCCCGAATTGAAATCCGCGCCGGATCATTCGCTGCTGTCGGTCCAGATGTGCGCGGGCCTTGCGGATGACCAGATCCGCGCCAACATCAAGCTGGCGATCTCCGGCGGTCAGAACGAGCCGCGCGACGCCATCGCCGGGTCGGCCTGGGCGCTACTCGCCCACCCGGACCAGATGGCGCTGATCGGCAGCGGTGAAGCAACCTGGCTCGACGCTTTCGAGGAATATGCGCGCTGGATCTCGCCCATCGGCATGTCGCCGCGCCGTATCGCCCGTGACGCGCGGGTCAACGGCATCGAACTGAAGCGGGATCAACGCTTCTTCTTCATGTTTGGTTCGGGCAACCGTGACGAGACGGTGTTCGACGAACCGGAGGAATTCCGGATCGCGCGCGATCTGTCGCAGTCGATCTCGTTTGGCGCCGGCCCGCATTTCTGCGCCGGCGCATGGGCTTCGCGAGCGTTGATCGCCCAGGTGGCGCTGCCAAAACTCTTCGGCAGGATTCCGGGCCTCCGCCTTGCCGGCGAAACCGACATCCCCTTCGTCGGCTGGGCCTTCAGGGGCCCGTTAAGCGTCCCGGTCGTCTGGGACACGTAAATAGAAAAAACCAGCCGGCCTGTAAGCCGGGTTCTGTACGGTGTCGCCACCGTGACGGCCATTCCTCTGGGACGGACATTGCTGCCCGCCTCTAGCAACCTACCCGGACGGCATCCCGGAAACAGGATCGGGCCGAAGCCCTGCGCCGTCCCTATTCGGTCTTGCTCCCGGTGGGGTTTGCCATGCCATGCCTGTTGCCAGCCATGCGGTGGGCTCTTACCCCACCCTTTCACCCTTGCCCCGCCTGCTTTCCCGTCGCCGTTTCGGCGAGAAAGGCAGGCGGGGCGGTTTGCTTTCTGTGGCACTTTCCCTAGGGTCACCCCCGCCGGACGTTATCCGGCACCGTGTCTCCATGGAGCCCGGACTTTCCTCGCCCGCCGCCTTTCGGCATCTGGCAGGGCGCGGCCGCCCGGCCGGCTGGTGGACCGCATGTAGTCCGCTTGATGCCGCGATGCAACGCACCGGCCGGCGATGGCGCGTTACCGCTCGTTAAAATCCTTGATTGTTCGTTAACCACCCGAAACCATTACCTAGGGTAACTTTGATTCGTGGGAACCATAAAACCAAGGAACCGACTCATGCATCTCCGCCGCACAAAGGCACTCGCTCTCACCACCAGCATCGTTTTCGCCGTGACCGCGATCGCGGATCTTCCGTCATCGGCCGGATACGATTTCGGCACCGTCGCCAGCGCACAGGCCGGCAATGGAAACGGAAACGGTGGCGGCAACGGAGGAGGCAATGGCGGCGGCAACGGGGGTGGTAACGGGGGCGGAAAAGGCGGCGGTAATGCCGGCGGCAACAGCGCATCGGCCGGAAGCCGGAGCAACGGTCAAGGCATCGGCGGCGGACATGGCAAGTCCGGCGGCCTGTTTGGCGCCCTGTCCGCGAAATCCAAATCCTCGGCTTCCAAGAACAACGGCAAGTCGCTGCTGGGCGGTCTCGGGCTGACATTCGGCCGCGAGAAAACCAGGACGAAGACCGCCTCCAGAAGCAAGCCGTCGACCAAGGCGCCGACCGCGAAGATCCAGCTGGCAAGCGTGCCCACGCCGCATCAAAAGCCCGCCAAGGAGAAGAATTTCCGTGCCAAGCTGGCCGGGCTCAACTCGCTCAACCGCAACTACATGGCCTATATGAACGCCAAGGATCCGCGTCTCGGCGCGATCCAGTCCTACATGATGGCGTCGATCAATTACGAGAAGGCCACGGAATCCCTCGAGGAAGCCTTGGCCAATCTCGCCCCCGCCCTGGACGCCTTCGCGGACACGGTCGCGTCCGTCTATGGCGGCTTGACGACCTATGACGGCTTCTCTCCGGTCGATCCGGATATCGACAGCCTCGAAAGCCGCCTGAGCGACCTGGAAAACCTGGATCTGTCCTCTCTGAGCACGGAAGAGGCCGAAAACGTCCAGGACGAGATCGGCGCGATCAATTCGGCGCTTTCCAGCCAGGAGGCAACGACGCTCGGCGGCCTGCAGCAGCAGGCCCAAACTGCGCAAGAGCAGATCGACCAACTGGCCGATCAGGTCACCGACGAAGCCCTGACCGAGGCCCTTCTCTCGGCGGCAAACGAGAACCGCGTCGCCGAATACGGCACCGAAGACTATGTCGACGCGGAAATGCTGGGCTGGGCGAAAGACCTGCTCGGCGTCGACGACGCCTATGGCAAGATGGACCAGATGCGCGAGGCGCTCGACGCCGAGGAGGAAACGGCAGGTGCAGAAGCGCCGACGACTGAGGAAACCGACAGCTAGGTCGCGGTGAATTGCATGGGATGGCCGGGGAAATCCTTCTCCGGCCATTGCTGCAACGCCAACCCTGTCACGCGGCCGCGCGGGTGCGCCGGACCGGCTTGATCCGCCGTATCCCGAGAAGAGCCAGTACGATGAGCAGATAGATGATCGGCTCCGGCGGCCAGGCCTTGACCAGCAACAGGTAATGGATCGCGCCGGCGAGCACCGCCGGATAGACAAGCCGATGCAGGTTGCGCCATCCCGCCGAGCCGAGCTTGCGGATCGAGTAGCGGTTGGAGGTCGCGGCCAGCGGCACCAGCATCAGGAAGGCCGCCATGCCGATGGTGATGTAGGGCCGCTTGATGATGTCCTTGCCGATCTCGCCCCAGAAGAACTGCTTGTCGAGCGCCAGATAGACCCCGAGATGCAGGACGACATAGATAAAGGCGATGAGCCCGAGGGCCCGCCGGTATTTGACCAGATTGATGCGCGCGAACCGCAGCAAGGGCGTCACCGCCAGCCCGAGGATCAGGAAGCGCAGCGCCCATTCGCCGAGCCCGTTTTCCAGCACCCGCAGCGGGTCGACGCCAAGCGCATTGGAAAACGCCCGGACGAACAAGTCCACCGCCGGGACGAGCCCGACAGCATAGACGGCCCATTCCGGCGTGGCGGTCCAGAGTTTCGATTGCGCCATGACGTCAGAAGAACTTCTTCAGGTCCATGCCGTCATAAAGCGACGCCACCTGGTCGCCATAGCCGTTGAACATCTGCGTTTCGACGCGTTTGGCGAACAGGCCGGCGCCGATGCGCCGTTCCGATGCCTGGCTCCAGCGCGGGTGATCGACGGTCGGATTGACGTTGGAATAAAAGCCGTATTCGCGCGGATTCTGGATGTTCCAGGTCGCCGGCGGCTCCTCTTCGGTGAAGCTGATCCTGACGATCGACTTAATGCTCTTGAAGCCGTATTTCCAAGGGACGACGAGCCGCACCGGCGCGCCGTTCTGGTTCGGCAACACCTCGCCATGCAGGCCGACGGCGAGGATGGTCAGCGGGTGCATGGCCTCGTCGAGACGCAGCCCCTCCACGTAGGGCCACGGCAGGACGCGATAGCCGGAATCCTGCGCCCACATCTCCGACGGCCGCACGAGGGTTTCGAAGGCGACATATTTGGCGCTGCCCTGCAGGTCGAACTTGTCGATGATGCTGGCGAGCGGGATACCGACCCAGGGCACCACCATCGACCACGCTTCGACGCATCGCAGCCGGTAGACCCGGTCCTCCAGCGTGTAGTCCGTCAGCAGGTCCTCGATATCGATGGTACCCGGATTGTTGACCAGTCCGCCGACCTCGATCGTCCAGGGACGCGTGGTCAGCTTGCCGGCATATTCCGCCGGATCGCCCTTGCCGGTGCCGAATTCGTAGAAATTGCAATAGCCGGAAATGTCATCGAGCGAGTTCGGCGCCTCGTCCGTGGACAAAGGGCTCGGGACGGTTTTCAGCTTCATCATCTCGGCGGCTGCCGGGAGCGCCGAGCCCCCGAGCGCCAGAACGGCGGCGCCCGCCATGAAGGCGCGACGGTTGAGAATGGCGGATTTCGGCGTGATTTCGGACGTAGGCGGGACGGGGTAGCGATAGACGGGCACGGGCAACCTCACGGATTTCGATTATTTCCCGCATCATAAAGGCTTCGCCCATCACACGTATTCACAACTTCGCCGCAGGGAATCACGGCTAGTTGACTGCTCAGGCCACTTCCGCGTGGCCGGGCGCGCAACAGCCATGCTGCGCATGATCGGCCGAGCAATAGATCCTGACGATCTCGGCGGCCGGGCTGGGCGCGAGGAAATGATAGCCCTGGAAGAGCCTGCACCCGGCCGCCGCGGCGCGGATGCGGTCATCGGGCCCCTCGATTCCCTCGGCAACGACGGAGCGGTCGAGATGGACCGCGACCTGAACGACAGCATTGACGAAGACATCCGTCACCCGGTCGAGGCCGATATTCTGGATGTAGGACTTGTCGATCTTGATGATGTCGAACGGCAACTGGCGAAGCTGGTTGAATTCGGAATAACCAAGCCCGAAATCATCCAGCGCGATGCGGAAACCGGCCTCGCGCAGATCCGTGATCTGCCCGATGAACCGCTCGGAGGTTTCCAGGGAAAAACTCTCGGTGATCTCCAAGACAATGCGCGACGCATCGACCGAATATTTATTGAGAACGCCCATATAATCGCGCTGGAAATCGCCCAGCCGGAATTGCCGCGCCGAAACATTGACATTGACCGGCACGTCGGGGAGCGACGGCAGGTCTCTACACACCTGCGCGAGGACGCTGAGGCCCAGATCGTGAATCAGACTGGATTTCTCGGCGATCGGGATGAAGCTGTCCGGGCTGATCCGGCCCCGCACCGGGTGGTCCCAGCGCACCAGAGCCTCCAGCGAATTGAGCTTTCCATCCTGATCGACGATCGGCTGGTAATGGACGGATAATTGCTTCAGCAGGATCGCCGCGCGCAATTCGCGCTCCAGGAAGCGCTCATGGCGGACATCGCCAAGAAGGTCGGGGGCAAACACCGTCCAGCGGGCGCGGCCGGTGCGTTTGGACTGATAAAGAGCCATGTCGGCATAGGACATGAGCACCTGCAAGCTGGTGTCGTCGCGCGGCGACATCGCGATGCCGATCGAGGCGGAGACTCCGAAGCGGCGGCCGCTTAGGAATAGTCCCTCACGCAATTTCGCGAGAAAGGCATCGCAGGCGCTTGCGAGATAGGAATCGCTGATCTCTTCATCATGGGCGATGAACAGCGCGAACTCGTCGCCGCCAAGACGGCCGATCGTCGTGTCATGGAAGGAGCTTTGCGCCGCCTGAACGCAAAACTCGAGGACCTGGTCCCCGGCCGGATGGCCGAAACTGTCGTTGAGATGCTTGAAGTGATCCACGTCGAAGACCACCAGCGCCACCGAGCCGCGCTTGCTGTGCTTCGCCAGCGTCTCCCGATACGTCTCGAGGAAGCGGACACGCGACAAGGCACCGGTCAGCGGATCGACGCGGTTCTGGTGCCGCACCATCGCATGGACGCCGTAGAGATTGATCAGCTTCTGCGACATCGAGCGATAGACCTCGATGGCGATGATCACCGAGAACAGGGCCAGCGCGACCCCGAAGGGCGGTAGCGCGTGCAGCAGCGCCGATCCCATCAGCTTGGATCCGACCCCGGCGAAATAGAGAGAGACCAGACCGGCAATGACGAACAGGACGATCAGCAGCCGTCGTTCCTTCCGGAAGCCTTCCAGATAGCCGACGACGGATTCGGTTTTCGGATGACCGGATTTCGATCGGGAAGCGTACAACTCGATACTCTCGCTCTGAGGCAGAAACAGGCATTCGACGCCGGGGACGCGTTCACGACGCGGTGCACCGGACAGTTTCGCCGGCAGCGTCATGCGCCCGCGAGTTGCGACGGCCGACAGTCGCTCAAAAAAACGAAGACTTCATTAAATCGCGGAGGCAAACCGCCTTGTAATGATTACATTTTTCGGCACAGGCACCCTGACGCAACGTCACCCAGAGAGGCCGCGATCGACCTGCCGCAAGGTAATTGCGCCCGGCGTCACGACCGCGTCCATCGGCACGTCATGCGGTTGCGGGAAGATCGTCGCGATCCGGGCGCATTCATGGCCGACACCGATCGCCAGCGGCATCGCCGCCATGGCCGCCAGGGTACGATCAAAGAAACCCCCGCCATAGCCCAGCCGATAGCAGTCGCCATCGAACCCGACGACGGGAGCCAGCACGATGTCGGGCACGACCTCCCGCCCACCGCTCGGAATGGGGATATTCCAGACACCTTTTTCGAGCGCCTCGCCTTGCCGCCACGTCCGGAAGATGAGCGGCTTTCCTTTCTCGACGACGATCGGAAGGGCAGCTTCGCCACCCTGCTCCCGGACAGTCTGCATCAAAGGACGAAGATCGGGTTCGCCGCGGAACGGCCAGTAGAAGCTGACGATGCGGCCCGAGAAATTTCCGGCGAACTCCGCAACGCCGGCCGCGATTTCCTCGGACCACCGGTTCCTGGCGTCGGCGGAATAGGCAAGCCTCGCTGCGATCAGCCGTTCGCGTTCGGATTTGCGCCAGCGCGCGACGTCGCGCCGCTGTTCCTCGTCGACGACAAAGAAACTGCCATCCTGCCCGTCGGCAAGCTCATGCGCCATGCAGGGCGGCGAGGCGCAGGAAAAAGGTCTGTCTTCGCGGTTTGCCATGCGCTCCTCCCGGAAGCACTCTAACCGCTTTCAAGAAGGTTTCGCCACCGGTTCCTGCCGCGGCTACTCGTCGTCGAGATTTTCCTCGGCCTCGGTCACCGGAATGGCATAGCTGCCGGAAAGCCAGCGGTTGAGATCGATATCCTTGCAACGCTGCGAGCAGAAGGGATAGGTCTCGCGCTTCGATTCCTTGCCGCATTCCGGGCATTTGCGCTTCGGCCTGAGCGGTTCGATTTTCGCGCTCATCGGCAGGTCACGCTCCCGCCTGAAGCCAGTTCAAATGCACCTTGTAGCCCTCGCCGCCCAGCAGCGAGACCGTCTCGTAGAGCGGCAGCCCGACGACATTGGTGTAGGAGCCGACAAGACGCACGACGAAGGTGCCGGCAAGCCCCTGGATGGCATAGCCGCCGGCCTTGTCGCGCCATTCGCCGGAAGCGAGATAGGCTTCCCGCTCCTCCGAGGTGACCCGTTTGAAGCGCACCCGTGTCTCGGCGATCTTCTGGCGTATCTTGCCTTTCGGGGTGATCAGGCAGAGCCCGGTATAGACCTTGTGGTTGCGTCCGGACAGGAGCCGCAGGCACTGCGCCGCCTCGTCATGAACCTCGGCCTTGGGAAGGATCAGCCGCCCGACCGAAACCACGGTGTCGGCCGCCAGCACGAAGGCGTCGTGATGCGTATCGTCGTCGCGCAGATGTCCCCAGGCCTTCTCCGCCTTCTCCCGGCTCAGTCGCCGCGCCAGCGAGCGCGGGTGTTCCGACTTCTGTGGCGTTTCGTCGATATTGGTCGGGAACAGCCGGTCCGGCTCGATGCCGGCCTGTTCAAGCAGTTCGACGCGCCGCGGCGACCCCGATGCCAGCACAAGTTTCTGGTATTCGCTCATGGTCGCCTGAAACTCTGTCTCGCGGAGATGCCCCGGGACACATCGTCCCTGCGCGAAGAACTATTTGAAACGGTAGGTGATGCGACCCTTGGTCAGGTCGTAAGGCGTCATTTCGACAAGAACCTTGTCGCCGGCCAGAACCCGGATACGGTTCTTGCGCATCTTGCCGGCGGTGTGGGCAATAATTTCGTGTTCGTTTTCCAGCTTCACCCGGAACGTGGCGTTCGGCAGCAACTCCGTGACCACACCGGGGAATTCAAGGACTTCTTCTTTCGCCATTCGGTCTCTTTTCTTCCAATGCAAAAAGGCTGCCTTTAGGGCGCAGCCTGTTGTTCCGGCATCTCATATAGTGTCCGCTTCTGTGCGACAACAGTTTAATGCCCGCAAACCCGTGAAGTTCCGGCGTTTGTCCTGCCTCAGCCGCGCCAGTGGAGCACGCAGACCAGCGTGAACAGCCGCCTCGCGGTGTCGAAATCCATCGCGAGCTTGCCGGCCAGCCTGTCCATCAATGTCTGCGAGCCGTCATTGTGAACGCCGCGCCGCGCCATGTCGATCGTCTCGATCTGGCCCGGCGTCGACATCTTGATCGCCTCGTAATAGCTGTCGCAGATCATGTAGTAGTCCTTGATGATCCGCCGGAACGGCCCGAGCGCCAGGATATGCGTGGCGACCTTTTCGTCGTTCTCGCGCGTCACGTCGAAGACCAGCCGCCCGTCGACGATGGACAGCGACAGCTTGTAAGGCCCGCCGGTCTCGTCGCCGACGACCTGGAACCTGTTTTCCTCCAGCAGGTCGAAAATGGCGACCGCGCGCTCATGCTCGACATCCGGCGTCGACCGGCCTATCGACTCGTCGAGAACGACATCGACCAGTCGAGCATCGGGTCCGAATGTTTCCTCGTCTCCCATCGCCGGACGCCAACCTAGAGATTGAGCCGAATGGAGACGGATTTGCCATGCGCGCCGAGGCCCTCTGCCTCGGCGAGCGCGATCGCCGCTGGCCCGAGTTCGCGCAGCTGATCCGGCCCCAGCTGCAGGATCGAGGTCCGCTTGACGAAGTCGAGGACGGAAAGCCCCGATGAGAACCGAGCCGAACGCGCCGTCGGCAGCACATGGTTCGATCCGCCAACATAGTCGCCGATCACTTCCGGCGTATAGCGGCCGATGAAGATCGCGCCGGCGTTGCGCACCTTCTCGACCGCCGCTTCCGCGCCCTCGAAGGCCAGTTCCAGATGTTCGGCGGCGATCCGGTTGGCGATGGCGAAAGCCTGCTCGCCATCGATGGACGGCACGGTGATGATGGCGCCGAAGTCGCGCCAGCTGGCGCCCGCCGTCTCGCCGCGCGGCAGCGTCTTCAACTGCGTTTCGACAGCATCGGACACGCGGTCGGCAAAATCCCGGTCATCGGTGATCAGGATCGACTGCGCCGAGACGTCATGCTCCGCCTGCGCCAGCAAGTCCGCGGCGATCCAGTCGGGATCGTTCTCGCCATCCGCCATGACCAGGACTTCCGACGGGCCGGCGATCATGTCTATACCGACCGTTCCGAAGACACGCCTCTTGGCGGCCGCGACGAAGGCATTGCCCGGCCCGACGATCTTGGCGACCGGCGCGATCGTCTCGGTGCCGTAGGCGAGCGCGGCCACGGCCTGCGCGCCGCCGATTCGGTAGATCTCGGTGATCCCGGCCAGATGCGCGGCGACGAGGACCAGCGGGTTGAGAACGCCCTTCGGCGACGGCACCACCATCGCGATGCGTTCGACCCCTGCGACAACGGCCGGGATGGCGTTCATCAGGACGGAACTCGGATAAGAGGCCGTCCCGCCCGGAACATAGAGGCCGACAGCTTCGACCGCCGTCCAGCGGGATCCGAGCTTCACGCCGATCGGGTCGGTATAGACATCGTCCTTCGGCAATTGCCGTTCGTGATGCGAACGAATGCGGTCGCGCGCCAGTCTCAGCGCCTCGACGACGGAGTCGTCGGCGGTCAGCATCGCTTCCTCGATCTCGCGTCCGCCGACCTGCATCGGCATATCGGACAGATCGAACCCGTCGAATTTCTGCGTGTAGTCGGCTACCGCCGCATCGCCGCGCGCCCGGACATCCTCCAAGATCGCACGCACCGTCGCGTCCACGTCGTCCGAGACTTCCCGCTTGGTGGCGAGCAACGCCCGGAAGCGGGATTCGAAATCGTCGGCACTGGCATCGAGAAAAAGCGGCACGTCTGGTCTCCGCCGGATCAGCTTGCGGGATGGCGCGGCTTGAAGCGCGTTTCCCAGGCTGCGCCCAGGTCTTCCATCTGCGCCTCCACGCATTCGACTTCGAGATGGATCAGCGGCCCGTCCGCGAAAACCAGTTCGATCCGCCCGGCCGGCGCATCGGTTTCCTCGAAGCGGATCGCCAGCAGCGCCAGGACCTGGTCGCCGTCGCGCCTGATGTCTTTCGTCCGCACGGTCTGCACCCGCGCAAAGGACAAGACCGCCTGGCGGCGCTCGTAATTCTTGCCCGAGCGCGCCGTATTATCCGCCTGGTCCCAGGCGAACCGGTTGATCATCAGCGTGAAGCGCTTTTCGCGGGGCCGATAGTCGATCGCATCGGATTTCGTCACGGCGTCCTGGACCTGCGCCGAAATAACGGCGAGGTCTTCCGCGTCCAGGGCCATGAGTTTCAGCCGGTCCATCGTCCTCGGGTCCAGAAAAGACTTGGCGCAGAGCGCCGATTTTCTGTGCTGATACGGCTTTCCATGCTGCAACGCAACCGGACCAAAGGACGGTTCTGGCCTCGAGACTGCTATCCTGTCCGGATGTCAGGTGGAAACGCGTTCGATATCCGCGCCGCAGGCCTGCAGCTTGGCTTCCAGCCGTTCGAAACCGCGATCCAGATGGTAGACGCGATTGACCGTCGTCTGGCCTTCAGCGGCCAGTCCGGCAATCACCAGCGACACCGAGGCGCGCAGATCGGTCGCCATGACCGGCGCGCCCTTCAGCACCGGCACGCCCGTGACCGTCGCCGTCTGGCCGTTGAGGGAGATATCCGCGCCGAGCCGCGCCAGTTCCTGCACATGCATGAAGCGATTCTCGAAGATGGTCTCGGTGATGTGTGACGTGCCGCTGGCCCGGGTCATCAGCCCCATCAGCTGCGCCTGGAGGTCGGTGGGGAAACCCGGATAGGGATCCGTGCGCACATCGACGGGCATCAGCCCGTTGCCGTTGCGATAGACCCGGATACCGTCCTCGACATCGGTGATCTCGATGCCTGCACCGCGCAAGACGTCGAGCGCGCTATCGAGCAGCTCCGCTCTTGCGCCCCTCAGCACCACATCGCCGCCCGTCATGCCGACAGCCATGGCGTAGGTGCCCGTCTCGATACGGTCGGGGATGACGCGATGCCGCGCGCCGGAAAGCGAGGTGACGCCGGTAATGCGGATCTCCTCGGAACCCGCGCCTTCGATCTTCGCGCCCATGGCGTTCAGGCAATCGGCCAGATTGACGACTTCCGGTTCGCGCGCAGGATTGCGCAGGATGGTGTCGCCCTTGGCGAGCGACGCCGCCATCAGCGCCACATGCGTCGCGCCGACCGAGACCTTCGGGAAGGTGTAATCCGCGCCGATGAGCCCGTTTTTCGCGTTCGCATGCACATAGCCGTTCTCGATCTCGATCTCGGCGCCCAGCGCCTCCAGCGAATGGATGAACAGATCGACCGGCCGCGTGCCGATGGCGCAGCCGCCCGGCAGCGATACGCGCGCCTCGCCCATGCGCGCCAAAAGCGGCCCGATCACCCAGAAGCTCGCCCGCATCTTCGAGACAAGTTCGTAAGGCGCCGTGATGTCGACGATGTTGCGCGCCGTGAAATGCACGGTGCGCGCATAGTCGGAGGCCTCGGCCTGCCGGCGGCCGGTCACCGAATAGTCGACGCCGTGATTGGACAGGATTCGGATCAGCGATTCGACATCGGCCAGATGCGGCACGTTTTCCAGGGTCAGCGTATCGTCGGTGAGCAGGCTCGCGATCATCAGCGGAAGGCTTGCATTCTTCGCGCCGGAGATCGGAATGACGCCGTTGAGCGCATTGCCGCCGGTAACCCTGATCTGGTCCATGAAGTTTTCCCAATCCCCTCGAGCGACCCGCCGTCCCCGGCGGGAAAGGCATAACGGCCGAATTTGCGGTTCCGGGCGTTTAGCCCATGGTTTTGTCCGGTTCAAGGCGGCCCGCCGGCAGGTCACCGGGAACCTTCGCCGGGCCCGGCCATTCTATATCCCGAATGCTCCAGCCGAACCACGCCGGGCAGTCACTCCGGCATTAAGAAAGCGCCATGTCCATACTCATCGGAATCCTGATCACTTTTCTCGTCATCGTTCTGGTGCTCTGGCTGATCCAGCGCCTGCCGCTCGATGCGAAGGCCCGCCAGATCGCGCAGATCATCGTCATCATCATCGGCATCCTGTCCCTGCTGAAGTACCTCGCGGTTTTCTAGGCCGGACTTCTAGCTCTCGCCGTTTCCGCTCCGGTCCGGCGCGTCGGTCCCGGCGGGCTCCAGGCCCTCCGGCCGATCGTCCGCCTCGCCTGCCCTCTTGGCGCGCGCCTGCGCCTTGCGCCGCGCCAGATTCGCGCGCAACTGCTGGGCTAGCCGGTCCTTGCGCCGGTCTTCGGGCGATTTCGTCGTCATACCCATGAGTAACGCGATTTCCGGCACCGTGCAAAGAGCCGGCCGAATTGCTGCCGATTACGCCTTGCAACTGAAAAAGGCTTGTGGCAGAAGCCGCTCACGTTTTTCCGGACACGCTGCCGTAGCTCAGGGGTAGAGCACTCCCTTGGTAAGGGAGAGGCCGAGAGTTCAAATCTCTCCGGCAGCACCATTCCAACCCATTGAAAT
>NZXU01000091.1 GCA_002698425.1 Ahrensia sp. | reverse complement strand
CGAGATGCTAACCGGAACCGACAAGAACGACTTCCTCATCGGCGGTGATGGCGACGACATATTCATCGGGGGCGCCGGCGACGACGTATTCAATGGGGGGAAAGGGAATGACCACATCGATGGCGGCGAAGGAATCGACATTGCCAGCTATGCAGGCGAATCAGGCGGCGTAGGAATCATACTTGGCGAGAGCGCCACTTGGGCAAACGCTTCCGGGGACACTCTGTCCGGGATCGAAAACCTCATTGGGTCTCGATATGACGACGTTCTGATCGGCGACATTCAGGACAATTCCTTCGAGGGTAATGGTGGCAACGACACACTCGAGGGCCGCTTCGGGAATGATACGCTAATTGGCGGCAGCGGGGATGATACGCTAGATGGCGGCGATGGAGACGACATCCTCGATGGCGGCTTTGGCAACGATTTCCTATACGGAGGCGTGGGCGACGATAACCTCAGCGGTGGCCGTGGAGCCGATCTCATTAACGGCGGCAAAGGTCAGGATTGGGCGGTTTACTCGGACTCGTCGGCCGGTGTTTCGATCAATCTGAAAGGAACCAATACGGGTGGCGACGCAGAGGGCGATACACTTTTCGAGATCGAGAACGTCAGAGGATCCAACCATGCCGACATCATCTCGATGGATGACACCGACAATCAGGTCGCGGCAGAGGCCGGAAACGACCTGATCTACGGTCTTGGCGGAAAGGATATCCTGCATGGCGGCGACGGCGATGATCGCATCAGCGGTGGAACCGGCAAAGATGTCCTTTTCGGAGAGGCCGGCTCGGATGTTTTCGTGTTCGAACTTGGAGACGGAACCGATCTCGTCGCCGACTATGAAAATGGCATCGACTTCCTCGAATTGGATTCCGCGCTTTGGGGTGGCGGCCTGACTGCTGAGGAGGTGGTCAATACCTTTGCCAAACAGGTTGGCGCAAGCCAGATCGATTTCGATTTCGGCAAAGGAGATGTGCTCCGCGTCATATCGGGCAGCCCTCTCACTTTGGCAGAACTCTACGATAACGTCATGATTTCCGGCAATGCGACCCCAGTGACCGAGATCATGGTTGCCGTACCGCTCGCCGACAATAAGATGCCCCAGGAAACGGAAGCTACGGCGCCCATCCTGTCAGAGACGGAGACAGTAAAACCAGACATCTTTTCATTCGCCAATGCGTCTTCGCCAAGCGGCTTTGGCGACTTCCAGCGTCTTCCGAAGGAAGCCGAGTTTTCCGCAGACCAGTATGAAGAGTTCGACAGATCGGCTTCGCCTGCAGATGTGCAGGACCTCCGACTGGGTGATTTCAACGCCATCCGAAGCTCATTACAGCATCTATGGGACTTGAATGGGTACCAGGTCAATGGCGCGAATTCTTCTGCGAATGCCTTGGCGGATCATTACTCCAGCTGGGTCCGCTTCGAAAATTGGTGGAACGGCCACGGTTTCGGCCTTGAACCCACTTGGGATATCTTCGGCCAAATCTAAGCTACGCTCTCAACCACGAGCGTTTTGAAATTCTCTCCGAAAACTAATTCGGTCTGTCCAGAGGCGGACACTGGCAGCATGTGGCTTTGCCAACGTCCGTACAAGTCAACGATATTCTTGTATCGAAATGACACAGTTATGCTAGATACCCCTTCATTGGCGACTTTCCCTAGGGGCATTAGGCCGCCAATCGCGGCGGCTGTAACCCTAACCCAACCCCCAGCCGCCGCGCTCCATTTCCAGTTGGGCTATGTTCAACAATAATGAAATTTGTTGGACACGTAGAAGCTGCGGAAGTTTCTCCACTCGT
The DNA here is from genome assembly GCA_002698425.1 of Ahrensia sp. Next base: position 6,764 of record NZXU01000091.1, on the reverse strand, counting down.
TTATGGGCGAACGATCATCACGGCGCTTGGCGCAGACGGACGCCTGGCCCGCCTTCCTTATTCGCCTCTATGAACTCAACGCCTGCATCCTCAAGACACTGACGAATTTCTATCAGAGATTGCGATCGGCTCGGCGGAATATCATCGTGAGTTTCTAACCGGTTGATCGTGTTCCTAGACATCGAAACTCTTTCGGCAAGCTCAACTGCACTCCAGTTCAACAATCCACGTGCAGCTCGAATTTGACTTCCCGTAATCACAATTCCGCCATACTTTCTGTGCATTTTGCACTATCAAGTGTGCATTATGAGCGATATAATGAGCAGCAATTCCCTTATCTCCCAAGAACTTACCCGATTCACCGCACTGCGTCGCCAGATAATCGATGCTATCCCCGACATCGACGAGACGACGCTTGCCGATACGCTGGAAGGGGCGACCAATCTGCACGAGGCAATCGGCGCCCTGGTGCGGTCGGCGATTGACGACGAGGATCTGGTTTCTGCGCTCAAGGTGCGACTGGAAGCCTACAAGCAACGCGCCGAGCGACTCGGCCAGCGCGTCAAGGCAAAGCGGGATGTTGCCCGTACCGCGATGGAGGAAGCAGGCATCGACAAGATCCTCGAAGCCGACTTCACCCTGTCCCTGCGCAATGCCCCGCCCTCGGTGGTGATCACCGACGAGGACGCCATCCCCGAATGGTTCTGGATTCCGCAATCGCCAAAGCTCGACAAGCGCGCCCTCCTTGATGCGTTGAAGGCCGGCACCGCGGTGACGGGTGCGGAACTGTCGAATGGCGCGCGATCGCTCTCGGTCAGGACCAAGTGAGCCAATGTTTAACGTGAAACAAATCCGCGCCCTGAAGGCCCGGCTGAAGGACAGGCATGTCCGCAGCCGCGTCGAGAACGGGGCGACGCTCAACTATCTGGAAGGCTGGCATGTCATCGCCGAGGCCAACCGCATCTTCGGCTTCGATGGCTGGCACCGCGAGACGGTGGAAAGTACCTGCGTCTACACCAAGCGCAATGGCGAGCGCTTCGAGGCCGTCTACACCGCCAAGGTGCGCATCCGCGTCGAGGCCGATGGTCACACGATCATTCGCGAGGGCACCGGCACGGGCGAAGCCGACACGCTCACACCCGGCCAGGCACACGACCACGCCCTGAAGGCCGCCGAGACGGACGCCACCAAGCGCGCCCTGATGACCTTCGGCAACCAGTTCGGCCTGTCGCTTTATGGCGGCAACGCAAAGACCCAGCGTCCCGCCCCGAAACTTGAGCCCCCTGCCCCGCAAGCTTCAGACCACGCTGCGGAGCCGGCCGCCGCCGATGCTTCCTCAGCTTCAGGACCCAGATATCCCGAAACAAAGCCAAACGGGGAAACCAGACAAAATCAATCGCCGGGCGAACCTGCCCGCCAGAGCCGTATCGACAAGTCCGCCCTCACGCTCTCCGAGCCGAAGCGCCTGCGCGACCCCGGCCACCTGAAATTCGTCGTCCGCCACGGCTGCGTCATCTGCGGCAAGAACCGCACCCAGGCGCATCACCTCACCTTCGCCCAGCCAAACGCCATGGGTCGCAAGGTCTCCGACGAATTCACCGTTCCGCTGTGCTCCATGCACCATCAGGAACTGCACCACGCCGGAAATGAGCCTGCCTGGTGGGAGGAAAAAGGCGTCGATCCAAAGCAGATCGCAAAGGCGCTGTGGGAGGAAAGCCGCAAGACAAGACCAGCCAGTAGCCATGACGTCAAAAATGCCCCCCCCGCAGCCAAAATTTAGAGAGTGGCGCGGTAACCGCAGCTTCCGTGACCTGCAATCATGATGACGAAACTCAACAGGCCTCTTGCGCGGCATCGTGTCAGAAGCCCAGGATCTTCCGTATACCGATCCTGTTCGAGAGCCAAAGGACGACAAGCGAGCCGACGATGCCGGCAAGCGTTCCCACGACCAAATGGATTCCCGGCGCATTGACACCGAGCAACAACATGGCTTCGCGCACCGCCGCAGAAAACAGTGTATGGCAAAGATAAATCGCCATGGAGGCCGACCCAAGCGAGACAAGCCAAGCCGCCGATGCCGGGATCGATCTACCGAACCCCGAAACTACCGCGATCAATCCAAATGTCAGGATCAATGAACCCGCGAGGCGGGTTGCGGCCTCGCCAGCGAGGGGAGGCCAAAAGGCTATCACGCACAAAAACGCGGAAGCGGCCACCAAACGCGCGCCCGTTCCAAGCCGGTCTAACAATCTTGTCTGGCCGATAATGATGCCCATCACCAAAAACGGGGCATTTCTGATAGCGTTGCCAAACCAGTAGGCGATCCCCGAAGATAACGGCATAAGCGCGATTACGACCGATATGATCGCCAGTGCATACAACACAGCTATCGAATAACAACCATTTTTCAACAACGGCCGCGTTAGGAGAAGTGCCATATGCTGCAAGAACAAAGCCCACAAGAACCAAAGATGCAGATACCCGGGAAAAGGTAGTCGAACCAGGTCCGCCGCCGTGACGGTGTTGTTCGCGAAGTCGCCAGCGAGCAGCTTCATCGCCAGAAACAAATAGGTCCAAAGCATCATGGGCCAGACCAGGCGCATGATGCGATCGACCACGAAGTCCCGCGGCAACTTACGAGAAACCGAGCCAGCCAGGAACAGGCCGGAAACGGCAAAGAACACTGGCATGTGGAAAGCATAGATGCGGCTGTCTACCGCGTGAAACAATGGCTCTGCAATCAGTCCGCGCGCGCGTATGCCGTGCCACGCATGGCCAAAAACGACCAGTACGATGGCAATACCCTTCGCGGCGTCAACCCAGCCCAGTCTTCGGATCGGAACTGGCGGCGCATCAGCCGACTGGCTTCCGCCGGCAAGAACCGTGTCCCCCATTCGCAAATACTCGCCCCTGCATTATTCAGCCATACCAAATTGGACACAAAATCTACATTAACCGCGAACATAGCAGAAAGAACCTGTCATTTGATTGCGCGCGTGGGGTCAATTGCAAAAAGCTCCAGAAAACATGCCACTTTGTTCGATGCACCACCAGGAACTCCATAACACCGGATATGAATCCGCCTGGTGGTACAGGAAGGGCGTCGACCCGAGATGCGTCGCGTCCTATGGGATCAGAGCCGGAGCAAAGAAAAAGCGCCCCCGAAGGACCGCCCACGCTTACAATCATGATTGAAGTCTCAGCAGCGCGCGCGCCGCCGGTTGCGCCACCCCATCATTCCGAAGAGACCCAACGCACCGCCCAAGAGAGGCAGTCCTGCGGGAAGCGGAACAACAGCATTGGCTTCCGAGATGCCAACGCCGCCGCCATAGGTTCGCGTCGCGGGATTGGAGCCGCCACCATCATCATACGCGCCCGAGATAAAGCAGAGGTCATACGACGGGCATAATTCGGAACGCTGGAATTCGCCCACCTGGCTCGGCAACATTGTCAGCGCCAGATCGTCGGACGTCAGGAAATGAACAATCGTCAACGAGAGTCGAGCCCGGTATTGGGCGCCTGTGTTGCTTCCGTAAGTGTACACTGGACCCCAACTGGTCGCCATGTTCAGCGTGACGTACTCGCTGGGCTCGATTCCACCGCCGCCGGCATTCTGATTGAAAATTATGGACGACCCGGTATCCGCTGGCGCGAAGCTGGCCACAGTCTCTACACCGTTGATAACGACATCCATTCCCAAGCCATAGTCTGTGACCGTCTGCGTGTCCCAGTCCAGCGTGACGGAACCCGTCAGGAAGTTATAGGCGGAAGGATTGGCATTCACCTCCAGCTGGCGCTGCGCCTGCCATTCAAGCGCCGTGTAGAGCGTCGTGGCGCTATACTGACCCCAGAAGGCCTGATCGATATCGTAAGTAATCGGCGCCGCCTCCGCGCCAGCGCACGTCAGGAAAAACGCGCAACCCAATAGTCCCAAAGATTTTTTCATACACCCAACCCCTTGTGTGTCTGACCGCAGGTTAATCGGACCAGCCTAAATGGCAAGCGGGGCAAGGATTTTTCTGTTTATGCCCGATTTCTGGAGATTTACCAGGACGCCCTGAACCCCGGCTCCCGCTGGCCATCGCCCAGCCCAATGCCATGGGTCGCAAGGTCTCCGACGAATTCACCGTGCCGCTCTGCTCCATGCATCACCAGGAACTGCACCACGCAGGCGACGAACCCGCCTGGTGGATTAAGAAAGGCGTCGAGCCGACAAAGACCGCGAAGGCGTTGTGGGAAGAGAGCCACGCCGCGCCGGGTCTGCCGCAGAACTTGACCCAACGTCATCAAAGCATTTAGCTAGACGTGGGGCACATCTCGTCGCTGTCATGCGACGGATTTCGGGAAACGCGGCTTGGCGATGTTAGCCGCGCGAAGGGGGAAATCAATGGGTCTATTCTCATCCAGGCATCATCTTGGCGCGCCGATGGCGCTGGCGGTTGCTCTTGGCGCGCTCTCACTCTTGAGCGCCCCGGCACACGCCGTGGTCACGGGTGGCGCCATCACGGATTACGGCAACGCGAGTTCGATCTTCCAGAAACTGAGTATCCCCTTCGATGCGCCGGCGACCTCGGCAGTCGATGACAGCACTGTTGGTCAGAACACGTTCCAGACACCCAACCTCTATGCCTTCGATGAAGAGCAAAACATCTTTCTGACCACGCCGCTAAGCTTCGATGTCGGGCCAGCGGGCGCCGGCCAGGTCAGCGCCAACCAGTATGTTGCCAGCCATTACGTGTTTTTCGATCCGGCCGGGACGCTGAGGATCCAGGGCTATGTCGATTTCGATGCGCCGATCATCGGGGTCGCGACAAGCAAGGACAACCTGGATGCCAGCGACATTTTGCTGAACAATCTCGTGACCTATTTGAGCCCGAGCTTGCGGGGCCTGGAAGCGAACGACTCCGTGTGGATCGACAGCGCCTCCTCGAGCCGTTTGCGCGTCGACTTTACTGCCTCCAGCCCGGGCGACTATGTCCGCGTCTTCACCCAGTTTTCGCCAACGGCGGCGATCCCCCTGCCCGCGACCGCGCCATTACTCGCAGCCGCAATGTGCTGGTTCGGTCTGATTAGCTGGCGGCGCAACAAGACCGGATAACCTGCGAACCAATCCGCCATGGTTCTGTGAAACCGGTCCCGAGCGCGTGCGTGCCGGCTAATGCAATTCATCAGCGAAAGCCAAGGTTGGCCGGGTGGGTAAGCCTTTGCGATACCTCCAAGACGACAATCTAGCCGTCCGCTACGTTGGGAAATACCGACCGTATCCAATTGGGATTTCAGAGGAGCAACAGAAGCGCGCTCCAAGAACTCCCGCAGACCGGCGGAAGACAAAAATCAAATGACCCAGGGTAAGGAGATTCGACCCAGAGAGAAAAATGTGCAAGATTTTAGGGGTTGGGGCTGATTGTTCAATCTATTCAGCAGGGGAGTCCAATGTATACATTAAGGCGAATTTTTGCTCTCACGGCGGTCCTTCTCTGGGCTCTCGGAACTTCTGCTTCGACTGGCCAGGCGGCGCCGATCGGGCCGAGTTATCCTCCGCCAGGAGACGTTACGTTTAATGACAACGGTGTTTCCGCTGCGAGCGGCACCGCGGTTTGGGAATTCACAAACTTTGATACCAGCGGGCTATCCGAGCTTTACTTTGGTCTGATCCAGACAAACCCGACTTGGGGGCCGGCGGGTGCGGGCCTCACAGGCACAGCATTGCCCTTCGTATTTGACAACATAAACGGCACTGAGGCGACTTGGAATGTCACTTCCGACTGGGCCAATCCGGACAATAACAACACAGTCGAGCAAGTCGATTTGCGGATGGTGCTTGACGTTACCGGTCTTGGCGCCAACCCATGGATAACCGATCTTGCCAGCATAGGCCTCGATGACACCGGCGCCTACGGAATCTTGGGTGCAGTCGTCGACAATACTGCTGGTCTCGACATGACACTTACATGGAAAATTCAAGCTTTCGTCGGTGGCAGCTGGATAGCGATTAACGACGTCAAACAGCCCCAAGGGTCTTTCGAACAAACCCGATCATCCGCTGCACCCTATGGCTTCTTCAGCGTGGCTGCGGTTCCTGTACCACCAGCAATCTTCCTGCTCGGCTCCGCCCTATTTGGTCTGGGCTTGATTGGACGGCGAAAGCTCGCATGACGGCCGTACATAGAGAAAGCCCGTCCATCGGATGGGCTTTTTTTAGGCATACACTAAAGCTGTAGGTTAGCAGATCGTTTAATCCACTCCTTAAATCCCGCCTGGCCCGTTAACGAGCTTTTGTTATCCCAAACGTTACGTTACGGCACATTGTCGTGTTCAGGGATGAAACAGCCGTGTGCCAAAACTGCGCAACTCTCAAAACGTTTTCTAGTGATTGCATCTTCGAAGACGGCTCCGACGGGACAGGTTCGAGTTCCGGGACGAGCAGCGTAACGGACACGACCTATGCCGACCTGCTCGCCACGAGCGGTACGAACGCGACCGTCTCGGTCGGCGGCAGCTATGTGGGGGAGTTGGAGACATCGGGCGACAGCGACTGGATCGCGGTCAATCTCGTTGCCGGGCAGACCTACACGATCTCGCTGTCGGGCTATGGTTCGACGCCGGTTTCAGACACCTATCTGCGCCTGTTCGCACCCGGCTCGCAGGACCGCGCCACCGGCACCCAGGTCGCCTATGACGACGATGGCGGCGCCGGCTACTATTCCTCGCTCGTCTATACCGCGACCACGACCGGCACCTTCTATATCGATGCCGCCTCCTAT
>NZXU01000090.1 GCA_002698425.1 Ahrensia sp. | reverse complement strand
GAGCACGGAACGGCCACGCCACGACCGATAAGCCACCCTGGTTCGAAACATTCACGCGACAGTCACCCATCGCGCCTGCCCCATCCGCGCCACCTCAGCGCGAACACCAGGAACCGGCCCTTTCCCAGGCTGTCGGTTCTAGACCCGGCTTCCGATGAAAGGGCACCACAAGGGTAAGGGAGGGTAGAGGGCGGTGGACAAGATTCTTGCGGCGGGCGGCGGGAAACCTATCTAGGGGCCGGACAGGCAAGGCATTCGAGCGGGCGGCGAATTTATATGGCGGGGGATCCATCCACCGGAAACGGGCCGAAAGCGCAGGCGGCCTGGAAGGTCGACATCGCCGTCATCGGCGCCGGGCAGGCCGGTCTGTCGGCGGCCTATCATCTTGCGAGGCGCGGCCACGAGCCGCTGCGCGATTTCGTCGTGCTCGACGGCGCGCCGTCGCCGGGCGGGGCTTGGCAGTTTCGCTGGCCGAGCCTAACGCTGTCCACCGTCAACCGCATCCACGACCTGCCGGGCATGGCGTTTTCCGAAACGCTGGAAGGCGACACGGACGAGGTGCAGGCGGCGGTCGCCGTACCGCGTTATTACGCGGCCTATGAGCGGAAATACGGGCTGCAGGTGCGGCGGCCGGTGAGGGTGACGGCCGTGCGCGACCGTGGCGCGCGGCTGCGTGTCGAGACGGACGGCATGGCGGTGTCGGCGCGCGGGCTGATCAACGCCACCGGCACCTGGAACACGCCGAACATTCCGCATTATCCGGGCTTCGAGCGCTTCCGCGGCCGCCACATGCATACGGTCGACTATCGCCGCCCGGAGGAATTTAAGGGCAAGCGGGTGCTGGTCGTCGGCGGCGGCATCTCGGCGATCCAGCTTCTCGACGCGATCTCAAAGGTGACCGATACGATGTGGGTGACGCGCCGTGCGCCGGAATTCTGGCGCGGCGATTTCACCGAGGAGTTCGGCCGCGAGGTGGTGGCGCAAGTCGAGGAACGGGTGCGCGCGGGCCTGCCGCCGCGTTCGGTCGTCTCCGCGACTGGCCTGCCGCTGACGCCGGCCATCGAGGCGATGCAGGCGCGCGGCGCGCTCGACCGCCACGAGATGTTTGCGGAAATCACCGGGACGGGCGTGCGCTGGGCGGACGGGCGCGCGGAGAATTTCGACGTAATCCTGTGGTGCACCGGCTTTCGCTATGATCTCGGCCATCTCGCACCCCTGGGGCTGACGAACGAGGAGGGCGGCATCGCGATGACCGGCCGGCTGGCGACGCAGGTGGCTGCCGACCCGCGCATCCACCTCGTCGGCTACGGCCCCTCGGCCTCGACCATCGGCGCGAACCGGGCCGGCGGCGCGGCGGCGAGCGAGTTGCTAAGGTATCTGGAGGGGGAGGGGTAGGCTCAGTTACAGGCGCAATCGGGAAAAATGTCTGTAACTGCGCTTGTCGGCCGCTCGGCGCCACCGACCGGCCTTGCCGCTTCAGATATTCACGTACGCCTCGGGCGGACTCAGGGCAGGCGTCCTTCGCTGATGTCCGTGATGTCCCAACAGATGAAGCGTCTGGGATTTGAGTAGCTTTCAAGCTCGGCAAGGATTCCGAGTTCGATCAACCGGTCAACGGCGTTCTTTGCTGCGGGATAGGTGACGCCCAAGCGTTCAGCGACCTTGGGGATTGTCGTGACTGGCGTCAGGAACAGATCGTCGGCGAGGGTAATATATCTCGCCGAGCCACCGGTCTCGGAAATCGCCTCCCGGTATTTCGCACGCAGGGCTTCGAGCCTGTTCAACACCTCTGTCGCCGCTACGCATGACGCCCGCACCAGTTCCAGATAGAACAGCAACCAGTCGGTCCATGCGCCGCTCCGCGATACATTGAGCATCAGGTCGACATATTCGTCCTTTCTGCCTTCGACCGCCGGGCTCAGATAGAGCAACGGGCGATCGAGAACCCCGACCGCCATCAGGTGTATCGGGACCAGTATCCGGCCAACGCGGCCATTTCCGTCTGCGAAGGGGTGGATTGTCTCGAGCTGGTAGTGAAGAAGAGCGGACTCGACTATGGGCGGTATCTGACCTTTGTCGTCCCGGTTCAGGAAATGTTCGAGCGCATTCATAGCCTCTTCGGCCTCGCGCGGCGGTGGCGAGATGAAGCGGGCGTTTTCGATACGCCGGTCTCCGCCCGCGATGAAATTCTGCTGGTTCTTGTACTCGCCGGGCCTTTTGGATGCGCCTCTCCCCGGATTGGTTTGCGCCAGAAGGACCCGATGGATTTCCTTTATCATCCGGCCGGAAACCGGAATCTCGTGACGCAGTCTGTCCGCGGTATCGAATGCGCGCAGGTAGTTTCTGACCTCAAGCGTTGCCGCATCCAGTTGCAAGTCTTCATCCGCCTCGGCAAGCGCGAGTTGGTTCGCCGTGGTGAAGGTGCCTTCCATTGCCGAAGACAGGAGCGCTTCGCGTCGTTGAAGAGGGCGAATGACGAGCATCGGATCGGCGATCCCGCGCCCGGTCGAGTTCAATTCGCCCAGCGCCAACATGGTTTCCGCCATCGGAACCGCGAGCGCGGCGTGGTCGATGTTCGGCGGAAGCGGATTCGGCACGAATGCTGATTAACCGCCGACGGTCGGAATAAAAGTCCCGGACGGTGACTCTTTAAACGAGGAAGAGTCCATTAAAGCCATCTTTAATCGCGTTGAACGGGATTATAGTTTGAAGTCAAAAACTATAATTCAAACGCGCTGAATTCAAGTGGTCTTCAATGACGCCGATTTTGCAACCCGGCCGCGCCTACCGCTCCGTGCCGCCGACCGTCATCGCTTCCATCTTCAGATGCGGCTGGCCGACGCCGACGGGGACGCCCTGGCCGGCCTTGCCGCACATGCCGATGCCGGTGTCGAGGGCCATGTCGTTGCCGACCATCGAGACGCGGTGCATCGCGTCGGGGCCGTTGCCGATCAGCATTGCGCCTTTGACCGGGTGCGTGACCTTGCCGTTTTCGATCATGTAGGCCTCGGTGCAGCCGAAGACGAACTTGCCCGAGGTGATGTCGACCTGGCCGCCGCCAAACGATACGGCGTAGATGCCCTTGTCGACGGAAGCGATGATCTCGTCCGGCGTCTTGTCGCCCCCGAGCATATAGGTGTTGGTCATGCGCGGCATCGGTACATGCGCGTAGGATTCGCGCCGGCCGTTGCCGGTCGGCTTGACGCCCATCAGCCGGGCGTTCTGTCGGTCCTGCATGTAGCCGGTGAGCTTGCCGTCCTCGATCAGCACATTGTAGCCGGACGGCGTGCCCTCGTCGTCGATGGACAATGATCCGCGCCGGTTCTCGATCGTGCCGTCATCGACCACGGTAACGCCCTTGGCGGCGACCTGCTGGCCCATCAGGCCGGCGAATGCGGAGGTGCCCTTGCGGTTGAAATCGCCCTCGAGGCCGTGGCCGACGGCTTCATGCAGCATGACGCCCGGCCAGCCATTGCCGAGCACGATGTCGAACGTGCCGGCGGGTGCGGGCCTGGCGTCGAGGTTGACGAGCGCCTGGCGCAGCGCCTCGTCGGCGCCGTGCCGCCAGGAATCGGTGGCGATGAACTCGCCGAACGCCTGCCGTCCGCCCATGCCGTGCGAGCCGCTCTCCTGCCGGTCGCCGTCGCCGACGACGACGGAAATGTTCACGCGGGTGAGCGGGCGGATGTCCTTGGCGAAATGGCCGTCGGCGCGCAGGATCTCGACGACCTGCCAGGATGCGCCGAGCGAGGCGGTGACCTGGCGCACGCGCGGATCCTTGGCCCTGAGATAGGCGTCGATCTCGGTGAGAAGCTTCACCTTGGCCTCGAAGGAGGGCTCGCCGATCGGGTTGGCGTCGCCATAGAGCTTGCGGTTCGTGCCCTGCGGGGCGTCAGAATATTTGCCGGTATAGCCGGTGGTGACGGCGCCGACCGCGTCGGCGGCGCGCTTCAGCGCGGCAAGCGAGAGTTCTCCGGATTCGGCATAGCCGACCGCCTCGCCGGCGACCGAGCGCAGGCCGAAGCCGCGGCCGGTGTTGAATGACCCCGTCTTCAGCCGGCCGTTGTCGAACATCAGCATTTCCGATTCCGAATGCTCGACGAACAACTCGCCGTCATCGGCTTTCGCGAGCGCCTTGGAAACGACGCTTTCCAGCGTTTCCTTCGAGACGTCGAAGGAATTGATCAGGTCGGGAATATTTGCGGGAGAGGGGGCGTTCATGAATGTCTCCTTGTGCGGAGATATCTAGGAGGAGCTTGCCCGGCGAACAACCTCGGAATCGCGATTGCCGTTTGATTTGCCTGACGCGCCATGCCAGTGCCGGTCGGGGAGCGTTCCCGGATATCGACCGCAAGAGTGTCGCCCATGACCGATATTGTCGCTTTTTTCAGAAGCCGGACCGATCAGGTTTTCACGGTGTCGGACGTCTGGTCCATGACCCGGTCAAATTCGTCCGAGGCCGAACTCGCCCTGAATGCGAAGCTGAATGCGGGCGGGCAGATGACCGGTTTGGACATCGCTCTTGCAATCGAAAGCAGCAGCCAGGTCGTGGAGTTGCGGGTTTTGAACCTGCAGGGCAGGGAACTGCTTTCCATTATCGACGGAAACGTCTTCGAATTTCTTGGAGATACACCCGATATCCCGAATGACCTGCTGAAGCACGGTCGCTGAAAGCGGTTCTCATATCCCGAGGATCACCCGGGCGAAGACGATGGCGAGGCCGGCCGCCGCGAACAGGATGCGCAGCGGCAAGGCCGCCTTGCCGATCAGCGCGTTGGAAATGAGGGCGAGGCCGACGCCGATACGCGCGAAGGCGAACAGCGCATAAAGCGGCGATCCCGAGAGCGTCAGGATGCCCGGGTTGGCGATCATGGCGAGCGGGATGATGTAGAGCCCGACGCCGAGCTTCATCGCCGTCATCGCCACTTTCAGCCAGTTCTCGCCGATCATCCCGGCGGCGATGAAGACCGCGCCGCAGACCGGCGGCGTGATGGTGGAGAGAAGCGCGAACCAGAAGACGAAAAGATGCGCCTGCAACGGTTCGAGGCCGAGCTGCGACAGGGCGGGGCCTGCGACCGAGACGCAGATGACATAGGCCGCCGTCGTCGGCACCTCCATCCCGAGAACGAGGCAGGCGAGCGCGGTCAGGATCAGCGACGGCCACAGATAGCCGCCCGAGCCGGACAGGATCAGCGAGGTGAGCTTGACGCCGAGCCCGGTGATCGCCAGCACGCCGATCACGATCGAGGCGCACAGGATGATCGAGGCGATCATCGAGACCTGCCGCGCCGAGCCGATGAGCGCCTGTTCGAGGCGCGAGGCGGTGCGCCCCATGTCGAATTTCGCGTCCGCGCCGAAGAACAGCAGCACGGCGGCGGCGAGGATCGCCAGGCTCGCGGCGTATTGCGGCGTGTAGCCGATGACGAACATGCCCCACAGCAGCACGCCGAACGGAACGAGGAAGAAGCCGGAGGTCACCGCCACCTGGCGAGCCGTCGCCCTGTCTTCCGCCCGCAGGCCGGCGAGGTCCATGCGGCGCGCATAGGCGTTGATGCCGATCCACACGGCGAGGAAATAGAGGGTGGCGGGCAGGATCGCCGCGCCCATGATCTGCGTGTAGGAAATGCCGGTCAGCTCGACCATGACGAAGGCGCCCGCGCCCATCAAGGGCGGCATGATCTGGCCGCCGCTCGACGCCACCGCCTCGACGGCGGCGGACAGGCGTCTCGGATAGCCAAGCCGTGTCATGGCGGGCAGCGTCACCGCGCCGGTCGAGGCGACATTCGCGGAGGCCGAGCCCGAGATCGAACCGAACAGCGCCGACGAGATGACGGACACCTTGGCGGCTCCGCCGGTGAGGCGTCCGGCGGCCGCGCTGGCGATGTTCATGAAGCCCTGGCCCGCTTCGCCGGCGTTCAGCACCGCGCCGAAAATGACGAAGATCGCAACCACATTGACCGAGACGCCGGCAAGGCTGCCCCAGATGCCGCCCTCCGCGATGGTCAGCGTGCCGAGGAAGCTCGGCAGCGGCGTGCCGGAATGGCCGAACTCGCCCGGGATATATTGGCCGAACAGCCCGTAGAGGAGGGCGGCGGTGGCGACGAGCGGCAGCGGCCAGCCGATCGAGCGGCGCGCGCCTTCCAGCACGACGGCCAGCAGCGCGAAGCCGATGGCGGTCTGCATCGGGGTCTCGATGAAGCCGTACTGGTCGAGCAGCATGTCGTGATTGGCCGCGACCCAGAGCGTGCAGGCGATGCCGACCGCGCCGACGGCGAAGCCGGAATAACGCGACAGCCCGGTCCTGTCCGTGAACAGGAACAGCCATGGCAGCGCCAGCGCCAGATGCAGCGGCCGGCTGACGAGGTTCGGCACCAGCCCGGAGAAGATCAAAGCGAGGTGGAACACCACCAGCACCGCGGCACAGACGAGCATCGCAATCCGGAGAACCGGCGGCGGCGCAGTCTTGTCGGTGGGGGCGGCGATCTCGGTCATGCAACGAAAACCCCCTCCCGGCGGTAACCGGAAGGGGCGGCTGTTTTCTCGCTTCGGCTTACATCTGTTCCGCTGTCAGCTCCATACCCGCTTCCTTGTAGTAGCGGATGGCGCCCGGATGGAACTTGACCGTGACATTGCCCATGAGGCTCTGGTCGACGCCGTTCCACCAACGCGAGGTTTCGGCCATGGCGGTCTTGGATTCCCAGAAGGCCTTGGTCAGCTCGTAGGCCGCGTCGTCGCTCATCTGGGAGGTGGTGAAGGCCGCGACCGGCAGCGACGTGGTGGTGATGTCGCTGTCCTGCCCGGCATAGGTGCCGGCGGGAATGACGAGTTTCGAGCGCTTGGTCTCGGCGATCTGCTCGTCGGACAGCGACAGGACCGTCACGCCGGTCGAGGCGGCGGCTTCTATCACGTTCGGCGCGGGCCAGGAGCCGGCCGTCACGAAACCGTCGATCTGGCCGTTCTGCAGCGCCGGCACGGCGTTCGACAATTCGACTTCCGACAGGTTGACCTTGCCCTCCAGGCCGAAGAGCCCGAGATATTTCTCGCCCTCGCGCGCGCCGAAGGAGCCCTTGCCGAGCAGGATCGTCTTGCCTTCCATGCCGGCGAAATCGGTCACGCCGCTCTTGTCGGACATGACGAAATGCATCGTCAGCGACGGGATCGGGAACAGCGCCCGGATGTCCGCGAATTTCGGATCGCCCTTGCCGTCGAAGGGGCCCGCGGCCTTCTGCGCGGCCGAAACGAGCGCCGGCGGCGTGGTGAAGACATAGTCGGCGCCGCGTGCGCGGACTTCCATCACGTTCTGGACGGAGCCCTGGCTTTCCTCGACCGTGACGACGATGTCGCCATCGGTCTTCTTCTTGAGCGCCTCGGCGATCTCGACGCCCATCTGGTAGTAGGACGAGCCGGATTTGGCCGATTTGTAGGTGATGCGCGTCTCGGCGCTGACGCCGGTGGCCAGAAGAGCCGCAAGGCCCGTCGCGATGCCGAAGCCGATCAGTTTTTTCATTCGATATCCTCCCGGTTCATCGATGCAAAATCGGCAGGACCATATGGTGCCGTCCCGTAAAGGACAATCGGTTTCAGCCTGTATTTTTTGGCGATTGCGCAAGCCCGGTTCAGGGCAGCGCCTTGTAGCCGTCGACTTCGAACGCTGTGCAGCAATCCGGAAATGCACGCGGCATGATAATGGCAATAGTTTATATTTCGTTTCTCAATAAATGTGCTAGTATGGTTATATAATACTAAGGGAGAGCGTGATGAATGAGGAAAAAGATCTTATTGAAGAACTAAATGCGGCTAAAGATCACTTGAGCGCGTTGCGTCAGGCGAAGGCAGGAGAATTTTATCCGAGTATCGAAGAGCAGGAGTTGTATATTGAGTCTATTCGGGAAGAGCTTGGTTTCTTGGAGGCTGGACAAAGTGAGGAGCTTGCTGAAAAGGCTGATGTAGAAGCGATGGCTGTTGGGAGTGGCGATGGCTTGGCAGTCGTCGTTGGACATTGCCTCTTCAAGGAGGGGGCGTGCGGGATTGCCCCTATTGAGAATTGTGAGGCGGCATACAATACCCCAATTGCAGAGCGCATCGTTTCCATCTGCGAGAGTAAGGGAATACGTAGCAAGGTGTTCAGTCGGGCCTGGGGAGACAAGTGCCTGATTAATACAACGTATAAGAAGCGAGTAATGCCTTGGAAGCCGCGTTGCACCGTTGAGTTGCATTACAATGGCGGCAATGTCGATGATCCCTATACGGTTACTTTGTTCGCGCGCAATGATTCCCGTTCATGGGCGCTGCAACTGCAGAAAGAAATAAGTGCTGTTTTCGACAGGCCCGTGTCGCAGGAGAAAAAAGTCTGGTTACTGAAGAGTGGGCAGAACGGGCACTCAAGCACCAAGCATCTTTCGAATAGCGCTTTGGTCGAACCGTTCTTCGGAAATCATCCTGCTGACGCGAAGATGGGTCACGAACGTAAAGAGGAATACGCTCAGGCCATCGTAAAGGCATATGCTGACTTCACGGGCGCGCTTACATCCTAGCGAGCCCGTAGCTATGGCAGCGCCTTGTAGCCGTCGGTGAAGCCGGAGAGGTCGACCGGGATGCCGATGCCTTCCTCGGGGGTCTGGAAGACATAGAAAGTGGCGCTCTGGCCCTCTTCCAGCGCCTTGATCAGCGAATCCTCGAGGATCACCTCGGCATAGCAGCCATCGGTGAAGCAGCGCACGAAATAGGCGCGGCCGATATCCGTGCCGTCGATATTGAGGCCGAGACCGTTGGGAAGCAGCACGCCGAGGGGCGCGAGGACGCGCAGGATCTGCGCTTTCTTGTCGGCGGTCTTCAGCACGACGACGGACAGGCCGAACTCCTCGCGGTCGGCGGCGACCACATTCTGCATGAGCACGCATTGCTCGGACGAGGCGCCGGGCGGCTGGTCGCAGACAATCGACCATGCCCCGTAATTGGCCCTGACGCTCGAGGGCTGCATCGACGTGCTGGTCGAGCCCGGCGCGGTGGACTGGGCGAGCGCGGCGGAGGAAAGGAGACCGCCGGCGAGAACGGTTGCCGCGGCGAGAATCGCCGCGCGCACGGTACGGAGGCCGGGACGTCCGCCGATCTGCGAGGGCCGCGGGGCATTGAATATGGAGAAGTCGTCGTTCATGTGCGGTCCGTGGTTGGCGGATCGTTGCGTGAGATCATCCAGGGCTTCGGATTGCGCTCCGCAAGAGAATTCTCCTCCCCGCGGATCGAATCGTTAGCCCTATTATCGCAGCCCGCGAGGAAAGGGAAACCAGCCATTGGCCGACCTTCACACATGGTTTCTGGTCGAAATCATGGCATGCGCGTTTTTTTGTCGCGCTGACGGCTTGGCAAATGCGCCGGTTTCGCCAATAAGCGCGGCGTGACAAGACCCTTCGCGCGCAAAAATGACGCATGGCTTCGACTTGCGTTTCAGTTGCGCGTAAAAGCGGTCTGTGTTTGATACAGGTCAATGACGGGCTTCGGCCCGATGCGGCCATGCGACCCCGGCCGCTAGTGATTGGGAGTGACAATCGTGCTGAAAAAACCGGCCTGGCTTGCAGGCATCGTTTCCATCGCTTCCGCGGTTTCTGCGGGCGCAGCGCAAGCCGCCCAGCCGACGCCGTGGCAGACCGATCTGCAGCCGGCGGCGACCGGCATCATGAGCGAGATCCGCTGGTTCGAGGAATACACGCTGTGGTTCCTCGTCCCGATCGTGATTCTGGTGCTCGCGCTTCTGATCTTCGTGATCGCCCGGTTCAACCAGCGCGCCAATCCGAATCCGTCGCGCACCAGCCACAACACGCTGATCGAGATCATCTGGACCGTCGGTCCGGTACTGATCCTGCTGTTCTTCGCCGTTCCGTCCTTCCAGCTGCTGACCGCGCAATACACGCCGGAAGGCGAGCCGGAACTGACCATCAAGGCGACCGGTTACCAGTGGTACTGGGGCTACGAGTATCAGGGTGACGCCGAAGAGGACGTCTCCTTCGATTCGCTGCTGCTGCAGGAAGGCGACCGCGCCGATTACGGCAAGGAAAACAAGGCCGCCTATCCGCGCCTGCTCGCCGTCGACAACGAGATCGTCGTCCCCGTCGACACCACGGTTCGTCTCCTGGTTACTGCCGGCGACGTCCTCCACTCCTGGGCCATGCCGGCCTTCGGCGTGAAGGTCGATGCCGTGCCGGGTCGCCTCAACGAGACCTGGTTCCGGGTCGAAGAGGAAGGCATCTATTACGGCCAGTGTTCGGAACTGTGCGGCAAGGACCACGCTTTCATGCCGATCGCCGTTCATGCCGTGTCGAAGGAACAGTACGACGCCTGGCACGCCGCGGCGCTGGAAAATGTCGGCGACGCGAACAAGCAATTGATGGCTGCGATCGACGCGCAGCGCGAACTGGCCTCCGCCGAGTAATCGGCAGGCCGGACGGAATTTTCGAGGAGCATGCAAAGACATGGCTGGATCAATCGCCCATGACGCCCATGCAGACCACAAGCCCCAGGGCTTCGTGCGTCGCTGGATGTTTTCCACCAACCACAAGGATATCGGTACGCTCTACCTGATCTTCGCGATCATGGCCGGCGTCATCGGCGGCTTCCTGTCCGTCATGATGCGCTGGGAGCTTGCCGAGCCGGGCATCCAGATCTTCCACGGTCTGGCTTCGATGGTCTACGGCGTGGAGGGCGACAGCGCCATCGACGCCGGCAAGTCCATGTACAATGCGTTCACGACCGGCCACGGCCTGATCATGATCTTCTTCATGGTCATGCCGGCGCTGATCGGCGGTTTCGCCAACTGGATGGTGCCGATCATGATCGGCGCGCCGGACATGGCGTTCCCGCGCATGAACAACATCTCCTTCTGGCTTCTGCCGCCGGCCTTCATCCTGCTGCTGATCTCCATGTTCATGCCGTCGGCTCCCGGCGCGCACGGCGTGGGCGGCGGCTGGACGATCTACCCGCCGCTGTCGACCTCCGGTCAGCCCGGACCGGCCATGGATTTCGCGATCCTGTCGCTCCACGTCGCCGGCGCGTCCTCGATCCTCGGCGCGATCAACTTCATCACGACCATCTTCAACATGCGCGCTCCGGGCATGACGCTCCACAAGATGCCGCTGTTCGCATGGTCGGTTCTGATCACCGCCTTCCTGCTGCTGCTGTCGCTGCCGGTCCTGGCGGGTGGCATCACCATGCTGCTGACCGACCGCAACTTCGGCACGACCTTCTTCGCGCCGGATGGTGGCGGTGACCCGATCCTGTTCCAGCACCTGTTCTGGTTCTTCGGTCACCCGGAAGTCTACATTCTGATCCTGCCGGGCTTCGGCATCATAAGCCACATCGTCTCGACCTTCTCCAAGAAGCCGGTCTTCGGTTATCTCGGCATGGCCTACGCCATGGTCGCCATCGGCGTGGTCGGCTTCATCGTGTGGGCGCACCACATGTACACGACCGGCCTGTCGCTCGACACGCAGCGCTACTTCGTCTTCGCGACGATGGTCATCGCGGTGCCGACCGGTGTGAAGATCTTCTCCTGGATCGCCACCATGTGGGGCGGGTCGATCTCGATGCGCACGCCGATGCTGTGGGCGATCGGGTTCATCTTCCTGTTCACCGTCGGCGGCGTGACGGGCGTCCAGCTCGCTAATGCCGGTCTCGACCGCGCCCTGCACGACACCTATTACGTGGTCGCGCACTTCCACTACGTGCTGTCTCTCGGCGCCGTCTTCGCGATCTTCGCGGCGTGGTATTACTGGTTCCCGAAAATGTTCGGCTACATGTATTCGCCGCTCATCGCACGGACCCATTTCTGGGTGACCTTCGTCGGCGTGAACCTGATCTTCTTCCCGCAGCACTTCCTCGGTCTGGCCGGCATGCCGCGCCGCTACATCGACTATCCGGATGCATTCGCGGGCTGGAACCAGATTTCCTCCTACGGCTCCTACCTGTCGGCGATCGGCGTGCTGATCTTCCTCTATGGCGTCTGGGAAGCCTTCGCCAAGAAGCGCGAAGCGGGTGCAAATCCGTGGGGCGAGGGTGCGACCACGCTGGAGTGGCAGCTGTCTTCGCCGCCGCCCTACCACCAGTGGGAGCAGTTGCCCCGCATCAAGTAAGCGGGCGACCCGAAACGAGAAACAGGCTGCCCGGCGCATCGCTCCGGGCAGCCGCGCAAAGAAGTCCCCTGCGGCTAAAACAAGGGTGAAAAACCCGACGGGACCGGACAAGGCAGAATGGCGTTAGTCGAAAACATCGAGAGCACCGAAACACGCATCTCCGAGGCAATGCCCGGGGATTATTTCGCGCTTTTGAAGCCGCGCGTCATGTCGCTGGTCGTCTTCACGGCCTTTGTCGGCATGCTGCTGGCGCCCGGCTCGATCAATCCCTTTATCGCGATGATCGCCATCCTGGCGATCGCGGTCGGCGGCGGCGCCTCGGGCGCGCTCAACATGTGGTACGACGCCGATATCGACGCGGTGATGACGCGCACCGCCAAGCGCCCGATTCCGGCCGGCCGGATCGCGCGGGGCGAGGCCCTGACTTTCGGCCTGATCCTGTCGGTCTTCGCGGTGATGACGCTCGGAACGCTGACCAATTGGGTCGCCGGCGGCCTGCTCGCCTTCACGATCTTCTTCTATGCCGTCATCTACACGATGTGGCTGAAGCGCTCGACGCCGCAGAACATCGTCATCGGCGGCGCGGCCGGCGCTTTCCCGCCGATGATCGGCTGGGCGGCCGTCACCGGCGGCATCAGCTTGGAAAGCGTCGTGCTGTTCCTGATCATCTTTCTGTGGACGCCGCCGCATTTCTGGGCGCTGGCGCTGTTCAAGCTGCGCGACTACGACATGGCCAAGGTGCCGATGCTCCCCAATGTCGCCGGCGAGCGTCACACCAAGCTGCAGATCGTCGCCTATTCGCTGGTGCTGACCGCGGTTGCGGTGTCGCCCTGGCCGCTCGGTCTCGCCGGCCCGGCCTATGGCGCGGTCTCCATCCTGCTCGGCCTCAATTTCCTGCGCCACGCCTTCGCGGTCTGGCGCATGCCCGACGGCGACGCGACCATGGCGCCGGCCAAGAAGCTGTTCGGCTTCTCGCTCGCCTATCTCGCGGCGCTGTTTTCGGTCATGCTGGCCGAGGCGCTCGTCATGAAGGTTCTGGCGGGGTGATCGCGATGGCAGACAACAAGCCGGAAACGGTCGCCATGACCGACGCCCAGAAGAAGGCGCAACGCCGCCGCTCCATCGCGCTCGGGCTGGTGCTCGCCGCCTTCGTCATCATCGTCTATGTCGGCTCCTGGGCCAAGATGGGCGCTTCTCTCTTCAATCGTTCGCTGTGAGGACCGGATGACGGAACAGACGGCAAATGCGAAGGGAAACAGGCGCAACGGGCTGATCGCCGCGATCGGTCTCGGCATCGTCTTCGGCATGGTCGGCATGGCCTATGCCTCTGTGCCGCTTTACCGGATCTTCTGCCAGGTGACCGGCTATGGCGGGACCACCCAGCGGGCGCAGTCGGCCGGCATCCAGGTTCTCGACCAGACGATCAAGGTGCGGTTCGACGCCAATGTATCGCCCGGCGTGAACTGGGATTTCCGTCCGAATCAGCGCCAGGTCGAGCTTCGCATCGGCGAGACGATGCAGGTCGGTTATACGGCGCACAACAACTCCTCGCGCGACGTTACCGGCACCGCGACCTTCAACGTCACGCCGCAATCGGCGGGCGCCTATTTCAACAAGGTCGAATGCTTCTGCTTCACCGAACAGACGCTGCAGCCCGGTGAAACCGCCGACATGCCGATTGTCTTCTTCATCGACCCGGATATCGTGAAATCCGAGGAACTGAAGGACATCGACACGCTGACGCTTTCCTACACCTTCTTTCCAGTTGACGAACCGAAGCCCGTTGCGCAATCAGACGTCAACGCGGACGTCACGCGAACCATACAGTAATCGGGGATAGCCATATGGCCGACGCACACACCAAACATCATGATTACCATATCATCGATCCGAGCCCGTGGCCGCTCTTCGGCTCGATCGGCGCGCTCGTCATGGCGATCGGCGCCATCGGCTGGATGCAGGCCGGCCAAGGCAACGAGTTCGCGCTGCTCGGCATTCCGCTGTCCAACCCGTGGACCTTCTTTATCGGCCTGCTGATCGTTCTCTACACGATGTTCGGCTGGTGGGGCGACACGATCAAGGAAGCGCATCAGGGCCATCACACCCCGGTCGTCTCCATCCATCTGCGCTACGGCATGATCATGTTCATCGCCTCGGAGGTGATGTTCTTCGTCGCATGGTTCTGGGCGGTGTTCGACGCCAGCCTGTTCTACGACGAGGCGAACCAGGTCAGCCGTCTCGCCTATACCGGCGGAACATGGCCGCCGGCGGGCATGGAAGTGCTCGATCCGCTGCACCTGCCGCTCTACAACACGGTTATCCTGCTGCTCTCGGGCACCACGGTCACCTGGGCGCACCACGCGCTGCTGCACAATGACCGCTCCGGCCTGAAATGGGGCCTGGCGCTGACGATCGTGCTCGGCGTCCTGTTCTCGTCGGTGCAGGCCTACGAATACGCGCATGCGCCCTATTCCTTCTCCGGCTCGCTCTACGGCGCGACCTTCTTCATGGCGACCGGCTTCCATGGCTTCCACGTTCTGGTCGGCACGATCTTCCTTCTGGTCTGCTTCTTCCGGGCGCTGGCCGGCGACTTCACGCCGAAACAGCATTTCGGCTTCGAGGCGGCGGCCTGGTACTGGCACTTCGTCGACGTCGTGTGGCTGTTCCTGTTCTTCGTCATCTATGTC
Source organism: Ahrensia sp. (assembly GCA_002698425.1). The sequence goes on along the minus strand of NZXU01000090.1, from coordinate 79,812 downwards.
TGGGGTTCCTGGGGCGCGCCGATCGCGCACTAGCGATCGCAAGGGATCAGGATTTTCGGAGGGGGCGGTCGCTTGATCGCCCCTTCGCTTTTCAGGAGATGAATTTGGCTGCGGGACAGACGGACGATCAACGGGACGGCAAGGCGAGGGGCTTTCCCTGGGTGCTGCTCGTGTCGACGCTGGTTGCGCTCGCGATCCTCGTTTCGCTAGGCAACTGGCAATTGCGCCGTCTCGCCTGGAAAGAGGACCTTCTGGCGACCATCGATGCGCGCATTCACGCCGCGCCCGTGCCGCTCGACGAAGCGCTGTCGCGGATGCGCGGCGGCGAGGACATCGAATATCTGCCCGTCGAATTATCCGGCAGGTTTCTCCCCGGCACGGAGCAGCATGTGCTGTCGACCTGGAAGGGCGCGTCCGGCTGGAATATCTACCAGCCGCTGCGCCTCGAGGACGGCCGCGTCCTCTTCGTCAATCGCGGTTTCGTGCCCTATGACCGGGCCGATCCGAAGACCCGGCCGGAGAGCCTGCCGGAAGGCGAACAGGCGATCACCGGGCTGGCGCGCCTGCCGCTCGACGCCAAGCCGGGCTTCCTCGTGCCGGAAAATGAACCGGCGAAGAACGAATATTACTGGAAGGATCTCGCGGCCATGACCGCCGCTGCGGGCGTCGGCGGCGAGACGGTCGTACCGCTCTTTGTCGATGCCGGCCCCTATGCCGATCCGGCGAAACTCCCCATCGGCGGCGTCACCAATATCGACCTTCCCAACAATCACCTGCAATATGTGGTGACATGGTACGGCCTGGCGCTGGCGCTGGCGGCGGTCTCGGGCGTATTCCTGTGGCGCAGGTGGCGAAACCGGCCATAAGCTGCTAGATTCAACCGATGAGCGAACCCGACGATCCCGATAAGCCAGCCGGCTTTGCCGAAGCGGCGCATGAGGCGGATACCGATCACGCCTACGAGATGTGGGTGCGGCGCAAGATAGAACGTGCGCTGAAACATTCGTTGGAGAATCCGAAACGATATTCCGTCGATGACGTGATGCGGCGTTTCGGTCTTGAACCTTAATTTCACCGAGGAAGCGCTCGGAGACCTCGACGCGATCCACGACTGGATCGCGCACGAGGATCCGGAGGCCGCGAAACGCACGGTCGTGCGAATCGTCCAGTCGACCGTCGTTCTCGAAACCCTTCCTCTCGCCGGACGCCCGGGCAGGCTTGCTGACACCCGCGAATGGTCTGTCGGCCGATTGCCTTTTTTTCGTGGTCTACCGGATCGTCAGTGAAACCGAGATAGATATTCTCGCCATCGTTCATACGCGGATGCAATGGCCGACCGACGGCGCTTGACAGCGCCGTGCCGCGCTCCCTAATCACCCCCATGAACATCTCCGCCAAACCGCCCCTGACGATCCGCCTGTGCGAGCCGCGCGGCTTTTGCGCGGGCGTGGACCGTGCGATCCAGATCGTCGTTCTGGCGCTGAAGAAATACGGCGCGCCGGTCTATGTCCGCCACGAGATCGTGCACAACCGCTTCGTCGTCGACGGATTGCGTGAGCGCGGCGCGGTCTTCGTCAAGGAATTGTCCGACATCCCTGCCGAACATCGCGGCCGGCCTGTCGTCTTCTCGGCGCATGGCGTGCCGAAATCCGTGCCGGCCGACGCCGAGACGCGGGAAATGTTCTATCTCGACGCAACCTGTCCGCTGGTCTCCAAGGTGCACAAGCAGGCGATGCGCCACCAGCGGCTCGGCCGCCACGTGCTGCTGATCGGCCATGCCGGCCACCCGGAGGTCGTCGGCACGATGGGCCAGCTGGAGCCGGGCGCGGTGACGCTGGTCGAGACCGTCGGGCAGGTGGCGGACCTCGCCGTGCCGGACGAGAACAATCTCGGCTACGTGACGCAGACCACGCTGTCGGTCGACGACACCGCCGATATCGTCGCGGCGCTGGAACAGCGTTTCCCCGATCTGACGCCGCCCTCGTCGGAATCGATCTGTTATGCGACCACCAATCGCCAGGAGGCAGTGAAGAAGGCCGCGCCTGGCACCGGCATGTTCCTGATCGTCGGCGCGCCGAACTCGTCCAATTCGCGCCGTCTCGTCGAGGTCGCGAAGCGCAATGGCGCGGCGGACGCCGTGCTGGTGCAGCGGGCCTCCGAGATCGACTGGGCGCGCATGCGGGGCGTCTCCTCGGTCGGCCTGTCCGCCGGGGCGTCGGCGCCGGAGATCGTCGTCCAGGAGATCATCGACGCCTTCCGCGAACGTTTCGACGTGACCGTCGACATCGCGCTGACCGTCGAGGAGACGGAGAATTTCCCGGTCATGCGCGACCTGCGCGACACGGAACTGGGCGTCGCAGACATGGCGTTTCTCAACGGCACGGACGGATAGGTCTTGGCGGTCTACACCGATATCAACGAGGGCGACCTGGGCGCCTTTCTGGCCGATTACGATGTCGGCGAGCTGCAATCCTACCGCGGCATCGCGGAGGGCGTGGAAAACTCCAACTTCCTCGTCCACACGACGGCGGGCCAGTTCATCCTGACGCTGTACGAGAAGCGGGTGAACCGCGACGACCTGCCCTTCTTCCTCGGCCTCATGCAGCATCTGGCGACGCATGGCATTTCCTGCCCGCTGCCGGTGGAGCGCCGCGACGGCGCGATCCTCGGCGAATTGTGCGGACGTCCAGCCGCGATGGTGACCTTCCTGGAAGGCATCTGGCTGCGCCGGCCGCAGCCGGTGCATTGCGCCGAGGTCGGCCGCGGACTGGCGGAGATGCATCTGGCGGGCGAGGGCTTCGCGCTGACGCGCGGCAATTCGCTGACGCTCGCCGACTGGCGGCCGCTCTGGGACAAGGCGAAGGACCACGCCGATACGATCGATCCGGGCCTCGTCGGCGAGACCGAGGCGCTGCTGGCCCGGCTGGAGCAGGATTGGCCGCGCGACCTGCCGCAGGGCGTGATCCACGCCGATCTCTTTCCCGACAATGTCTTCTTTCTCGGCGACGAACTGTCGGGTTTCATCGACTTCTATTTCGCCTGCAACGATGCCTTCGCCTATGACGTCGCGGTCTGCCTCAACGCCTGGTGCTTCGAGCGCGATCACGCCTTCAACCTGACCAAGGCGCGCGCCCTGCTGAAAGGCTACAATGCCGTGCGGCCGCTCGGCCAGGCCGAGGCGGATGCTCTGCCGATCCTCTCCGCCGGCGCGGCGCTGCGCTTCATGCTGACGCGGCTCTACGACTGGGTGATGACGCCCGAAGGCTCGCTCGTGGTCAAGAAGGACCCGCTCGAATATCTCGCCAAGATGCGCTTCCACACGGGCGTGAAATCGGCGCGGGAATACGGGCTCTGATGGCGGGCAAGGCCGTGGCGGCAAAGACGATCGAGATCTTCACCGACGGCGCCTGCTCGGGCAATCCGGGCCCGGGCGGCTGGGGCGCGATCCTGCGCTGGAACGGCGTCGACAAGGAACTGAAGGGCGGCGAGGCGCTGACCACCAACAACCGCATGGAACTGCTGGCGGCCATCCGCGCGCTGGAAGCGCTGAAGGGCGGTCCGCACCGCGTCGAACTCTATACCGATTCCTCCTATGTGAAGGACGGCATTTCCGGCTGGATCCATGGCTGGAAGCGCAATGGCTGGAAGACGGCGGCGAAGAAGCCCGTGAAGAACGCCGAACTCTGGCAGGAACTCGACGAGCTGACCCGCAGCCACGACATCCACTGGCACTGGGTCAAGGGCCATGCGGGCCATCCCGAAAACGAGCGCGCCGACGAACTGGCGCGCGAGGGCATGAAGCCGTTCAAGGGCTGACCGGCCGCTGACAAGGACCAGCGCGCTCCCGCGAATAACGGCACGGAAAAGGGCGCCTCCGGGGAAGCGCCCGTCTTTTCGCTCTTTGCATCAGCCGTGAAGCTCAGCGGTCGGCCAAACTCGCGAGACGGATCAGGCCGCGCGGCGCCGACGATATCCGAGATAGGCAAAGCCCATCACGCCGGACATCAGCAGCGGCAGCGTCGTCGGGAGCGGAACTTCGGGGGTTGACTGCGAGGGGAGCTCTACGAGCTTGAATTTCCCCTTAACGGTAAATCTGTCGCCCTTGCAGTTATTGTACAGGCAGTCGATGTCCAGATTCTTCATGAAAAGAGACAATTTGGTGCCGTCGGTGAAGGTCAGCAGGTAGGGATTGTCCCAATTGGCGGTTACGTGGCCTGCAAACCAATAGAAGATCCACGCGAAGCCGTCTGTATAATAACCGCTGACATTATCCTCCACGACGCCGCCGCCCTCAGGATTCGTGAAATCAAAGCTGACTTTGATATTCGAATACTGATTTATGAAGGGATCCACGCCGTCGGTGACTTTGACTTCAAAAAGGTCAACCCAGCCAGTGCTTTCGCCCAGCGAGTCGAGGCTGAAGTTCAGGCTCTCTCCCGTGAGGCAAAGGCCGAGATTGCTCGAATGCCCGAAGGAACAGCTCTGGACAATATTGGCGTAGGGAGGAGCCAGGTCCGCGCTGGCGCTACCGGAAAATGTAATCGCAGACGCAGAAGAAACCGAACCAAATGTCAGTCCGCCGATTGCAGCCGCAAGCAAGAAATTTCTCATACCCAACCCCTGAGTCGTTTCGGCGCCAATCGTGAAACTGAAACGAGGTCGAAGCGCAAGTGCTTGTTATGCTGAATAAAGGGCCGCCCGCGGTAAATTCCGCAGCGCGCTCTAAAATCAGACCAACCCCATTTTACTTCAAGTTTGAAGCCAACATGGGAACAATAACATGCGTTGCTTTGACGGGGAAGCCTGTTAACAAATATTTAAGGTTTCAAAACTTCCGTAAGGGTAGGTTTTAACCTCGCTGTTTCCGGCGAGAGGAGGAATCCGGAGGCGGCGATCGGCCCCGCGGCCACGATATCCACTGGCACTGGGTCAAGGGCCATGCCGGCCATCCCGAAAACGAGCGCGCCGACGAACTGGCCCGCGAGGGCATGAAGCCGTTCAAGGGCTGATTGTCTTGCTCAGGCGCTTTGCAACGCGCTCGCCATGGCCGCCGCCATTTGCTCGTCGCCGCCCGCAGCCACCCTGTTCCGCCCTTCGTCCTTGGCGCGGTAGAGGGCGCGGTCGGCATGGACGAGTGCGCGGTGAAGCGTCTCGCCCGGCGCGAAGCCCGCAACGCCGAAGCTGGCGCTCAGCCGGTGATCACTGTTGAGCGCGGGATGCCTGAGAGCGTGGAAGCGCTCCCGGATGGACTCCGCGATCGCGCAGGCCTCATCCACCGCGGCGCCCGGCAACAGCAGCGCGAATTCCTCGCCGCCGACGCGCGCCGGCAAGCCTTCCAGCCCGTGCAGCAAGGAGGCGAAGACGCGAATGATATCGTCGCCGGTGGCATGGCCATAGCGGTCGTTGATGGACTTGAAGTGATCGATGTCGCACACGATCACGGCACCGCCTTCCGTGGTCGATCCGGACGAGACGCGCTCGAAGGATCGGCGGTTCATCAGGTTCGTCAGGTAGTCGCGCTCCGAATGCTCCCGGTGGTCCGCGATCACCTCACGGACAATCTTCGCGATCATGATCAGCACGCTTGTCGGGGCCGTGAACATCGCGGCCCCCAGAAGCCAGCGCTGCAAGGTCGATTGCTGCAGGATCTCGTCCATCGCCTGCGGATCGAACAGCAGCGGAAAGACTGGCATTCGGGCGAACACGATGAAGGCCATCGTCAGCAGGATGCCCAGCAGGGCGGTATCGAGAATATCCTTCGAGCGCTTGCGATAGAGGCACAGAATGCTGTCGCCAAGCGCCAGCGCACCCGCAATCTGGAAGGGCAGGGACTGGAGCAGCGCGCCCGCATCGGCGGCCAGAAGGACAAGCGATGCCAGCGTCAGCACCGATACCGCCATGATCAGCCGGCGGTCGGTGCCGGGCAGGCGCAGGAGCGCGCGGATCGACTGCGAGAGGCAAAGATAGGCGCCGGGAACGAGGCATGACACGGCGGCGACGGCGAGGTCGGTGCGGACCGGGCTGGTCAGCATGACCGTCTCGATGCCGCCGCATCCGAGCGCCGCCGCAAGCCAGATCGACGCCGACTGGTTGCGCATGGCCGCATAGACGATGGCGCATAGAATGGCGAGCGCTGCGATGAGGCCAAACACCACCAGATGCATGCTGATCGAAACGCTCAATAGCTACCCTGTCCGTAAACCCGGTTGCACGATAGCCGAGCGCCGTTAAGCCCGCCTTACTTGCCGCTATCTGAAATCTCGCCATGCCCGCCCGCGAAAGGCGCGGCGCGTTATCCGTGCCGCAGTTCCGATGCGCGCTGGAGAAACGACCGGTTGACCGGACTGTGCGGTTTCAGCGCGAGGCGTTCGCTGGCGAGGGCCTCGGCCGCGTCGCGCAGGCCGCTTCGGATGGCGGCCTCGACGAGCGTCCAGTCGATCACGTCGCGCTGTGCGTGGCTTCCGCCGAAGCAGTTGGCGATGAAGCGCGCGCCGTGCAGTTTCTCGACGGCGGTTCCATAGTCGCCGTCGTGGAAGGCCATGAACCCCTCGACAAGCGGCAGGCCGGTTCGCCGGCACCAGGACGCGACCTCGCAGTCGCGGCGGTCGGAACGATAGGCCGCGACGATCCGCTCCGCCTCGCCGCGCCGGCCCGCGGCAAGGAAGGCCATCGCCGCATGGAGATCGTTGAAGGGATAGAGCTCGCCGTCGGCAAGGGGCCTCCACGCCTCGGCAAGCGACAGCCAGCGATCGCCCGTGTCATGGCCTTCCAGATGGATCCGCCAGAGCAGGGCCGAGGCGTCGACCAGGTTGACCGAGAGATCGCCGCCAAGCGCCCTTACGCGGTCGTCATAGAGGGCAAGCGCGTCGTCAGCCTGCATCAGGTCGAGGTGATAGAGCGCCTTGTGCCACCAGTTGTGCACCTGGAAATAGGCGCCGTCGCCGGCCCAGTGCGGTTCGCGCGTTTCCATCCAGCCAAGCCCGTCTTCGGAACGGCCCTGCATCTCCATCACATGGGCGACGGCATGATGCGCCCAGCCGTCGAGCGGCTGACGGTCGAGCGCCTCGCGCCCGGCCGCCTCGGCGGCGGCATAATCGCCCGCTTCCTCGAGCCCGAAAGCATGCATGCCGAGCAGCACCGAATAGCCGGGCCGGTCCTCGGACCAGCGTGGCAGGGTGCGGGCGATCCGGTCGCGCAGGTCGCGCGCATTGGCCCGGAAGAAATCGATCAGGTGGCCGGCCTGCAAGGCGACGATGTCGTGCGGCCATGTCATGGAATGGAAATCGAGCGCGGTCGCGGCCTTCGACCAGTTGCCCGCGAGTACATGGCCGATCGCGTCGAGATGGGACGCGGCGCGGTCATCGGGATGAAGCGTGCGCGCATGGGTGACGATCGCCGCGGCTTCCGCCGCCGCGGCCGGTTCGGTGGCGAGCGCGAAGAACCAGGCCTTCAGCACATGCGCCATGACGAAGCCGGGCGCATCCGAAATCGCCCTGTCGACCGTCCCGACCGGATCGCCCCGGTAGAGGTTGAAACACTCCACCGCCTCGTCGAAGGCGGCAGCCGCTTGCGCCGATGCCCCGACGAGCGCGTTTCCCTGACGGTCGCTATGCACAAAAGCCTCCTGCCGGATCGTGACATCGAATGGCGGCGATCATAGAACTGTGGATGTGGCGCGTCACCAGCACGGGTGAATTCCCGGGCGACGCCCGGAATGGGAGACTGCGAATGAAATTGGGGAAACTGGCGGTCATCGCCATGCTCTCGGTGGGGAGCTTTGCGCAGACGGCCGTTGCGCAGCAGCCGCCCGTGAGCGGGGCGGTCAAGCGGAGCGTGACGCCGCTTCGCGCCGACGAGTTCTGGCTGCAGGTCGCGAGCCGCGAGGCGCTTCCCGAAGCGATTGCCGTTGCCGAACAGTACAAGCCGGATTTCCCGCGCACCGCCGTGCTGCAGGCGCCGAATGGCTGGTACGCGATCGTCGTCGATGTCGTGAAGAACGGCGCGGTGCAGGACACGCTGGCGCGCATGAAGGCGTCGGGGCTGATCCCGGACGACAGCTACGCCACGCCCGGGAAGACCTTTTTGTGGATCGCCTGGCCGGAGGTCGACCCCTATGCGCCGGTGTCCAGCGGCAATTGATCAGCCAAGCTGTTCGAGCATCGCGGCGGCGCCGGAATTCGTTGCTTCGCCGCGCTTTTCCTCGAGGTTGACGGCGGACACCGTACCGTCGTCGACGATCATGGAATAGCGGATGGACCGCACGCCGAGCTTGCCGGCGGACAGGTCCGCATCCGTTCCTAGCGCCTTGCTGAGAGCGGCGTCCCAGTCGGCGATGAAGGTGATCTTGCCCATCGCGCCGGTCGCTTCCGCCCAGGCCTTCATGACATGATGGTCGTTGACGGAGACGCAGACGATCTCGTCGACGCCCTTGGCGAGAATGATGTCATGGTTCTCGATGAAGCCGGGCAGGTGGTTCAGCGAGCAGGTCGGCGTGAACGCGCCCGGCAGTCCGAAGACGACGACCTTGCGCCCGTCGAACAGGTCGCGCGTGGAAATCTCCGCGGGGCCTTCCTCGGTAACCTTCAACACGGTGGCAGTCGGGACTTTGGAGCCGATCTCGATGGGCATGTCTTTCTCCGGATGTTCGGGTTTCCGGCAGAGACATAGTGCGGTCCCTGCCGAATTGGGAGTGGGTGAACGACGGATTCGCGTCGTTTATGGAGAGGAGACGGTGAGGGCTCTTTCGACCGCATCGACGCCGTCGCGCGCGGTCACGATCAGCGTCAACTCGCCGGCCTTGGCCGGATCGAAAACGGGCTCGACGCGGAACAGGGCGGTTTCGCCGTCATCGGAGACGAGCTCCGGCTTCTTGAACGGCCGGCTCGTACCGGCGGAAACGAAAAGCTGCGGATCGCTATCGGACGCCGCGTGATGCAGGCGGATCTCCAGCACGCCATCCTTTGTCCACGCGGCGTCCGCGATCGACAGGCGTTCCGATTGGCCGGCCGGCAGCGAGGAAAACGCCGTATCGAGCAGCAGCGTCTGCATGGCGTTGGGCTTCGCCTCGTCTATCGGCACGGCGAAATCCATGCTGACCGGCACGCAGACATCCCGGCAAATGCCGAGAAATACGCCGGCCTTCAATGTGGCGGGCCAGGTGCCGGCGGATGTGGTGAAGGTCAGCGGCAGCGCAACGGGCTGGGCGTATCCGGCCCAGGAGCCATAGGGGTCGTCATGCCATTCCGGGGCGGGGTAGTGGATCGTCACGTCCGCGCCGTCGCCCAGCGAGATCTGCGGCGGGATGCCGGCCGCGCCGGGCTCGCGCCAATAGGTCTTCCAGCCGGGTTCCAGCTCGATCTGCAGCATGCCGCGCAGTTCGGTTGCGCCCTCACGGGCGGGTTCGGCGACGATGCGCAGCCGCGCTCCGTCCGTCTCCTGCCACTGCGAGGCCGCGGCTGCCGCCTGCTGCGGCACAACCCCGCAGAACAGGGCGAAAATCACCGGCCATTTTCCCAAGAAGTCGCGCATCATCCGTTTCAATTGGCTCTAACTCGTTCCACAGGCAAATGAATTTGTCGCCGGGCAGGCCTCAACTCTTCGTGAGGGGAGGGGCGCAATTCACCGGATTCTCCCGCGTAAAAAATGCTGGTCAAATCCAATGGCAGTGTTACGCTTCTCTTATGGAAATTTTGATGAAACGGGACGTTACGAGCGGCACAGGGCAATTCGAGGGCAAGTTCCTCGTTGCCATGCCGAGCATGCTGTCGTCGTTTTTCGCCCAGACCATCATCTATGTTTGCGCCCATAACGAGGAAGGCGCTATGGGCTTCGTCGTCAACAAGGTGCGCGGCATGACGTTTGGCGATCTCGTTGAGCAGACCGACGTGTTCTCGGAAAATGCCATGCCGAGGATCCCGTCGAGCGTGGCGCATGTGCCGGTCGGCAATGGCGGCCCGGTCGACGAGCATCGCGGTTTCGTCCTGCATTCCGCCGACTATTGCGGCGACTCCACCATTCCGATCTCCGAATCCGTCTTCCTGACATCGACGACCCAGGTGCTGCGCAAGATCGCCAAGGGCGAGGGGCCGGACCGATGCGCCATTTCGCTCGGCTATTCGGGCTGGGGCCCGGGACAGTTGGAAAGCGAGATGCTGGACAATAGCTGGCTGACGCTGGACGCCGATCCGGCCATCGTCTTCGACCAGGATCACGAAACGAAATATGCGCGTCTCCTGCGCGCCGCCGGGATCGACACCGCGCATTTCGTCGCCGATTGCGGCCACGCCTGACCGCTTCTTGATTTCCTGACTATTCCGCCGCGTCGTCATTGGTGACGAGCGGGTTCTGCTCCATCACCAGTTCGGTCGCTTCCTCGGCATTGACCGGCACGCCGGCGATGAAGCCCTGGATGTATTTGCATCCCATCTCTTCGAGCTTGTCCGCATCGTCGGGGGATTCCACCCCTTCGGCGACCGTGGCGAGCCCGAGATTATTGGCCATCGAGATGACCGATTCGAGAAGCGTATCGCGCTGCGACCAGTCGTTGCGCACCAGAGACTGGTCGATCTTGATCGTGTCGAAGGGGAAGTGCGAGAGATAGGCGAGCGACGAATAGCCGGTGCCGAAATCGTCCATCGCCAGGCCGATGCCGAGTTCCTTGACCTTCTGCAGGATGCGCGAATTGTGCTCCGGATTCTGCATCAGGACGGTTTCGGTGATCTCGAGGCGCAGCTTGTGCCGCCGCGAGGTGAAGCGCGCCTTCATGCCCGACAGCGTGTTGGCGAAATCGCGCATCATCACCTGCTGGCTCGACACGTTCACCGACAGGAAGAGCCTCGCATCCGGCAATTGCACGTCCCAGTCCATCAGCTGGCGCATCGCCAGTTCCAGCGCATGGTTGCCCAGTTCGACGATCAGGTCGGAGCGCTCGGCGATGGCGATGAACTCGGACGGCTGAACCTCGCCGCGGCGCGGATGTTTCCAGCGCATCAGCGCCTCGAAGCCGGCGATCTCGAGCGTGCCGGAATGGACGATCGGCTGGAAGGCGAGGCTGATCTCGCCGCGCTCGATGGCGCGCCGGAGATCGGATTCCAGCTGCAGCTTGTCGGAGCCGGAAGTGCGGAAGGCAGGGCGGAACGGCTCCACCCGGTCGCCGCCGAAGCGCTTGGCCTGGAACAGCGCCAGTTCGGCGTCGCCGAACAGGTCCTCGTCCTGCGCGCGCGCCTGGGTGAAGGTGGCGAGGCCGATCGAGACGGTGAGGATGATCTGGCGTTCGGCAAAGGAGATCGGCGCCTTGATGGTCTTCTTCACCGCGTCGGCGAAGGCGGCGATGCGTGCGGGCTCCGTTTCCGACAGCAGGATGATGCCGAACTGGTTGCCGGAAATGCGGGCCAGCGTGTCATGCGGACGCAGCAGGCGGCGCAGGCGCCGCGCCACCGTGATCAGCAACGTGTCTCCCGCCGCCATGCCGATGGATTCATTGACCTGCCGGAAGCGGTCGATATCGACGATCAGCGCAGTCGGCCGCATCGCGTCGTCGACATTGGCGATGGCGATGGCGTTGCGCAGCCGGTCCATGAACAGTTCGCGGTTCGGCAGGCCGGTGAGATTGTCATGCACGGCGTCGTGCAGCAGCCGCTCTTCGGAGCGCTTCTGGTCGCTGACATCGACGATGGTACCGATGCAGCGGATCACCTGTCCGTCCGCGCCGACGACAGGCCGGGCGCGCACGGCGTACCAGTTGTAATGGCCGTCATTGCCGCGCAGGCGGATATTGATGTCGATCTTGCCGCGCCGCTTCTCCAGCACGGCGTCGAGCGTCACCCGGAACCGGTCGCGGTCATCCGTGTGGATGATGGCGAGCCAGTTCTTCGGTGGCCCCTGCAGCTTGCCCGCGCCAAGCCCGAGCACCGCGCCGAGATCGGGCGTCGTGGACAGACGGTCGCGGCCGACATCCCAGTCCCAGACGATACCGCCGGAGCCTTTGACGGCCAGCGCCTGGCGTTCGACATTGGACAAAAGGTTCTGCTGGAAGGCGCCGCCCGAAAAGGCGTTCTGCATGATGGTGAAGCCGATCAGCAGGACGATCAGCACGAGACCGCCGGCCAGCGCCGGCTGGATGATGTCGTTGTCCACCTGGCCGGAGATCGTCATGTAGCCGGCGATGATCCATGCGATCAGCAACGCCCAGGCGGGCACCAGCATGATGGCGCGGTCGAAGCCGCGCCAGCTCAGATAGGCGATCAGCACCGAGCCGAAAACCGCGGTCGCGGCGATGGAGAGGCGGGCGATGCCGGCGGCAAGCGCCGGATCGTAGAGCCCGAGCGCGGCGAGGCCCGCCAGCGTCAGCACCCATGCGATGGCGCCGTAGCTCAGATGGTCGTTCCAGCGGTTGAGGTTCAGATAGGTGAACAGGAACAGCGCCAGCGTCGCCGCGAGCGACACCTCGCTCATCCCCCGCCATGTCCGGACGTCGGCGGGCAGCACGTCGAAGAAGCGGTCGATAAAGCCGAAATCGATGCAGATATAGGCGAGCACCGCCCAGGCGAGCGCTGCGGCGGCCGGGAACATCGACGTGCCGCGCACCACGAACAGGATCGTCAGGAACAGCGCCAGCAGGCCGGAAATGCCGAGCACGATGCCGCGATAGAGCGTGTAGGAGTTGACGATGTCCTTGTACTGGTCGGCCTCCCACAGATAGACCTGCGGCAGGTTGGGCGAGGCCAGTTCGGCGACGAAGGTTACGACCGCGCCCGGGTTGAGCGTGATCGAGAAAATGTCGGCGTCGTTGCTTTCGACCCGGTCGAGCGCGAAGCCTTCCGACGGGGTGATCCCGACGATGCGCTGGGAGCCCAGATCCGGCCAGAAGAAATGCGATCCGACGAGGCGGAAATGCGGCGCGACGATCAGCCGGTCGATCTGCTGCTCGGTCGTGTTGGCGAGCGCGAAGACCGCCCAGTGGCCGTCCGTGCCTTCCTGCGTCGCCTGCACCTCGATGGTGCGCACGATGCCGTCAATGCCGGGCGCCGTGGAGATGCGGAAGGTTTCGCCGCGATTGCGGTAGATCGTGACGGCGCGCGACAGGTCCAGAGCCTCGGCGTTGCGCCCGATCGAGATCGGCTCGATCGCGAAGGCCGGCGTCGCAAAGGCGGACAGCATGGCGGCGAGCGCCAGCAGCAGCATGGCGCATGCGCGCGCGATGCGCCGGTCCTGCCACCCACTTGTCGCCAATCCTTGCTTCAAACCGCCTCACCTTGTTTAGCCTGCAGCCCCGCGCGCTCATGCTGCGGATTGATCCGCGCATAGAGCACATGGTCGCGCCAGGCACCGTTGATCTTGAGATAGGACCGCAGGTATCCCTCGCGCGCGAATCCGGCTTTTTCGAGAATCCGGATCGACCGCGTATTGTCCGGGATACAGGCAGCTTCAAGGCGGTGCAATCCGATAGCGCGAAACGCGTGGTCGCAAAGTAAACCAAGCGCTTCGCTCATGACGCCGTTGCCGCGATAGCGTTCGCCCATCCAGTAGCCGATCTGGCCGCATTGCGAGACGCCGCGCCGGACATTGCCGAGCGTTATCCCGCCGAGGATCGCGCCGTTCTCGGCCGAACAGATGAAGAAGGGAAACCCGGTCCCGGCGGCGATTTCCTGGTTGTAGCGCCGGATGCGGCCGCGAAACGCCGTGCGCGACAGATCGTCATCGGGCCAGGTCGGTTCCCACGGTCGCAGAAACGCCTGGCTTTCCTCGCGCAGCGCCGCCCATTCCGTGTGGTCGGCGATGTCGGGATGGCGCAGGAAGATGGACTTGCCGGTAATGACCTGCTGGCGCGTTCCGCGAAATGGGAAGGCTATCATGTCCGGCACCGTATGACTGGCGGCTGCTATGCGGTTAACCCACGGCGAACCTGACATTCGCACGCGGCTCGGGATCGCCCGAGAGAAGCCCCGCGCGAATTGAATCGATATCCATCAGCTGGTCGACCGGGCCGATCGCCGAGACGGTCGGCGCAGATTCCGTGAACAGCCTGCCGGCGAGATCGCGCAGGCGCTCCACGGTCAGCTTGTCGAGGCGGTCGAGCAGCTCCTCGTTGGGGATCGGGCGGCCGAAGAGCAGGATCTGCCGGGCGATCTGGCCGGCCCGGCTCGGGGCGCTCTCGCCGGACATCAACAGGCTGGCGCGGAACTGGCTGCGGGCGCGTTCGAGTTCTGTCTGGTCGATGTCGTCGGCGGCGCGGCGAAGTTCCGCCAGGATGAGATGGACGAGCTCGTCGAGGTCGCCCGGTTCCGTCGCCGCGTGGACGCCGAAAATGCCGGTGTCGGAAAAGCCCCAATGGAACGCGTAGATCGAATAACAGATGCCGCGCTTCTCGCGCACTTCCTGGAACAGGCGCGACGACATGCCGCCGCCGAGCAGCATGGCGAGAACCTGCGAGGCGTAGAAATCGCGCACGTGATAGGCGCGGCCCTCGAAGCCGAGCAGGAATTGCGTGTCCTGCAACTGCCGGTGCTCGCGATAGTCGCCGCCCACATAGGTGGCCAGCGAAACCGCCTTGCCCCGCGGTTTTTGCTGGATTCCACCGAAATCCTTTTCCACCAGCTTGACGAATGTGTCGTGGTCGATGGCGCCGGCCGCCGCGATCACCATGCGCTCGCCGCAATATTCGCGGTCGATATAGCCGCGGATCTGGTCGCTGGTGAACGAGGTGATCGTGTCGCGGGTGCCGAGGATGGCGCGGCCGATCGGCTGGTGGCGGAAGGCCGCCTCGGTGAAGCGGTCGAAGACGGCGTCGTCGGGAATGTCGTTGGCGGCGCCGAGTTCCTGCAGGATGACGTGCTTTTCGCGCTGCAGCTCGTCCTCGTCGAACTTGGAATTCTGCAGGATGTCGGAGAGCAGGTCGATGGCGAGCGGTACGTCGTCCTTCAGCACGCGGACGAAATAGGACGTGGTCTCGACGCTGGTCGCCGCATTGATGTCGCCGCCGACATTCTCGATTTCCTCGGCGATGGTGCGGGCGTTGCGCCGCGCGGTGCCCTTGAAGGCCATGTGTTCGAGGAGATGCGCGATACCGTGTTCCGGTTCCAGCTCGTTGCGGGATCCGGCCTTGACCCAGACGCCGAGCGCGACGCTTTCGACATGGTCGAAACGTTGCGTGGCGACAGTGATCCCGTTGGAGAGACGAGTCGTCTCCACTGTCATGTGCACACTCCCTGGACTGGCCGAAAGCCGGCCAAACGCTTCCTCACTTCATTACCCGCACCGTCACTTTGCCGCGCGTGCGTGGTTCGAAACGTGATCTTCCACTATTTTTAGGTCGGAGGGAAGCTCCGTGAAGGTTTCGTGACGTTGCATCAGGTCCGACAGCCAGACGGGCAGGGCGGGATGCACGCCGCAGGCCTCCTCGACGGCGGCCGGGAATTTCGCCGGATGCGCCGTGGCCAGAACGACCATCGGCGCCGCGCTTTTCGACTGCTGCCGCGCGACATGCAGGCCGATGGCGCTGTGCGGATCGAGCAGGTAGCCCGATTTCTCGTAGACATGCCGGATCGTGCCGGCGGCCTCCGCCACATCCGCCGTGCCGGCGGCAAAGCCGGAGCGGATCGAAGACAGCGTCTTTTCGGGCAGTTCGAAACGCCGCGCCTGTTTCAGGCTCGCCATGGCGTTGCGCACCGACAGGTCGTCGCGGCCGCCGGCGTCGAACAAGAGCCGCTCGAAATTCGACGAGACCTGGATGTCCATCGACGGCGAGGTCGTCTGCACGACGCCGCGCATTTCGTAGACGCCGGTCTCGATGGTGCGCGCGAGAATGTCGTTGTCGTTCGTGGCGATGACCAGCGTCTCGACGGGCAGGCCCATCTGGCGGGCGACGTAGCCGGCGAAGATGTCGCCGAAATTTCCGGTCGGCACCGTGAAGGAAACCCGCCGGTCGGGCGCGCCGAGCGACAGCGCCGAGGTGAAGTAATAAACCACCTGCGCCATGATGCGCGCCCAGTTGATAGAGTTGACGCCGGACAGTTTCACCGAGTCGCGGAAGGCGGCATGGTTGAACATGTCCTTCAACAGGCCCTGACAGTCGTCGAAATTGCCCTCGATGGCGAGCGCGTGCACATTCGCCTCGCCGCTGGACGTCATCTGGCGCTGCTGGACCGGCGAGACCCGGCCCTTGGGAAACAGGATGAAGATGTCGGTGCGCTCGCGGCCGGCGAAGGCCTCGATCGCCGCGCCGCCGGTATCGCCCGAGGTCGCGCCGACGATGGTGGCGCGCTCGTCGCGTTCGGCGAGGACATGGTCCATCAGCCGGCCGATCAGCTGCATCGCCACGTCCTTGAAGGCGAGCGTCGGGCCGTGGAACAGCTCCAGCACGAATTCGTTCGCGCCGGTCTGCACTAGCGGGCAGACGGCCTCGTGGCGGAAGGACGCATAGGCCTCGCGCACGATGGCCTCGAAGACGGCGCGGTCGATCTCGCCTTCCACGAAGGGCCACATGACCGTGATCGCGATATCCTCATAGGACTTGCCGCGCAGCGCCCTGATGTCGGCGGCGGAAAAATGCGGCCATGTCTCCGGCACATAGAGGCCGCCATCGCCTGCCAGGCCGGCAAGCATGGTGTCGCAGAAGCCAAGGGCGGGCGCCTGGCCGCGGGTGGATATGTATTTCACGGGCGTTCACTCAACTGTTGCGCGCGGATCGCGCGGGGATTTGCCGCGCGCTCATTAGCCGAAAACCGGCCATTTCCAAACCCCATCGCCCACAGCGGTCGTCCCCGCCGGCATTGACGAAGCATACAAAGCTATGGATGGTGCCGCCGCGACCGCTGAATCGCCATTTTTATCATGGTATTGGCGGCGGGGGACGCAACGGGAATACGGGATAAACGGGATCGACATGCGTATCGTCAAGGCCAGCAACCTCGCACGTTTCGGCGCACTTCTTGCTCTTTTGACAGTGGCTTCATGCCAGACGGCCAATCTCGGCGACGGTCTCGGAAGCCGGTCGGCGAAGGGCAAGCCGGGCGACGAGGAACTGACGGGCGCGGACCTGCGCGCCTATTGTCCGCGCATCGAGCTTCGCGAAGGCACCGCCATCCTGCGCACCTATACGAGGGGCAATGACGGCGATCCCAACGAGATCATCTATCTGGCGACGATCACCGACGTGACCCGCACCTGCCGCTACCAGGGCGGCCAGCTCTTCATGGAAGTCGTCGCCGCCGGCCGCGTCGTCGAAGGCCCGAAGGGACAGTCGGGAGCGCTTGAACTGCCGCTGCGCGTGGCGATCCGCCAGGGCGAGAACGTGCCCTATTCGCAGCTCGGAAAGATCCAGGTCGCCGTCGCGCCCAATGCCGGCGCGACGCAATTCATCTTCAAGGATAGCCAGGTCGTGCTTCCCGCACCGACGCAACAGAACCTGCAGGTCTTCGTCGGCTTCGACGAAGGGCCCTACAACACGCAGTAAGCGGGGGCGCCGATCAGGCGATCAGCGACCGGTAGGCCGCGACGCCGGCCATCATGCCCGCCGACGAGGCGAGCAGGGCGCTGTGCATCGGCATGGCCATGTCGCCTGCCGCAAAGACGCCGGTCACGCTGGTCTGTTTCATTGCGTCGACGAGCAGATGCGGGCCGAGCACGCCCTCGACGAATTCGCAATCGAGCCGTTCGGCGATCGGGCTTGCCATTTTCAGCTTCGGCGCGGTGAACAGGGCGGCCAGCGGGATCGTTCTCCCGTCGGCCAGACGCGCGGCCTCGAGATGCGGCGCGTCGCCGACAAGATCGATCACCGACGTGCGCTCGACGGCGACGCCGCGCGCCGCGAACCGTTGGAGCTCCTCGCCGGAAGGCTCGAATTCGCCCTGGGTGAAATAGGTGGTCGGCCCCCAATCCGGAATGAGGTCGCCCTGATGCGCGGAAGCCGGCCCGGTGGCGAGCACGCCCAGCGGCCGGTCGCGAAATTCGTAGCCATGGCAGAACGGGCAGTGCAGGACGCTTTTGCCCCAGCGCTCCGCAAGCCCGTCGACCTCCGGCAGGACGTCGGTGACGCCGGTCGCCAGCACCAGCCGGCGCGCCTGCTCGGTTCGGCCGTCGCTCATCGTGATCGTGAAACCGTCTTCCTCCTCGCGCGCGTCGGCGGCCTCGCTGTCGAGAAACGAGACATTGTCGTAGGCGGCGAGTTCCGCCCGTCCGGCGCTGCGGATCGCCATCGGCGACTTGCCGTCCATGCCGAGGAAGCCATGCGAGGCGTCGGCGAAACGGTTGCGCGGGCTGCCGGCGTCGACCAGCAGCACCCGGCGGCGTGCGCGGGCGAGATAGATGGTGGCCGACAGGCCGGCGAAGCCGCCGCCGATAACGATTGCGTCGAACATGGCTTTCTCCCGTTTGTTCATTCACGCAACTTTTAAAGTTCCATGATCATGCGAGTCAATATCATGGAACATGAAAAGTTGCGTGATGGACGGGAAGCGCCTAGAATTCGACGGAAACGACAAGGAAAAGATCGTGAGAAGAGACAGCCGCCTGTCGCGCATGCTGCATGTGCTGATCCACATGGCCGAACATGACGAGCCGCTGACGTCGGAAGCCGTGGCGGGTTTCATGTCGACCAATCCCGTCGTCGCGCGCCGCACCATGGCGGGATTGCGCGACGCCGGGTTCCTGACCTCCCGGAAAGGCCATGGCGGCGGCTGGGCGCTGGCCGTGCCGCTGGAAGAGATCACGCTGCTCGATGTCTATCGCGCACTCGGCGAACCCGCGGTCTTCGCCTTCGGCCCGACCGGCGAAAAGGCGGATTGCCTGGTCGAACAGGCGATCGACGAAAGGCTGGAGGCGACGCTGGACGAGGCGAGGGCGTTGCTGCTCGGCCGCTTCGCCGAGATCACGCTCGCCGACATCAATGCCGATTTCGAGGAGAAGCTGAAGGACAGCCCCTGGACGAGCAAGCCCGCCTTTTGCGGGTAGTGCTCTCGTTCATTCGAATTCTTCTCGTCCCGCTAACCCGTCATTAACCGCGTTGGGTAACCATGCGTCCGGTATTGTTCTGCGTAAACCGGGTGTTACATGTCTGTCGTTCGCCTCGCCAAGGGCCGCGCCGCCGCGGCTTCCAAGCTTTCGTCTTCTCCGTCTTCGCGCGTCTTTCCCGACGTTCTCGACACGATCATCAAGGGCGATTGCGTCACCGCGCTCGACAGTCTCCCGGAAAAATCAGTCGACGTGATCTTCGCCGATCCGCCCTACAATCTGCAGCTGGACGGCGATCTGCACCGGCCCGACCAGTCCAAGGTCGACGCGGTGGACGATCACTGGGACCAGTTCGATTCCTTCCAGGCCTATGACGCCTTCACCCGTGCCTGGCTGCTCGCAGCGCGCCGCGTGCTGAAGCCGACCGGCACGATCTGGGTGATCGGCTCCTATCACAACATCTTCCGCGTCGGCGCCTCCATGCAGGATCTCGGCTACTGGATCCTCAACGACGTGATCTGGCGCAAGACCAACCCGATGCCGAATTTCCGCGGCCGCCGTTTCCAGAACGCCCACGAGACGATGATCTGGGCCTCGCGCGACCAGAGCGCCAAGGGCTACACCTTCAACTACGAAGCCCTGAAGGCCGCCAATGACGACCTGCAGATGCGCTCCGACTGGCTGTTCCCGATCTGCAATGGCGGCGAACGGCTGAAGGACGAGAATGGCGACAAGGTCCATCCGACCCAGAAGCCTGAAGCGTTGCTGGCCCGCGTCATGATGGCCTCGACCCGCCCCGGCGACGTTGTGCTCGACCCGTTCTTCGGCTCCGGCACCACCGGCGCCGTGGCGAAACGCCTTGGCCGCCACTTCATCGGCATCGAACGCGAGCAGGCCTATATCGACGCGGCGACAGCGCGCATCGAGGCGGTCGAAAAGGCCGACCTGAAAACGCTGAAGCTGGTCGCCTCGAAACGCGCCGAACCGCGCATCGCCTTTGTCACGCTGCTCGATGGCGGGCTCTTGAAACCCGGCGCGATGCTGACGGATTCGAAGCGCCGCTGGGCCGCGACCGTGCAGGCCGACGGCTCGCTGCATCACGAAGGCGAACAGGCCTCGATCCACCGCATGGGCGCCCGGGTTCAGGGCCTTGACGCCTGCAATGGCTGGACCTTCTGGCACTATGAGGAAGAGGGCGCGCTTCAGCCGATCGACGCGCTGCGCCAGCAGGTGCGCAAACAGATGGCTGCCGCCGGGGCCTGATCCCGGCTCAGCCTTCCTGCGCGGCGAAGCGCGCGAACGCCTCCAGTTTCATGCGCATCGCCGCGCGCATCTCTCCGGTCGACAGGATCGCGTCGATCTCCCGCCGGTCCTTCCTGATCAGATGCACCTCGAACTCCTCTTCCGGATAGAGCCGGCAGGAGATCGTCCTCAGCACTTCGCGCAAATGCTCCCGCAGATAGAGGCTGCGCGTCGAAGCATGCACCAGCATCGCCGGTTTTCCGGGGATTTCGAAGCGGGACACCAGCCAGTCGAGCGCGTTCTTGAAGGCGCCGGGAATGCCGTGGGCATATTCGGGGCAGGCGATCAGGATGCCGTCGCACGCCTCGACACGGGCGGCGAGGCGCAGCACGCTCTGCGGCGTGTCGGCTTCCTTGTCGGGCGAGAACAACGGCAGGTCTCCCAGCCCGTCGAACACCTCGACATCGAAGCCGTCCGGCGCAGTGGCGGCAAAAGCATGCAGCAGGGCCGTGTTGCCGGAACCGGCGCGCAGGCTGCCCGACAGGCCGAGGAGCTTCATGCCGCGAGCTTGTAGTCCGCCAGATCCGCGCGCAATTGCTCCGCATCCTCGAACTGTACGGCCTGCCAGCCGAATGCGCGGGCGGCGGCCACGTTCTTTTCCGAATCGTCGATGAACAGCGTCGCCGCCGGATCGAGGCCGAATTCGCGCGTGTGATGCGCATAGATCGCGGGATCGGGCTTGATGATGCGGATGTCGCCGGAGACGGTGACCCCGCGCGACGCCTTCAGGAAGGGGTAGATCTCCTGCGCCTCGCGAAACGTGTCGGAGGCGAAATTGGTGAGCATCGTCACGTCGCGGCCGGCGTCGAGCTGTTCGCGCAGGATCGCGACGCTGTCCTCATAGGCGTAGGGCACCATCTCGGTCCAGTGACGGCGAAAGGCGCGGATATTGTCCGCCTCGTCGGGAAAGCGCGAGATCAGCTCGTCTTCCGCCTCGATCCAGGTCCGGCCGCGATCCTGTTCCACGTTCCAGTCGTTCGAGCAGACCTCGGAGAGAAACCAGGCCCTGCGCCGGTGGTCGGGAATGATGCGGCGGAACGGCAGCTCCGGGTCGTAATGCACCAGCACCTTGCCGATGTCGAAGACGATATGGCGGATCTCGGTCATGGCTCAGTCCAGATCGTGCTGTGATTCGTGGTCCAGGGCCAGAACCAACACTTTTTTCATGACAGTGGGTAGTGCCTCGCCGGCGATCGTCTCCGGCGCGCTCCACCATTGCCGCGGTTCCGGCGTCAGTTCGCCCTCGGCGCGGAACACGTCGAGGCGCAATTCGAAATGAGTGAAGACATGGCCGACCGTGCCGCAGGCGATCCAGCCGGCGGCAGGTAACGGGGCTTCCGACGTGCCGGTCGCGCCGTCCTGCCGCGCCGTCCAGCCGGTGGTCGGCACCTGGGCCATGCCTGCGAGCAGGCCGCTGTCGCCGCGTTTTTCGAGCAGGATCGCGCCGTCGGAATTGGTCAGGACATAGGCCGCGCCGCGCCGGACGGGCTTCGCCTTTTTCGGCGGCTTGACGGGGAACCGTTTCGGATCGCCGGCGTCGAGCGCGCGGCAATCGTCGCGCAGCGGGCAATGCAGGCAGGCCGGCCGTTTCGGCGTGCAGAGCGTTGCGCCGAGATCCATCATTGCCTGCGCGAAGTCGCCGGGCCGGTCGGCGGGCGTCATCGCCTGTGTCAGCGCGCGTATCGGTTTCTTCGCCTCCGGCAGCGGCGTGTCGATGCAATGGAGCCGCGACACCACGCGCTCGACATTGCCGTCCACCACGGCGACCGGCTCGCCGAAGGCGATCGCCGCAATGGCCGCGGAGGTGTAGTCGCCGACGCCCGGCAGGGCGCGCAGGCCTTGCGACGATTCGGGGAATTCGCCGCCGTGATCCGACATCACCGCGTCGGCGCATTTCTTCAGGTTGCGGGCCCGCGAATAATAGCCGAGCCCGGCCCAGGCCTTCAGGATGTCGTCCTCGGACGCGGCGGCCAGCGCGGCGACATCCGGCCATGTTTTCGTGAATTTCGCGAAATAGTCCTTCACGGCGGCGACGGTGGTCTGCTGCAGCATGATCTCGGAGAGCCAGACGCGGTAGGGATCGGGCCTGGCGCCTTTGGCGATCTCCGCCGGTCCGGTCCGCCAGGGCAGCTCGCGCGCATGCCGGTCGTACCAGGCGAGGAGCCGGTCGGCGACGGAGGGCAGGGACTCGACAGGGGCGGACATGGCGCTTCTTGTGCGCGAAAGCCGGGCACAAGATCAAGCCGTCGCATTCGCAACGATCCGCCGTTATCATGGCGGCGAAACGGGAGCCTTCGATTGGCCCAGGACGGATCCAAACCGGGAATGCGAAAACACCGCCAGCCGGAACAGCTTGGCGGGCTGGTCTCCGGCGTGCTCGACCCGGTCCTGGCGCGCCGCGCCGGCATGACCAGCGCCTTGCTCGCCGCCTGGCCGGAAATCGTCCCTTCGATGCTCGCCGAGACGACGCGTCCGCAAAAAATCAATTGGCCGCGCCGCGCCCATGAGGACGATCCGTTCAAGCCGGCGACGCTGATCGTCGCCGCCGAGGGCATGTCGGCCCTGCATGTTCAGCACCAGTCCGGCGAGATCGTCCAGCGGGTGAATGCCTTTTTCGGCTTCCAGGCGGTCGAGCGGCTGCAACTGGTCCAAAAGCCCGTCGCGCCCGAGCGCAAGCCGGTGCGCCGCAAGCCGCCCGTTTCGCCCGCCGACGAGAAACGCATCGCGGCGCTGGCCGAGGATATCGAGGATGAGGGCCTGCGCGAGGCGCTGATCCGCCTCGGCAAAAGCGTCAAGCAGGACAGGCGCTAGTTAACTTTCGAAGAAAGAGGCAGACTTGGCAGTCGGGAAACGAGCAAAAGACGGAGACGTGGTCGCAATTGCTCTTGCGGACGGAAGTTATTGCTTTGGTCGGGTTCTCGCGAAGCCACTCATCGCGTTCTACGATCTGAATTCGTTATCCAAGGATGTCTCTTTGGAAACCGTACTGAAATCACGGGTCTTGTTCCGAATCTGGGTGATGAACCGGGCACTCAGTTCTCGTCGCTGGCCGGTCGTTGGGCATGCGTCGCTGGAAAACGAACTGCTCGCGCCCCCTGTTTTCTTCCGGCGTGATGCGATCAGCGGAAAATTCTCTCTCTATTACCAAGGTGGCACAGAAGAACCGGCAACAAGAGAAATGTGCGAGGGCCTTGAATGCGCTGCGGTGTGGGATCCTGAACACGTCGAAGACCGCTTGCTCGATCATTATCGGGGTGTTCCCAACAAATGGGTTGAGTCTCTCAATCGAATGCTTCAGCCGGATTAGCCGCCGGCCATGCGATAAGTGAGCTAGCTCAACCCCGTCACCGGCACCAGCGCGCCGTGGATGTCCTTCGCATCGTCCGAGCAGAGAAAGGCGATGACGCCGGCCAGGCTTTCGGGCTTGACCCATTTGCCCGGATCAGCCTTCGGCATGGCGCTGCGGTTTTCCGGCGTGTCGATGATCGACGGCAGCACGGAATTGACGTTGATGCCGTGGCCCTTCAGTTCCGCGGACGCGCTTTCGGTGACGCGCATCACCGCGGATTTCGACGCCGCATAGGGCCCCATCGTCTTGCCGCCCGTCTTCGCGCCATTCGCGCCGATGGTGACGATCTTGCCGGACCCGCGCTCGATCATGCCGGGCGTCACGGCGGCGAGCACCGACAGCAGCGTGCCGAGATTGAGGTCCATCATCTTCTGCCAGTCTTCCGCCGGCACGTCATGCACGGGCGTGCCCATGTCGAAGCCGCCGGCGATGGCGCAGACGATATCCGGCGCACCCAGCTTCCCGGTAAGCTCGGCGATCGCCTTCTTCGTCGCTTCGCGGTCCGTCAGGTCGACGCCGAAGGCGGCGTGTTTACCCGAGAGCTCCTGCGCCACCGCCTCGACCTTTTCGAGCCTGTGCCCGAACAGCGCCACTGAAGCGCCTTCCTCCGCGAACCTCTTCGCGACCGCGCGTCCCAGATTGCCGGCCGCGCCGGTGACGATGACGGTCTTGCCTGTAAAACGCATGGCGCATTCTCCTCTCGTTCGAACGGTTTTAGGCCTTTGCCAGAAAACTTGCGAGGCCGGCTTGCGTTCCGTCTTGCCACTGTGGCGCGCATGTGATTGGTCGCGGCCATGACCGCCGCCCCAAAGCCCGAACTCCGAGACCGTTTCTGGGAAAGTGTTGCGCTCGAGGAGATGAGCGCAGCCGAATGGGAAGCGCTGTGCGACGGCTGCGGCAAATGCTGCATGTCGAAGCTCATCGACGATGATACCGACGAGATCTACTACACGACCGTCGCCTGCGAATTGTTCGATGACGGCTCCTGCCGCTGCGTCGATTACGCGAACCGCCAGGCGCGCGTGCCCGACTGCGTGCAGCTGACACCCGAAAATGTGCGTACCATTCCCTGGCTGCCGCGGACCTGCGCCTATCGGCTCGTCGCGGAGGGCAGGCCGCTCTACGCATGGCACCCGCTGATTTCCGGCGATCCGGGTTCGGTGCACGAGGCCTCGATGTCGATGCGCGGCCGGGTGACGGCGCATGAGCAGGACATGGCGCATGAAGGCGAGTATCTCGACCACCTGGTCGAGGAAGGAATGTAGCGACGGAACCCGCAGCGAAATGCCTGCGTTTCCGTATCACCCGTGTGACCTGAGAGGAACGACCATGTCCGAAGCCGACACCAAAGCCCTGATCGGGCGCTATCTCGACGCCTTCAACGCAAGCGACTGGGACGCCATGCTCGCCTGCCTGCACGAGGACGTCGCCCATGACGTCAACGAGGGCGGCCGCGAGATCGGCAAGGAGAAGTTCCGCTGGTTCAATGCCGAGATGGCGCGCCATTACGACGAGCGGCTGGCCGACATCGCCATCATGGTGGGCGAGGGCGGCGTGCGCGCCGCGGCCGAATTCACCGTGCACGGCACCTACAAGGCGACCGCGGAGGGCCTGCCCAAGGCCTCGGGCCAGACCTACACGCTGCCGGCCGGCATCTTCTTCGAGGTCGATGACGGGCTGATTTCGCGCGTGACGACCTATTACAACCTCAAGGACTGGATCGCGCAGGTCGAGAAGGGATGACGGTTTCCGTCCGTCCGCTGACGGGCGAGGAGGTCGCCGCGCGCTTCGACGACATGGCGCGGCTGCGCATCGCGGTCTTTCGCGCCTTTCCCTATCTCTATGACGGCGACATGGACTATGAGCGCCGCTACCTGGAAACCTATGCCGCCGCGCCGGGCGCCTTCGTCTGCGGCGCCTTCGACGGCGAAGACCTCGTCGGCATTGCGACGGCCTCGCCTTTGTCGCAACACAAGGCGGAATTCGCCGAGCCTTTCGAGACGCGCGGCCTCGATGTCGGCGACTTCTTCTATTTCGGCGAATCCGTGCTGCTGCCGGATTATCGCGGCCGGGGCGTCGGCGTACGCTTCTTCGAGGAGCGCGAGGCGGAAGCGCGCCGACAGGGCTTTTCGAAATGCATCTTCTCCGCCGTCATCCGCCCGGCGGATCACCCGGCGCGGCCCGCCGGCTATGTCCCGCTCGACGCCTTCTGGCGCAAGCGCGGATATGAACGCATCGAGGGACTGCGGACGGCCTATGCATGGCGCGATATCGGCGAGGAGCAGGAGACCGACAAGCCGATGGAATATTGGATGCGCGATCTCACGCAGACGTGACGGGGCGTGTGTTGCGCGCCGCCTTTATCGGCGCGATAGGGACGCACGCTTTACGGGAGGAAGTCATGTTCATAACCCGCCGCGCCTCGATCCGCCTCGTGCTGGCCGGGGTCACGCTGATCGCCACCGGCCGCTTCGCGCTGGCCGGCAAGGTCAATGCCGACGCCAACGGGATTGCGATCGAGGGCTACGACCCGGTCGCCTATTTCACGGAAGGGCAGCCGGTGGAAGGCTCCGGCGGCTTCACCGCCACCCATGACGGCGCGACATACCGCTTCGCCAGCGCCGCAAATCGCGACGCCTTCATCGCCGATCCGGTAAAATACGCGCCGCAATATGGCGGCTTCTGCGCCTATGCGGTCGCCCATGACGCGACCGCGCCGATCGACCCGCAAGCCTTCACCGTTCTCGACGGCAAGCTTTACCTGAACTACTCCGACCATGTCCGCGCCCAATGGCGCAACGACGCGGCCGGGTTCATCTCCCGGGCGAACGAAAACTGGCCGGGTCTTTCCGGCCAATAACCGCTACTGGTCGAGCGCGAAGGTGACGTTGACCGTCACCGTATAGGCGTTCTCGCCGGCGGCGACCGGCACGGCGTCGGCCGATTCGACCATCGCCGAACGGACCTTGGCGTAGGGTTCCGGCATGCTCGGCGTCGAGACTTCGGAAATCTCCAGCACCTTGCCGAGGCCGATCCCGGCCGCCTCGGTCAGCGTCTTCGCCTTGGCGATGGCGTTCTTCATCGCCTCGGTGCGGGCCTTCTCGACGGTTGCCGACGGGTCGTCATTGGTGAAGGCGATATTGCCGCCCTGGTTGACGCCGAGCGACACCGCCTTGTCGAGGACGCCGCCGAGCTTGTCGAGATCGCGCAGCCGCACCGTCAGCGAATTGCGGACGATATAGCCGGTGATGCGCGGCTGTTCGGCCTCGCCGCTGCTCTTGCGCGGCGGGTAGTAATATTGCGGCTCGATGGAGAAATTCGCGGTCTGCAGGTCGCGTTCCTCGACGCCCTCCGCCTTCATCGCATCGAGCACGTCCTGCATCGCGACCGAATTGGCGTCGAGCGCCTCGCGCGCCGTCTTGCCCTCGCGCAGCACGGTCAGCGTCAGCACCGCCATGTCGGGCGCGATGGTGGCCGAGCCCTCGCCGGTAACGACGATGCGCGGCGTCGGCTGGCTGTCCTGTGCGGCGGCCGGCAATGCGGCCAGCGGCGTGGCGAGCATCAGCGCGGCGGCAACGGATTTTCCTGCGAATGTCATGTCTGGTTTCCCGTCTTGTCGGCCCTTCGAGGAGGGCGGTGCCACGCCATTACGCCGCCAATATGGCGCGAAGCGTGCGAATGCACACAGCCGCTTGTGAAGCGGCAACGTTTCGGCTAGGCACAGTTCCGGGTGGGGCCTGTAGCTCAATTGGTTAGAGCCGGCGGCTCATAACCGCTTGGTTGGGGGTTCGAGTCCCTCCGGGCCCACCATTCCCTCTCCCCACACCGTGTAGCCGCCGCCTGATTTGCCACCGCCGATAGCGCGACTTTCGGCGGCCGCAACCTCGGGTGGCAGGGATACAATGGCCGCGTTGCCGATCCGTCCGCAATCGGGTCTCGCTTTCACCACCGACCGTTAGCCAAACCGGCGGTTCTTGCTTGACCCCGTGCGCGCGGACTGGAAATTTGCGCGGCAAAACAACGGTTTTTTGATGCTCCTGCCGAAATGACCTCCGTGAACGATCCCCTTGCCGAGAGCGCGACGAGGCTCCTGGCGATTCCGAAACTGCTGGGCACGATCGGCCCGCAGGAAGGAATTCCCGATGCCGCGTCGGCGCAGGGCTACGAGGCGGGTTCTCGGTTCTACACCTATCTCGACCGGCTGGAGGCGCTCGGTCTGCCGGCCTGTCTTTATGACGACGCGGGCGCCCGGATTTCCTTCGACGCCGACCATGATGGTTTCCCGGGCAGCGTCACGGATGAAGCGAAGGCCGGCGTATCCGTGTGTTTCGGCGAGCATGAGGGCGGGCTTTTCCTCTTCTCGCAGGCGAGCATGGACCGCAATGCGGCCCCGGACGGGGTCGGCTGGCTCGCCTTCCATATCGACCGGAGCTTCGTCGAAAACGCGCTGGCGCGGCTCGGCCAGCCGGTTTCGCTGACCGCCAATGAATTCCGGCTCGTCGCCAATCTTCTCGCCGGCCGCGACCTGAAGGAGGCCGCGCAGAGTTCCGGCGCCAGCTACGAGACCCGGCGCAAGCAGTTGCAGGTGATCTTCCAGAAGCTCGACGTCAACAGCCAGTCCGGGCTGGTCAGGACGGTTTCGCTCGGTCTCATCGGCTGCCTGCTCGACCGCCTGTCGGAAGCCCGCATCGAGCGCGATCCCGAACAGGAACTCTTGCGCCGCCACTATGGAGACGAAGCGCTTCTCCACACCTTCGCGCTGCGCAGCGGCCGCCGGGTCCAGGTCTGGGAGTTCGGCCCGCGCGACGGCATCCCCTGTCTCTTTTTCCACCAGATGCTGGCGCCGACCGTGCTCGCCCCGGACAAGATTTCGGAGCTGCATGCCCATGGCGTCCGCTGGATCACCGTGCCGCGCTTCTTCTGGGAGGCCGGGCCTGTCGAGACCGGCCAGATGGCCGCCGACTATGCCGACGATCTCGCCGAGGTCGTGGAGATGATGTTCCCCGGCCCGGTCACCTGTGTCGCCGCCAATACGGGCGTCGCCTGGGCCGCCTTCTTCGCCACCCGCCATCCGCATCTGGCGCGCCGCCTCGTTCTCGTCGGAAGCCCTTTTCCGGCGGCGTCGGGGCACAAGCCTTCAAAACCGGCGAGCCTGCAGCACGCCTTCGCCAATGTCATGCGGACGCAACCCGCCGCGCTGAATGTCGTCATGAAAAGCTATCTGCGCCTGACGCGGTCGAAGCGGCTGTCGGCGCTGGCGATGCGCCATACCTATCGCGAACCCGGTCCGGACCAGGCGGCGCTGGAAAGCCTGCTGGAGAAAGGCTGGATGCAGGACTGGATCGAACTGATCGGCGAACGTGCCGGCGACCGGATCGCCGCGGATCTCGCCCTCAACCAGTGGGACTGGGTCTCCGCGCTGGAGAAATACAATGGCGGCGTCGATTTCATCCATGGCGACACCGACCGCATGGTGCCGCCGCACTATATCGCCGAAGCCGTGGAACGGATCCGGCAGGCCAATCTGATCATGGTCGAGGATGCGGGCCACCTGATCTCGACGCACCGCTTCGACGCCGTGCTGGCGCATGTGCGATCCGATATCGGCGCATACCAGCCGGCCTGACTGGCGGACCGGCGGCGCCTGTCACGCGTTTTCCGCGTGCCGCTTTATTTCCTCGATGAACACATCGGCGAACCGCTCCAGCTTTGCCTCGCCGACGCCGTGCAGCTGCGCGAAATCGCGGTGGTTGGCGGGCTGGGCCTTGGCCATCTCGATCAGGGTCTTGTCGGAAAAGATGACATAGGCGGGAACGGAACGCTCGCGCGCCAGTTCGGTGCGGCGCGCCTTGAGGCGCTGGAGGAGATGTGCCGGCACGTCGGCGTCCAGTTCGGCGGCGCTTGTCCGCTGCTTCTTTCTGCCGCCGCGGATCAGGTCCGGCCGGTAGCGGAACTCGGCCTCACCGGCGAGCAGGGCATGCCCCTTCGGCGCGATCGACAACCCGCCGTAACCGGCGACGTCCAGCGTCAGGTAGCCGCCGCCGACGAGCTGGCGGATCAGCGACTGCCAGAGCGGGCGCGGCTTGTCCTTGCCCGCGCCGAAGACCGGCAGCTCCGTATGCCGCTGCGCCTCGGCCTTCTCGTTGGCCTTGCCGAGAAGCAGGTCGGCCAGATGCGTCGCGCCGAAGCGCTCGCCGGTCATCTGCGCCGCGAACAGGATCTTGCGGGCGTCCTCCGTCCCGTCAACGGTCTCGACCGGGTTGAGGCAGACATCGCAATTGCCGCAGGGCTCCGACGTTTCCCCGAAATAGGACAACAGGCTCTGGCGGCGGCAGGACGGGGCCTCGCAATAGGCGACCAGCGAATCGAGGCGCTTGTGTTCGCGCCGACGCCGTTCCTCGCCGCCATTCTCGTCGTCGATGAAGCGGCGGCGCATGGTGATGTCCTGCAGGCCGAACACCATATGCGCGTCCGCCGGCGCGCCGTCGCGTCCGGCGCGGCCGATCTCCTGGTAGTAGGCGTCGAGCGAGCCGGGCAGGTCGGCGTGGAAGACGAAGCGCACATCCGGCTTGTCGATGCCCATGCCGAACGCGATGGTGGCGCAGACGATGACGCCGGGTTCCGTCATGAACAGGTTCTGGGTCTCCGCCCTCTGCTCCGGCGTCAGACCGGCGTGATAGGGCACGGCGCGGTGTCCCTGGCCGGACAGGAAGGTCGCCAGCTCCTCGCTGCTGCGCCGCGACAGGGCGTAGACGATGCCGCTCTGTTCTTCACGGCCGTCCAGGAAAGCGAGCAACTGTTTCTTGGTGTTGGCCTTCGGCTCGACCGTGAGGCTGATATTCGGTCGGTCGAAACCGGCGACATAGACCTCGCCGTCGCCTGCGAAAAGCTTCTCGACGATGTCGCGCCGCGTCGCCTCGTCGGCGGTCGCCGTCACAGCGCCGATCGGCACGCCGGGAAAGTCCGTGCGCAGATCCTGCAGCATGTCGTATTCCGGTCGGAAGGACGCGCCCCATTGCGAGATGCAATGCGCTTCGTCGATGGCGAAGAGCGAGACGCCGATCCTTTGCAGCGCGCCGATCATGCGCTCCGTCATCAGGCGTTCCGGCGCCATGTAGAGGATGCGCACCTGACCTGAAGCGACGCGCCGCCAGATCGCGACATTATCGTCGCGGCTGGCCGAGGAGTTGATCGTCTCGGCGGCGACGCCGGCCAGCTTCAGCGCGGCGACCTGGTTGTGCATCAGCGCCACCAAGGGCGAGACGACGACGGTCAGCCCGCCCTTCACCAGCGCCGGTACCTGATAGGTCAGTGACTTGCCCGCGCCCGTCGGCATGACGGCGAGCACGTTGCGGCCGGTCAGCAGGCAGTCGGCGATGTGTTCCTGCCCGGGGCGGAAACTGTCGAAGCCGAAGACCTCTTTCAGGACGGCGTGCTTGGCGGACATGAAGGCTCGGCTGCCGGGCAGGGCGGTTGGGATGGAATCGCGGATGAACGCCACCAGCATTAGGCGGGCGGGAATACAGGCGCAATCGCTGTGGGCCAATCGGTCGTGGACAGTGCGCTCGCGCCGGCAATTCGCGCCATGCGGCACGATGGCCGGTTTCGGCTGCGTCGCGCTTGCGCTATTTCCACGCGGCAAGGAGACTTCGAATGAGCGAAAAATCGGCTGCCAACAGCCTGGCCCTTGTCGGCGCGGGCATTCTCGGTTTCGCCGGCGTCGGCGCAGCGGCCATGAGCGCCCATGCGGGCGACGATCCGCGTCTGGCGAGCGCGGTGGCGCTGGTCTGCCTGACCCATGCGCCGGCGCTGCTGGCGCTCGGCCTTATGGCGCGGGGCGGGATCGTCCTGCGCATCGCGGCGCTGCTTCTTTTCGTCGGTGCGGCGATGTTCTCGGCCGATATCGCGCTCCGGCTGTTCGGCCATGGCCGTCTCTTCGCCATGGCGGCGCCGGCCGGCGGCATGACCATGATGGCCGGCTGGGTCGCCGTGGCGATCGGCGCCTTCACGATCCGGCGCTAGCGATCATTTCTCAGCGCGGGCGGCGAGAACCTCCGTCAGGTCAATATCGGCGCGCTCGCTCAGCGAGACATAGGTGAATGTCATCGTCTCGCGCTCGGTCACCATCTCGCCGGGATAGGGCAGGTAGACCAGTTCGCGCGAGCCGAAGGCCGGCGAGGCGGTGCCGAGTTGCCACTTCGATTCGATCTTCGTCTCGACCAGATGCATGGCCAGCCCGTCCGATCCGGTGCGCCTGAACGGCACGCCGGCGACCCGCAGGAAGGACGTCTTGTCGTCCGCCTTGCGGTAGCCGTCGAGGAAGGCGGTGGCGAGAACGCGCAGTTCCTCCTGGCGCTCCTTCGCCGCATCGCCATGCACATGCGAATGCAGGTGCTCCGCATGGTCGTGCGGATGGTTATGTCCCGGCCCGTGGTGATGGTGCGCATGGCCATCGCCGTGATCGTGATCATGCGAATGATCGTGACCGTGATGGGAGTGATCGTCATGCATTATTCGTCCCCCATCCCTGGCCGTCGACATCCGGGCCTGCGGGGATCGTTACCGGCTTGTCGATGATGCCCTTGTGCGATCCCATCTTGCCATGGCTGACCAAAGTGCCGAGCACGTCGACGATGACGCGGGTCGCCAGCAGGGCGGTGATGTCCGACGTATCGTAAGGCGGCGAGACCTCGACGACTTCCAGGCCGCAAATGCCCTCGGCTGCGACCAGCGAGACCAGTTCCAGCGCTTCGCGCGGCAGGAAGCCGCCCGGCTCCGGCCAGCCCGTGCCGGGCACGAAGCCGCAATCGACCGAGTCGATGTCGAACGAGATATAGACCGCGTCCGCGTCCTTCCAGGCGAGCTCCAGCGCGCGGGCCGCCGTCTCGGCAAGGCCCATTTCCTCGATGTCGCGCATGGTGAAGATGTTGGTGTTGCGCTTGCGCGCTTCCTGCACGCCCTCGCGCGGCACCTGCCAGCCGCCGATGCCGACCTGCACGAGATTGACCGCCGGCACGTTGGCGAGGTCGGTCGCGTGGAACCACGGCGTCGTGTGCATGCGCTCGTCGAGATCCTTTTCCTGGATGTCGATATGGCGATCGAAATGCACGATGCCGATGCGCTTCGAGGTGCATTGCGCGATGCCGCGCACGCAGGGAAAGCCGATCGAGTGGTCGCCGCCGATCATGATCGGCAGCGCTCCCGACGAGGCGACGTGAGAGACGGCGCGGCTGATCTGGTCGAAGGTCTTTTCGATATTGGCGGGGATCGTGAACACGTCGCCGACATCGCAGAGCGTCATCTGCTCGCGCAGGTCGATGCCCATTTCGTAGTTGTAGGGCGTGTAGAGCGCCGAGATCTTGCGCACGCCCTGCGGGCCGAACCGCGTGCCGGGCCGGTAGGTCGTGCCGCCGTCGAAGGGAATGCCGATGATCGCCGCGTCATAGGCGCCGACCTTGGTCACGTCCTCTATATAGGGCGCCTTCAGGAAGGTGTTGATGCCGGCATAATGCGGCAGTTCCCCGCGCGAAAAGGTCGGGATCGACTTGTCTTCCAGCGAATCCGAGC
The DNA here is from genome assembly GCA_002698425.1 of Ahrensia sp. The sequence continues at coordinate 46,646 of NZXU01000090.1, read as the reverse complement.
CGGTCAGCCCCATGCGCAGCGCCCATTGGCGTTCCTTCTGCCACGCCGCCGAGGGAAGCGTGCCTTCCTTTTCCGCCGCCTTCCAGCCGCGCATGTTCAGCTTGTCGAAATCCGGGTGGTGTAAACGCGCCGGCTCGGCGCATTTGGTCAGGCCGGCCTTGCGTCCGGAACGCTCGGGACCGCGCGAATGGATGTCACGCATGGGGGACGTCTCCTCTTGTTGTGTTCTTGAGAGCGAAAAGGGCCCCGGCATCGGGGATGGTTTGCACGCCGGCCCGGTCGAGCGGCAGGTCGTAGGTAATCGTCGCGCCCCAGCGGTCGGGCGCGTCCGGGTCGTGGCGGATCTTGTCGAAGACCAGCACGCGCGTGCCGAGCTTGAAGGCCTCGTGGATATCGTGCGTGACCATGAAGATGGTCATCGACAGTTCCTTCCAGAGCTCGATCAGCAGTTCCTGCATGTCGGCGCGGATGCCGGGATCGAGCGCGCCGAACGGTTCATCGAGCAGCAGGATTTTCGGTTTCTTCAACAGCGCCTGCGCGATGGCGAGGCGCTGCTGCATGCCGCCCGAGAGCTGCGCCGGATAGCGCTTGCGCGCCTGCGCCAGCCCGATCCGCTCCAGCGTCCCGGTCACGGCCTCGCGCGCTTTCGCGCGCTTGGAACCGAACAGCCGCCCGGTCAGCGGCGCGGCGTCGAACTCCGCCGACAGCATCAGGTTTTCCTCGACCGTCAGATGCGGGAAGACCGAGTAGCGCTGGAAGACGATGCCGCGATCGGGCGTCGGTTCGGGCGGCAATTTTTCGCCGTCGATGAGGATCTCGCCGCGCGAGGGAACTTCCTGCGAAAGCAACATCCGCAGGAAGGTCGACTTGCCGCAGCCCGACGCGCCGACGATGGTGCAAAGCGCGCCCGCCGCGATGTCGAGATCGAGCCGTTCCAGCACCACCGTGCCGTCATAGATCTTCGCGACGTTGCGCACGGAAACTTTCGGCTGCTCGCTCACAGGCTGTCTCCCTGCAAATGGTGCCAGGGAAAGGCGCGGCGCGAGGCGATCAGCAAGAGCCGGTCCAGGATGAAGGCCAGCAGCGTGATCCAGACGACATAGGGCAGGATCACGTCCATCGCGAGATAGCGGCGGACCAGGAAGATGCGGTAGCCGAGGCCGGAGGTCGACGCGATCGCTTCGGCGGAAATCAGGAAGATCCAGGCGGGCACGAGCCCTAACCTGATCGCCGTGATCAGCTTCGGCAGGATCTGCGGCAGGACCACGCGCACCATCATCTGCCAGACCGAGGCGCCCAGCGTCTCGGCCTTGATGATCAGTTCGCGCGGAATCTCCATCACGGCTTGCGCGACGGAGCGGATCATCACCGGCGCGGTGCCGACGACGATCAGCATGATCTTCGACAGTTCGCCGAGCCCGAAGATGATGAACAGGATCGGCAGGATGGTGATCGGCGGGATCAGCGAGAACGTCGCGATGAAGGGCGCCAGCGAAGACCGCACATGCGGGATGAAGCCGATCAGGATGCCGAGCGACAGCGCCAGCAGAACCGCGACGCCCATTCCGGCCGCGAGCCTTTCGAGGCTGTCGAACGTGTCCATCCACAACAACAGGTCGCCAGAGCGCCGGTCCGGCGTGAACGCCATCCGCGAAAAGGCGGCGGCCATGTCGGGCAAAGACGGCAGCAACTTGTCGGCGGGATTGTCGAGCCGCCGGTAGTGGCTGGCGACCGCATAGGCGACGATCGCCGCGACGAAGGGCGCCATGCCCAGCGCAAAGGCTGTGGCGCGAGACGGTTTGCGGTTGATCAGGCGCATGGGCGACCGGGAGAAAAGGCCCGGCGCGCGAAGCGCCGGGCGCGGTTGACGATCAGAGCGCGCCGTCGGCGGCCATCTGCATGTAGGTCGTGTCGAAGCGCAGCTTGACGTTCGCCTCGTCGCCATAGACGGAGCCGTCCGGGAAGGAGACGCCGACGAATTCCGGGCTGGGCGCGCCTTCGCCGAGAATGCCCTTGTCGAACAGGAACTCGGCGACGAACTGCATCGTCTTCGGCAGTTCGGCGGCTTCGGTGAAGGCGACGGCGTCTGCGGGCGCATAGAACATCTCGGTGGAATCGAGCTGCGCCTTGTATCCGGCGAGGTCGGTGCCGGACGCCTCCGCCATGGCGGTTAGTGCTTCCTCGTCGCCGGACGCCATCAGGCCCATCACCTCGTACCATGCGCCGGCAAGCGCCTTGCCGAAGGCCGGATTGTCGGCCAGCGTCTCGGTATTGACCATCATGATGTCGATGATTTCGCCGGGAATGCCGGCGCTGTCGAACACCTTGTTGGCATTGGGCTGTTCGAGGATTTCGGAGACCAGCGGGTTCCAGGTGACCACGGCGGTCACGTCATCGGTACCATAGGCCGCGATCATGTCGGCGTCGGAGGTGTTGACCACCGTGAGATCCTTTTCCGACAGGCCGACGGAGTCGAGCGCGCGCGCCAGCAAGTAATGCGAGACCGACAATTCGACGAGATTGACGTTCTGGCCGGCGATGGCGGCGAGATCGCTCGTGTCCTTCAGGATGATGGCGTCGTTTCCGTTGGAATAGTCGCCGACGATCAGCGCGGTGGTGTCGACGCCGCCGCCGGCGGGGATCGACAATGCGTCCATGTTGGTCATCGAACAGCCGTCATACTGGCCGGCCGTGTATTGGTTGATGGATTCGACATAGTCGTTGATCTGCACGATATCGACCGAGATGTCGTATTTGTCGGCCCATTTTTTCATGATGCCGGAATCGGCGAGATAGCCCCACGGCATCCAGCCGACATAGATCGACCAGCAAACGCTGAATTCTGTCTTCTCTTCCGCGGCCGCTCCGGTTGCCGAAAGTGGCAAGGCCAGCGTTGCCGCAAGTCCGAGGGTGGTGACGAATTTCCTGATCATGCTCCTGCCTCTCAAGTTTCGCGCGGTCGCGCCGCGTTTATGGGAGGTTCGAGCGCACATCCGGGAGAAGGCCTGCGCGCGCAAACCTGTGCAGTTGTCTCCCGGGATTTTGCCCCGCCGTGTCACCGCCATTCATGGCGGCTTGCACCTCTCGGACCAGACATTCTTGAAAGAACCGGAACCCTAGGCGCCTCTGCACGCTGAAATCGAAGCAAGGGTCGTGCCAGACGGCGAAAACCTGCCTTTCCGGCTGAAATCCGGCTGTTTCGAACCTGTTTTTGTGCAGTTTCCGTTGCGGCCTGTCTATTTTTTGTGCGGTTGCACGGGGACGGGAAAAGCAGTTGTCGCCGGCCGCGACGTATACAGTGCGCTCAAACAACGCTATTCCAACGATCCCGGAACGACTGACTTTCGCTGAGCAATTCATGACAAGAACCGTTATCATCGGAGGAAGCCATGCCGCGGTCGCGGCCGCCGCCGCTCTCCGCCACCATGCCGCCGATATGGAGATCGTGATCGTCTCCGACGAAGACGAGCTTCCCTATCAGCATCCGCCCCTGTCGAAGGAATACATGTCCGGCGCGATGAGCCTCGACCGGCTTCGGCTTCGCCCGCGCGAATGGTATGACGAGAACCGCATCGGCCTGCGGCTTGGCGCGGCGGCAACGGCGATCGACCGTCATGACAAGCAGGTCGCGCTCGCCGGCGGCGAGACGCTCGGCTACGACGCCTTGCTGCTGACGACCGGCGGAAGCGCCCGGCGCTTGCCGCCGGAGCTCGGCGGCAGCCTGCCCAATGTCCGCGTCATGCGCACGCTCGGTGACGCCAACGGCCTGATGGCGGAGTTCCAGCCGGGCCGCAAGCTGATCGTCATCGGCGGCGGCTATATCGGCCTCGAGGCTGCGGCCGAAGCCGCCAAGAAAGGGCTCGACGTCACCGTCATCGAGGCGGCGGACCGCATCCTCAAGCGCGTCGCCTGCAAGGAGACCGCGGATGCATTCCGCGCCCTGCACCGGTCCCACGGCGTCACCATCCTGGAAGACACGCAGATGGACCGCATCGTCGAAAGCGGGGGCAGGGCGGTCGCCGTGCGCCTCGCCGACGGAACCGAACTGCCCCTCGACCTCGCCGTCGTCGGCATCGGCATCGCCGCCAATACCGACCTCGCCGAAAAGTCCGGCCTCGCGGTGGAGGGCGGGATAATCGTCGACGATCGCTGCCGCACCGACGACCCGTCGATCTACGCCGCCGGCGATTGCGCGGTGCTGCCCTTCGACGGCCAGCCGACGCGGCTGGAATCGGTGCAGAACGCGCATGACCAGGCCGCCGTCGCCGCCGCCAACATCTGCGGCGCCGACACGGTCTACGCCCCGCATCCCTGGTTCTGGTCGGACCAGTACGACATGAAATTGCAGATCGCCGGCTTCAATCGCGGCTACGACGCGGTGATCGTCCGGCCCGGCAAGCGCGAGGGCTCGGTCTCGCATTTCTATTTCCGCGACGACCGCCTGATCGCCGTCGACTGCATGAACGACGCGGCCACCTACGCGATGACGCGCAAGCTTCTGGAGGCCGGCGCGGAGGTCACGGCCGGCCAGATCGCCGATCCGGACTTCGATCTGCGCGCCCGCGTCAAGGCGCTGGCGGCCTGATGGGGGACGGGATCAAGAAAGTCGCACTGCCCGAGCTGCCGCTCACCGGCGGCTGCGAATGCGGCAAGCTGCGCTATCGCGTCACCGCGAAACCCGTCACCTATTACGCCTGCCACTGCACCCTCTGTCAGCGCCAGTCCGGCAGCGCCTTCGGATCCTCGCTGATGCTGCCGGCCGACGGCGTCGAGATCGACGGCGAGCTGGAGACATATCCCTGCACCGGCGGATCGGGCCGCCCGCAGGAAAAGACCTTCTGTCCTTCCTGCGGCACGCGGATCACCCACCGGATCATCGGAGGCGATCTGCTTGTCATCAAGCCGGGCACGCTGGACGATCGCTCGTGGCTTTATCCCGCCGGCCACATCTTCACCGCGACGAAACAGCCCTGGATCGAGTTGGGCGAAGAGGACGGCCTGCTTTTCGAGGATGCGCCGGACATGCCCGCCCTACGCCGGCGCTGGAGCGAGATGACCGGCGGCTAGGCCACGGCGCGCCTGTTGATTTTCCGGCCGCGCGCGCCATAATTCATCTTGAGTTCCAAGGGCTTCGCGAGGCCTTCTCGAAGGCCAGTGCACATATCGCGACATGAGTTTTCGTGAAATGCGTGGTTCTCTCCGAATTTCCGCGGGAATATGATCCAGTCCCAAGAGGTATACCGGGAGGAAGTACTTTGCCGACACGCACACCGTTGCGAATCGACGCCGATTTTCATCTGCCGCAGGCTTCGATAGAAGACCTGCTGCCCTATATGGACGAGTTCTGGCAGTTCCAGATCCAGGAACGCGAGATCACCGACAGCCCGTTCCGCCTGACCTCCTATCCGCCGAATTCGCCGCTGTCCGCCAATCCCGATTTCGAGGGCCTCGACGTCTCGGCCGCGCTGGACAAGTTCGGCACCGATATTGCCGTCGCCTCGATGCTGCATGGCGTCGTCGCCCTGCACAATCCCGACATGCGCGCCGTGCTGATGAGCGCGGTCAACGACTATGTCGCCAAGGAATGGCTCGACAGGGAACCGCGCCTGCGCGGCTCGATCTACGTGTCCGGCGAGGACATCGCCGCCTCCGTCGCGGAGATCGAGCGGCTGGCCGGCGACAAGCGCTTCGTGCAGGTTCTGCTGCTCGCCATGCAGGAGATCCATCACGGCAACCGGCAATACTGGCCGCTCTACGAGGCCTGCGAGAAGCACGGCCTGACCTTGGCGATCCATGCCGGCGGCATCTATCGCCTGCCGCCCAGCGTCTCCGGCTGGCCGTCCTACCAGTTCGAAGACTATGTGATGCAGTCCATGGTGTTCGAGAACATCCTGACCGCCCTGGTCGGCGAGGGCGTCCTGCACAAATTCCCCGATCTGAATGTCGTCTTCCTCGAATCGGGTTTCGCCTGGCTGCCGACGATCATCTGGCGCAACGACAAGACATGGCGCGGCGTCCGCCCGGAAGTGCCGTGGCTCGACCGCAAGCCCTCCGAGATCATGGCCGGCCGCGTGTTCCTGTCGCTGCAGCCGTCCGACCCGCCGGGGCCGGAGGAGCTGAAGCAGATCATCAAGCATATCGGCGGCACCGACATGCTGCTCTATTCCACCGACTATCCGCACCGGCAATTCACCGGCTCCGATCCGCTTCCGGCGGGCCTGCCCGACGAGGCGCTTCCGGGCATTCTGTCCGGCAACGCGCTGAAGGCGTATCCGCGCCTCGCCGCCGAACCGGCGCTGCGCGAGGCCGCCGCAATCCTGGAGGAAATGACATGAACCGCCCGCTCTTCGAAACGGATGCCGCCACGAGGCTGCGCATCGTCGATTGCGACATCCACCCGGCGCCGAGATCGCCTGCGGCGCTCTTTCCCTTCATGGAAAAGCGCTGGGTCGAGCACCTGCAGACCTTCGGCACGCATATGCGCCAGGCGCTGGTCGGCCAGCTTGCCTATCCGCGCATGACCGCCAACGGCATGCGCATGGATTCCAAGCCGGAGGTCGGACCGCCCGGCTCGGACCTGAAAATGCTGCGCGAGCAGCATCTCGACCCGCTCGGCATCGAGGTCGGCAATCTGATCGCGCTCAGCCGCGGCGGCATGGAGGAACGCAATCCGGATCTCGCCGCCGCGATGGCGAGCGCCTCGAACGACTGGCAGATCGCCGAATGGCTGGAGCCCGAGCCGCGCCTGCGCGGCGGCATCGTCGTGGCGCAGGACAATCCTGAATCGGCCGTCGCCGAGATCGAGAAACACGCCGGCGACAAGCGCTTCGTGCAGGTCATCATGTCGACCCGTCCCAACGAGACGCTCGGCACCCGCAAATACTGGCCGATCTACCGCGCCGCCGCCGAGGCGGGCCTGCCGATCGGCCTGCACCCGGTCGGCTTCTCCAACGGCAAGCCGTCGAGCGGCTCCGGCTGGCCGAGCTTCTATTTCCAGGAGCATTACACCTTCGTGCCCGGCGCCGAATCGCTGGTGACGAGCCTCGTCATCGAGGGCGTGCTGGAGGCATTCCCGAAGCTGAAGGTCGCCATCATCGAGGGCGGCTTTTCCTGGGCGCCGGCGCTCGGCTGGCGCATGGACAAGCATTTCGACACCTTCCACAAGGAGGTGCCGCATCTCAAGCGCAAGCCTTCGGAATACATGAAGGAGCATTTCTGGTGGGCGACCCAGCCCATGGAGGAGCCGAAGAAGCCCCGCGACATCATCGACGTGATCGACTGGATCGGCTGGGACCGGCTGATGTACTCCTCCGACTATCCGCACTGGGATTACGACGACGCCTATCGGCTTTTCCGTTTCCCCGTCGAAGACGAACAGCGCGACGCCGTCCTCAGCGGCAACGCCAGCAAGCTCTATGGTTACCAATGACCCGACACGTTGTTGCAGAAGTCGCCGGCTTTCCCGACAGGGGCATTCGCCGGGTTGAAGTTGCGGGGCGCGAGCTTTGCCTGGTCCGGCTCGGAGACGAGTTCTTCGCGCTCATGGATGTCTGCCCGCATGGCGGCGCCAAGCTGTCCGGCGGGCGGCTCGGCGCGATCGTCGAAAGCGACGGGCCCGGCACCTACCGCATGTGTCGCAAGAACGAGATGTTGAAATGCCCCTGGCATGGCTGGGAGTATGACGTGCGGACCGGCCAGTCCTGGAGCGATCCGAAATCGACCCGGACGCGCGCCTACGCCACCGAGGCGGTGACGGGCGAGGATCTGGTCAAGGGCCCCTATGTCGCCGACACCATTCCGGTCGAGGTCGAGGGCGATTACGTCGTCGTCGATTTCGCCGACCGATCGGCCGGCCGCGCCAGGGAAGCCGCCGAGGCATGACGCCCGGCGGCGGCTGCGCATGGCGGGCTGACGCGCCGTGACGCAGGCCGCCGACAGTCCCGAACCTGCCGCGCCGCGGTTCCTCGACCGCACAACGCCACCGGCCTTCATGACGCTGGTCGCCGTGACGGGCGTCGCGGCGATGGCGATGAACATCTTCCTGCCGTCGCTGCCGCGCATGGCCGCGGAATTCGGCACCGAATACAGCGTCATCCAGCTTTCGGTGGCGCTCTATCTCGCCCTGACGGGCGCCACCCAGATCGTTCTCGGCCCGCTCGCCGACCGTTTCGGACGGCGTCCCGTGCTGCTCGCGGCCTATTTCATCTTCGTGGTCGCCAGCCTCGGATGCATTGTCTCCACCAACGTGGTGATGTTCCTCGGCTTTCGCATGCTGCAGGCGGTCGTCTTTTCCGGTGTCGTGCTCGCCCGGACCGTGGTGCGCGATACCGTCGCGGAGGCGAGCGCCGCCTCCAGGATCGCCTATCTGTCCATGGGCATGGCCGCCGTGCCGATGTTCAGTCCGGCGCTGGGCGGCATTCTCGATTCGACGCTTGGCTGGCGCGCCAGTTTCTGGGTCATGTTCCTGTATGGCGGCGCTGCGCTCTGGCTGATCTGGCGCGATGTCGGCGAAACCCGTCCGCACGCCTTCGCGTCCTTCGCCGAACAGTTTCGCGGCTATCCCGAGCTTCTCACCGCACCGCGCTTCTGGGGCTATGGCGTCGTCCAGGCCTGCTCGGCGGGAACCTTTTTCGCCTATCTCGGCGGCGCGCCCTTTGTCGGAACGCAGGTTTTCGGGCTCGGTCCGGTCGCGCTCGGCCTATTCTTCGGCGCCAGTTCGGTCGGTTATGTCACCGGCAGTTTCATCTCCGGGCGGTTTTCCGCACGCGCCGGCGTCCTGCGCATGGTCTTCGTCGGCACGCTGACGTCGACGCTGGCGCTCATCGTGTCGCTGGCGCTGTTCCTGGCCGGCTTCGGCTCCGTCGTGACCTTTTTCGGGCTGATGTTCTTCGTCGCCATCGGTTACGGCACGACATTGCCGAATGCGACGGTGGGCATGCTGTCGGTTCGCCCGCATCTCGCCGGCACCGCCAGCGGCCTCGGCAGCGCCATGATGATCCTCGGCGGCGCGGCGCTTTCCGCCTATGCCGGCGCGGTCATGGTGCCGGGCGCGGGCGCGGAACGGCTCGTTGCGATCCAGCTTGCCAGTTCGCTGGTCGGCGTCGCCGGGGCGTTGTTCGTGCTGTTCCGGCAACGCGCGCTTGCGGCGCAATCCTGAATTGCGGTTATCTGTCGCAAATCGCGAAAGATATAAACGCAAAAACAGGCATTCACGCCGCAACGGCGATTGACTAGCTTCGCGTTCAGGGAGGAAGTACGATGCATCACATCGATATCGATAGCGCTTGGCACGGCTCGACCGGATGCGCTGCTTTCTCCGGATTTCGGCGCAAGTGAACCGGGGCGCGACGATGCATTTCGCCACCCGGATCCCGCCTTGTCGTGCCGCCCTCCGGCGGCCGGGCCATACCCGCTTCTTCATCCACCGCATTCACGGTTTTGAACCGCGCTGTCGAGGCGCTGTCTGAACGGCTCATCCAAAGGGAGGAACATGAGATGAGAAAATTCGTAACTCTGGCTTCGGCCGCCGCTCTGGCGCTGAGCGCCGCGTCGGCCTCGGCCAAGGACTACACCTATGGCTCGTGGGTCCCCGCGGCCGACTACATCAATGCCGAGGCGCTTCCGGAAGTCTTCAAGCGGATCAAGGAAGCGACCGGCGGCGAAGTGAACTGGAACCTGATCGCCGGCGGCCAGCTCGCCGGTGGCGTCGAAACCTTCGCCGCCGTGCAGGACGGCCTGATGGACGCCGGTGTCGCGGCGACCAACTACGTGCCCAATTTGCTGCCCTCGACCGCGACGCTCTACGGCCTCGCCGTGCCGGGTGACGATCCGGTTGCCGCCGCCGGCGCCGCCAACGAGGTGGTGATGCTGCATTGCCCCTCCTGCATCAAGGAATTGAAGGCGCTCAACATGGTCGGCATCGGCGGCTATGCGTCGGCGCCCTATCTGCTGATCTGCCGCGAGCCCATCGAGACGGTGGACCAGCTGAAGAACCTGCGCGTCCGCGCTTCCGGCGCGCCGCTCAACATCATGCAGATGGCCGGCGCCAACACGGTGCAGGTTTCGCTGATCGAGACCGTGTCGCTCCTGCAGCGCGGCGGCGTCGACTGCACCACCGGCATCGGCGACTGGCTGAAGACCTTCGGCTATGGCGACTTCGCCAAGAACGTCACCGACTTCTCGCTCGGTGTGTCCGCGCCGATCCTCGGCATGATCATCAACCACGACGTCTGGGACGGTTTCACCACGGATCAGAAGAAGGCCCATCTCGAGGCCATCGTGCATCTCTCCGCGGCGCACACGATCAACAACTTCATCATCAAGACCCAGAAGACGATGGACGACCAGATCGCCAACAATGGCGTGAAGATGATCGAACCGAAAAATCCCGAGGAATGGCAGGCCCTGATGGACAAGTTCATCGAGGAGCAGCGCACCATCGGGATCAATTTCGCCAAGGGCTTCGGCGTGGAGAACCCGGAAGAGTTCATCGACGCCTATGATGTGGCCCTGGAGAAATGGCGCGGCCTGTCCGCCGAGATCGGCACGGACGTCGAGGCCTATGAAAAGGCGCTCTGGGACGAGATCTACTCCAAGGTCGACCCGGAAAGCCTCTAAATGCTCGACCGTATCGACCGGGTACTGGAATGGTGGTCGCGGGCGCTTCTGGCGCTCGCGATCCTCGCCGGGCTGGCGATGATGATTCACGTGACCGTGGACGTCTTCGCCCGCACGGCGCTCAATTCCCCCTTGCGCCAGACCAACCAGATGGTCGCCGCCTACTACATGATTGCCGTCGCCTTCCTTCCGATCGCGCTTCTCGGCAAGCATGACGACCACATCTCCGCGGACGTCTTCACCACCATGATGAAGCCGTGGATGCGCCACTTCTTCGCGGTCTTCACCACGCTGCTCGGCATGGCCTATATGGCCGTCTTCACCTGGCAGAGCTGGATATCGGCCGGCCGCCGCATGGGGCAGGGCGAAGTGCTGGAGATTTCCGGCGGCTACATGATCGTCTGGCCCGGCCGCTGGCTGCTGCCGATTGCCGGAGCAAGCCTCTTTCTCTGCCTGGCGCTGCGCCTCGTCCGTTTGCTGATGCCCGGCGGCTACGAAGCGCTCCACCACCCCCGAATTCCCGACGCATGAGCGGACCCCGATGGACGGATTGATTCTGAGCCTTGTGTGCCTGGGGGCGGTGCTCGCCCTGATCGCGGTACGCACCCCGATTGGCGTCTCGCTCGCGGTCGTCAGCTTTTGCGGCTTCTGGTACATGCGCAACCTGAATGTCGCGCTCGGCCAGCTGCGCGAGATCCCTTATTATTTCGCCGCCAACTGGGACCTTTCGGCGATCCCGATGTTCCTGCTGATGGGGTCGATCGTCTATGTGTCGGGCATCGCCACCGCGCTGTTCCGCGCGGCGCGCCTGTGGCTCTCGGCGCTGCCCGGCGGCTTGGCCGTGGCGGCCAATATGGCCTCGGCCGGCTTTGCCGCCGGCTGCGGCTCATCGGTCGCCGCCGCCGCCGCAATGGGCCGTCTCGCCATCCCGGAAATGATGAAGGCCGGCTACGAAAAGGGGCTGGCGACAGGCGTCGTCGCCTCGGCCGGCACCATCGCCGCGCTGATCCCGCCATCGATCCTGATGGTGCTCTACGGCATCTTCGCCGAAACCTCGATCGTCGATCTCCTGATCGCGGGCATCATTCCCGGCCTGATGACGGCCGGCGCCTACACGATCATGATCGTCATACGCTGCCGGCTCAATCCGAAGCTCGCTCCGCCGACACCCTATGAGGGCACCGAGTTGTGGCGCGAACGCTGGCAGGCGCTGGGCGAGATCTGGCCGCTGGTCGTCCTGGTCTTCGGCGTCATCGGCGGCCTTTACACCGGCACGGTGACGCCCACCGAGGCCGGCGCGGCGGGGTCGATGCTGGCGCTGCTGATCGCCGTCGTGCAAAGGCGCATGAGCTTCGCCAAGCTCTGGGAAGCGGTGCGCGACGCGGTGATGACCACGGCGCAGATCTTCTTCGTCGGCATCGGCGCGCTGATGTTCACGCGGCTGCTCTCCTTCACCGGCGCCTCGGCGATGCTGGCCGACCTCGTCGCGCCGATGGCGCTCGATCCGCTGGCGATCGTCGTCTCCATGACGGTTATCTACCTGATCCTCGGCATGTTCCTCGATCCGATCGGCATCATGCTGATCACCATGCCGGTGTTCATCCCGCTGCTGAAGGAACTGGGCTTCGACCTCGTCTGGTACGGCGTTCTGGTCGTCAAGTTCATCGAAATGGGCATGCTGACGCCGCCGCTCGGCTTCAACGTCTTCGTCGTCAAGGGCGTGACCGGTCCCGAGATCACGCTGGGCACGATCTTCCGCGGCGTCGGCTGGTTCCTCGTCTGCGACCTGATCATCGTCGCGCTGCTGATCGCCTATCCGCAGCTGTCGTTGTTCCTGCCGGAGCTGATGAAATGAGCGACAACACTTATGATTATATCATCGTCGGTGGCGGCACCGCCGGCTGCCTTCTTGCCAATCGGCTGAGCAAGGATCCGAATGTCCGCGTCCTGATGGTCGAGGCCGGAGGATCGGGGCGGCATCTTTTCATTGAAATCCCGCTGATGCTGCCGAAACTGCTCGGCAATCCGCGTTTCGACTGGTGTTACAAGACGTCGCCCGAACCGCATCTTGGAGGCCGCACCATCGCGGTGCCGCGCGGCAGGGTGTTGGGCGGCTCGTCGTCGATCAACGGCATGGTCTATGTCCGCGGCCATCGCTGGGACTACGACAACTGGGCTGCTCAGGGAAACGAGGGTTGGGGCTGGTCCGACGTTCTGCCCTATTTCATGAAGTCGGAAGGCTGGGTCGGGGAAGACCTGCAAGCCCATGGAACGTCGGGCGAGTGGAAGATCTCGGATCCCGGCATGCGCTGGCCGGTTCTCGATAGCTATATCGACGCCGCTGATGAAATCGGCGTGCGCAAGACGCGCGATTACAATGCCGGCGACAATGAAGGCGGACAGTATTTCCAGGCTCTGGTGCTGAACGGCCGCCGTCAGTCTTCGGCCAAGGCATTCCTTCATCCGGTGACCGACCGATCGAACCTGACCGTCATCACCGGCGTGATGGCCGACCGGGTCCTGACGGAAGGGCGCCGTGCGACCGGGCTGGTCTATCGCCGGGGCGGCGAGACGGTGACCGCAAAGGCGCGCCGGGAGGTGATCCTTTGCGCAGGCGCTTACGGCACCCCGGCGATTTTGGAGCGTTCGGGCATCGGCCAGGCTTCCCGCGTCAAGGATCTTGGCCTCGAAGTCGTCCATGACCTTCCCGGCGTCGGTGAGAACCTGCAGGACCACTGGCATATTCGCATCACGCACCGGGTCCACAATACCAAGACGCTCAACAGCCGCGCCGGCAGCTTCTTCGGCAAGGCGATGATGGCGGCGGAATATGCGGTCCGGCGCACCGGTCCGATGTCCGCGCAACCGCCGCTCGTGACCGTTTTTGCCAAGGTGATGGAGGATGCGCCGGCCCCGGACGTCCAGATCCACGCCTCGGCGGCCAGCTACGATCGAGTTGGCGGACCCGTGCATCCCTATCCGGGCATAACCTCCGCGATCTGCATCATGCGGCCGGAGAGTTTCGGCCACTGTCACGCCGTCGATACCGAGCCGGCGACGCAGCCCGAAATCGTTCACAATTTCCTTGCCACCGACTATGACTGCGAGATCGCTGTCCGCTCGGTCGAGTTGGCGCGCAAGATCGCCGCCGCTCCGGCGATGGCGCAATTCGAGCCGGAGGAAACGAACCCCGGACCGGCGAAAACCTCGCGCGACGAGCTTATCGACTACGCTCGCCAGACGGTCGCCACGACCTTTCACCCGGTCGGCACCGCCAAGATGGGCCATGGCGAGGACGCGGTGGTCGATTCGAAGCTGAAGGTTCACGGCATGGAGGGGCTGCGCGTGGTCGACGCCTCGATCATGCCGACCATCCCGTCGGGCAACACCTGCGCGCCGGTCATCATGATCGCCGAGCGCGCTGCGGACCTGATCCGCGCGGCGGCGTGAGGAGACGCCGTCCGGCCTTGGCGCGAAACGCGAAAGGCGCTTTTGCGACGCCGGGCGTTCATCCGGCGGCGAACTCGACGTAGTTACTGTACGGAATAGATAAGAAGAGCCGGGCCGATCGGCCGGCGACGGAGCAGGGAGGAGATCCGATGAGCGATCAGAAGCCGAAAGTTCAGGAAATCCGCCAGTCGGAAGACCGGTTCCTCTCGTCCGACATCTTCAATGAGCAGACGTATACCTTCCCGAAGCGCAACGGGCAGGGGACCTTCGCCGAACCCGCGCGCGATATCCCCGTCTACCACAACTGCGACGTGCTCGTGGTGGGCGGCGGGCCGGCCGGCACGGCGGCGGCGCTCGCTGCGGCGCGCACCGGCGCCGATGTCGTCATGCTGGAGCGCTACAACCATCTTGGCGGCCTCTCCACCGGCGGCGTCGTGATCTGGATCGACCGGATGACCGACTGGGAGGGCAATCAGGTCATCCAGGGCTTCGCCAAGGAAGTGCTCGACCGCCTGCCGAAGGATGCGGTGGCGGGTCCGGAAAAGAAGCTATGGGGCGTCAAGGACGACGCGCTGGCCAAATACTGGCGGCTGCGCACCTCGGCTTTCCACGGCATCGTTACCTGGGCGCCGACCATTGATCCCGAGCGGCTCAAATTGTTGTCGCAGGAGATGTTGATCGAGGCCGGCGTGCGGCTGGTGTTCCATTCGTGGATGTCGCTGCCGATCGTCGAGGAGGGCGCGGTCAAGGGTATCGTCTTTGAAAGCAAGGAAGGCCGCCAGGCGCTTTACGCCAAGGTCGTGGTCGATTGCACCGGCGACGGCGATGTCTTCTCGCGCGCCGGCGGCGGCTTCGAGACCGACATCGAGGAGGGCGACGTCCACCATTCCGCCAATACGGGCTTCATGCTTTGCGGCGTCGACATGGAAACCTGGCTCGATTTCCGCCTCAACGAGCCGGACGCGTTCTCGGAACTGAACAAGCTCGGCCGCGAAACGCTCGGCTTCTTCCAGGCGCCTTACGTCTCCTGGCGCAACGATGTGGCGCTGTTCCTCGGTCCGCGTCAGTCGGGTCTGTCCGCAGTCAATGTCGATGACCAGACGGAACTCGAAATCCGGTCGCACCGTTTCATGCAGACCCATTGCGAATTCTTCCGCAAACATGCGCCGGGCTTCCAGAAGGCCTGGATGATGCTCAGCGGCTCACAGCTCGGCGTCCGCCACACGCGCCGGCTCGAAGGCGTCGGCCGCATCGAACGCGGCCAGTGGTCGGACGGCAAGGTGCTGGCGGACGAGGTCGGGGTCAGCCCGTCCGTGTCGCCGAAATTCCCGGTGATCTCGGTACCCTACGGCGCTTTGGTGCCGGCGCGGTTGAACGGACTGCTGGCGGCCGGCCGGCACATTTCCTGCGACGCCAATTCGCATGGCTTCATGCGCGAGATTCCCCAGTGCTGGTTGACCGGTCAGGCGGCGGGCGCCGCCGCGGGCGTCGCCGCCAATCACGGCGTCGAACCGCGCGCCGTCGATATTGCCGAACTGCAGGACACGCTGCGCAGTCAGGGTGCGCATGTCAGAACCGAGGCCATGGCCGAAGCGGCGGGATAAACCGACTGCTTGCCGCGCCGCACAGTTGACAGGGGCCGCTTTGACGGCTCCTTTTTCTCGAAATGGACATCATTTCCAACATACGGGCTTTCCTGAATGTGGCGCGCCTCGGCTCCTTCTCGGCGGCCGCGCGCGAAGCCCACACCGTGCCGTCCGTCATCTCCAAGCGGATATCGCAGCTCGAATATCAGCTGAAGACGCAGCTCTTCATGCGCTCGACCCGCGGCCTGCAACTGACCGAGGCCGGGCATGGCTATCAGCAGCGCTTCCTCGCGCTCGTGTCCGAACTCGAGGCGGCGCTCGACGGCGTCGAAGGCGCCAGCCGGCCGCAGGAGCACATCCGCGTCAAGTGCCCCTCCACGATCGCGTCTCTCTATTTCAGCGATGTCCTGATCCAGTTTCGCATCGACAATCCGGGCGTGCGCATAGACCTGGTGATGATCGACCGTACGGTGAACCCGCTGGAGGAGGGCTTCGACCTGGCGATCGGCGGCTTGCCGACAAGCTATCCGCACGTCATCGACATCCCGCTGTGCCCGCTTCCCCGCGCGATCGTCGCATCGCCGGCCTATCTCGACCGGCGGGGAAACCCGCAGCACCCGCGCGATCTTGCCGACCATGACTGCATCACCTTTCCGGCGAGCGGTACGCGCTGGGCGTTCGAGGGACCTTCCGGCGAGGTGAGCGTCGATATCGGCAGCGTGTTCAGCGCGACGGACAGCCATGTCCTGCGCGCCGCCGCGATCCGCGGCATCGGCGTGACGATCGTTTCGGAGTATCTGGTTCGCGACGCGCTGAAGAGCGGCGAGTTGGTGGCGTTGCTGCCGGATTTCCGAATCCCCCACCTTTTCCTCAAGGTGCTCGTCCCCGAAAACCGCAGGTCGAGCCCGACGGTGGATGCCATCATCAAGGCCCTGATCACCGCGACCCAGCCCGTAGCCCCCTGGGATCGTGTCTAAAAACGACGCGGGCGGCCTGTTTCACAAAAAAATAGGCGGGAAATCCGGTCAAAGCGCTTTGGAACGAGGCGCCGAATATCGTCCGTCTCGGTGACTCCGCAGGAGAGCCATGCATGCGCAGGGGTGTGTGGTTGCAAACTTGCCACTATCCCCGGGAATGTTTAGCAAAAACAATAAGATAAGTATCTTTCTTTGCGCGCCGAGAGAGTGCCGGATTTTTCCGGGCGACCTAAGATTACCCTGGGGAAGATTGCGTTCAGAAGAGAGCCGAAAATCCGCAAAATGGCGCCGGGAAAAAACCGGAGCCACGGGTGGAACTGGGCGAATGTTCGTGTTTAGGTGCCAACATGTCGCAATTTGACTACCCGAATTGTGCTGAGCGTTTGACCTTAAAGGCCGGGTGTTGAAGCTCGTTCTGCGCTCGACGGCAAAACATAAACAACAAATGGAGGCATGTTGAAAATGAAGAACAAATCGATTCCGGGACTGATTGACCGCATGGCCGAAGAGGCGAAGCGCGGCCGGGTCTCCCGACGCGACTTCATGAATTATTCGCTTGCCGCTGGTTTGACCGCTTCGACCGCGTCGGGCCTCTGGACGACGGCGGCTGCGGCGCAGCCCAAGAAGGGCGGGACGTTCCGCTGGGGTATCCATGACGGCAATACCTCCGACACGCACGATCCCGGCACCTATGTCACCCGCCAGATGATCTTCCTGGCGCACCAGTATCGCAGCTATCTGACCCTGATCGAGCCGGACAACTCGCTCGGTCCGGACCTGGCGACCAGCTGGGAAGCCACGCCGGATGCGGCCGAATGGACGTTCGAACTTCATCCGGACGCCACCTTCCACAGCGGCAAGCCGGTTACCGCGGACGACGTGATCGCATCGCTGAACCACCACCGCGGCGACAGCACCACTTCTGCGGCCAAGGCGCTGCTGACCGATGTCACCGACATCAGCAAGGATGGCGACCACACTGTCATCATCAAGCTCGGACGCGGCATCGCCGACCTTCCGTGGCTGATGACCGACTACCACTTCGCGATCTGCCCGGCCAATGAAGACGGCACGATCGACTGGCAGTCCGGCGACGGCTGCGGCCCCTACAAGATCGACTCGGGCGAGTTCGGCGTGCAGTGGCAGCTCAGCCGCCACGATGGCTGGCACGGCGAGGGCGCCTATTTCGACAAGGTCGTGATGCTGATCCTCAACGACCCGAACGCCCGCCAGACCGCCCTGGTCACCGGCGACGTCGACTGCGTCTCCCTCGTCGACCTCAAGACGCTCGCGCTGCTCGAGCGCAATCCGAACATCCAGGTCGACAACATTCCCTCCGGCGCGGCCATCACCATGCCGATGCATTGCGACACGGCGCCGTTCGACGACGTCAATGTGCGCACCGCCCTGAAGCTGGCGATGAACCGCGACGACATCATCGAGAAGATCGCGTTCGGCGCCGCCACGAAAGGCAATGACTTCCACCTTTCGCCGGCCCAGCCCTTCTGGCCGGACGACATCCCGCAGCACGAATACGATCCGGATCAGGCCAAGTCCCTTCTCAAGAAGGCCGGCCATGACGGTCTGTCGATCAACCTGTCGTCGGCGGAAAGCGTCTTCTCCGGCGCCGTCGACATGTGCGTGCTTTATGCCGAGCATGCCAAGGCGGCGGGCATCAACATCAATGTCGTGCGCGAGCCGAATGACGGCTATTACTCCGATGTCTGGCTGAAGAAGCCGTTCCAGGCCGTGTCCTGGGGCGCGCGCCCGACGCCCGACGTCATGTTCACGCTCGCCTACAAGTCGGATGCGGCGTGGAACGAGAGCCGTTGGCAGAACGAGCGATTCAATGAACTGCTGCTGCAGGCCAAGTCGGAACTCGACGACAGCCTCCGTGCCGAGATGTATCGCGAGATGTGCCTGCTGATGCACGACGACGGCGGCACCCTGCTGCCATTCTTCAACAACTTCGTTTATGCTCGCGGCAAGAACGTTCAGCGTCCCGACCAGGTCGCGGCGAGCTGGGCATGTGACGGCGCCCGCGCGCCGAGCCGTTGGTGGTTCGCATAACCGGAACGAAGGTTCCCCGCGACGATATCTAGCCGCGGGGAATTCAAGATCGGACGGCGCTCTTCCTCTTGGGCGCCGTCCCAATGCCCCGGTCATGGCTCCGGGCGATCCCGCAAGATTGATCCGCGCCAAAAGACGATGCCGGGGCCTCGAGGCAGACGGCAGCATGATGCTGCATATCTCAGGAGGGATAGATGGGGGACATAATCAAGCTGGTGGCGAAACGGCTTGGTCTGGGTTTGATCACATTGCTCGTGGTTTCGATCCTGATCTTCTTTGCCGTTGAACTGCTGCCGGGCGACATCGCCGAGGCGGTGCTCGGCCAGGGCGCGACGCAGGAAACGGTCGCCGCCATGCGCGAACAGATGGGGCTCAATCAACCGGCGCCCGTGCGTTACATTCAATGGCTGACCGGCGCGGTCCAGGGGGATTTTGGAACGTCGCTGATTTCCGGAGAACGCGTCAGTTCCGCGATCGGCCCGCGCTTCATGAACACGCTGTTCCTCGCGGCCTATGCCGCCGTGATCGCGGTTCCGATATCGATCATCCTGGGCGTCATCGTCGCCCTTCTGCGAAATACGGTCTTCGACCGTGTCGCCAACGTGCTGACACTGACGTCGATCTCGTCGCCGGAATTTTTCCTCGGTTATATCCTGATCCTGTATTTCGCGGTGAAGTGGAGCATGTTCCCCGCCATCGCCAGTCTCAGTTCGGACATGTCGCTGGGCGATTTGCTCTACCGGACGTTTCTTCCCGCGCTGACGCTCGTGCTGGTCGTGACCGCGCACATGATGCGCATGACGCGAGCCGCGATCATCAACCTCCTCGCTTCGCCCTATATCGAGATGGCGCGGCTGAAAGGCGTGCCGCCATGGAAGGTGATCGTCCGCCACGCGCTGCCCAATGCCTGGGCGCCGATCATCAACGTCGTCGCGCTCAACCTCGCCTATCTGATCACCGGCGTGGTGCTGGTCGAGGTGGTCTTCGTCTATCCGGGTGTTGGCCAGTTGCTCGTCGACGCCGTGTCGAAGCGTGACTTCCCCGTGGTCCAGGCCTGCTGCCTGATTTTCGCGGCGACCTTCATTCTTCTGAACCTTGCAGCCGATGTCGGGGCGATCCTGACGAATCCGCGCCTGCGGCATCCGAAGTGAGGGCAGAGCCATGAATATGTTTGTTATTGGCTACTACGCCTTCCTCATCGGTCTGTCCTGCCTGGCGGCCTATTATCAGAAGCGCTCCGCCTTCCTGCTGCTTTTCTCCCTGACGCTGGTTTCCTTCGTCGTCGGGATCATCGGCGGCGTGGGAGCGCTTCGCTTCATCGCGGGGGCGGCGGCCATTCTCGCGCTTGCCGCCGGCACGTCCTACGCGTTCAAGGAGTTCCTGGTCGCCATTTCTCCGGAAGGCCTCGCCAAGGAACTGCGCACCGCGCCGCTGACCGCGTCCTTCGGGATGTTCGTCATCTTCACCTATGCGATCGCCGGCATCTTCGCCCCGTGGATCGCGCCGCATGGCGAAGCGGAAGTCATTTCCTCGGCCTTCGCGCCGCCGGATGAGACCATGCTGCTCGGGGCCGACCAGCTCGGCCGCGATATTTTCAGCCGCATCATCTACGGCGCGCGCAATTCCGTCGGCCTGGCCCTGATCGCGACGCTGCTGGCGTTCATCATGGGCGCGGCGGGCGGCCTGTTCGCCGCGACCAAGGGCGGCTGGCTCGACCAGGCGCTCGGCCGCATCGCCGATATCATCATGTCGGTGCCCTCGCTGATCTTCGCCCTTCTGATGCTGTCGATCTTCGGCACCGATCTTTGGGTCATCGTTCTCGTTGTCGCGGTGATCTACTCGCCGCGCGTCTTCCGCCTGTCACGGGCCGTCGCCGGCAATGTGGTCGTGATGGACTATATCGAGGCGGCCAAGCTGCGCGGGGAGGGAACATGGTACCTGATCCGCAGGGAAATCCTGCCGAACTCCACCGCGCCGCTGATCGCGGAATTCGGCCTGGAGTTCTGTTTCGTGTTCCTGCTGATCGCCGGCCTGTCCTTCCTCGGACTGGGCATTCAGCCGCCGACGGCGGACTGGGGATCGATGGTGCGTGAAACCGCCACCCTCATTTCGTTCGGGGACATGACGCCGCTCATTCCGGCGGCGGCGATTGCGCTGTTGACCGTCGCGGTCAACTTCGTGGTCGACTGGATGCTCTTCCGTTCCTCCGGCCTGAAGGAGCAGTAAGAAATGACTGTTAGCAAAGACGTTCTCCTCAAGATCAAGGACCTTCGCATCGAGGGTTACTCGGATGAGCAATGGGTCGAAATCGTCCATGGCGTCGACCTCACCCTGCACAAGGGCGAGGTTCTTGGCCTGATCGGCGAATCCGGCGCCGGCAAGTCCACCATCGGTCTTGCCGCCATGGGCTTTGCCCGTGACGGCTGCCGCATCTCCGGCGGCTCGATCGAGTTCGACGGGATGGAACTGACGACGACGCCGGAATCGGTGTTGCGCGCGCTTCGCGGCTCGCGCATCGCCTATGTGGCCCAGTCGGCGGCGGCGTCCTTCAACCCGGCGCACAAGATCATCGACCAGCACACCGAAGCGCCGGTCCAGTACCGGATCCAGAAGCGCATGGAAGCGCAGGAAGACGCGATGGAGCTCTATGAGCGCCTGCGTCTGCCCAATCCTGGCGAAATCGGTTTCCGCTATCCCCACCAGGTGTCCGGCGGTCAGCTGCAGCGCGCCATGACCGCCATGGCCATGGCCTGCCGGCCCGACCTGATCATCTTCGACGAGCCGACCACCGCGCTCGACGTGACGACCCAGATCGAGGTTCTGGCCGCCATTCGCGACATCGTCGATCAGTTCAACACGGCGGCGATCTACATCACCCACGACCTTGCGGTCGTGGCCCAGATGGCCGACACGATCAAGGTGCTGCTCAAGGGCAACGAGGTCGAGGAAGCGCCGACCGAGCAAATGCTGGAAAACCCGAAAGAGGAATACACCAAGAGCCTCTGGGCGGTCCGCAGCTTCCAGCGCCCGCAGAAAGCGCGCCCCGGCGGAGACGCCGTCCCGGTCGTTTCGGTGCAGGGGATCGACGCGGCCTATGGCGATACCAAGGTGCTGGATGACGTCTCCTTTGACATCTATGACGGCATGACCGTCGCCGTCGTGGGCGAATCCGGCTCCGGCAAGTCGACGACCGCGCGCTGTATCACCGGGCTCTTGCCGCCGACCAAGGGCAAGATCCTGTTCCGCGGCCAGGAACTGCCGAAGAGCTACAAGGATCGCTCGAAGGATCAGCTCCGCCAGGCGCAAATGATCTACCAGATGGCCGATACGGCGCTCAATCCGAAGGTCAGGATCAGCGAGATCATTGGCCGTCCGGCGCGTTTCTACAGCGGCCTGCACGGCACGGCGTTGAAGAACCGCGTCGACGAACTGCTCGACATGATCGAGCTGGAGCCGTCGAAATACTACAACCGCTATCCGCCGGAACTGTCGGGCGGACAGAAGCAGCGCATCGGCATCGCCCGGGCGCTGGCGGCGGAGCCGGCCTTCATCATCTGCGACGAGGTGACGAGCGCGCTCGACCAGCTGGTCGCCGAAGGCATCCTGAAGCTGCTCGATCGGCTGCAGAAGGATCTGAACCTCGCCTACATGTTCATCACCCACGACCTCGCCACCGTCCGCTCGATCGCCGACGAGGTTGTGGTGATGCAGAAAGGCAAGGTGGTCGAACAGGGGCCGAAGGAGGAAATGTTCCAGCCGCCGCATCACCCCTATACGGACCTGTTGCTGTCATCGGTTCCCGAAATGGATCCGAACTGGCTGTCCACGCTGCTCGAAGAGCGCGGCGTCGACAATGTCGGCGAGGCTGCCGAGGTCTGACGGGACGCTCTGACGGAACGCAACGACAAAAAAGCGAGGCTGCCTGGCAGCCTCGCTTTTACTTTGAATTCTTTATCTTGGAGCGGCGTAAGGTCAGGCGGTGATCGCCATGGCCGACAGCACCATGGTGCCGACGATAATGACATAAACGCCGATCAACGCGGGCCAGGAGGCACCACGCATGCGGTATTCGCGTATCATTTCATCACGGGTCATGATCGCCTCCTTGTGCAAATCTGTTGATCCATGTCCGACCGATTCTCCGGGCGAACCCCGGGCGTCGTGAACGAGCCGCCCGTGACACGGAATATGGGGATGAATCAAGAAAAAACTTTAAACGGAGCCATGCGAATTCGACATGGCAGAGTATCGCCTTTTTCATATCCCGCCGCGCCGGGAACGCGGCGCGATAATCTTCGCGAAGGTTAAAAATATTTAATATTTCATTTTGCGCGTGCCAGATGGCCGGGCTCCGCTATATTTGGCGGAAATCTCCCGTTTTGAGATTGGAGCCGCATCGGGGCGGCGTCGCTGCAAGGGCCGCTGAAGCGCATGAAAATCTGGAAGCAGTCTGTCCTTTCCATCCTGCTCGTTGCGGCGGCCTTTGCCGGCTGGATCTACCTTTACCCCGGCGCGGGCGATATCCTCGCGCGCTATGGCATCGATGTCTTCAAGGTCGCCGCGGTCGACGAGGGAACAGGCGCAGCGCCGGCGGCTGGCGGCCGGCCCGCCGGACGCGGAGGCTTTTCGCGCGCGGCGCTGGTCGTCGTCTCGGAGGCGCGCACCGGCATCGTCAATGACCGGCTGACCGCGATCGGCACGGGACACGCCGTCCGCACCGTGTCCATAAGGCCGCTGGTTGCCGGGCAGATTTCCGAAATTCCGGTTTCCTCCGGCGCCCATGTGGATGCCGGAGACGTGATCATCCGCCTCGATTCCGCCGAGGAGGAACTGGCCGTCGAACGCTCGCGGCTCGCCGCGGAGGACGCGGAGCGCAAGGCGAGCCGCCTTGGCAGCCTCGCCGAACAGCGCGCCATCAGTTCCGTCGAGGCGGACAATGCCCGCAGCGAACTGGAAACGGCGCGCGTCGCTCTCAAGGAAGCCGAACTCGACCTGGCGCGCCGAACCGTGACTGCGCCGATCGCCGGTTCGCTCGGCATCCTGTCCGTCAATACCGGCGACTATGTCACCACGTCGACCGACATCACGACGATCGACGACCGCAGCGATATCCTGGTCGAATATTACGTGCCCGAGCGTTTCGCGGCGTCGATGACCGTCGGCAAGCCCGTTTCCGTGACCGCGATCGCGCGCCCCGGCGAGACCTTCGGCGGTACGATCACGGCCGTCGACAACCGCGTCGACGAGACCAGCCGCACTTTGCGCGCCCAGGCGCTCGTATCGAATGAGCGCGACCTGCTGCGCGCCGGCATGTCCTTCGAGGTCGAGATGCGTTTCGAGGGCGAGGCCTACCCCTCGGTCGATCCGCTGGCGATCCAGTGGGATTCGGACGGGCCCTATGTCTGGCGGGTGATCGACGGCAAGGCCGGGCGCGTCGCGGTCGCCATTGTCCAGCGCAACGCCGACCGTGTCCTTGTCGAAGCCGATATCTCTGAGGGCGACGCGATTGTCGTCGAAGGCGTCCAGAGCGTGCGCGAGGGCGGAGACGTACGCATCGCGGGCGCGCCGCAGGCCAGCGGCCCCGTCCCGTCTTCCGGCAGCGAACGCCCGGCTGACGCACCGAAGCCGCAACCGACGGCGGAAGATGGCGGGCAGCGCAAGGAAGCCGATTCATGAGCGAGGACACGGCTGAAGCCGGCAAGCAGGGCGGCGCGAGGCTCGCCGGCATCGCGGGCGGCGGCACGTCGCTCTTCGTGCGCCGGCCGGTGCTCGCGCTGGTCATCAACCTGCTGATCATCGTCGCCGGCCTCGCCGGCCTCTATGGCGGCGAGATCCGCGAACTCCCGGACGTCGACCGGCCGGTCATCTCGATCACCACCCAGTATGACGGCGCGTCGCCGGAAACGATCGATCGCGAACTGACCGCGGTTGTGGAGGGGGCGGTCGCCCGCGTCTCCGGCGTCTCCTCGATCTCCTCGCAATCCTCCTTCGGGCGCAGCCGGGTCACCATCGAGTTTTCCGACGATACGGACCTCTCGGTCGCGGCGGCCGATATTCGCGACTCGCTTGGCCGCGTTTCCAACAACATGCCGGACGGCGCCGACGATCCCCGCATCGTCAAGGCCGACGCCGATGCAAGCGCGGTCATGCGCCTCGCCGTGACCTCCGCCACCATGTCCGTGCAGGACCTGACGATCCTGGTCGAAGACGAGGTCGTCGACCGGCTGGCGGCCGTGCCCGGCGTCGCCGATGTGCAGGTCTATGGCGACCGCGAGAAGGTGTTCCGTATCGATGTCGACCAGTCGCGTCTGGCCGCGCTCGGGCTGACGGTCGCCAATCTGCGCAACGCGCTCGCCAGCGTCTCCTACGACGTGCCGGCGGGCTCGCTGACCGCAAACACCCAGGACATCGTCGTGCGCGCGACGGCGGACGTGACGACGGTCGAGGACTTCGAGAACCTCTATATCAACGACCGCGTCCAGTTTCGCGACATCGCCTCGGTGACGCTCGGGCCCGATCCGGGGGCCTCCGTCCTGCGCGCCAATGGCGCAACGGGCATCGGCATGGGCATCGTGCGCCAGGCGAAGTCCAACACGCTGGAGATTTCCAACGGCGTGCGTCAGGCGACCGAGGATCTGAAGGCGATCATGCCCGACGGCGTCGACATCCGCGTGACGAGCGACGACGCGACCTTCATCCGCGGTTCGATCGACGAGGTCAGGACGACCCTGACCATCGCCGTCGCCATCGTCATCGCGATCATCTTCATGTTCCTGCTCGACTGGCGGGCGACGCTGATACCGGCCGTCACCCTGCCCATCGCCTTGATCGGTACGTTCGCGGCGATCTATCTCGCCGGTTTTTCCGTCAATATCCTGACGCTGCTGGCGCTGGTGCTGGCGACCGGGATGGTCGTCGATGACGCGATCGTCGTTCTCGAGAACATCGTGCGAAAGCGCAACGAGGGCATGGGGCCGCGCGCCGCGGCCGTGATCGGCGTGCGCGAGGTCTTCTTCGCGGTCATCACCACCACCGCGACGCTTGCCGCGGTCTTCATCCCGATCTCCTTCCTGCCCGGACAGGCGGGCGGCCTGTTCCGCGAATTCGGCTTCGTGCTTGCCTTCGCCGTCATGCTGTCCAGCGTCGTCGCGCTGACCCTGTGTCCGATGCTGGCCTCGCGCCTGATCAAGGCGCGCGACATGACTGTCGAGCACGGCACGTCGCCGCTGCATCGCTTCGGCGGCTGGCTGACGACCATGTATCAGCGCATCCTGCACAAGGCGCTCGATGCGCCGCTGATCGTCGTGGTGATCGCCGTTGTCACGACAGGCGCGGCCTTCGGCATGCTGGGCTCCATCCCGCAAGAACTGACGCCGCCGGAGGACCGTTCCATTGCCCTGATGCGGGTCTCCGCGCCGCAGGGCGTGAGCCTCGATTTCACCCGCGAGAAGATGCGCGAGATCGAACGCCTCGTCGAGCCGCTGCGCGAAAGCGGCGAGGTTCGGAACGTCTTTTCCATCGCGGGCATGCGCTCGACCGCCAATAGCGGGTTCATGGTCCTGACGCTTGCGCCGTGGGAAGAGCGCAGCCGCGGGCAGGCCGAGATCGTCGCCGACATGAACCGCTATGTCAGCCAGGTTCCGGGCGTGCGCGCTTTCGCCATCCAGCCCAACAGTCTCGGCATCCGCGGCGCCGGCAACGGTCTGCAATTCGCCTTTGTCGGCAACAGCTACGCGGAACTCGGCGAGGCTGCCGCCAGGATGGAGCGGCTTCTGGAAGACGACCCGCGCTTCAATCAGGTCCGGCTTTCCTACGAGACGACGCAGCCGCAGCTTTCCGTGCGCATCAACCGCGAGCGCGCCTCCGATCTCGGCGTCGACATCAACGGCCTTGCAGAGGCGATGCAGGCACTGCTCGACGGCCGGCAGGTGGCTGAGGTGTTCATCAACGACCGTTCCTACCCGGTCAAGCTGGTGTCCACGACAACGCCGATCAACGACCCGACAGACCTGGAAGGAATCTATCTTCAGGCGGGCGACGGCCGCATCGTTCCGATGTCGACCATCGCCGAACTGCAGGAAAAGGCAGTCGCGCCGAGCCTTAGCCGCGAACAGCAATTGCGCTCCGTGTCGCTGACGACGGGTCTTGCCGAGGGCTTCGCGCTCGGCGACGCCTATGGCGAGGTGCAGCGCATGGCCGAGCCGCTTCTGCCCCCCGGCGCGCGCGTCATCCCGCTTGCCGAGGCGGCGACGCTCGACCAGTCGTCGCGCGACATGGTCTTCACCTTCGGCGTCGCCATCGTCGTTGTTCTGCTGGTGCTCGCGGCGCAGTTCGAAAGCTTCGTCTCGGCGCTGATCATCATGGCGACCGTTCCTCTCGGTCTCGCCTGCGCCATCCTCGCCATGGCGGTTACGGGAACGAGCCTCAATGTCTACAGCCAGATCGGGCTCGTATTGCTGGTCGGCATCATGGCCAAGAACGGCATCCTGATCGTCGAATTCGCAAATCAGTTGCGCAATCGCGGCCGCTCGGTCCGAGAGGCGATCGAGCAGGCGGCGAATATCCGGCTCAGACCCGTCATGATGACGATGATCTCCACCGTGCTTGGCGCGTTGCCGTTGATCTTCGCCTTCGGGGCAGGAGCCGAGGCGCGCACCGCGCTTGGCTGGGTAATCGTCGGCGGGCTCGGCCTCGCGACGCTCGCCACCTTGTTCCTGACGCCGGTCGCCTATCTTCTGCTCGCCCGTCTGTCGGCCCCCAGCGCAGCCAGCGAAGCCAGGCTGCAGCGCGAGTTGCAGGAGATGGTGGAGCGGGAAGCCGCGGCGGGATCGAACTAGTCGGCAACTGCCTTCCGCAAGGCGCGCCTGCGAATTTTGAAAGGATTTGCTTACGATACTGAGAGCCAAAAGCCCCTAGAATTTAGGGGGTTGGGCCAGCCGGTTAATTTCCTCTCAACTCCTTCACTGCAAGTTTCAGTAGCTTGTCATGCGCAGGATGAGCGAAGGCGATTTGCCCATTCAGGCGCGAAGAAGGGAATGAGGATTGCATCGGCTTTTGTCCGCCGAGCCAATCCATCGGGATCAAATCCGGGATTTTATGGCTGACCGCGACATACCTATCGATGATATTCCGGATGCGGTCTTGCGTGTCGGTCGGGATGGCACGATCCTGGCGGTCAACGCGGCTGCTCTGGAGATGTTCGGTTACGAGCGCGACGAACTGATCGGCCGGAAAATCGAACTTCTCGTCCCCCGGAGATACGGGGACCATGCCAAGACCCGCCAAGCCTATCACGACAATCCGCAGACGCGGCCGATGGGAAAGGTCCAGCAGATTTGCGGCCGCCGCAAGGATGGCAGCGAAGTGCCGGTCGACATATCGCTCAAAACCGCGCCGGCCGTGGACGAGACCGTCTGTTTCGTGCGCGACATCAGCGAACATGTCAGACTGAGCGACGAGATCCGCGAAACCGCCTATCGCGACATGACGACCTCTGCGCTGAACCGTCGGGCATTCTACGAAGATCTCTCGACGTCCCTGGCCGCGCACCGGGCCGACGGCGAGGG
Source organism: Ahrensia sp. (assembly GCA_002698425.1). The sequence goes on along the minus strand of NZXU01000090.1, from coordinate 18,380 downwards.
GCTCGCCATCGCCGTCTTCGATCTCGACCATTTCAAGGACGTCAACGATTCGCTCGGTCACAAGAGCGGCGACGAAATATTGGTGGAGTTCTGTCTGCGCGTGAAGCAGATCGTGCCGGAAGGCCTTCGCTTTTATCGCCTCGGCGGCGACGAATTCGCGCTGATCATGCCGGAATGCCCCGGCCATGAAGCGGCGAACGCCCTGATCGATGCCGTGCTGAGCGCGAACCGCCGTCCCTATTCGGTGGGCGGTCATCGTATCGCGATCGGTTGCAGCGTGGGCATCGTCCACGCCCCGACGGACGGCAACACAGTTGACGAACTCGTCGCCAATGCCGATCTCGCGCTCTACCAGTCAAAGGCGACGCGCGGTTCCGCCTCGGTATACTCGCCGCATCTGCGCCACGCCGTCGAGGAACGCTTCGCCATGTTGTCGGAACTCGGCACGGCCGGCGAAGAAGGGCAGTTCGAACTCTATTTCCAGCCCAAGGTCGACATCCATACGGAAGCCATCGTGGGAGCCGAGGCGTTGTTGCGCTGGGTTCATCCCAAGCGGGGGCTTCTGGCGCCCGCGCAATTCATCGATGTGCTGACCGACAGCGATCTGTCGGTGGCTGTCGGGCGCTGGACGCTGTTCGAGGCCTGCCGTCAGGCAGCCGAGTGGCGCAAGCAGTCCGACCGCATCGTCAGCGTCGCCGTCAACCTGTTTCCCTGGCAGGTCAAGGCGAGAACCTTCCACGACGACATCGTCGCGGCGCTCAACGACGCGAAACTCGATGCCGGACGGCTCGAACTCGAACTGACCGAAAACACGATCGTCGAATCCTCCGCCGATTTCATCGAGATGCTGGCGGCGGTGCGCGCCATGGGCGTCTGCATCGCGCTGGACGACTTCGGCACCGGCTTCGCATCGCTCAATTCGCTGACGCGCTTTCCCATCGACATGATCAAGATCGACCGGAGCTTCGTGCGTGAAGTCGGTACCGGACGCGGCAATTGGCCGGTCCTGCGCGCCATGCCCAAACTCGCCCGCGATCTTGGCCTGCAGTCGGTCGCGGAAGGCGTGGAGACGGTCGAGGATGCGATGATGGTCCGCCATTTCGGCTACGATTACGGCCAGGGCTATTACTGGGGCAAGCCGATGTCCGCCCCGGAATTCGCGAAGAGGATCTCCGGCAATGCGCCGTCCGCGGGATCCGGGACGGACAACGCGACCTATCGCCCGATCCGCATTTCGGCGATCGAGGAAATCGTCAAGCGGCGCTTTCCGATGTATGGCTGAAGCCGGGCCGAACGCTGGCCACGATCTGCTTGGACGCAACAAAAAATCCGGGCGGAAATTCCGCCCGGATCTGATTTTCCGAAAATGTCGTGTAGAGGCTTAGGCGGCGCGTGAGACAGGATTGCCGCCGGCGGTCCGTTCCTGCCTGAGGCGGAACCGCGCGATCAAGCCCGCCAGCCCGACCGCCTGGGTATTGAGCTGGTGCACAACCGCATTGGTCTCTTCCGCCATCGCTGCATTGCGCTGCGTGACCTCGTCCATCTGCGCCACGGCCCGGCTGATCTCCTGCAGGCCGGTGGCCTCCTGGTTCGAGGCGGTGGCGATGCCCTGGATGCTGTCGTTGATTTCGGAGACATAGCCCGAGATCGTATCGAGCGCCTCGCCGGTCGCCTTGACCAGATCGACGCCCGATGACACTTCCGACGACGACTTGTCGATCAGCCCGCTGATCTCCTTGGCGGCGGACGCCGAACGTTGCGCCAGTTCGCGGACCTCCTGCGCAACGACCGCGAAGCCGCTACCCGCTTCGCCGGCCCGGGCAGCCTCCACGCCGGCGTTCAGCGCCAGGAGGTTCGTCTGGAAGGCGATCTCGTCGATGACTGAGATGATCTGGGAAATCTCGTGCGAGACGGTCTCGATCCTGTCCATCGCGGCGACGGCGTCCCGCACGACGACGCTGGACTGCTCGGTCGTTTCGCGCGCCTCGTCGGACTTGCCGGCGACGATGCGTGCCTTTTTCGAGGTTTCCTGGACGGTCGACGCCATCTGTTCCAGCGCGGCGGAGGTTTCCTCCAGCGATGCGGCCTGTGTCTCGGTTCGCCGCGACAGATCGTTGGCGGCCGCGTCGAGTTCGCTCGCATTGTTGCGGATCGCGGCGACGTTCTCGTTGACCTCGCCGAGCGTCGCCGACAGCATGTCGAGTGTTCCGTTGAGATCGGTGCGCAGCCGGTCGAGATCGCCAGGGAAAGGCGCGCTGATCCGGATGGACAGGTCGCCTTCCGCCATCGATTTCAGGCTTGTCGCGATCGTGTCGACGACCGACCGGACGGTCTCGGCTTCCGCCACCTTGGCGCGCTCGTGTTCCAAGCGTTCGCTTTCCGCTGACGACCGCGCGTTTTCCGCGTCCCGATTGCTGCGGTCCGCCGCATCGCGCGATTGCTCGGCGTCGGCCAGGGCGCGCTCTGCTTCCGCGAAAGCACTTGCCATGCGCTGCGTCATCTGCAGCAGGATGCCGGCCTCGACCACCAGAATGACGGCGTGCAGCGCCACCCGGGAGAGGGTGGCTTCGCCCGGAAAGACCGCGGCGGGCAGGACGACATACAGCGCCAGGTGGTGAACGGCCGTGACCCCGGTGAACGCGACGATCGGCCGCCAGTCGATCCAGGCCGCCGAGATCGCGAGCGCCGCGAAGAAATACATATGGATGTCGATCTGCAGCGGCGAACCGGTGAAGCCGTAGACCAGAAGCGCGACAAGGCCCGCCTGGGCCGCGCCCGTGGCTATGCGCGTCGCCGGGCCGGCTCGGTCGATCATCCAGCTGGCGGTAGCCGCCCCTGCCAGCAGAACCGCCCCGCCGATCATCACGACGAGACTGGCTTGCGAACTCCAGATTGCCCGCGCCGCGATAAGCGCCACGTTCAGCCAGATCATGGAAATGACGAGAACCGATGCCCTCTGACGAAGAACCGATAGTCCGTTCATGTTGAAGCTCCTACAGTACATGCCGGGGCCAGTCTGCCATTCAGGATGAACAGGGCGCCGGCGGCAAACAGACGGTTGATGAAATCGGGTGACGAGCCTTCGGCGACAGCGAGCCAAGGTCGGCGCCCTCCATTGACGAGCGTCCCGCCGGCATTGGCGATGATCGAGATCACGCGTTCGGGCGGGCTCCAGGGTGGGGCGACAACGACGACGCGTCTTCCCGTCGGCACCGCTGCGATCGCGAGGACGACAACGAGCGCGGCGATCAGATTCACCACGATCAGCCGTCGTTGATTTCGGGATTGGCGGTTGGCCTTGAGAATTATGTCCTGGTCCATGAAACCCGGTTTTATTGCCCGGTCGCACTGCCGGGATGTCGGACTTCATGTCAGTGCTGCAGCGTCATCGCCTGGCGACCATGTAGCGATTTCGAGTTTAATTTCAGGTTAAGTAAAACATGCACCTTGAATGCACCTTCTGCTGTGCCGTTTTCCATCCGTCTAGATTGCGCTTCGCGCTCTGGGCGCGATGAAGGACACCTTTAGTTGGATTTCTTTTCGGAATTAGTCCCGGGTAGTTTTGGGGGTGGTCACATTTCAGGATGGTGTTGCCCCTTCGCCCGTGTCAGCAGACGCCGTGACAAGCGCAAGGGAAATGCACGGGCAATTCCTGTTGAGCGGGATCAATGTAATCGTTTTAATCGTATCCCATTGTGCCGGCGAACTGATGGAACGACATGGACGCACGCTCCGATAACGAGATCATCTTTCGCACCGATGACGTGACCAAGGTTTACGACACCGGCGAGGTGAAGGTGTATGCGCTGGCCGGTGTCGATCTGGAGCTTTACGCCAGCGAATTGACGGTCCTGCTCGGCCCTTCCGGCAGCGGCAAGTCGACCCTTCTGAACATCCTCGGCGGCCTCGATCACGCCACCAGCGGCGAGGTCTGGTTCCGCGATCTCGAACTGTCCGCCCTGAACGACCGCGCGCTCACCCGCTACCGGCGCGACAATGTCGGCTTCGTCTTCCAGTTCTACAATCTGGTTCCGAGCCTGTCGGCGCGCGAGAATGTGGCGCTCGTGACCGACATCGCACCCGATCCGATGCCGCCGGAGGAAGCGCTTTCGCTTGTCGGTCTCGGCCATCGCCTCGACCATTTTCCAGCCGAGATGTCGGGCGGCGAACAGCAGCGGGTGGCGATCGCCCGCGCCATCGCCAAGCGGCCTGACGTTCTCTTGTGCGACGAGCCGACCGGCGCGCTCGATTCCAAAACCGGCATCACCGTGCTGCAGGCGCTGAAGGACATCAACGACCAGTTCGGCACCACGACCGCGGTGATCACCCACAATGCCTCGATCCGCAAGATGGCGCATCGCGTGATCCGTTTCCAGGACGGCAAGATCGGCGAGGTTGCGGTCAACGAGACCCGCATCGATCCCAAGGACATCGAGTGGTGAGGAGATGAGGGCGCTCGACAAGAAGCTGCTGCGGGATTTCCGCCGCCTCTGGGCGCAGGGGCTGTCGATCGCGCTTGTCCTCGCCTGCGGGGTCGCTGTCCTGCTGATTTTCTACGGCATGTACGGTGCGTTGCAGAATACCCGTTCCGCCTATTACGAGCGCAACCGTTTTGCCGATATCTTCGCGTCGGCGACGCGCGCCCCGCGCAATCTCAAGGACGAAATCGCGGGGATCGAGGGGGTCTGGGCGGTCGAGTTGCGCACGGTCAAGGACGCGGTCCTCGACCTGCCGAACCGGGTGGAAACGGCAACCGGGCGCATCATTTCGTTGCCGGCGAACGGCGCCCTCCTGAATGTGCCGATCATCCGGTCGGGCAGGGCGCCCGACCCGGATGCATCGAACGAGATCATGGTCAACGAGCCCTTCGCGCTCGAAAACGATTACCAACTTGGCGATGTCATTCACGCCAATCTGAATGGCCGAAAACGGCCTCTGACCATTGTCGGCACCGCCCTGTCGCCGGAATATATCTACACGATCGGGCCCGGCTCGCTGATGCCCGACAATGCGAATTTCGGCATATTGTGGATGGCGGAAAACGCCGCGTCCTCCGCCTTCGACATGACCGGCGCCTTCAACGATATCAGTCTCAAACTGACCCGCGACGCCGATTCAGAGGAGGTGATCGATCGCCTCGACGACATTCTCGAACCCTATGGCGGAACCGGCGCCTATGGCCGCGACCGGCAACTCTCGGACGCGTTCATCGATTCCGAGCTTCTCGGCCTGGATACCATGGCGCGCATCCTGCCGCCGGTCTTCTTCGGGATCGCGGCTTTCCTGGTGAACATGGTCATCGGCCGCATCGTCGCGCTCGAACGCAGCCAGATCGGGCTGATGAAGGCGCTCGGCTACACCGATTTCACCATTGCCGCCCATTACATCATGCTGGCCGTGCTGATCGCCGTGATCGGCGTCTTGATCGGCTGGATCCTCGGCGCGTGGCTGGCGCGCGGCCTGGCGCAAATCTATGCCGAGTTCTTCACCTTTCCCTATCTGATCTTCAGCGTCTCGAAATTCACCTACGTTCTTTCCGCGGTGCTCGGCATGCTGGCGGCGGCCCTCGGCGCGGTCTTCAATGCGATGAAGGCGGCGAGGCTGGCGCCGGCCGTTGCCATGTCACCGCCCGCGCCGCCCAATTTCCGGCGCGGCTTCCTCGACCGGCTGTTCTCGGCCATGCGCCTTTCGCAGCCCACCATGATGATCCTGCGCGGCATCATGCGCTGGCCGCTGCGCGCGTCGTTGACGTCGCTCGGCATGGCGCTCGGCGTCTCCGTCCTCGTCGCGTCGAGCTTCTTCAACGATTCCATGGACGAGATCATCGATGTCGCCTTTTTCCAGTCGAACCGCCAGGACGCCATCCTGCTACTGGCAAGGGACCAGCCGATTTCGGTGCTCGAGGACATAGAAAGGCTGCCGGGCGTGCTGAGGGCGGAAGGCCAGCTCAGTCTTCCCGTCCGTCTCTCCAACGGCCACCTCGAAAAGAACGTGGCCATCGAGGCGAGCTGGCCGAACGCCGATCTGAGCCGCGTCATCGATCCGGACGGCAAGGTGATCGAGGCGCCGGCCGAAGGCGTTCTCCTCACCAAGCGGCTGGCCGGCCAGCTGAACGTCGAACCGGGAGATTGGCTCGACGTCGAGTTCCTCACCGGCCGGCGGGAGAAGCACCGTCTCTTCGTCAGCGGCATCGTCACCCAGTATTTCGGCCTCGGCGCTTATATGAATGCGGATTATGCGGCGCGGCTTTTCCGCCAGACGCCGCAGATTTCGGCCGCCAATGTGCTTGTCGACGACAACCGCATCGATGACCTGCATCGCGCGCTGAAGGACATGCCGAACCTTGCCAGCCTGATCATGCTGAACGACACCCGCCAGGCCTTCCGTGACACGATCAAGGAAAACATCGTTATCCAGTCGATCATCTATATCGCCATCGCGGCGATGATCACGATTGGAGTCACCTATAACAGCGCGCGCATCCAGCTTTCGGAACGGGCCCGCGAACTGGCGAGCCTGCGCATCCTCGGCTTCACCAATGCGGAAGTCTCCTACATCCTGATGGGCGAGACCCTGCTGCTCGCCATCGTGGCGCAGCCGCTCGGCTGGGCGGTCGGCGCATTGCTCGCCTGGGGCATGGGCTTCGCCTTCGCCAGCGATCTCTATACGATCCCCGTCATTCTCAAGAATCACACCTTCGGCTTCGCCAGCGTCATCGGTCTGGGCGCCGCGGTGGGGTCGGTTCTCGTCGTCCGCCGGCGTCTCGATACGCTCGATCTGGTCTCCGTCATGAAAACGCGGGAGTAATCCATGCCGTTCAAACCTCGCACGATCATCGGCTCTCTGGTTGGCCTCGCGGCCGTCGCCGGCCTGCTTTACGTGGCATTTCGAGAGGAGGCGGTTCCCGTTGATCTGGTCGCGGCGACGCGCGGCGTCATGCGCGTCACCGTCGATGCCGACGGCAAGACCCGCATCAAGGACATCTACGAGATATCGGCCCCCATCTCGGGCACGGCGCGGCGCTCGCCCGTTGCGGTCGGGGACACGGTGGTCAAGGGCGAAACGGTCGTGGCGACCGTCCAGCCATCCGAGACCGGCTTCCTCGACACGCGCACGCGCGTTCAGGCGGAAGCTGCGGTGCGCGAGGCCGAGGCCGCCGTGCAGGCCGCCGAGACATCCGTGCGGCAGTCCGAGGAGGAACTGAACTACGCCAACTCGCAATTTGCCCGCATCCAGACGCTGGTCGATCGCGGCGTCGCCTCGCTGACCCAGCTGGAGGACGCCGCGCAGGCAAAAGCCATCAGGGAGGCCGCGCTCGATTCCGCCAAGGCCAATCGCACCGCCGCGGAGAGCGCCCTCGAGCGCGCCAAGGCCGCGCTTATCGAGCCGGGTCCGCCGGCGAACGGAGAACAGGACGAGACCTGCTGCGTGCCGATCATGGCGCCGGCCGACGGTGTCGTTCTGGATATCGTCAATGTCAGCGAGCGCCCCGTGCAGGCCGGCACGGCGCTTTTGTCGATCGGCCAGCCGGACAATCTGGAGATCGTCGCCGATATCCTGTCCTCGGAAGCCGTGCGCATCCAGAACGGTTCGCCGGCCCTTGTCGAGCGCTGGGGCGGCGACGAGACTCTGCATGCGACCGTGCGCGAGATCGATCCCGCCGCCATTACCAAGGTCTCCGCCCTCGGCATCGAGGAACAGCGCGTCGACGTCACCCTCGATTTCGAGGAGGGCGATGTCACCGGCAAGGGGCTGGGCGACGGCTATGCGGTCTTCGTGCGCATCGTTGTCTGGGAAGGGCAGGATGTGCTGCAGGTGCCGATATCGGCGCTATTCCGCAACGATGGCGGCTGGGCGCTGTTCGCCTATGACGATGGCGTCGCGCGCCGCACGCCGGTCGAGGTCGGCCGGCGCAGCGGGCTGATGGCGGAAATCACCTCCGGCATCGGGGAGGGTACCCGCGTCATCACCCATCCGAGCGACAAGGTCGAGGACGGCGTCGAGGTCGTCGATCGCTCGACGCTGGATTGACGGCTGCAGCGCCTTGACGGCGGCGCGCAGGTTGAGGCCGTCATCCGCCAGCCTGCCGCCGCTCGCCAGCCGCACGAAACGCCCGGCCCTTTCGATTGTAGTCGCGGCGACGCCGGCATGGGTTCGCCGATCGACCGGCGAAGAGCGGACGTCGCCATGGCGGCAAAACATGGCGGTGTCACGCTGTCCATGCGCCCCGCAAGCTGCTTGAATCGCCTTGTGAACAGCCGGAATCGATTTCGCGGCATGGCCGCGCAAGTGATTCAAATCAGGGGCATTTCTTCCGCGGAACCTTTATGGCAAGCGAATTGCGGAGAGGGACTGGATTTTTCCGGTCGCTCTGGCCGATAGTGTCGGTCGGGAGGAGGCCCACGTAGCGAGGGGAAGTCGCGTGGACCATTACGACATTATCGTCATCGGCAGCGGACCCGCCGGCCGCCGCGCCGCCATTCAGGCCGCCAAACTGGGAAAAGACGTGCTGGTTGTCGAGCGCGGCCGACGTGTCGGCGGCGTCTCGGTGCATACCGGCACGATCCCGTCCAAGACGCTGCGCGAGACGGCGCTCAACCTGTCCGGCTGGCGCGAGCGCGGCTTCTACGGCCGTTCCTACCGGGTCAAGCAGGACATCACCGCCGAAGATCTGCGCCGCCGCCTGCACCTCACCCTGTCGCATGAGGTCGAGGTGCTCGAGCACCAGTTCGCCCGCAACCAGGTCTCGACCCTGCGCGGAACGGCTCGCTTCACCGATCCGCACACGATCGAGGTCGAGGGTGAGGAGGGCGAGACCTTCACCGTCAGCGCGGACAGTTACCTGATCGCGGTCGGCACCATCCCTTTCCGGCCGGACTACATCCCCTTCGACGGCGGCGTCTCCGTCTTCGACAGCGACGAGATCCTCGAACTGCCGGACCTGCCCCGCTCCATCGCCGTGATCGGCGCCGGCGTCATCGGCGTCGAATATGCGACGATCTTCTCCGCCCTCGATGTCAATGTGACGCTGATCGAGCCGCGCGACTCCATGCTCGATTTCATCGATCACGAACTCATGGAGGATTTCACCTACCAGCTCCGCGACCGCGGCATGGCGTTGCGGTTCGGCAAGAAGGTCGAGACCGTCACGCGCACAGAACGCGGCTGCGAGGTAACTTTGGAGGGAGGGCGCAAGGTCCGGTCCGAAATGCTGCTTTTCGCCGCCGGCCGCATGGGCGCCACCGGGACGCTCGGCCTCGAAGCCTGCGGGCTGGAGGTCGACCATCGGGGCCGTCTCAAGGTCGATTCCGAGACGTTGCAGACCTCCGTTCCGCATATCTACGCCGCCGGCGACGTCATCGGTTTTCCGAGCCTCGCCTCCACCTCGATGGAGCAGGGCCGCATCGCGGCCTGCCATGCGCTCGGCGTCGCCGCGCATGAGCCGCCGGAATTCTTCCCCTATGGCATCTACGCCGTGCCGGAGATCTCCACCGTCGGCATGACCGAGGAGGAGGTCATCGAGCGCGGCATTCCCTATGAAAGCGGCATCGCCCGGTTCCGCGAAACCTCCCGCGGCCACATCATGGGCCTCGACCGGGGCCTGTTGAAAATGCTGTTCTCGCTGAAGACCCGCCGCCTGCTCGGCTGCCACATCGTCGGCGAGGGCGCGACCGAGCTGATCCATATCGGACAGGCCGTACTCAACCTGAAAGGCACGCTCGACTATTTCGTCGAGAACACGTTCAACTATCCGACGCTCGCCGAAGCCTACAAGATCGCCGCCCTCGACGCCTGGAACCGCATGGGCGCCGGCGTGCCGGTGGCGCAGGTGAAGGACGGGTGACCCTTTCTCGCCGTGTATCGGGAACCAACCCGGTCGCATCGTGTTAAGCTTGCGCAATGAGCGGCAATTCGGATTCGAAACTCGGCCCCGTGCGGGTCTGGGCGCTGGCGGCCGGCGGCATGGTCGGGGGCGGTATCTATATCGCGCTCGGCGTCGTCATCTCGGTCGCCGCGCAGTGGGCCTGGCTCAGCTTCGCGATCTCCGGCGTCATCGCCGTGATTTCCGCATGGAGCTATGCGCGCCTCTCCAACAAATACGGAAAGTCCGGCGGCGCCTTCGAATTCCTCGAGGATATGGATCGGCGCAAGCTCGCCGGTAGCCTCTCATGGCTGCTGATCATCGGCTATACGCTGACTATATCGGTTTACGCCTATGCCTTCGGCCACTACGTGGCCTATGCCTTCGCGGGCGGCGAATGGATGATCCGAGCGCTCGCCATCCTGATCGGTGTCGCCCTGATCGGGCTCAATCTTCTCGGCGTCGGCAAGATGACCTCGGTCGAGGTTGTCATCGTGACCGGCAATCTCGCGATCCTCGTCATCCTCGCCGTCTGGGGATTGAGCCATTGGAACGGTGTCGAACTCGTTTCGGGCATCGAGCCGCGCGCGCCATGGGCCTCCATTGTCGGCGCAGCCGCGATCTTCGTCTCCTATGAGGGCTTCCAACTGCTCACCTACGAATACGATCAGATCGCCAACCCGCGGAAGACTTTCGTGCCGGTCCTCGTCTCGGCGGCGATCTTCGTCGTCTTCGTCTATATCGCTGTGGCGCTCGGCGCGACCATGTTGGCCGGCGCTTTGACCGTGGTCGAGCAAAAGGAAATCGCCTTGTCTGTCGCCGCGAGGAACGCGGCCGGTACCGCCGGACTGGTGGGCATGACGATCGCCGCCGCCTTCGCCACCGCGGCGGCGATCAACTCGACGCTCTACTCGACCGCCAAGCTCGCCGAGCGCATTGCCGATTACGGCATGCTGCCGAGCTGGTTCGAGCACGAAAACCGCTTCGGCGTGCCGGACCGGCCGGTCGTGCTGATCGGCGCGATGGCGACCTTTCTTGCCCTAATCGGTTCACTGTCTTCGCTGGTGGAGGCGGCGAGCCTCGTCTTCCTCGTCACTTTCATGGTGGTCAACATCATCGCCTGGCGCGAGATGGAGACCTGGCGCTGGATCCCCGCCATTGCCGTCGTGATGTCTTTCGTCGTCGGGTTCGTCCTGGTCGCGCGCCTTGCGGTCAATGCGCCGGTACCGCTGGCCGTCCTCGCTGGGCTCAGTGTCTTCGTCTTCGTCGCCAGGCCAGCAATCCTGGCGCGCGTGCAAACAGAGGGCGGCGAGTGATGGGGCGCTTGCGACTTGCCTTCTGCGCGCTGTGCCTGCCTGCCTTGCTCGGAGCGTCTGGCAACGAACCGGCGCATCTTCGCCTGATCAATCTGGTCGATGGTTCGCCGCATATCGGCGTGGAACTGTGCGCCGAGACATCGGGAGATTGCCGGTCTCTCGATATCGACGCGGACGACATGTCCGACACGCTGGACCTTGCGCCGGCCGTCTACCGCTTAACCGTCACGCACGCCGGCGGCAAGACCGGGCCTTTCAGCTACGGGATCGCGCCCGGCCACGACTACGGGCTGGCGATCTACGGTCTGTCCTCCGCGAAGGACGAGCCGACCTTCTTTGCGCGCGCAAAGCGGTTTCTCGGCGGTCTCGAAATCCGCGCGGTGAACGGCTTCCGCGTCTCGCATCGCATGACAACGATGACGCCCCATAAGCCCGACGACCCGGCAACGGTACGGATGGCGAATTTTAGCGTTGGCACCGTGGCCCTTGAGGCCGAGATCAAGACGGGAGACGGCGTACATCCCGTCGGCGTCGCATCCTATGGCGGCGCAACCGGCCCGTTCCGTACGACTGATAAGTCCGGCTCAATTGAGGTGAAACCGGACGGCAGCGATCTCGTTATGGCGGAGACGCCGCTGGCGCTTCCCGGCGGATCGAACACGATGGTATACGCCGCCGGAATGGCGGACGGTCAGCTGCGGCTGGTCATTGACCAGCGGTCTGGCAAGTCGCCATCCGATTAAGGGATGTTGCTTCGAGGGACCCTTGATGCGCACACGCGCTAAAATTTGAGCGGTCGTCGCAGTAAAACCTTTGCGACCTGATGCTTTTATCGGACCGGCATGTCGACAGGAGCAAGGAACATGCGCTTTTTCAGGGCGGGATAGAATGTCCCGTTAGCGTTGGCCTTCCTTTGCGCATTCTCGGCGCCGTCGCATGCGCAAGACAGCGAGGAAAAAGGCAACAGCATCCTTTGCATTCACCTGACATTTATCTCCATGCTGGCCGCGGCGAAGACATGCTTCCCCGAGCGCGACAGCGAGCGCATCGCGGTAATGGAGGAGGTGATTGCCAAGATGGATGGTTTCGTGTTGCGCAACCATCCCGACGCGACGCTGGAAACACTCGCGGCCTTCCATCAGCGTCATTCGGAAGTCGGCCAGCGCGGTGCGCTGGAAGAACCGCGATGTCAGGCCGCGGGCGGCAATATCATCGCGGTCTACGAAGCCTTCAAGGTGGACACGCCACTGGAAAAACTGCGCGAATTGCCCGACACGCTGCTCGCGGTGGATCGCGTTCCGACGATCAATCCGTGCTTCTGACAGCGCAGCCTATAAAACCCCGCCTTCGCCGACGAAGCTCTTTTCCAGCACGAAGTGACCCGGCTGCGAATTGGCGCCTTCTTCCATGCCGGCGGCTTCGCACAATTCCTTGATCTCGAGGTTCAGCCCCATCGAGCCGCAGATCATCACCCGGTCGGTTTCCTTGTCCCATGCCGGCACGCCGAGATCGGAGAACAGTTCTCCCGAGCGGATCTTGTCGGTGATGCGGCCCATGTTGGCCGTCTCTTCGCGCGTCGTGGTCGGGTAGTAGAGCAGCTTGCCGTCCACCATCTCGCCGATCAGCGGATCGTTGACGAGACCCTCGACCAGCTCGCGGCCGTAATCCAGCTCGGCGGCCTGCCGGCAGGTATGCGTCAGGATCACATGGTCGAATTTCTCGTAGACTTCCGGATCGCGGATCAGCGAGGCGAAGGGCGCGATGCCGGTGCCCGTCGCGATCATGTAGAGCCGCTTGCCCGGCAGCAGTGCGTCGACCACCAGCGTACCGGTCGCCTTGGTCTTCAGGATCACCTGGTCGCCCGGCTTGATGTGGACGAGCTTCGACGTCAGCGGACCGTCGGGAACGGCGATGGAATAGAATTCCAGTTCCTCGTCCCAGGAAGGCGATGCGATCGAATAGGCGCGCAGGATCGGCTTGGCCGGCTTGTCGCCGACCGGCTCGCCCATCAGCCCGATCATCACGAACTCGCCGGAGCGGAATCGGAGGCTTTGCGGGCGGGTCAGGCGGAAGGAGAACAGCTTGTCGGTCCAGTGCTTGACGTCGGTGACGGTCTGGCCGTCCGGCAGGGGAGTGGCGATATTCAACGGTGTTCCGGACTCTTTGATTGAGGTCAGGTCGTTCATATTCGAATTATCCTATTAGACCGCTCAGGCAACCGCTCGCAAACGCTTTTGGTAGAAATTGTCCTGCCAGCCAATGCGCGCAAGCCACTGGCGCTCCGGCTGGCGGGCGGCGAGATCCTCGGAAATCTCGACCTCGTCGAAGCCGACGCGGCGGGCATTGCGATACTGGTCGGCGATCACATGACCGGTCGCTCGCAGCGTTCCGCGATAGCCCGCCTCGCGCAGGCGCTTCGCCAGCGAGAAGCCGCGCCCGTCGGCAAAGGACGGGAAGTCGATGGCGATCAGCCGGATCCATGCGAAGAACGGCGCGATTTCATCCGCTTCCGCGGTATTGGCCAGCGACAGCGCGAATTCCCCCGGCAGGTCGCAACGGTCCGCCGCGCGCAACGCGTCGAGATCCAGCATCCGCAGGCGTCCGCCCAGCGTGTCTTCGCCGAAACCGGCGTCGGTGACGATAATGCTCATCTTCATTCTCCCGCGGCTGCGGCGCCGCGCACCAGCTTGCCGTTCTCGAAGTGGATTCCGCACTCGGTCTTGTCGGACCCGCGCCAGCGTCCAGCGCGAATATCCTCGCCGTCATGGACGGGGCTCGTGCAGGCGGCGCAGCCGATCGAAAGATAGCCATGCTCGACCAGCGGGTGTTGAGGCAGGTCAAACGCGACGAAATGCGCGTCGATGTCCTGTTTCGACCAGTAGGCGAGCGGGTTGATCTTCAGCTTGCCGTCGGAAGCCGGCTCGTAAAGCCCGACATTATGGCGCGTCGCCGCCTGGAAACGCTTGCGTCCGGTGATCCACCCGTCGAAACCCGCCAGCGCGTCGCGCAGCACATGCGTCTTGCGGAAGCCGCAGCAGGCATCCGTGTTGGTCAGGTGCAGCCGGCCGAACGGGTCGGTCTCGCGGATCACCGTGCCGTCCGGCGCAACGGTGCGCACGTCGGTCAGGCCGAGATGGCGCACCAACTCGTCCTTGTAGTCCAGCGTCTCGGCAAACAGCATGCGCGTGTCGATGAAGATCACCGGCGTGGCCGGATTGGCCTCGGCGACGAGCTGCAGCAGCACGGCGGATTCGGCCCCGAAGGAGGAGACGACGGCGATCTCGCCATGTTCCTTGTCGACAAGCGCCTTTTCCAGCACGCCGCGCGTATGGGCATAGCGCGCCTGCATGCCGTTGTCGGCGCCTTCGGGCAGGATACGTTCATGCAGCACGGGCTTCGTCCTTTTCACTGTAGATCGCCTGCTTGAAGGGCTCGGCGCCGAGACGTCGATAGGCCTGCAGGAAGGTTTCGGCGGCGTCCTCGCGCAGTTCCAGATAGGTTTCGACGATCGCCTCGATCGCCGGCACGAGGTCGTCCGCGTCGAAGCCGGGGCCGGTGCGTTCGCCGATCGTCGCCGTCTCGGTGCCGTCGCCGCCCAGCGTGATCTGGTAATTCTCCTTGCCCGCCTTATCCAGGCCGAGAATGCCGATATGGCCGACATGGTGGTGTCCGCAGGCATTGATGCAGCCGGAGATCTTGATCTTTAGCGGGCCGATCTCGCGCTCCAGCTTCAACTCGTCGAAACGCGTCGAGATCGCTTGGGCGACCGGGATCGACCGTGCCGTCGCCAGCGCGCAATAGTCCATGCCGGGGCAGGCGATGATATCGGAGACGAGGCCGATATTGGCGGTCGCCAGGCCGGCGTCGCGAAGCGCTTCGTAGACCGCCGGAATATCCGCCTTGCGCACATGCGGCAGGATGACGTTCTGCTCGTGGCTGATGCGCAACTCGTCATGGCCGTAGCGCTCTGCGAGATCCGCGAGCACGCGCATCTGGTCCGCCGTCGCGTCGCCCGGCGTGCCGCCGACCGGCTTCAGCGACACCGACACGATGCCGTAGGCCGGATTCTTGTGCTCCGCGACATTGGTCTCGACGAAGGAGCGGAACGCCGGATTGGCGTCCTGTGCCCGGTCGAAGGCGAGCGAGCGTGTATTGTCGAAAGACGGTGGCGCGAACGCGGCCTCGATCGCCGTGACGAGTTCCGCCGGCGCGCCTTTAAAGGCGCGCTTCTTTTCTTCGAACGCCGCCTCGACCCGTGCCTTGATCTCGTCGAGGCCGGTCTCGTGGACGAGGATCTTGATGCGTGCCTTGTATTTGTTGTCGCGCCGGCCCGACAGGTTGTAGACCTGCAGGATCGCTTCCAGATAGGGAAGCAAATCGGCCTTCGGCAGGAAGTCCCGCACCGTCTTGCCGACCATCGGCGTGCGGCCGAGACCGCCGCCCACGATCACCTCGTAGCCGGGTTCGCCGGCTTCGTTGCGCAGCATGCGCAGGCCGATATCGTGCGCTTTCGTCACCGCACGGTCGTTCGGCGCGCCGGTGATCGCGATCTTGAACTTGCGCGGCAGGAACTGGAACTCCGGATGGTCGGTCGACCACTGACGCAGCAGCTCCGCGGTCGGGCGCGGATCCTCGATCTCGTCGGCGGCCGCACCGGCGAAATGGTCTGCCGTGACATTGCGAATGCAGTTGCCCGACGTCTGGATGGCGTGCATCTCGACATCGGCGAGCAGCGACAGGATCTCCGGAATATCCTTCAGCCGCGGCCAGTTGAACTGGATGTTCTGGCGCGTCGTGAAATGGCCGTAGCCCTTGTCGAAGCGCTCGGCGATCAGGGCGAGTTGGCGCATCTGCCGCGAATTGAGCGTGCCATAGGGAATGGCGACGCGCAGCATATAGGCATGCAGTTGCAGATAGACGCCGTTCATCAGCCGCAGCGGCTTGAATTCATCCTCGGTCAGCGAGCCGTCGATGCGGCGCTCGACCTGGCCGCGAAACTCGGCGACCCGGTTGCGGACAAAGGCTTCGTCGAAATCGTCATAGCGGTACATGAGTCGCGAATCCCGTTATCAGGCCTGTGCCTGTTTTCCATGAAAGTAGTTTGACGGCCCGCGCGTGCGGAACGCCTCGCGGAAATGGACCGGTTGCGGCCGGTGATCGGGGCCCATCTCGACCTCGGCGAGATATGCGCCGACGATCCGGTCCTGCTGTTTTGCTGCCGCTTCGAGCAGGGTGTCGGCGGCGTCCGCCGAAAAGGCGACGACGGCCTCTCCATGCTCGCGCGACCAGCCATGCGACGCGGTGAAGTAGACGGCATCGCCTTCGAAAAGGTCGTTGGCGGTGACGATGCGCGGTCTGTATTCGCGAGCCATATCAAAGCACTCCGGCGTGTTCGTGAATCTGATCGGCAACGGCCTGAACCGCCGTGGCGGCCTTGCGCGGCGTCATGCCGTAGAGCATCACCGCCGGGCCCGTGACGCCGGCGTCGGCGATCGCCTCGGGCAGGGCGAGCAAGGTCGTTGCAATGGTTTTCTGGTCGACGCGGGAGGCATTCTCGACCACCGTCACGGGCGTGTCGGGCTTTGCGCCATGCATCATCAGCCGTCCGCGCAGGAAGCTTGCGGCGCGAACGCCCATATAGATCGCCGCGCCCGCGCCGGGTTTGGCGAGGTCGCGCCACTCATGCTCGGCGAAGCCTTCCACTTCGCGCGCCGTCAGGAAGCGAACGGAAGAATTGCGGCCCCGCCGCGTCAGCGACAGGCCGGAGGAGGCGGCGGCGGCCGAGGCCGAGGTGATGCCCGGAACGATCTCCCAGGAGATGCCGGCTTCGTCCAGCGCGTCCAGCTCCTCGTCGAGGCGGCCGAAGATCGCCGGATCGCCGGATTTCAGACGCGCCACCTGCGCGCCCTGCAATCCGTGTTCGACCAGCAGCGCATTGATGTCTTCCTGCTTCCAGGACGGGCCGTATCCGGTCTTGCCGGTCTCGATGATCAGCGCTTCGCGACGGGCCAACTCGATGATCGCCTGCGGCACCAGACGGTCATGCAAAACGACATCGGCCTCGTGGATCAGCCGGCGCGCCTTGACGGTCAGCAGATCCGGGTCGCCCGGACCCGCGCCGATCAGCGCGACATGGCCCTGGCGCGGCCGCGTCTCGATCGCGTCGGTCAGGAGCTCTTCCAGCCTTGCGCGCGCGCCCGCTCCGCCGCCCTGTTTCAGCGCGGCGTCGCCTTCGCCGGAATAATAGCGCGACCAGAAGTCCCGGCGGCCGCGGCCCGGCGCGATCATCGCGGCGCGGTCGCGAAAGGCCTGGCCGATGCGGGCCAGCCGTCCGAGCGAGGCGGGCAGGCGCTCTTCCAGCTCCGCCTTGATCTTGCGGGCCAGCACCGGCGCGGCGCCTTCCGTGCCGATGGCGACGGTCACAGGATCGCGGTCGACGATCGCCGGCGTGATGAACTGCGAACGATCGAGATCGTCGACGATGTTGACCAGAGCGCCGGCTTCGCGGCCGATGGCGGCCGCGCGGGCGTCCTGTTCGTCATCCTCGTTCGCCGCATAGAGCAGCGACGCGCCGTCGGCGTCGCCGCCCTCAAGGTCGCGTTCGACCAGATCGATACGGCCTTCCGCTGCCCAGCTCTGGATCTGCGCGACCGGCGCAGCGCCGAAGACCGCGATATCCGCATCGGTTTTCAACAGCAGCCGCAGCTTCGAAACGGCGCATTCTCCCGCTCCGGAAACGACGATTCGCCGTCCGGTGAGATCGAGGAAAATCGGAAAATGACGCATTGCGGGCCTCGTTTCAGTGTGGCCCCGAACATAGGCGGCGGCAAATTGGCGCACGAGGACGACCATTCCAAATCTTCAAAAGGTGCGAGAAATCTGTTTCTTTTTATGTGAGGTTGGTGGTGCTTGATCAGGGTCAATGCGTCGGGAGAGGCCGGAACTAGGTTCAAAACGTTGTTTTGAGTCATTCCAAACTCCGGGAGCAGCCGCTATATGACCGTTAAATCAATCGTCCTCGGTCACGCCAACCAGCCAAAGGGAGGCACAGGTTTGGATTACGAGCAGTTCTTCGCGGACCGTCTTTCATCGTTGCATGATGACGGCAATTACCGTGTGTTTGCGGATCTTGAGCGCCATGCGGGTCAGTTCCCCCGGGCGACGCGCTATCGCGAGGATGGCTCGACGCAGGACGTCACGGT
>NZXU01000089.1 GCA_002698425.1 Ahrensia sp. | reverse complement strand
TTTAATAATATTGAAATTGAACCTTGCAAGGATGCGAAGCGGCCCGAAACGTTCGAGATCGTAGGTCCAGACGTCGTTCTTCACCCAGAACACGGCGTGCGGATTGCCGATATTGGCGACCGACGGCGTATGCAACACAGGCGCGTCTATCGGCCCGATCTGCAATTCGATGCCGGTCGTGTCGGCGAACTCCTCTTCCAGCGGGATCTGGTTCCAGCGGAAGCGCGGCTTGCCCATGTCGACGGAAATCAAGCCGTCGGCATGTTCCTCGGCGCTCAGGATTCCGGCCGGCGTCTGTAAAGTGAAGACGGCCTTGCCGGTCTCGGCGGCGAGCGCCTGCACGACGCAGCGCGTGCCGTTGCCGCAAGCCTGGGCGCGGGAGCCGTCGGAATTGAGGATGTCGATATAATTGTCGGTGCCGTCGAGGCGCGGATCGTGGATCGCCATGATCTGGTCGAATCGGGTCGCCGGATCGGCATTGAGGGCGACGGCGGCTTCAGGCGCAATGGTTCTGTCGCGGCCGCGCATGTCGGCTACGATGATCAGGTTTCCAAGCCCGTTCATTTTCGCAAACGGAACGTCGAGCGCCATGTCCTGCGGTTTCCCTTGGTTTCCGGGCCTATATGGCGGATCGCGGCCCGAATTGCCAGTGTCAGGAGTGTTATCGCGCCGGCTTGCTTTCGGGATCGTTTCCGCCGCACTCTCCGCGCCGCCC
The DNA here is from genome assembly GCA_002698425.1 of Ahrensia sp. The sequence goes on along the minus strand of NZXU01000089.1, from coordinate 53,300 downwards.
ATGACCGCCATGATCGACAACAAGACCGCCCGCCGCGCCTTCCTCGCGCTTCAGGGGCTTTCCGACCCGCCGCACAAGGGCCAGTCGAAGGACGATCTCCTCGAGACGATCCGCCGTCTCGGTTTCGTGCAGGTCGATTCGATCAATACGGTGGCTCGCGCGCATCACCAGATCCTGTTCTCGCGCAACGCCACCTATCGCGAAAAGAACCTGAAGCGGCTGGTCGAGACCGATTGCCATCTCTTCGAGAACTGGACCCATGACGCCTCGATCATCCCGTCCGAGTTTTTCTGCTACTGGCGGCACCGCTTCGCCCGCGAGGAGGCGCGGCTGCAGCAGCGCTACGAGGCGTGGCAGGGCTCGCCCTTCCTGCATGAATGCGACGGTATTCTCGAACGGGTCGCCCGCGACGGTCCAGTGATGACGCGCGATTTCGGGGGCGACAAGCCGTCGACCGGCTGGTGGGACTGGCACCCCTCGAAGACCGCCCTCGAATATCTCTGGCGCACGGGCCGCCTCGCCATCGCGCGCCGGGACGGCTTCCAGAAAGTCTATGATCTCGCCGAACGGGTGATCCCGGATCATTGCCATGGGGCGCAAGTCGAGCACCACGACTTCGTCGACTGGGCCTGCCGTTCGGCGCTTTCGCGGCTCGGATTTGCCACGCGGGGCGAGATCGCCGCCTTCTGGGATCTGCTGAAGCCCGACGAGGTGGCGGCATGGATCGCCGAGAACGAGGCGGAACTGGAACCGGTGCTGGTCGAGAGTGCCGACGGCTCGAAGCCGCGGGTCTCGCTCCGCTTCAGGGATTATCCGGATCTTCTGGACAACCCGCCGGAGCCGCCGGGCCGCGTAAGGGTGCTAAGCCCATTCGATCCGGCGCTGCGCGACCGCAAACGCGCCGAGCGGCTTTTCGGTTTCAACTACCGCATCGAGATCTTCGTGCCGGAGGAGAAGCGCATCTATGGCTACTACGTCTTCCCGGTCCTGCGCGGCGACCGCATCGTCGGCCGCATCGACATGAAGGCCGACCGGAATGCCGATGTTCTCGCGGTGAAGAAATTCTGGCCGGAAAAGGGCATGCGGCTGTCGAAGGCGTTTTTAGCCGAGCTTGAGGCTGAGCTGGATCGGGTGCGGCGGTTCGCGGGCGTTGCCGGCACGGAATTTGCCGGCGACTGGATCGTGCGCGATTAGGCCGCCGCCATGCGGCTGCGCCGGAATTCGCCGAACGAGATCATGCGCTGCTGCGTTTCGTCCCAGAGCGCCAGCGGGATTGTCTTCAGGCTGTCGAGCAGCGTCATGCGATTGATGTCGCGTAGTTCCGGATGGTCGCGCAGCACCCGGCCGAGCCGGTAGAAGGGAATGCGCGCCGACAGATGATGGACGTGGTGGACGCCGATATTGCCGGTGAACCAGCGCAGCGGCTGCGGCAGGTCATAATGCGACGAGCCGTGCAGGGCGGCGTGCTGGCGCTGCCATTCGGGCAGGCGCTCCCAACTCGTTTCCTCGAACTGGTGCTGGACGAAGAACAGCCAGACGCCTGCCGTCGCCGCAATCAGCGTGATCGGCAGCTGGATGAGAAGAAAGACCTTCCAGCCGACCAGCCAGATCAAAGCCGCCGTCAGCGCGGCGAGCGCGGCATTGGTGCCCATGGTGGAAATCCAGGGCTGCCAGCCGCGGCGCATCATGCCGGTGGGCAGGCGGTGGTCGAGAATGAAGACAAAGGCGGGCCCGATGCCGAACAGGACCAGCGGATGCCGGTAGAACCGGTATTTGAACCGCTCCCAGGGCGACAGCGCCTTGTATTCCTCGACAGTCAGCGTGGCGATTTCGCCGAAACCGCGATGGTCGAGACAGCCGGAACCTGCGTGATGCAGCGCATGGGTATGCTTCCAGACGGAATAGGGCGTCAGCGTCATGACGCCGACCGTCCGACCGACCCAGTCATTGGCGTGGCTGTTGCGGAAAAAGGCGCCATGACCGCAATCGTGCTGGATCATGAACAGGCGGACGAGAAAGCCCGCAGCCGGCACGGCGAGGATCAGACCCAGCCAGTAGCCATGGGACAGCAGAACGGCCATCGCCGCCCAGAGCAGGGCGAAGGGCAGCAGCGAGACCGCGAATTCGAACGTGCCTCGCAGGTTCGAGGGCTGGTTATAGGCGGCGATGGTTTTCGCCCATGCGCGTGCGTCTTTCCCGGCGGGGCCGGCGGCGGTTTCGATCTGTGACAAGCGGTACGGCTTTCTCTCTGAGACCATGATAGCCGGAAGCGCCGTTGCTTACGCCTCCCGCATCCGGAGATGGGGGATTTCCGCCTCCGTTACCAGCATTTTCATGCGATGCGACGTTTTGGAGCGGCGTTGCGGCGTTAAAAAGGCACGTCCCAGGCTTCGCCGGGACGCAGCGGCCGGAAGGTTTCGGCTGCGACATCGTGCGTTCGAAGCGCTTCCGCCAGCGCGATCAGCGGATCCTCGATGCCTTCGTCCGTGAGATTGAACGTGCCCCAGTGGTGGCCGGCGGTGTGGGCCGCGTTGCAGAGTTTGTGGCCGCGCACGGCCTCGTCCGGGTTCTGGTGCTGCGGCGTCATGAACCAGCGCGGTTCATAAGCGCCGATCGGCAGGATGGCGAGCCGGAAAGGACCGTGCTTTTCCGCCGCTTCGCGGTAATTGATGCCGCCGTGAAAGCCGGTGTCGCCGACATGGTAGATCTTGCCGCCGGGCGTCTCGAGAACGAAGCCGGCCCACAGCGCCATGCGCCGGTCGGTGCTGCCGCGCGCCGACCAGTGATGCACCGGCTCGAAATGCGCCGTCACCTCGGGCGAAAGCGCGACCGTGTCGCTCCAGTCGCCGGTGACGATCCGCGCCGGATTGACCGCGTCGTCGATGATCGTGTCGTTTCCGAGCGGCGTGACGAAGAGCGGGTCGTGTTTCCCCGCGAGGCGTTTCAGCGCGGCGCGGTCGAGATGATCGTAATGATTGTGGCTGACGAACACCGCATCGATCGGCGGCAGGTTCTCGAATCGGATGCCCGGCGGGTTGCGCCGTTTCGGCCCGAACCATTGCACCGGGCTGGCGCGGTCCGCGAAGACCGGATCGAACAGCATGTTCAGTCCGGCCGTCTGCACCAGCAGGCTGGCGTGGCCGATCATGGTGACGCGCAGGCCGGTCCCTTCGACCCGCTGCTCCGGCCGATGATCGTCATGCGGGCTCGGATAATGGTCCGGCCAAGCGGTCTTGCCCGATCCGAACTGCCAGCGGAGCAGCGACAAGAAACCCGGCGGCGGCGTGCCGCCGGGATTGAAGAAGATCTTGCCGTCGAAATGGTCGGAGACCGGTCCGCTGTAATAGCGATTGGCGGTGCGGGCAGGTTTGTCCTGTTCGGAGGGGGCGTCTGTCATGCAGGGTTAGGTGGTCAAGGCGTGGACGAAAGCAAGCCCGCGGACGGAGCTGCCCAAATATGCATTCGCCATATGGACGTTCGTGACAGCCGCCCTAAAACACGCTCGAACCGAATTTTCGGATGCTTGTGGGGTGAACTTCTTGGATACCGTTCTTTCGCTGGCCGCAGTAAACCTGTTGTCGCCACCGGTTCTTTTCTTCGCGCTTGGCTTCGCTGGGACGCTTGCCGGATCGCAGCTGACGCTTCCCGAGGCCGTGGCCAAGACATTATCCATCTATCTGATGCTGGCGATCGGCTTCAAAGGCGGCGCCGCGCTTTCCAAGGAAGGGATGAGCGCCGCGCTGTTGCTGGCGATCCTGTCAGGTATCTTTCTTTCGGCGCTGATCCCGCTGGTCGCGTTCGCCATCCTGCGCGCGGTCAGCAAATTGCCGCGCGTGGACGCAGCGGCGGTCGCCGGCCACTACGGATCGATTTCCATTGTCACCTTCGTCGCATCGACGCAGGCGCTGCAATTCGCGGGGCTGCAGCAGGAAGGGTTCATGGTTGCGGTCGCCGCCGCGATGGAGACGCCGGCGATCCTGGTCGCGCTGTGGTTGGCCAACCGGGGCCGCGAGCGCAAGACGCCGGAGGACCAGAGCCGGGGCCAACTTATGCACGAAGTGATGCTGAATTCCTCCGTCGTGGTGCTGCTCGGCGCTTTCGCAATCGGGGCGTTGACCGGCGAGCGCGGTCTGACTGAAGTATCCGGTTTCATTGTCGCGCCGTTCACCGGCGTGCTTTGCCTGTTCCTGCTCGACATGGGTGCAGTCGCCGGCCGCGGGATGAAACAGGGCCGTGACGTGCTTGACGCCCGGCTGATCGGCTTTGCGCTGCTGATGCCCCTTCTCGGCGCAGTGATCGCGTTGCCTTTCGCCTGGGCTTCCGGTCTTTCTGCCGGAGGAGCGGCACTGCTGCTTACGCTGGCCGCCAGCGCCTCCTATATTGCTGTTCCCGCAGCGATGCGGCTGGCGCTTCCAGAAGCGCGCCCCTCGGTCTATCTCACGCTGTCGCTCGGCGTGACCTTTCCCGTTAACCTGACACTCGGCATACCCGCCTATGCGGCGGCGGGCCGGTGGATCGCCGGAGTTTGAGGCAATGGAAACGCATCGACGCAAACAAGTCACCGTTATTTGCGAGGCTCCGGTCGCCGGACGCGTCACCCGAGTCCTCGATAAGATTCCGGTCAGCGGCTATACGGTGATACCGGCCTTGTCCGGCGCGGGACGGGAGGGGCACTGGGAGCGCGAGGGCCTCGTCGGCGACGTCGGGCGGATGGTCGTCATCATCTCGGTGATGTCCGAAGGGCAGGCTGCCGAGTCGCTGGAGGCGATTTATCAGACGATCGAACCGCAAATGGGCATCGTCACCGTTTCCAACGTCGAAGTCCTCCGGCCGGAGCGCTTCTGACGGCGCGCGCCGGCGGCGCGACCTTGACTCACCCGCCCTTTTCCGCCATAGCCCCGCCCGACTAGCGACGAGTTGAAACTCCGAGCCACCGACCGGGACACCGCAAAGCGGCAAGATCCCGGAGGTCAACACCCGGCAGCGCGATGCGCCCCCGGGTGCTTTTTGGCTTTGGGGTTTTGCACGCCGTTTTGAAAACCTACCTTCCGGAAAACACCGGAAGTGGAGAGATGCATGTTTGAATCGCTTCAGGACCGCCTCGGTTCGATCCTGAGTAACCTGACCGGACGCGGCGCGCTGTCGGAGAAAGACGTCTCCGCGGCGCTGCGCGAAGTGCGCCGTGCGCTCATCGAGGCGGACGTGGCGCTGGAAGTCGTGCGCGGCTTTACCGAGCGGGTGCGCGAAAAGGCGGTCGGCGCGGATCTCCTGAAAAGCGTCAAGCCGGGCCAGATGGTCGTCAAGATCGTCCATGACGAACTGGTCGACATGCTGGGTTCGGAAGGCGAGACGATCGATCTCAACGCGCCCGCGCCCGTCGTCATCATGATGGCCGGCCTGCAGGGCTCGGGCAAGACGACGACGACCGGCAAGATCGCCAAGCGGCTGACGGAGCGGCAGGGCAAGAAGGTCCTGATGGCCTCGCTCGACACGCGCCGCCCGGCCGCGCAGGAGCAGTTGCGCCAGATCGGCGAGCAGACCGGCGTCGCCACGCTGCCGATCATCGAAGGCCAGGGCCCGGTCGATATCGCCAAGCGGGCGGTGCAGGCGGGCAAGCTCGGCGGCCATGACGTCGTCATCCTCGATACCGCTGGCCGCACACATATCGACGAGCCGCTGATGGTCGAGATGGCGGACGTGGCCAAGGCCGCCAATCCGCACGAGACGCTGCTGGTCGCCGACTCGCTGACCGGTCAGGACGCGGTCAACCTGGCGAAGAGCTTCGACGAGCGCATCGCGCTGACCGGCATCGTGCTGACCCGCATGGACGGCGACGGCCGCGGCGGCGCGGCGCTTTCGATGCGCGCCGTCACCGGCAAGCCGATCAAGCTGATCGGTACCGGCGAGAAGATGGATGCGCTGGAGGAGTTCCATCCAAAGCGCATCGCCGACCGCATCCTCGGCATGGGCGACATCGTCAGCCTGGTCGAGAAGGCCGCCGAAACCATCGACGCGGAAAAGGCCGCGGCGATGGCGAAGAAGATGCAGTCCGGCAAGTTCGACCTGAACGATCTTGCCGACCAGCTTCGCCAGATGAAGAAGATGGGCGGCATGGGCGGCATCATGGGCATGATGCCGGGTATGGGGAAGATGAAGGACCAGATGGCCGCGGCCGGCCTCGACGACAAGATCTTCGACCGCCAGATCGCCATCATCCAGTCGATGACGCCGAAAGAGCGTTCCAATCCGGACCTTTTGAAGCATTCGCGCAAGAAGCGCATCGCCGCCGGCTCCGGCACGAATGCGGCCGAGATCAACAAGCTTCTGAAGATGCACCGCCAGATGGCCGACATGATGAAGTCCATGAAGGGCAAGAAGGGCGGCGGCATGATGGGCAAGATGATGGGCGGTCTTGCCGGCAAGATGGGTCTGCCCGGCGGCATGGGCGGGATGGGCGGCATGCCCGACCTGTCGAAGATGAGCCCGAAGGAACTCGAGGAACTGCAGAAGCAGGCACAGGCGGCCGGCCTCGGCGGTGGCGGCGGCATGCCGAAACTGCCCGGCCTCGGCGGCGGTCCGGCCCTGCCGGGATTGGGCGGTGGAGCGGGCTTGCCCGGCCTGCCGAAGAAGAAATGACCGATATTCCCGTTCTCGAAACCGACCGGCTGATCCTGCGCGGGTTCCGCGAATCCGACGTCGCCCCGATGGCCGCGTTCTTCGCGGGCGACGAATCGCGGTTTTACGGCGGTCCGATGGACGAAGCCCAGGCGTGGCGGCGGCTGGCGACCTATGCCGGCCAGTGGCAGATCAACGGGTTTGGCGAATGGGCGCTGGAATCGAAGGAAACGGGTGACTTCGTCGGCTTCTGCGGTCCGTGGTTTCCGCCGGATCTGCCCGAGCCGGAGATCGCCTGGGCGCTGCTGCCCGAGCATTACGGGCGCGGTCTGGCCGCGGAAGCGGCGAAACGCGCGATCCGCCATGTCTATGAGGATCTCGGCTGGTCGACGGCGATGAGCCTGATCGAGCCGGCGAACGAGGCGTCGATCCGCCTGGCGACGCGCCTCGGCGCGACCTTCGAGAGCGACTATCTCGACCATGGATGGAATGCGCGGATCTACCGCCATCTTCCGCCGACACGATTTCTGGAGCAGGCGGCATGACCGACGTGTCCGACAAGCTGGCGCAATTCAGGGCCTCGATCGACAATCTCGATGCCGCGCTCATCCATATTCTCGCGGAGCGTTTTCGCGTCACCCAGGCGGTCGGCCAGTTGAAGGCCACGCATGATCTGCCGCCGTCGGATCCAGACCGCGAGAAGCGGCAGATCGAGCGGTTGCGCCGTCTGGCCGACGAAGCCGATCTCGATCCCGATTTCGCAGAGAAATTCCTTGCCTTCATCATTCGCGAAGTGATCCGCCACCACGAGGCGATCGCCGCGAAGAACGAGGATTAAGCCGGCGAAGGGCCGGCACCAAACCCAGAAACAGACGAACAAACAGGCTTACAGGAGTAAATCATGGCACTGAAAATCCGTCTCGCCCGCGCGGGCTCCAAGAAACGTCCCTACTACCACGTCGTCATCGCCGATGTGCGCTCGCCTCGCGACGGCCGCTTCATCGAGCAGGTCGGGTCCTGGAACCCGATGCTGCCGAAGGACGGCGAAGCCAAGCGCGTGACCCTCAATGAAGAGCGCATCAAGCATTGGCTCGAAATGGGCGCGCAGCCGACCGACCGCGTCATGCGCTTCCTCGACGAGGCCGGTCTCGCCAAGCGCGAGGCGCGCAATAACCCGAACAAGGCGAAGCCGGGCAAGGCCGCGCAGGAACGCGTCGCCATGAAGGCGCAGAAGGAAGAGGAAGCCAAGGCTGCCGCCGAGGCTGCCGAAGAGGAAAAGAAGGCCGCTGCCGCTGCCGCCGCTGAAGCACCTGCGGAAGAGGCTCCGGCCGAGGAAGCTGCTGCCGAGGAAACCACGGCGGCGGAATAAGCCTCTCCACAGGCGAACGGGGCGTTCGATGTCGTTTCCGGCAATCCACGCCCTGTTCGATGTGCTTGCATGGGCCGTCTCCTTGACGGCCCTTTTGCTTTTGCGCCGGACCTGGTTCTCGGAACGGCCGGTCGAAAAGCATTTGCGCTTCGGTTATCTCGTCGGCGTGCTGTTCGGCGCGGGGGCGGGCGCGTGGCTGCTCGGAACGCTCAATCTTTGGGTTTCCGGCATCGAAAGCTTCGGCCGCTCCATAGAAGGGGCCCTTATTGGCGCCATCGCCGCGATCGAGATCTACAAGCGGGCTAACGGGATCACGGCGCGCACCGGCGCGATCTACGCGCTGCCCATGGCGCTCGGCATCGCCGTCGGGCGCATCGGCTGCCTCCTGTCAGGTCTGGATGACAACACCCACGGTATCGCGACAGGCGCCGGCTGGGGCTGGGATTTTGGCGACGGCATATTGCGTCATCCGGTCCAGCTTTATGAGAGCCTCGCCATGGCCGGCTTTGCGGTCGTCTATGTCGCCATGCTCGCCGCCGGTTCGGCGCGCTGGAAACGGGACGGTTTCTATTACGCCGTCGGCTTCTATGCCGTGCAGCGTTTCCTGATCGAATTCTGGAAGCCCTATGGCGATCTTCTGGCCGGGCTGACCGTTTTTCAGTTCCTCTCCGTCGCGCTGCTCGCCTATGCGTTCGTGATGGTGGCGACGGCGGGCCGTCCGGTTCGCGGCGAAGCTGCCTGAACCCTGCCGGTGCGGCGGATGCGCGGGTTTGCTTGCCGAGGCGTTTCGCGGATGATTAAGTTTCCCGGCGCAAACGGAGGCTGTCGATCGTGGCGAATGATGAAACGGGGAACCGTGAGCCGGGAGAGGCCCGGAGGCCGGGTGTCGGCCTCGTGATCCTCGCCGTACTCGGTGCCCTCCTGTTGCTGCCCGGCGCTTGCGGGCTGGTCTTCACGGCATTTGCGCTGGGCGATACGAACGATCCCTATGCTCAGCTTGTTTTCCTCTTCTCGCTTCCTTCCGTTGTCGTCGGCCTGCTCGGCCTCTGGCTCTTGATCTGGTCCGTGAAGACATACAGGCGGCGTCTTGGTTAGGGTTCTGCTGGGTATCGTCGGCGTGCTGCTGCTCCTTCCCGGGCTTTGCAGCGTCATCTTCATGGGCATGTTCGGGAGCAACGGCGCCGGGGGAATTCTCTGGCTGCTCTGGCTCGTTACGTTCGCCATCGCATGGGGCGGGTTCGTCCTGCTGCGCAAGGCGTGGCGGGGCTGACATGAACGCACCCATGCGCAAATCGCGCCCCTATCTCTTCCACGCCCAGACGCAGTCGCTGTGCGAGACCTGCCTGAAGCTCGTGCCGGCGAAGATCCTGATCGACGGCGATGAAGTCTATTACCAGAAGCGCTGCCGCGAGCATGGCGTGCAAATGACGAAGATCTCGTCGGACGCGGCCTATTACAAGGCGGAATTGTCGTTCCTGAAACCCGGCGACCGGCCGCTGGACGTGCAGACCCGGACCGATTTCGGCTGTCCCTATGATTGCGGACTGTGCCCGGATCACGAGCAGCATTCCTGCCTCGCCATCATCGAGGTCAACGAGGCCTGCAACCTCACCTGCCCGGTCTGTTTCGCGGGCTCCTCGCAACAGGCGACGAAGCAGCTCGACCTGGCGACAATCGGCCGGATGATGGATGCGCTGGTCGCCAGCGAAGGCGAACCCGATCTGCTGCAGCTGTCCGGCGGCGAGCCGACCATCCATCCCGATATCCTGACGATCGTCGACATGGCGCGCGAACGGCCGATCCGGCATCTGATGATCAACACAAACGGGCTCCGCATCGCCACCGATCCGGCGTTCGCCGACGCGCTGGCCGAGCGGCGCACCGGTCTGGAAATCTACCTGCAGTTCGATTCGCTGCGTCCGGACGCGCTACGCGCATTGCGCGGCGCCGATCTTTCCAAGGTCCGCCGCAACGCGCTCGACGCGCTGGAGCAACGCGGCATTTCCACGACGCTGGTCTGCACGGTGAAGAAGGGCGTCAACGATGACGAGATGGCCGACATCATCGCGCATGCCCTGACATATCGCTGCGTGCGCGGCGTCACCTTCCAGCCGATCCAGGACGCCGGGCGCAATCTGGATTTCGACCCGAAGACCGACCGGGTGCTGCTCACCGACATCCGCAGGCGCATCGTCGAGGACAGCGGCATCTTCGGCGAGAGCGACATGATCCCTCTGCCCTGCAATCCGACCGCGATCTCGATCGGCTACGGCCTGCGCAATGGCAGTGAGGTGATCCCGGTGACCTCGATGATCCCGAAGGATGAGCTGGTCGCCGAATTGCCCAACGCGGTGACTTTCGAGCGCTATCCGATGCTGCGCGAGCGCATCTTCGATCTGTTCTCGCTGTCGACCATCGAGCCCAATGCGGCGCAGCGTTTCGGCGATCTTCTGTGCTGCCTGCCGCAGGTCGCCGTGCCGGAGGGACTCGGCTATGAAAACGTCTTCCGCGTCGTCGTGTCGAATTTCATGGACCGGTTCGATTTCTGCGTCGGCAACGTCAAGCGCTCCTGCGTCCATTTCGTTACGCCGGCCGGACAGATCATTCCCTTCGAGACCTATAATCTCTTCTACCGCAATGGCGAGATCAACCGGTTTCGGGCATCCGCCTGACAGCTCTGCCGCGGTTTCCCACAATCGTCATCGTGCGGTTATCAAAAATTCATGCAGCCGAGAAATGACTGCCATGAAAGCAGAGGATCACTCGCCCCCGGCGCGGAGTGCGCCTAACGGGAGATCCTCACATGACAAAATCACTCACCCTGTCGCGTCGCACCTTCATGTCGGGCGTCGGCGCCGCCGGCCTCGTTGCCGGTTCCGGCCTTGCAATGCCCTTCTACTCGCGCGCCGCGGCGCGCCCCGTCTTCACCCATGGCGTCCAGTCCGGCGATGTCGATGCCGTGTCCGGCATGATCTGGACGCGCACCGACCGCCCGTCGCGGGTGATGTTTGAAGTCGCGACCTCGGAAAGCTTCAAGGATGCGCGCAAGCTCGCCACGCTCGACGCGCTGCCGGAAAGCGATTTCGCGGTGAAGCGCCTGATCGAAGGGCTGCCCTCCGACCAGGAGATCTTTTACCGCATGACCGCGCAGGACCTCGGCGACGTCAATGCCGTGTCGGAGCCGATCGTCGGCCGTTTCCGCACCGCGCCGACCTCCAGGCGCTCGATCAAATTCGCATGGTCGGGCGACACCGCCGGCCAGGGCTGGGGCATCGACGACGAGGGCATGAAGACTTACGCCACCATGGCGAAGCACGCGCCCGACTTCTTCATCCATTCCGGCGATACGATCTATGCCGACGGCGCGATGACCGACGAGGTCGAGCTGAAAGACGGCACCAAGTGGGTCAACAGGGTGCTGATCGACGAGAAGCGCAAGGTCGCCGAGACGCTGGACGAGTTCCGCGGCCAGTGGAAATACAATCTGATGGACGAGCATGTGCGCGCGATGAACGCGATCTGCCCGACCTTCTTCCAGTGGGACGACCATGAAGTCGTCAACAACTGGTCCGCGTCCAAGGATCTCTCGGGCGACGATCGCTACACCGAGAAGTCCGTCGACCTGCTGCGCGCGCGCTCCGGCCGCGCCTTCCACGAGATGACGCCGATCTCCTACACGCCGTCCGAGCCGGGCCGCGTCTATCGCAAGATCTCCTATGGTCCGATGCTGGATGTCTTCTTCCTCGACATGCGGTCCTACCGCGCGGCCAACAGCGACAATCTGCAGGCCGAGCAGAGCGATGAGACCGCATTCCTCGGCCGTCAGCAGATCGAGTGGCTGAAGCGCGAACTGACCGGTTCGAAGGCGACATGGAAGGTCATCGCCGCCGACATGCCGATCGGCCTTGTCGTGCGCGACGGCGAGAAGTTCGAGGCGATCGCCAATGCCGATGACGGTCCGGCCAAGGGTCGCGAATTCGAGATCGCGGACCTGCTGCGCTTCATCAAGACCGCGGCCATCACCAACACGGTCTGGTTCACCGCAGACGTCCACTACACGGCCGCGCATTACTACAGCCCGGACAAGGCGCAGTTCCAGGATTTCGAACCCTTTTGGGAGTTCGTGTCCGGTCCGCTGCATGCCGGCACCTTCGGCCCGAACGATCTCGACATGACCTTCGGCCCGGACGTGAAATATGTGAAGGCGCCGACGGCGGAGCAGGGCGTCAACCTGCCGCCTTCCATGGGCTTGCAGTTCTTCGGCCTCGTCGACATCGATGGCGCGACGGAGCAGATGACCGTGCGCCTGATGGATCGCGACGATACCGAGCTCTACTCGGTCACGCTCGATCCGGTGCGCAACGCCTGATCGACCCCAAATGGACTGGAAAAGGCGGGCCTTGGCGCCCGCCTTTTTGCGTCCGGCGCAAAAAATCCGGCGGCGGCTGTTTCATTTGGAGACGGAATCGCCATAAGGAGCAGACTGTGCAGAACCCGGCGGGTAGGGCTTCGTTAATGTTGTGTTTTCCTTATTTCGCCATTTTAGTGGGCAACTGAAGGGCGCATCGGCTCGCGGCACCAGCGCGGGCGAACAGGAGATTGTAATGCGGAAGTCTGCTTTTGCAGCGGGGATTTGTCTTGTCGCGGCGGCGATAGCCGTCAGCGGGTGCACCAGTTCGCGTTTCGGAAACTATCCCACCTATCAGCAGCCGGCGCCCCTCGATCCCGCTCCGGCCGGTCAGGTCACGGCAGGCCAGCTGCCGCCTCCGACGCAGCCCGGTCAGGATCCGAACGCGCAGACCGGTTTCCCGAATGCGCCCGGCACGGAAAACGGCGTCGCCGGCGATCCCAATGCATCGGGTTCCAGCATCCAGCAGGTCAACACGGCCGGGCCGGTGACGCGCGAAGCGCTCGTCGGCGCCTGGAAGGTGACGACGGCGGGCTCGTCCTGCCAGATGTTCATGGCGCTGACCAAGTGGACCGGCGGCTTCCGCGCCGCCTCGCGCGGTTGCCCGGGCGATGCGGCGAGCGTCGCGGCCTGGGACGTGCAGGGCCAGCAGGTCGTGCTCAGCGATTCCAACGGCAACAAGGTCGCGGCGCTGTTCCCGACGGGCAGCGGCTCGTTCAGCGGCCAGACCAACAGCGGCGCGGCGATCTCGCTTTCGCGGTGATCGCCTGACGGCGGGCGGCTAATGCCTGACCAGCTACATCCCGGAGATTCGGTCAGGGCGCGTTACGACGCGCTCGCCGCCGAGGGCAGGCTTGATCCCGATCCCGCCCAGGAGGCGCTCGCCAGCCGTTTCGACGCGCTGAACGAGGAGATCGGCTCGCTCCGGCTCGCCTCGAAATCCTCCTCGCTCGGCTGGCTGTTCGCCAAGCGCGCGCCGAAATCCGGCACGGTGAAGGGCCTCTATGTCCACGGCCATGTCGGCCGCGGCAAGACCATGCTGATGGATTTCTTCTTTGCCGCCTGCCCGGCCAAGCGCAAACGGCGCGCCCATTTCCATGACTTCATGGCCGATGTGCATGACCGCATCGCCGCGCATCGCAAGGCGCTGAAGGAGGGCAAGGTCAAGGAGAAGGATCCGATCGCGCCGGTCGCGCGCGATATCGCGTCCGAATCGCGCCTGGTCTGCTTCGACGAGTTCGCGGTTACCGATATCGCCGACGCGATGATCCTGTCGCGACTGTTCACCGCGCTGTTCGAGAATGGCGTGATCCTGGTCGCCACTTCCAATGTCGCGCCGGACGACCTCTACAGGGACGGGCTCAATCGCTCGCTGTTCCTGCCTTTCGTCGACATCCTCAAGGCGCATGCCGATGTGATGAGCCTCGATTCCGACCGGGACTACCGGCTCGACCGGCTGGGGCAGACGAAGCTCTATATCGCGCCGCTCGGCAATGGCGCGGACAAGGCGCTGGACGAGGTCTGGTCGCGGCTGACCGGTGGCGTCTCGCCGCATTCGGAACTGATCGAGGTGAAAGGCCGCGAGATCACCGTGCCGGCGGTCGCCATGGGGGCGGCGCGGTTTTCCTTTTCCGATCTCTGCGAGAAGCCGTTGGGCGCGCGCGACTACCTGGCGATCGCGCGCAATTACCACACGATCTTCGTCGAGCGCGTGCCGGTGCTGCGCGAGGGACGCCGCAACGAGGCGAAGCGTTTCATCAACCTGATCGACACGCTCTACGACAATCGAAACCGCATCGTCGTCTCGGCGGAAGCCGAGCCGCAGGAGCTCTACCAGGCCAGGACCGGCACTGAAGTCTTCGAATTCGACCGAACCGCCTCGCGGCTGATCGAGATGCGCTCGGAGGAATGGGTGGCGAGCGCCGGCAAGGCCGGATGATCCATGGAGACCGGGACGATCGAGGATCAGGCGCGTGACAGGGCAATCGGCGCCCTGGTCGGATTGGCCATTGGCGATGCGCTTGGCACCACGCTCGAATTCAAGGACCGCGATACGGAGCCGCCGCTGGAGGACATGATCGGCGGCGGACCGTTCGGCCTCGAGCCGGGCGAGTGGACCGACGACACATCCATGGCGCTATGCCTCGCGGACAGCCTGATTGCCAAATCCGGACGGGTCGATCTCTTCGATCTGCTGGAGCGTTTCCTCGCTTGGTACCGGTCCGGAACAAATTCCAGCCGCGGGGTCTGTTTCGACATAGGCAACGCCACGCGAGACGCGCTGGAAGCGTTCGAGAGGGACGCCACGACACGCAACAATGCGCATGAAGCCCTGCAGGCCAACGGCTCGATCATGCGATTGGCCCCGGTCGTAATCAGCGCCCGCAATGTCGAAGAGGCGTGCTCGAATGCCGCTAGGCAAAGCCTGACAACACATGCCGCGCCGGTTCCCGTGGATTGTTGCGTCGAGCTGGCGGAAACACTCTGGACGCAAATCGAAACCGGCGCCCTGTATCCGCCCATTGGTACGCTGTGCGGCCGGGCGCGGGAGACAATCGTCAGCAGCGGGCATGCGCCGGCCACTCTTGAGGCCGCCAAATGGGCCGTGGCCAATTCCGGCGATTTCGCGGAAGCGGCGCTGCTTGCGGTGAATCTCGGCGGCGATGCCGATACGGTCGGCGCTGTCACCGGACAGATTGCGGGTTCGCTCTACGGCTTGTCCGGAATCCCGGAAACATGGCTGCGCAAAATATTCTGGAGAGACATCATCCAGGACAAGGCGCAAAAGCTTTGGGATTTGCGGTCCGTGGCGGACGCGTAGCCGCGACCGCGTATTAGCGTATCCGGAAAAGCGATCTGGCGAATTCGGCCGCCTTTGCGATCGAGGCGTCCGCTTCGCGGCTTTCATATTGCTCCCACACATGGTCCTCATCGGTCCAGACGCGAACCTGGAGGGCGCCATTGGTTTCGCGCATCCTCTCGGCGATAGCGAGCGCGTCGTCATGCAGCATGTCGGCCTGGCTCGTATGGATGAGCATGGGCGGAAAATTCTCGAACGAGCCGAACAGCGGATTGGCGAGCGCATCGGTCGGAATGCGCCCCTGCAGATAGAGCTGCACCGACAGCGCGGTCAGGTCCAGGCCGCTGGATGTGCGATCCAGGATGGAATGGGCGATCGCCGAGAAGCTGGTCAGCGCCAGATCGACGAAGGGCGAAAACAGGATGACGCCGCACGGGGCGGGCAGGCCCTCGGCAATCGCGCGCTGAAGGGCAACGAGCGCGATGTTGCATCCCGCCGATTCCGCGACGACCACCACCGGGCGATCCGGCTGCCGTTCGACGACCCAGCGATAGCTTTTCAGAATGTCGTCGACCGCCGCCGGACAGGGATGCTCCGGCGCGAGGCGATAGGCGGGCCGGATCATGGCCGCCTCCGCCTGTACGGCCAGTCGTGACATGACCCTCGTCATTTCGGCGCTGCCATCGGTGATGAAGGAACCGCCATGCACATAGAACAGCAGGTTCTCCGGCCGGCTCTCGCGCGGGCGGAACCAGCGCGTCTCCTCGGGCGGATAGTCAATCGATCCGCTGTCCCCGTCACGCAGGGGGAATTCCTCGATGGCGCCGGAATCGATCATCGCGAGGCCTGCGGCCGCGGCACGCCGGTCCAAGGTCGCGCGGATACGCGCGCAGTAGCTGTGCAATGCGGCCCTGTCGCCGGTCTGGATCATTGGAACGATGCGCCGCGCCACCCGGCGGTACAGCCTTGCGAGCAGGAATTTGCGCACATCGCGGCGCATGCGCCGCCAGCCGCGTCCGAAGGCCCTCGGGTCGACATATTCGAATTCCACCGCCGCTGCTTCGGCGAGCCGGTCGTCGAAGCTTTCCTCAAGTGTCGTCACGCCGTGTCTTCCGTTTCGTCCATCGTTTGCCGACAGTTTACTGCGAAGCGCTGAACGATTGCTTTGCGCTTACGATTGAGTCAACGATAAGACCATGCGGCCGGTTCCCGGACGGGCGGGACGAGGGAGTTGAAGCGCCATGAACGACTGGAAAGGACGCGACCCCGAAGAGGTCGACCGGCTCATCCATCTCATCAAGCAAAGCCCGACATTCCAGAAATTCGAACGCAACAATCCGGAGGGCCTTCGGCGACTGCGCCGGCTGGTCGAGGATGGCGAACCGAATCTGAATGCCTTTTTCGATCGCTTTCTCCTGCTGGCGGAGAAGACGGATGCGCGGCGCGGCGAACGCTGGGCGCAGCAATACGGCTTGACCCAGGCCGAAACGGCGCTCGCGGCAGCGCTGGTCGCCGGCGGCTCATTGCGCGAGTTCGCCGAGCAGTCGGGCAAGAAACAATCGACGCTGCGGTCGCAGCTCCTGTCGATTTTCCGCAAGACGAACACTGCGCGACAGATCGAGCTTGTCCAGCTTCTGAAACAGTGAACGCCACCTGCAAAGTTTCGTAGGTATTTCCACCATTTGGTGGAAGTCGCCGGTTCCGGCGGCCTGTAATGCTTCGCCCACAGTCATCACACAAGGGGTTGGGCGATGCGTAATACTCTCAAGACACTCATGATGTCCTGCGCCATTCTGGCGCTTGCCGGATGTGCCGGCGGGTCCGGCGACCTGTTCGGTTCGGTCCCGGGCGCCGGCGGTTCTTCCGGCGGGGGCTCGGGCGGCGGCTCCGGAGGATCGGGGGGCGGTTCCAGCGGCGGCGGCGGAGGTGGCGGTGGCTCCGGCGTTCAGCTTCGCGGCCTCGCCATGAAGTTCGAGAAGGCGGTCCAGGTCTCGACGCCCGGCGGCGATATCCATGAAGTGCAATCGGGCGATTACTGGTCGGACGACCCGCTGGTCACGAGGACGTCCTCGTCGGGCATCACCGCCTCGCTGGAGGTCGCCAATCCGCAGGCGATGGACGGCAACGCGACCCTGACCACCAATGGCAACTTCCTGAACGGGAACGCGGTCGGCGATACGGCCGGAGAAAGCGGAACCGTCATCACCAATTCGGACGGTGATCTGCAGGGCGAGTATATCGCCGCCGGCAGCAATCCGGGCGACAAGGTGCGCGTCGTGTCGCGCGACGTCGATTCCGACGGCACCGACGATTTCTTCGCCGTCGACCAGCATAATGGCGGCGCCAATGTCATGGATGCCGAGGAAACGGTCGGCATCTATTATGGCGGCAATTTCGCGCCGGAATCGGCGCTGTCCGGCAAGACCACCGCCACCTACAGCCGCAGCGCCGGCAGCCAGGATGCGGGCTTCTTCCGCGTCTCCAAAGGCGCCGGCCTCGCCAATGTCGATCCCTCGACCTACAAGGGCGACGTCACGATCAATGCCGATTTCACGACCGGAAAGGTCAACGGCTCCATCACCAACACGCAGCTGTTCGCCGGTACGAACGACGACGACATCGACATCAAGCTCGAGAATGCCGACATCGACGGCGTGCATTACAGCGGCGGCACGGTGCGTATCGTGGACGAGGGGACCGACAATGACGCGGCCACGCTCTCGTCATCGGCCTTCATCGGCTCCTTCATGGGTGACAACGCCGAATCCACCTCGGGCGTCTTTCAGGGCGCCGGCACGATGGACAGCTCTCGCATGATGATCTCGGGCCGCTTCTCGGCGGACGAGGAATAATCGCCTTCGATAGCCGGAGGCGTCCGGCGGCTGGCGGAACGGTTTGCCCCGGTTCCCGCCAGTCGCCGGCCTGATGAACCGATGCGATCTGTCCTCCTCCTCAGTTTGTTCGCAAGCCTTGTCGCGGGCGCGTTCCCGGTCCCGGCGGCCGCAGCGCCCGCGGTTGCGGAAACGCGGCCCGATCTCTCTTCTCTGACCGGCCGGCAGGCAATGCGCATCATCCGCAGGCTGGTCTCGGAAGGTCGGTATGACGGGGCAAGGACCTTCGTCGCCGACTGGAGCCGCGGCGATCCGGAGGCGGGTTTCCGCGCCCGTTTCGTCGAAGGGCTGATCGCCGGGCATCGCGGAGACCTCGACGGGGCGATCCGGATCTATCGCGGATTGCTCGCCGACAGGCCCGGCGTGGACATGGTGCGCATCGAACTCACCCGCGCGCTCGCCGCGGCCGGAGACTATGGCGCGGCGCGCTTTCAGGCCGAGAAGCTCATCGCCGCCGGCGTCGACGACAAGCTCGGCGGCGGGCTCGAACGGCTCGTCACCGTGTTCGACGCGCGCCGGCCGGTCCGTCTGCGCGGCCGCGCCTCGCTGCTGCCGAGCACCAATATCAATGGCGGGACGGACCGCGAAACGGTGCCGCTCGGGGATCTTGAACTCGATATCGACGAGGATGCGCGGCGCAAGTCGGGCGTCGGCATGATGCTCGGCGGCGACCTGCTGATCCGGCTTCCGCTCGGCGGCGAGACCGATTTTGTCTCCACCCTGTCGGGGACGGGGCGCTTCTATCCGTCGATCGACCGGACTGTCGTCGATGTCGACGCCAGCGCCGGCTTCACGCGCGATTTCGGGCGGGCGACGGTCCTGGCCGCCGCCACGGCGGGCGGCACCTTCTCGGACTGGGCGGAGACCAGCCGCTATGCGGGGATCAGGACCGAGGTGAAGAAACCGCTGCCCGGACGATGGCGGATGTTCGCGTCGCAGTCGCTGCGCTACGAAAAGTTCGAAAACCTTGCCGCCAAGGGCGGTTGGTGGTTCCAGGCGAATGTCTCTTTCGACAGGACGCTGGCCGCGTCGCGTTTCATCCGTTTCCTGGGCGGCTATTCCGGCGGCCGGAAGCAGGCGGAGCGTTTCTCCTTCGATGAGGTGTCGGCGGGGCTCGGCGTCTATAACGAGTTTCCCGCGGGGATCACCCTCTATACCCAGGCGACGGTGGCGCGGCGGCAATATCGCGGCCTCTATCCGGGCCTGACGGAAGCGCAGAAGGACACGCGCCTGTCGGCGCTCGCGGTGGTGACCAAGCGGGACTTCTCCTTCGCCGGTTTCGCGCCGCAACTCTTCTACCGCTTCGAGCGGAATGTCTCGAACGCCGCGTTCGAGGACACCGCCCGCCATGAAATCGACCTGCGCCTGACACGCGACTTCTGATATGCGACGGGGCGGGGCGGCGTCTCCGCCCGGCATGGATGCGCGAGTGCCGGCCGGGCCCGCTC
Source organism: Ahrensia sp. (assembly GCA_002698425.1). The sequence continues at coordinate 33,769 of NZXU01000089.1, read as the reverse complement.
CAATATGCCGAAAACGTCGCCATGTGAGAAAAATGCGCGATAAATTCTTACGTTTACGTAAGTCCCGAATTATATAACCGTTTGAATTTATTGATGACGAAAGTTTCGGTTGATTTTTTCGGTGGAAAGAGTCAGTTCCACGCCCGGTAATTGCGGCCCGTGCGACCATGGGTCGCGTCACATATAATCACCTAACGGCACTTCAACGGAAACAATCCAACATGGCACGCAACAAGATTGCACTCATCGGTTCCGGCATGATCGGCGGGACGCTCGCCCATCTGATCGGTCTGAAGGAACTGGGCGACGTCGTCCTCTTCGATATCGCCGAAGGCATTCCGCAGGGCAAGGGCCTCGACATCGCCGAATCCTCTCCGGTCGACGGTTTCGACGCCGCCTATACGGGCGCTAATTCCTACGAGGCGATCAAGGGCGCCGATGTCTGCATCGTCACCGCCGGCGTGCCGCGCAAGCCGGGCATGAGCCGCGACGATCTTCTCGGCATCAACCTGAAGGTGATGGAACAGGTCGGCGCCGGCATCAAGAAATACGCCCCCGACGCTTTCGTCATCTGCATCACCAACCCGCTCGACGCGATGGTCTGGGCGCTGCAGCAGTTCTCCGGCCTGCCGAAGAACAAGGTCGCCGGCATGGCCGGCGTGCTCGACTCGGCGCGCTTCCGCTACTTCCTCGCCGAAGAGTTCAAGGTCTCCGTCGAGGACGTCTCGGCGATGACGCTGGGCGGCCATGGCGACGACATGGTGCCGATGGTGCGCTACTCCACCGTCGCCGGCATTCCGCTGCCCGACCTGATCAAGATGGGCTGGACCTCGAAAGAGAAGCTGGACGCGATCGTCGAGCGCACCCGCAAGGGCGGCGGCGAGATCGTCGGCCTGCTGAAGACCGGGTCGGCCTATTACGCGCCTGCGGCGTCTGCCGTCGCCATGGCCGAAGCCTATCTGAAAGACAAGAAGCGCGTGCTTCCCTGCGCGGCCTATCTCGACGGCCAGTACGGCATCTCCGACATGTATGTCGGCGTGCCGACGGTGATCGGCGCGGGCGGCATCGAGCGCATCGTCGAGCTGGATTTCACCAGTGCCGAACAGAAGATGTTCGACAAGTCGGTCGAAGCCGTTGCCGGTCTCTGCGAGGCTTGCCGCGGAATCGCCCCGAACCTGAAATAGGCATCACGCCCGTTTCACGGGCCCAAGGCACGAAGGATTTGCCATGAACATTCATGAATACCAGGCCAAGCGGCTGCTGCACGAATACGGCGCGCCGGTTGCAGCGGGCGTCGCCATCTACTCCGCCGAGCAGGCGGAGGAGTGGGCGAAGAAGCTGCCCGGACCGCTCTATGTCGTCAAAAGCCAGATCCATGCTGGCGGCCGCGGCAAGGGCAAGTTCAAGGAACTCGGCGACGACGCCAAGGGCGGCGTGCGGCTGGCCAAGTCGGTCGAGGAAGTGGTCGAGAACGTCAAGGAAATGCTCGGCTCGACGCTGGTGACCAAGCAGACCGGTCCGGCCGGCAAGCAGGTCAACCGCCTCTATATCGAAGACGGCGCCGATATCGACCGTGAGCTCTATCTCTCGATCCTCATCGACCGCACTGTCGGCCGTCCTGCCTTCGTCGTCTCCACCGAGGGCGGTATGGATATCGAGGCCGTGGCCGAGGAAACGCCGGACAAGATCGTCACGCTGCCGATCGACCCGGAGACCGGCGTCACGGAAGCCGATGCGAAGAAGCTCAACAAGGCGCTGAAGCTGACCAAGGACGCGGCGAAGGACGGGCTGAAGCTGTTCCCGATCCTCTACAAGGCCTTTGTCGAGAAGGACATGAGCCTGCTCGAGGTCAACCCGCTGATCGTCATGAAGGACGGCCATCTGCGCGTCCTCGACGCCAAGGTCTCCTTCGACGGCAACGCCCTGTTCCGCCATGACGACATCATGGCGCTGCGCGACAAGTCCGAGGAAGACGAGAAGGAAATCGAGGCGTCGAAATACGACCTCGCCTATGTGGCGCTCGATGGTGATATCGGCTGCATGGTCAATGGCGCCGGCCTCGCCATGGCGACGATGGACATCATCAAGCTCTACGGCAAGGAGCCGGCGAACTTCCTCGATGTCGGCGGCGGCGCGTCGAAGGAGAAGGTCACCGCGGCCTTCAAGATCATCACCGCAGACCCGAACGTCAAAGGCATCCTCGTCAACATTTTCGGCGGCATCATGCGCTGCGACGTCATCGCCGAAGGCGTGGTCGCCGCGGTCAAGGAAGTCGGTCTGAAGGTTCCGCTGGTCGTGCGCCTCGAAGGCACCAATGTCGAGAAGGGCAAGGAGATCATCAACGAGAGCGGCCTGAACGTCATCGCCGCCGACGATCTCGACGACGCGGCGCAGAAGATCGTCAAGGCCGTCGAGGAAGCGTAATCGGGGCTTGGGCGCCGGCGTGCGACGCCGGCCCCGTTGGAGAGGCTGGAAGTGAACGACAACGACCTGGCCATCGTCGTGATCGCCGCCGTGCTCGGAACGGTCTTCGTCGCGCTGTTTGCGCTGCGGAGCCCGTCTTCCCTTGGCGCGTGGTTTTCGCGGCGTCTGCTGCCGGGCGTTGCCGGTCTCGCCGGGCTCACCGCTCTCGTTTCATGGTGGCTGAACGGCGTCGCCGCGGCGGATGCCGCGGCGTGCGTGGCGGCGGCCAATTCCTATGATTGCGAGGACGCGTTCCTGATCGTCGTCATGGCGATCCTGGCCGGCGCGATGGCGACCGTCCTTTTCGTTCTCGGTTCGGCGGGCATCTTTGCCGTCAAGCGGTTCCGGCAGGCGGGTGCGGCATGATGAGGATCGGTTCCTGTCTCGCTTCGGCTTTCCTCGCCGTCATCGCGACGGCGGGCGGAGCGCAAGCGCATGTGCCGGATGGCGAGAAATTCGTCACCGCCTTCCGCCAGGCCTGCGTGCCCGGACGGCTTTCCTATTCGGCCGCGCGCAAGCACATCGCCTCGGTCGGCTGGAAGGAGGTCGAGCAGGGCGTCGACGACAATCTGTCGAAGCTCCTGCAGAAATCCGACAAGGCCGTCCTCGAGGAGGCCGAGAAGGACTGGACCTATGAGCGGACCGCCTTCGGCGGCTTCATCGACGGGAATCCGCATTTCGTGGTCGTCACGCGGGTGCATGCGCCCGAGATCATCACGCTGGTCGGCTGCTCCCTTTACGATTTCGGCGCCACCGCACCGATCGACCCGCAAATCGTCACCGACTTCCTCGGCGTCGAGCCCGCCGAGACCGTCGATGAAAAAGGCATGACGGGCAATACGTGGGGGCCTTCGCCGAAGCTGCCGCGCACGCTCGACACCTATCTCTTCTACATCACCAAGGGCAGCCCGATGCGTGACGCTTCGGGTTTTGCCGGTGTTCTCTTGAAATTCGAAACATCCGAACCGGACGGTGCGGAATAAGGAGCTGCAAGGCACATGTCGATACTCGTCAACAAAGACACCAAGGTTCTCGTCCAGGGACTGACCGGCAAGACCGGCACTTTCCACACCGAACAGGCGCTCGGCTATTACGGCACGCAGATGGTCGCGGGCATCCACCCGAAGAAGGGCGGCGAGACCTGGACCGCGGGCGAGGGCGCCGGCGAGGCGTCCGGCAAGGAACTGCCGATCTTCGCCACGGTCGGCGAGGCGAAGGACGCGACCGGCGCCAATGCATCGGTGATCTACGTTCCGCCGGCAGGCGCGGGCGCGGCGATCATCGAGGCGATCGAGGCCGAGATTCCGCTCATCATCTGCATCACCGAGGGCATCCCGGTCATGGACATGGTCAACGTCAAGGCGAAGCTCGACAAGTCGAAGTCGCGCCTGATCGGCCCGAACTGCCCCGGCGTGCTGACGCCGGAAGAATGCAAGATCGGCATCATGCCGGGTTCCATCTTCAAGAAGGGCAATGTCGGCATCCTGTCGCGCTCCGGCACGCTGACCTATGAGGCGGTGTTCCAGACGACCAATGAAGGCCTCGGCCAGACGACCGCCGTCGGCATCGGCGGCGACCCGGTCAAGGGCACCGAGTTCATCGACATGCTCGAGATGTTTCTCGCCGACGACGAGACCCAGTCGATCATCATGATCGGCGAGATCGGCGGTTCGGCGGAGGAAGAGGCCGCCCAGTTCCTCAAGGACGAGGCCAAGAAGGGCCGCTCCAAGCCGATGGTCGGCTTCATCGCCGGCCGCACGGCGCCTCCCGGACGCACCATGGGCCATGCCGGCGCGGTGATTTCCGGCGGCAAGGGCGGCGCGGAAGACAAGATCGCGGCGATGGAGGATGCGGGCATCCGCGTCTCGCCGTCGCCGGCCCAGCTCGGCAAGACCCTTGTCGAAGTGCTGAAGGGCTAAACATTACCGGACGGGGGCGGCTCGTCCGCCCTTGTCCGCAATCGGGGCAGGCGGCGCAGACCGTCAAGGAAACGCACAAGCGCGACAAGCGCGCATCGAAAAACCAGGAGGGGCCCGCCGGCCCGCACAAGGTGAAGCAAATGGCACGCACCGACGAACTGAACGACCTGTTCGCCTCGACCTCGTTCCTCTATGGCGGCAACGCCCACTATATCGAGGAACTCTACGCCCAGTACCAGGACAATCCGGCCTCGCTGCCCGAGGAGTGGCAGACCTTCTTCGGCGAGCTGCATGACAAGCCCGACGATGTCCGCAAGAACGCGCAGGGCGCATCCTGGGAGCGGGCCAACTGGCCGCTGACCCCGAATGGCGAGCTGACCTCGGCGCTCGACGGCAACTGGGCGGAAGTCGAGGCCCATATCGGCACCAAGCTGAAGGAAAAGGCGGCGGCCACGTCCCAGCCGGTTTCCGACAAGGACATCGTCAGCGCGCAGCGCGATTCCGTGCGCGCCATCATGATGATCCGCGCCTACCGCATGCGCGGCCATTTGCACGCCAATCTCGATCCGCTCGGCATCGCCAAGCCGCTCGAGGACTACAATGAATTGTCGCCGGAGGCCTACGGGTTCACGCCGGAGGACTATGAGCGCAAGATCTTCATCGACAATGTGCTCGGGCTGGAATTCGCGACCATTCCCGAGATGCTCGATATCCTCAAGCGCACCTATTGCTCGACCATCGGCGTCGAATTCATGCACATCTCCAATCCGGAGGAGAAGTCGTGGATCCAGCAGCGCATCGAGGGCCCGGACAAGGGCGTCGCCTTCACCGACATGGGCAAGAAGGCGATCCTGCAGAAGCTGGTCGAGGCGGAAGGCTTCGAGCAATTCATCGACGTCAAGTACAAGGGCACGAAGCGCTTCGGTCTCGACGGCGGTGAATCGCTGATCCCGGCTCTCGAGCAGATCATCAAGCGCGGCGGCGCCATGGGCCTGCGCGACATCGTGTTCGGCATGCCGCATCGCGGCCGCCTCAACGTGCTCTCCCAGGTGATGGCGAAGCCGCACCGGGCCATCTTCAACGAGTTCAAGGGCGGCTCCTTCACCCCCGACGACGTCGAAGGCTCGGGCGACGTGAAGTACCATCTCGGCGCCTCTTCCGACCGTGAGTTCGACGGCAACAAGGTTCACCTGTCGCTGACGGCGAACCCCTCGCATCTGGAAATCGTCAACCCGGTGGTGATGGGCAAGGCGCGCGCCAAGCAGGACCAGATCGCCGGCGGCGCGCAGCGTCCCGAGGTCGTCGGTCTCGACGACCGCTCCAAGGTTCTGCCGCTCTTGCTGCATGGCGACGCGGCCTTTGCCGGCCAGGGCGTCGTCCCGGAATGTCTCGGCCTGTCGGCGCTGCGCGGCCACCGCGTCGCCGGCACGATCCATTTCATCGTCAACAACCAGATCGGCTTCACCACCAATCCGCGCTTCTCGCGGTCCTCGCCCTATCCCTCCGACGTGGCGAAGATGATCGAGGCGCCAATCTTCCATGTGAACGGCGACGATCCGGAGGCGGTCGTCTATGCGGCGAAGGTCGCGGCCGAATTCCGCATGCTGTTCCACAAGCCTGTCGTCATCGACATGTTCTGCTATCGCCGCTTCGGCCACAACGAGGGCGACGAGCCGGCGTTCACCCAGCCGCTGATGTACAAGAAGATCCGCTCGCACAAGACGACGGCGCAGATCTATGCCGATCAGCTGATCGCCGAAGGGCTGATCACGACCGACGAATACGAGAAGATGAAGGCCGACTGGCGCGAGCATCTGGAAGTCGAGTTCGAGGCCGGCGAAACCTACAAGCCGAACAAGGCCGACTGGCTGGACGGCAAGTGGTCGGGCCTGTCCAAGGCCGACAATGAGGACGAGCGCAGGCGCGGCAAGACCGCCGTGCCGATGAAGGCGCTCAAGGACATCGGCAAGAAGCTGACCACGGTTCCCGAGGGCTTCAATGTCCACCGCACCGTCCAGCGCTTCATGGACAACCGCGCCAAGATGATCGAGACGGGCGAGGGCATCGACTGGGCGACCGCCGAGGCGCTGGCTTTTGGATCGCTCTGCCAGGAAGGCTATGGCGTGCGCCTGTCCGGCCAGGACTGCGAGCGCGGCACCTTCTCGCAGCGCCATTCGGTCCTCTACGACCAGAAGGACGAAACCCGCTACGTGCCGCTGAACTCGGTCGCCGCGGGCCAGGGCCGCTACGAGGTCATCAATTCGATGCTCTCGGAGGAAGCCGTGCTCGGCTTCGAATATGGCTACTCGCTGGCCGAGCCGAACGGACTGACGCTCTGGGAAGCCCAGTTCGGCGACTTCGCCAATGGCGCGCAGGTCGTCTTCGACCAGTTCATCTCGTCGGGCGAACGCAAGTGGCTGCGCATGTCCGGCCTCGTCTGCCTGCTGCCGCATGGCTATGAAGGGCAGGGACCGGAGCATTCCTCGGCCCGCCTGGAACGCTTCCTGCAGATGTGCGCCGAGGACAACATGCAGGTCGCCAACTGCACGACGCCGGCCAACTATTTCCACATCCTGCGCCGGCAGCTGAAGCGCGACTTCCGCAAGCCGCTCATCCTGATGACGCCGAAATCGCTGCTGCGCCACAAGCGCGCCGTGTCGACGCTCGGCGAAATGTCGGGCGAGAGCGCCTTCCACCGTCTGCTGTGGGACGATGCGGAATACCGCAAGGATTCGAAGACCAAGCTGGTCACGGACTCCAAGATCCGCCGCGTCGTGATGTGCACGGGCAAGGTCTATTACGACCTTTACGAGGAACGCGAGGCGCGCGGCGTCAACGACGTCTACCTGCTTCGCCTCGAACAGCTCTACCCGTTCCCGGCCAAGGCGCTGATCACCGAACTGTCGCGCTTCAAGAACGCGGAGATGGTGTGGTGCCAGGAAGAGCCGAAGAACATGGGCGCCTGGGCCTTTATCGATCCGTATCTGGAATGGGTGCTCGCCCATATCAACGCCAAGCACCAGCGCGTCCGCTACACGGGCCGCGCCGCGGCGGCGTCGCCGGCCACCGGCCTGATGTCGAAACACAAGGAGCAGCTCGCCGCCTTCCTCGACGACGCGCTCGGCCAATGACGGCAATCAAACCTATCTGACCCCCGGAAAGACTGAACAATGGCAAAAGAAATCCGCGTGCCCACCCTGGGTGAATCGGTCACGGAAGCGACCATCGGACAATGGTTCAAGAAACAGGGCGATGCCGTTGCCGACGGCGAGACGCTGCTGGAACTGGAAACCGACAAGGTGACGCTGGAAGTGCCGGCGCCGGCCGCAGGCACGCTCGGCGAGATCATCGCCAAGGAAGGCGACACCGTCGAGGTCGACGCCCTGCTCGGCATGCTGGAGGAAGGCGCGGGCGCGCCGGTCAAGGACGAGAAGAAAGAAGACAAGAAGGAAGAGGGCAAGTCGTCCGCTTCCAAGCCGGAACCGTCGCCGTCCGGCTCCGAGGTCGACACGGTCGGCATGGAGAATGCGCGCGGTCGCGATACCGAAATGCCGCCGGCCCCGTCGGCCGCCAAGATGATGGCCGACAAGGGCGTCTCCGCAGAGCAGGTCTCCGGCTCCGGCAAGCGCGGCCAGGTGCTGAAGGGCGACGTGATCGAGGCGCTTGCCTCCGGCGCGCCGTCCACGCCGGCCGAAGCGCCGAAGGCCGCCCGCGCCCCGTCGCCGGCGGGCGACGCCGAGCGCGAGGAACGCGTGCGCATGACGAAGCTGCGCCAGACCATCGCGCGCCGGCTGAAGGACGCGCAGAACACGGCCGCCATGCTGACTACCTATAACGAGGTGGACATGACGGCGGTGATGGAGCTGCGCAAGAAATACAAGGACCTGTTCGAGAAGAAGCACGGCGTGAAGCTCGGCTTCATGGGCTTCTTCACCAAGGCCGTCACCCATGCGCTGCAGGAAGTGCCCGCGGTCAATGCCGAGATCGACGGCACCGACATCATCTACAAGCATTTCTGCCACATCGGCGTCGCGGTCGGCACCGACAAGGGCCTCGTCGTGCCGGTGGTGCGCGACGCCGACCAGATGTCCATCGCCGAAGTCGAGAAGGAAATCGGCCGGCTCGGCATGGCGGCGCGCGACGGCAAGCTCGGCATGGCGGACATGCAGGGCGGCACCTTCACCATCTCCAATGGCGGCGTTTACGGCTCGCTGATGTCCTCGCCGATCCTGAACGCGCCGCAGTCGGGCATTCTCGGCATGCACAAGATCCAGGAACGCCCGATGGCGATCGGCGGTCAGGTCGTCATCCGCCCGATGATGTATCTGGCGCTGTCCTACGACCACCGGATCGTCGACGGCAAGGAAGCCGTGACCTTCCTGGTGCGCGTCAAGGAGAGCCTCGAGGATCCGGAACGTCTGGTGCTCGATCTCTGATCGGCGCCCGCAGAAACCAGGACAAACGATTCCAGACGCCGCGTGGCGTGGAAAGGACTGTGAAACAATGGCCTATGACGTTGTAGTGATCGGATCGGGACCGGGCGGTTATGTCTGCGCCATCAAATGCGCGCAGCTCGGCCTGAAGACCGCGATCGTGGAAAAGCGGGCGACGCTTGGCGGCACTTGCCTGAATATCGGCTGCATCCCGTCCAAGGCCATGCTGCACGCCTCCGAGATGTTCCACGAGGCGGAAGGCTCGCTGGAGAAGCTCGGCGTCAAGGTCGGCAAGCCGAAGCTCGATCTCAAGGCGATGCTGGCGCACAAGGACGCCACCGTTAAGTCGAATGTCGATGGCGTCGCCTTCCTGATGAAGAAGAACAAGATCGACTGGCTGACCGGAACCGGCAAGGTTCTGGGCGAGGGCAAGATCTCGGTCACCGGCGAGGACGGCAAGGAACAGGAAATCGAGGCGAACAACATCGTCATCGCCACCGGTTCCGATGTCGCCGGCATTCCCGGCGTCGATGTCGATTTCGACGAGAAGGTCATCGTCTCGTCGACCGGCGCGCTCGACCTCGCCAAGGTGCCGGGTCATCTCGTGGTCGTCGGCGGCGGCGTGATCGGCCTGGAACTCGGCTCGGTCTGGAAACGGCTCGGCGCCGAGGTCACCGTGGTCGAGTTCCTCGACAAGGTGCTCGGCCCGATGGATGGCGACGTGTCGAAGCAGTTCCAGCGGCTCTTGGAAAAGCAGGGCATCAAGTTCAATCTCGGCGCCAAGGTCACCGGCGTCCAGAAATCCGGCAAGGGCGCGGAAGTCACTTTCGAGCCGGTCAAGGGCGGCGACGCCCAGACCATTTCCGCCGATGTCGTGCTCGTCTCGACCGGCCGCAGGCCCTATACGGACGGGCTCGGCCTGGAGAATGCCGGCGTGGTGCTGGACGATCGCGGCCGTGTCGACATCAACGAACACTGGCAGACCTCGGTCACCGGCATCTACGCCATCGGCGATGTCGTCGCCGGGCCGATGCTCGCCCACAAGGCGGAAGATGAGGGCATGGCCGTGGCCGAGATCATCGCCGGCCAGCACGGCCATGTGAATTTCGACGTCATTCCGAGCGTGGTCTATACCGATCCGGAAGTCGCCTCCGTCGGCAAGACCGAGGAAGAGCTGAAAGCCGCCGGCGTCGACTATACGGTCGGCAAGTTTCCCTTCTCGGCCAATGGCCGCGCGCGGGCGATGCTGGCGCCGGACGGCTTCATCAAGATCCTTGCCGACAAGAAAACCGACCGCGTCCTCGGCGTTCACATGCTCGGCCGTGGCGTCGGCGAGATGATCCACGAGGCGGCGGTGCTGATGGAATTCGGCGGCTCGTCGGAGGATCTGGCGCGCACCTGCCATGCCCATCCGACCATGTCGGAAGCCGTGCGCGAGGCAGCGCTCGCCTCCGCCTTCGGCAAGCCGATCCACATGTGACGGATTTTTCCAGGGCAAACAAAAAAACGGGCCGCAAAGGCCCGTTTTCTTTTGCACTGGAGGGTGCGGGTTTTACTCTGCCGGCGCTGCCGGGACTATCTCCTCGGGGACGTCGATCGATACATTGACGTCGCTGGAACCGTCCAGGGCTCCCGAATTGTAAAGATAAAGACCGCCGACGCCGAGTACGATCAGCAGAAGAATGGCGATGAACCAGCCGGCGCCGCCACTGCTGTAACTATAAACGACTTTTGTCTCTCGATCCTGAGTGGTCATCATCGTCTCCTTTTCACTTTCGACCTGATAACGACTCTTGGCGCGAAAGGGTTCCATCATGGCCGACTGGCGCGAAGACGAAAAAAACCCGGCGTTCCGGGAAACGCCGGGTTTTCAGCTTGTTGGAGATCAGTCGACGGTCAGGCTTGCCGCCAGGCGTCGAGATATTTGATCAGCCACGCATCGACCGGCACTTGCGCCACTTCCATCTTCTCGAGCTTGGAATAATCGACAGGTGTCTGATTTTGAGCGACCGTATCGTGCATCGGGCAGGCGATCGCCGATCCCGAAACGAAGAGAGCCGCTACAAGGCCAAGGCCCAGTGCTTTGTAAGACATGCGCTGCTCCTTTGCTGGCCCGGACATGTCCGGACGGAAGGAGGGTACCTCAGGCCGGGAATTTGGCAAGGTAAAAGCCGATCACAAATTCGCGCGCGGGGCGATCAGCCCTGACGCATCCGCTCCCGCATCAGGTGATAGCGGGTCCTGATCTTGCGGTCGGCGGTGAGGAGATTGCCCCAGATGCTTCGCTTGAGGCGGCGTATCTTCATGCTTTCGCGCTCCGCGCCGACCACGCTGCCGCCGAGTTCACCGCTTCTTTCGATCACCGGATTGCCGGGAACGGACCAGATGTCGAGATCGAGTTCCCAGAAATATTTGGTGTCCTCGTCGATCTGCCGGAAGATCCGCTCGCGCGACAGGAATTTCTCGGCGCCCGCGCGCGAAATCAGATAGCCGACCATCCCGGCTGTCGGCGCGCGCCATTTCACCAGTTCGAGGCCGCCGACGCGCCTGCTGAAGGCCGGCGCGTTCGGGCCGTTCTTGCGGAAGTCGAACAGTTTGACGATGTCGCAGCCGCCGGCCAGCACCTCGTCGCGTCTCTCGATGAGCTCGGCGACGCAGCGTGGGTCGCCGAAGCCGAAATCGTCTTCGAAGACGAGCGCCGCGGCGTGGTCGCCGTCGAGCAGTCTGCGCCAGGCGAGGCGGTGGCTCGCATAGACGGCGATCTCGGTGCGCGAGATCGGCCGCTTTGCCCGGCGGCCGTTCAGGGCCGGATCGTAGAGCGTGTCGATGATGCCGTCTTCGGCGACATAGCCGTTGACCACGTCGACCTCGACGTTCCGGCCGAGCGCGCCGAGCAAGGCCGTCGCTTCCGGAAGCCTTCGCTCGGACGACTTTGCGCAGGTCACGATCTGGATGAGCGGTGCGCCGGCCGCGGCCATGGCTTCTGGCATGAATTATCTCGATTATGGCCGCTCGACGGGAGCGGGCCGGCTTCATTGGCCGACAGTCGAACGCATCGGTTTCGGCATGGTTCCTACAGCCAATTTCGGCGAAATCCAAACCGAGTTTTCAAACGCAATTGTGGACGGGCGGCGGCGGCGGGGCCGTCTCCTCCGGCGGCGCGCTGGACGGCCTTCGGTCAACTGCGATAGAGGTCGAGGAAATCGGGAAACACGGCGGCGGGAAAGCCGTCGAAATCGTGCTGCTCCAAGGCCTGTCGCGCGGATCCGGACTGGACAATCCAGCCTTCCGGCATGGGCCGGAGAGGGGCACGTCTTGTGGTTGAGTTCGGGTATCATTGAGCGCGATGCGAATAGTCCAGATCGTCGACCTGCCCTATGAGAGCCCGGTTTCCGGAGCCGACATTCGAAACGAGGTCCTGCTGCGCAGCCTGCGTCAATGCGGTGAGGCGAGCCAAATGGCGGCAGCGACCGTACAGGGCAGCGATGTCGATCCGGATCGGCTCGCGGCGATCCTTTCGCAAGCTCCGGACGTCGTCGTGGTCGAGGGCGTGGCGCTTCTCGGCTGGGCGCGCGCGCTGCGGGAGCGCTTGCCTTCAAATACGCGGATCGTGATCGATTTCCACAATGTCGAAAGCGCGTTGCTGGAGGCGCAGGACAGGGCGCGTCTGCCGGGGCCGCTCCGCATGCTCGCGCCGGTCCTCTTCCGCCGCCGTTGGGCGGAGGCGAAACGGCTCGACCGCGAGGCGATCGCGCTCGCCGACGCGATCTGGACCTGCTCCCGGCAGGACGAAACCTTGGCCCGGTCGCTCGCCGGGTGCGCCGTCAATTCGGCGGTCATCCCCAATCCGGTTCCGCCCTGGTGCGGCGAATTCCGGGCGGAGCGGGGCAAGGGGCCGGAAAAGCCGGAGATCCTGTTCATCGGCCATCTCGGCTATCCGCCGAACAAGGCCGCGGTTCGCCGGCTCGCCGGTACGATCATGCCGCGCATCCTTCGCCATTTTCCCGAGGCGCGCCTTACCGTCGCCGGCAGGCGGCCGAATACCCGGCTTAAGGCGCTGGCCGACAAGAGCCCGTTTGCCGACCTCGTCGCCGACCCGGCCGATCTCGCGCCGCTCTACCGCGCCGCCGACATGGTCCTTCTGCCCCTGTCCGAGGGCGGGGGCTCGCGCATCAAGGTTCTGGAATCGCTCGCCGTCGGCGTGCCGGTCGTCGCGACGGCGAAGGCGGTTGAGGGCCTCGATCTCCATCCGGGTCTCCATTATCTCGCGGCGGAAACACCACGGGATTTTGCGGCCGCCGCCGAAAGGCTGGTCCGGGAACCGGACCTTGGCGAAAGACTGCGCGAGGAGGGACGCGCCTTCGTGCAGGCGGCGCACGGACAGGATGCGATTGCCGAAGGCGTCAGAGCGGCGTTAGCGGCGCTCGATCACTCGTAGACGGGTGTCACCGTGTAGCCGGCCTCGTTGATCAGATGGGCGAGGCCCTTTTCGCCGGGCAGGTGCAGCGCGCCGACAGCGATGAAGGCGCCGCCCTTGTCGAGCAGCGGCATGGCGCGGTCCAGCATGGTCTTGTTGCGGACATGGACCATGGTTTCCTCGAAATCGGCATAGCCGGCCGCGAGTTCCTCATTGGTCTCCATCTCGGGCGAGACGGAGTGCAGCATCGGCCAGATCGCGCCGGTTTCGCCGTTCACGTAAAGCTGGATCATCGTCTCGATGATGTCGTCGATGCGGTCGCCGAGCGCGATGCTCTCGACAAGGCCCTGTACGTGAAACGACATCGGCAGTGAGGCCATGGCGTCCAATTGCTCGACGACGGTTTCCAATCCGACCAGTTCCTTGCCGTCGCGTTCCGCCTCCTCGGCGAGCTTCAGGTCGAGAAAGGACGCGCCCGCCTGCTTGCGGTCGAGTTCGCAGGGCGGCAAAGCCACCATTCCGGTGAGCAGCCAGGGCTTCATCCGCTCCACCAGCGCCAACTGGATGCCACGTTTCGCAAGGCCTTCCTTCAGCAAGTCGCGCTGATCGTCGGTCAGGTAGTCCGACAAACCCTCCTCGCCGGTGAACATGGTCAGTTCCGGCCGGGCGAACAGCGACATCGCCATCTTGGCCTGATCGAGGATCTCGGTCGATTCGATCGCCACCGTGCCGGCCTCGTCGAAGGCGGCCTGCGCCTTTTGCGGCAGGTCGATCACGCGCTCGTCGGTCAGGTGCATCGTGCCGAACAGGTAGGATGCCGGCAGTCCGTCCTTTTCGATGCGGAACAGCCGCGTGTCGCCATTCAGCGTTTCGGCGGCCTGTTTCATCACGCGTGCGTAGCCCGCCGGGTCGTCGCGCTTCATCGCGTCGAGTACGTTTTCGCCGGTGCAGGTCTCGGCGGCTGCAGCCGGAAGGCTGCGCAGCGCGACGAAGATCACGACGAGAAATGTCCACAAAAACAGCGCGTTGGCGAGGCCCAGCGCGGCGAGAAGCGGACCGCTGATGCGGTCGAGGCGGTCGAAGACGGCGTTCATGCGCGCAAATTGACCCGAAAAGGGCGACGATTCCGTTAAGAGCGGGACAAAAATGCAGACTGGGGTACGGACGGTTTACGCCCCCCGGGCGCGCGGATGGGCGTTCTTGTAGACGTCGAGCAGGCGCGCCGTGTCGACGCCGGTATAGACCTGCGTGGTCGACAGGCTGGCGTGACCGAGCAATTCCTGGATGGTTCGAAGATCGCCGCCGCTGCCGAGCAAATGGGTGGCGAAGGAATGGCGCAGTGCATGCGGCGTCGCCGTGTCCGGCAGGCCGAGCGCGCCGCGCAGGTTGCGCATGTCTCGCTGCAAGACGGCCGGTTGCAACGCGCCGCCGCGCGCGCCGCGGAACAAGGGTTCACCGGCCGGAAGATCGTAGATGCAAAGGCGGCGGTAGAGATCGACGGCGTCGAAGACCACCGGCAGAAGCGGCACCATGCGCGTCTTCGAGCCCTTGCCGGTCACCGCGATGGATTTTTCTGACCGGTTTCTCAGCGCCTCGCCCGTCAGCGACAGGGCCTCGCCGATGCGCAGGCCGCAGCCATAGAGCAGCGTCAGCACCGCGGCGTTGCGAGCGGCGATCCAGGGTTCCTCGTGCAACTGTTCCTTCGTGTCGACCACGCGTCGCGCATCGGCGGCGGTCAGCGGCTTCGGCAGCGATTTCGGCTGGCGCGGCGCGCGCATCGTCGTCGCGGCGGCGGCGTTGGCGAGGCCGCTTTTCTCCAGATAGCGCATGAAGGAGCGAATTCCGGCAAGGCCGCGACCCAGCGTCCGCGCGCCCGCGCCGCCCGCGCGCCTGCGCGTCAGGAAGGCGCGGAAATCGAGCGACCTCAATTCCGCGAGGTCTTTCAGGCCCGGCGCGCCGCCGAGATGTCCGGTGAGAAAGGCGAGGAACTGGCGCGTGTCGCGCTCATAGGCTTCCACCGTCTTTGGCGCGAGTCGGCGCTCGCGGGCCAACTGCTCAAGCCACGCCGTGCGCGCGGCGGCAAGGTCAGGCTTTGCATTGACGAGGATGGCTGGGTCTTCGGACATGGCGCCATTTTGCCCGGCATTGGTTACCGGGTGCTTGCGCCCGGCTTGGCTCTGCCTTGAAAAGCCTGTATCGCGACCGGCACCAAAACGGAGCGAAGCATGGCAAAGCCGCACAAGCCCCTTTCCTCGCCGGTCCTGATGGGCGTGATCGGCGCGCCGCATGGCGTGCGCGGCGAGTTGCGCGTGAAACCCTATACGGGCGACCCGCAGGCGCTCGGCGATTACGGCACGCTGTTCGACGCGCAGGGCCGCGCCTATGACGTTGTCGATATCCGCCCGGCGAAGACTGTCGTCGTCGTCACATTCGAACAGGTGACGGACCGGACGAAGGCCGAGGCGCTGAACGGCGTCGAACTCTTCATCGACCGGTCGCAGCTTCCCGACGAGGAACTGGAGGAGGACGAGTTCTTCATCGCCGATCTGGTCGGGCTCGCCGCCCATGACGAGGCCGACGCGAAAATCGGCGAGATCGTCGCGGTGCATGATTTTGGCGCCGGCGATCTGTTGGAGATCGCACCCGTGACGCCGTCCGGCGGTCTGGCACGCAAGAGCGCCTTCCTGGTGGAGTTCACCCGGGAAACCGTGCCCGACATCGATTTCGACGCGGGCCGGCTGACGCTGATCCGCCCGTCGGAGATCGAGGCGCGCGGCGACGGTGACGGGGACGGCGAGGCATGAGCTTCAGGGCGACCGTGCTGACGCTCTATCCGGAGATGTTTCCGGGCACGCTCGGCCAGGCGCTGGCCGGCAAGGCGCTGGCGCGCGGCGACTGGTCGCTCGACACGGTGCAGATCCGCGATTTCGGCACCGACAAGCATCGCAGTGTCGACGACACGCCGGCGGGCGGCGGGGCGGGCATGGTGATGCGCGCCGATGTCGTCGCGGCGGCGCTCGACGCCAGCTGCGGCGAAAGCGACCCGCGCCCGCGCCTGCTGATGAGCCCGCGAGGGCTACCGCTGACGCAGGCCCGCGTCCGCGACCTCGCGGCTGGCCCCGGCGCGGTGATCGTCTGCGGCCGGTTCGAGGGCGTCGACCAGCGCGTCATCGACGGGCGCGATCTCGAAGAGGTCTCGATCGGCGACTACGTGCTGTCGGGCGGCGAGGTCGCCGCGCAGGTGCTGCTCGACGCCGTCATCCGCCTGCTGCCGGGCGTCATGGGCAATGCGCAATCGGGAGAAAACGAGAGTTTCGAAGGCAACCTCCTCGAACACCCGCATTATACGCGTCCCGCGGAATGGGAGGGCCGGACGATCCCCGAGGTGCTGACCTCCGGCAATCACGCGAAGATCGAGAAATGGCGGCGCGCGGAGGCGGAGAAGCTGACGCGCGAAAGAAGGCCGGATTTGCTGGACAAATAAGGCTCGCCAGTCCGCGCGTTACTTCGCGAAATAATACCAGCTCAGCAGCAGCCCCACGATGACCACGAGGGCGCGGACGACCCATTGCGGTACCCGCTTGGCCATCCAGACGCCGGCATAGCCGCCGAGCGCGCCCGCCGGGATCATGATCGCTGCCGGCAGCCAGGCGACCACGCCGCCGCTGACGAAGACGAGCATCGCCACCGCCGCGATCAGCACGGAGACGAAGTTCTTCATCGCGTTGAGCCGGTGATAGTCTCCGCCCTTGGCGATGCCGAGGACGGCCAGCATCATGATGCCCATCCCCGCCCCGAAGAAGCCGCCATAGATCGCGGTGACGAACTGGGCGAACAGGCCGATCGGACCCATCGGATGGTCGGGGCTCAGCGATCTCGGCCGCAGCCACGGGCCCGCGGCGAACAGCGCGGTCGCCCCGATCAGCAGCCATGGCACGATCTGACGGAACGTCGGGTTGGACAGAGCCAGCAGCGTCAGCGCGCCGACTAGGCCGCCGACCACCGAGATCGCGCCGATCTTCAGCGCCTCGCGCAGATCCTTGCGGATCTCGCTGTAATAGGCGAGCGCCGACGTCACATAACCGGGGAACTGGGTCACCGAGGAGGTCGCGTTGGCGACGATCGGCGGAATGCCGATCAGCGTCATCGCTCCGAACGTCAGAAAAGTGCCGCCGCCGGCGATCGCATTGACCGCGCTGGCGAGAAATCCGGCCGCAAACAGCAGCACTACACTGAACAATGTCATGGCGTTCCACCCCGTCGGGCCGAATGCCCGTCCCTGCCTAGCCGACGCTGCGGTCGGCGCGCAATGGCGGTCTTGCCCTCTGCTTTGCTGGTCACCCGATTTCAGGCAAAAGGGCGTGACAAATGCCCCTTTCTACTGTATGGACGCCGCGAATTCGGGCGCAAAGCCCAAACTCAACAGCAAATACGATCTCGTGAATACGCTCCGGCCTTCTGGCCAGGCAAGACGGTCCGGTGACTTTCTGCCCTTGTCGAGCGCTCTGGCGGTTCAAAAGAACAAGAGGAATGAAACCATGACGGACATCATCCGCCAGCTCGAGGCCGAACAGGCCGAGAAAATTCTCGAAAAGCGCAAACTGCCGGATTTCTCGCCGGGCGACACCGTCCGCGTCCAGGTGCGCGTTACGGAAGGCAAGCGCACCCGTCTGCAGGCCTATGAAGGCGTCTGCATCGCCCGCTCCGGCGCCGGCTTCAACGAGAACTTCACCGTTCGCAAGCTTTCCTATGGCGAGGGCGTCGAGCGCGTGTTCCCGGTCTATTCGCCGCTGGTCGAGGCCGTCGAGATCGTCCGTCGCGGCAAGGTCCGCCGGGCCAAGCTCTACTACATGCGCGGCCTGACCGGTAAGAAGGCCCGTATCACCGAGAACACCAATGCCCGTTCGCGCAAGCTGAACGACGAAGAGCGTCAGAAGATGCTCGACGAGAAGGCGCGCATCGAGGCCGAAAAGATCGCCGCCGCCGAGGCGCTGGCCGCCGAGAAGGCAGCCGAGGAAGCCGCAGAAGCAGCAAAGGCCGCGGAAGCGGCAGCAGCCGCTGCCGAAGCGCCTGCGGACGACAGCAACGCATAAGCCGTCCGGCTTGACCGGGCGGCTTCGAGCCGCCCGTTGAAAACAGACTTCTTTCAAAGGCGCGGCATGATTTCATGCCGTGCCTTTTTCATTTGGCGCGGACAGGCCGAAGCCCAGCCAAAGGAGGTTGTCATGTTTACGGGCAAGGATCTGATCGAAGCCGGATATCAGCCGGGCAAGTGGTTTGCCGGAGCGATCGAGACGGCGAATGCACTGCTTGCCGATGGCGCGTCGCGCGAGACGGTGATCGCCGCAATGGCCGAACTTGCGCCGCCGCCGGTACGGCCGCTGGACGCGATCGATTCCAAGCCGTTGCACGTGAATATCGAAGCCGGGAATGAAGCGGAGGCGGAAAATGTCGCCGCCGTGCTCGCCTCGATGCGCGCCCTGTTGCGAACGCCCGTGGTCAAGGCCGGCGCGGCGATGCCTGACGCCTGCCCCGCCGGACCGAACGGAACGATTCCCGTTGGCGGGATTGCCGTGTCCGAGGCGATCCACCCGGGAATGCATTCCGCCGATATCTGCTGTTCGATGGCTTACACCAATTTCGGATCGGCCGATCCGAAGTTGCTGCTCGATGCCGTACACAAGGTGACCCATTTCGGGCCGACGGAACGCGCGGTTCCGGTCGAGATGCCGGCCGAACTTGGCCGCTCGATCGAAAACCACGGGCTTCTCGAACCGCATGCGGTCATGGCGCGCAGGCACTTCGCGACCCAGGGCGACGGCAATCACTTTGCCTATGTTGGTACTTTGGCCTCAACCGGCGACACGATCCTCGTTACCCATCACGGCTCGCGCGGGCTTGGTGCCCGGCTCTATGCGTCGGGGATGCGGATCGCCGAGCGCTATCGGCAACGGCTTTCCCCGGAAACGCTGAAGCAGAATGCGTGGATCCCGGCTGATACGGCGGAGGGCGAGGCTTACTGGGCGGCGCTGCAGATCGTCCGCGAATGGACCAGGGCCAACCACTTCGCGCTTCACGATCTGGCGGCGGAAATTACCGGCGGCACGATCGAGGATCGCTTCTGGAACGAGCATAATTTCGTATTCCGCAAATCGGACGGGCTGTTCTATCACGCCAAGGGCGCTACGCCGGCCTTCGACGGATGGGCCGCGGACGCGACGGATCTGACGATCATCCCGCTCAACATGGCTGAACCGATCCTGATCGTGCGGGGCGCCGACGCGGATCACGGCCTCGGCTTCTCGCCGCATGGCGCCGGTCGCAACATGTCGCGGACAGCGCACAAGCGCGGTTTGGGGGAACGGGCGCATGCGGAAATCTTCGCTGAGGAAACGGCGGAGATCGATGCGCGGTTCTTTTGCGGCAAGATCGACGTTTCGGAGCTGCCGTCGGCATACAAGAACGCCGGGTCTGTGCGGGAGCAAATCGGGCGCTACGGTCTTGCCGAGGTGGTCGACGAGGTGATCCCTCACGGGTCGATCATGGCCGGCGACTGGGAGCATGACGCTCCCTGGCGAAAGCGGCGCGAGGCGAAGCGGAAGGCGCAGGAACGTTGAGCGCAAATGGCGGGCTCCGGCCCGCCTTTTACTTTCAGTTTGAAAATTTTCTGGAAGTCTGGTTTCCTCGCCTCCTGAATGTCGGACGCGGCTGCAAGAGCCGCCATCAAAAACCGACGTTCTCCTGGGGGGTAAAGGGTTTCGGTCCATGGACGGATTCGAGGAAACGTCCCTGCGCACGGCGCAAGAGGAGCCGGGCTCGTCCGTGAAGTCGGGCGAAGCGGCACCCGACCGCCAGCCGTCCGCCGGGACCCCTGCCAATTTCGACCAGCTCAATGCCTGCCTGCGCGACTATTTCGCCGTCGAGGACGAGGACTTCATCCGCTTCATGGGCGAGAACTCCAGCATTCTGGAGCTTTATGCCGGTGACAGGCTGATCGAGCAGGGCGCGCGCGACGACGACGTCTATTTCGTCCTGTCGGGCCGGCTCCGGGCAATCAGGATCGAGGCCGACGGGAGCCGGCAGGTGCTCGGCGAGATCGGCCGCGGCGAGCCGGTCGGCGAACTTGCCATGTTCACGGACGAGCCGCGCAGCGCCGAGGTCGTCGCGATCCGGAATTCGCTGCTCGCCCGGGTCTCGCGGCGAACGGTCGAGGAGGCGATCGCCCGCCAGCCGGAGATCGCGCTGGTCATGACACGTCATGTGATCACCCGCTTTCGCCGCCAGCAGGAGAAGACCCGGCCGCCCGCGCCGCCGGTCATCGTCACGATCCTTCCCGTCGGCGGCAGGACCGACATCGAGGGCTTCGTGCGGAAACTGGCCGAGGCCCAGAAGCCCTGGCGCGAGCGGATCGCCGTGCTCGATTCGGAAACGGTGCATGAGCGTTTCGGCCATCTCGCCAAGCCCGACATTTTGCGGCCGCGCGGCGAGATCTCGACCGAGATCGCCGCGATGGAGGGCGAGCACGACGCCATTTTCCTGATCGCAGATCCGGAGGATCCCGTTTGGAGCCTGACGGCGATCCACCATGCCGACGAGATCCTGCTGCTCGCCAATGCGGAGGACGATCCCGCGCCCGCCGCCTTCGAGAAGCGGATGCTCGAGGGCGATCACAATGTCCAGGGCCGCGTGGCGCTGATCCTCCTGCATCCGGCCAATTCGCTCGCCCCGCGCGGCACGGCGAAATGGCTCGGTTTCCGCAAGGTCGACCGGCATTTCCATGTCCGCCCGACGCTCGACCGCGACATGCGCCGTCTCGCGCGCATCCTGACCGGCAACGCCGTCGGCATCGTCTTCGCGGGCGGCGGGGCGCGCGGTTTCGCCCATATCGGCGTGGCGCAGGCACTGACCGAGATCGGCGTCGAGTTCGACTATGTCGGCGGCACGTCGGCCGGCGCGATCATGGCGTCCTTTCTCGCCATGGAGGTCGAGGGCGACGATTTCGTCGAGATGGCGCGCCGCGTCTTCGTCACCTCGCGTTTCGGCAATCTGACCGGCGATTACAGCTATGCGCCGCTGGTTTCGCTGATCAAGGGCCAGCGCGCCCGCCAGATCACCGACATGTTCGTCGCGGAACGGACCGGCGGCCAGACGCTCGATCTCGAGGATAGCTGGAAGACCTATTTCGTCGTCGCGTCCAACTTCACCAAGCACCGCGAGCAGGTGCTGATGCATGGCGATTTCGCCCGCAATCTCGTCGCCAGTTTCTCCATCCCGGGGCTTTTCCCGCCGGTGCTGAACGATGGCGAAGTGCTGTTCGACGGCGGCAGCTTCAACAATTTTCCGGTCGACGTGATGCGCGGCAAGCTGGGCGCCGGCAAGATCATCGGCGTCGACCTGCTTCCCAATGTCGAGAAGCGCTACCATCTGGAGGACGTGCCGTCGCCGCGCGCCATCCTGATGGATGCGCTGCGGCCGCGCCGGAAGCGCCGCTACCGCCTGCCGCGCCTGCCCGATACGCTGCTGACCGCCTCCATCGTCACGGCGATGGCCCGGCAGAAGGCGATGCGCCAGGAGGTCGACCTGCTCTTCCAACCCAATGTCCGCGGCGTCTCCATGCTCGACTGGAAGAAATACGACCAGGTCGTCAATTCGAGCTACAGGCAGGCCATGGCGCAATTGCGCGAAATGGATCCGTCCGACCTCGCCGCCTTCACGCCGGTAAAAGCCGCTTGACAGACGGACAATCCTGCGCAGCAAGAAATCCACCAGAGTTCAAAAAGACTCCAATACAGAAAGTTTTGTTTCATATTTTCATTGTTTACTGCGGTCATCTTGAAGAGAGACCGAGTATATGTTGCGTCCGATATCCGGCAGTGAGTTCCTGGTATGGTTCGTCGGAACCATTCTTTACTTAGCGTCACTCGTATTCCTTTTTCCTTATTTTCTGCAATACGCGGTCGAAAGCCTCGCTGGCGATTGTGCCGGTGGCGGCGAATGCGGCGCGCTGGCGACGGTTCTCGGCATCTATGTGAAGTTCCCTCTCGTCCTGATCGGCATTGCGCTGATCGCGCTTTCCGCCTTCAAGCGGATACGGGCGCAGTTCTCCCGGTTGTGGATCCTGCTTGCCGTGGCAATCGGCTTCGTGTCGGCCCCGCAAATCTATGCGCTCGGCAATTTTTGGGGCGCGAATTTCAGTGTCGGCATACTTGGCCTCAGCGCGCCGTTTCCGCTGCTCGCGCTACTGGTGTTCGGTATTCTGTTCTGCATCGAAATCGAGGATGCGCCCGGCTATCAGGGTTCGCTGATCGGTGTCAGCGGTCCGCTGGGGCTGCCGTCCGGAAAGATCTATGCCGCCACCGCGATCTGGCTGCTGGTTTGCGCGGCGGTTTCGTTCCTTGCGACCTACGGCGCCCTGCTCGGGCCGGCGCCGCTGGTGATCATGCTGTTCAAGCCGCTCTATCTGGTCGGCGGTTCATGGATTCTCGATACAAGGATACCCTCGCTTCTCAACGGCCTGTCCGGAATCCTCCTGATCGTCGGGCTGTTGAGCGGCGGGAGCGAAAGCGGCGCGGGCGCTGAACGGCCGCGGCCGCGTACGCCCCGGCAGGCCGGGGGACCATCTCCGTCGCAGTCGGACCGGCCCGCCTTCGGCCGCCGGAAAACCTGATTTCCCGGGTCAGCCCCGACTGTCATCGAGCCATTCCTCGCCGGCGCGCGCTTCGCCGGCTTGCGTCCTGCTCCCCAGCGGCTAGTCTTTGCGGTTCCAGCTCAGCCACACATGGAGCCACACATGATATCCCGTCGTTTTGTTCTCGGCCTTGGCGCCGCCCTCGCCCTTTTCCCGGTCGCCGCGTCGGCGCAGGAGCTTCCCGATCTCGGCGGGCGCACCGTCGTCATCGTCACCGAGAACGCCTATCCGCCGCTGCAATTCGTCGATCCGAAGACCGGCGATGCGATCGGCTGGGAATATGACGCGGTCGCCGAAATGGCGAAGCGGCTGAATTTCACGGTCGAGTACCAGAACACCTCCTGGGACGCGATGATCCAGGCCGTCTCCGACGGTCAGTACGACATGGGCATGACCGGCATCACCATCACCGAGGAACGCGGCGAGAAGGTCGATTTCTCCGATCCCTATATGCGCTCCGAAATGCACATGCTGGTGCGCGCCGACGAGGCGCGCTTCACCGACGCCGCGTCGTTTTCGTCCTTCGAGGACGGGCTGGTCGGCGCGCAGGCCGGCACGACGCCCTTTTACGTCGCGGTCTATGACGTGCTCGACGGCGACGAGGGCAATCCGCGCATCAAGCTGTTCGAGACCTTCGGCGCTTCGGTACAGGCGCTGCGCACCGGCGATGTCGATCTCGTCCTGACCGACGGCACGGCGGGCGAGGGCTATGTCGAATCCTCCGGCGGCGCGCTGAAGATGATCGGCGAGCCGCTCGGAACGGAAGATTTCGGCTTCATCTTCCCGAAAGGCTCCGATCTCGTCGCGCCGATGAACGCCGCCATCGCCGCGCTGAAGGCGGACGGCACGCTCGATGAGCTCAACAAGAAGTGGTTCCTCGACTACAAGCTTGGCCAGTAACAGCGTTGTGACGTCGAGGGCTGGGGCGGGCTGGCGATAACGACGTGGCGCGTCGCGACACATCTGGCGAGAAGGATTTCCCGTGGTGGCTGCTGGCGCTCTGCGTCATCGGCGCCGCGCTGGCGCTGGTGATCGCCGCAAACGATCTCTACGCGCAGGTCTTTTCCACGGTGGCGCGCGGCGTGCGCATCACGGTCTTCGTCACGCTGATCGGCTTCGCGCTGGCCACGTTGCTCGGCCTGGGGCTGGCGCTGATGGGCCTGTCCGGCAGCATCGTTCTGCGGCAGGTGGCGCGTTTCTATGTCGAGGTGATCCGCGGCGTGCCGATCCTGGTGCTGCTGTTCTACATCGCCTTTGTCGGCGCGCCGGCGCTTGTCTGGCTGATCAACCTGCTCACCCAGCCGCTGCAGGCGGCGGGGGTCATGGATCCAGTTCTGGTCCGCGACATCTCGCTTCTATGGCGGGCGATCCTGGCGCTGATGATCGGCTATTCGGCCTTCATCGCCGAGGTGTTCCGGGCCGGCATCCTCGCCGTCGACGAGGGCCAGGTCGAGGCGGCCGAGGCGCTTGGGCTCAATCGATGGCAGCGTTTCCGGCTGATCGTCTTTCCGCAGGCGATCCGCACGATACTGCCGCCGCTCGGCAATGATTTCGTCGCCATGGTGAAGGATTCCTCGCTGGTCTCGGTGCTCGGCGTCGCCGACATCACCCAGATGGGCAAGGTCTATGCGGCGGGCTCGTTCCGCTTCTTCGAAACCTATTCCATCGTTGCCTATATCTACCTGATCCTCACCATCGGCCTGTCGCTCCTGCTGAGACGGCTGGAAAAGCGGATGCGGCGGGCTGAGGAGCGCTGACGGACGCCGCAAAGCCCAGATTGCCGTCCATGAGGAAACTTGGTAAGAGCGCCGCCATGGAAAAGCTGTTCGGACATCCGGGCTTCAAGAGCTTCACGCTGCAGGACCGCAAGCGCCTGCCGTCGCGCTTTTTCGCGCGGGTGGCGTTCACGCAGCTCGCCCGGCTCGGCTAAGCGCCGTCCGCTCCCGGCCAAGGCCGGTTTTCTTCAAATATTTCATAGCCCTGAATGGAAAATACCATGACCGCACCGCGTACCCTCTATGACAAGATCTGGGACGACCACGTCGTCGACACCGACGAGAACGGCACATCGCTGCTCTATATCGACCGCCACCTCGTCCACGAAGTGACCTCGCCGCAGGCCTTCGAGGGTCTGCGCATGGCGCATCGCCAGGTGCATGCGCCGGCCAAGACCCTTGCCGTCGTCGACCACAACGTGCCGACCACGCCGGATCGCCATCAGGGCATCAAGAACGAGGAAAGCCGCATCCAGGTCGAGGCGCTGGCCAAGAACGCCGCCGATTTCGGCATCGAATATTATTCCGAGAACGACAAGCGGCAGGGCATCGTCCATATCGTCGGGCCGGAGCAGGGTTTCACCCTGCCGGGCATGACGATCGTCTGCGGCGACAGCCACACCTCGACGCATGGCGCGTTCGGCGCGCTGGCGCACGGCATCGGCACATCGGAGGTCGAGCATGTGCTGGCCACCCAGACGCTGATCCAGAAAAAGGCCAAGAACATGCTCGTCCAGGTGGACGGCAAGCTGCCGGAGGGCGTGACCGCGAAGGACATCGTTCTCGCCATCATCGGCGAGATCGGCACGGCCGGCGGCACCGGCCACGTCATCGAATTCGCCGGCGAGGCGATCCGCTCGCTGTCCATGGAAGGCCGCATGACGGTCTGCAACATGACCATCGAGGGCGGCGCCCGGGCCGGCCTGATCGCCCCGGACGAGACGACCTTCGCCTATATCAAGGACAAGCCGCGCGCGCCGAAGGGCCAGGCCTGGGACATGGCGCTCGAATACTGGAAGTCGCTGAAGACCGACGAAGGCGCGCATTACGACAAGGTGGTCAAGCTGGACGCGGCCAACCTGCCGCCGATCGTCTCCTGGGGGTCGTCGCCGGAAGACGTCGTCTCCATCGAGGGCGTCGTGCCCAACCCGGACGATATCGAGGACGCCAACAAGCGGTCGTCGAAATGGCGGGCGCTGGAATATATGGACCTGAAGCCGGGCACGAAGATGACCGACATCGCCATCGACCGCGCCTTTATCGGCTCCTGCACCAATGGCCGCATCGAGGACCTGCGCGCCGTCGCGAAGGTCGTCGAAGGCAAGAAGGTCGCGCCGACCGTGAGCGCGATGATCGTGCCGGGGTCCGGTCTGGTGAAGGAACAGGCCGAGAAGGAAGGCCTCGACAAGATCTTCCTCGAAGCCGGCTTCGAATGGCGCGAGCCGGGCTGCTCGATGTGTCTCGCGATGAACGACGACCGGCTGAAGCCGGGCGAGCGCTGCGCCTCGACCTCGAACCGCAATTTCGAGGGTCGCCAGGGCTACAAGGGCCGCACCCATCTGGTCTCGCCCGCCATGGCCGCCGCCGCCGCCATCGCCGGTCACTTCGTCGACATCCGCGATATCTGATCCAGTCTGACGCATCTCTGGAAACGGCGCCTGCGGGCGCCGTTTTCGTTTCCGGCGACATCGCGGGAGACCTGCGAAAATTCGCCCCCATTAACTTGGCGTCAAGCGGATTGACCTAATCCTTCCCGGAAATCTGCCCGCGCTTTGCGGGCGGGAAGGGCAAATGTCGGAAGAGCATAACTTTTTCCAGTTCGTCGGGCCGGTTCTCTTCCTCGCTCTGGCGGTCGGATTCGCGACGATTCGCTATCACGTGCCCTATCGCGTTTCGGCCGGTTTCTTCGCGATTTCCTACCTGTTCCGCGCGCTCGCCTTCATGGCGGACTATTTTCGCCCGGCCATGCCGCCCGATGTCGGCGTCTTTGTCCCGATCCTGCTGTTTCTCGCCGGGGGCATCTCCTTTTGCGCCGGCGTCTTTCACCTTTTTTCGCTTCGCGTTCCGTGGTGGGTGCTTGGCTCGATCGCCGTGGCGGTGATCGAACTCTTCGGCTGGTATCGCTTCGTCGAGGACAGTCTGGTGATGCGGATCGTCATCATGAACGCTGCCTCGGCCGGCGTTCTGGTCTGGCTCGCAATCGCTATTCGCCACCGGATCGCGCGCGGCGTCGACCGGCTGTTGCAGGTGTTGTTCGTCGCCAATGCCGGGCAATTCGTCGTGCGCACCGCGGTGATGCTCTGGCTGGAGGGCGGAACGCTGACCGTGGCGAATTACGCGGAATCGCTGACGGCGGTTTCGCTGCGCTTCTCGACCATCGTCTCGACGCTGGCGGTGGCCGGGACGCTGCTTGCGATCTACGGGGTGGAGATCACCGCGCGCCTGACGCGCAGCAGCGAGACCGACCCGCTAACCGGCATTCTCAACCGGCGCGGTTTCGAGGCGCGCGTGGCGGCACTGCTAAACGGGCAAGCGCCTTCAGGATCGCTGCACGGACTGATCATCGCTGACATAGACGCGTTCAAATCCGTCAATGACCGGTTCGGACACGATGCCGGCGACATGGTCATTGCCCGGATTGCCCGGCTGCTGGAAGAAGGCGCGGGCAGCGAAGGCCTCGTCGCACGATGGGGCGGCGAGGAATTCGTCGTGCTGATCCCGAAGGGCGGCGCGGCGCTGGCGCGGCTCTATGCGGAATCTGTCAGAACCGCCGCGGAGGCGACGGGGCATGACTGCCTGAACGGCGAAGCCGTCACGGTCAGTTTCGGCATCACGGAATGGCGGCCGGGCGACACGCTGCGCATGGCTTGCGGGCGGGCCGATGCGGCGCTCTATGAAGCGAAGCAGGCCGGGCGCAATTGCGTGCGCGCAGCGCTGAAGCCGGCGCCGCTGCGGCTGGTGGAAAACATCGCCTGACGCGGCATTGGCGGACGATGTCATTCACGCGCCGTTTTCGAATTCGGACGCATTCGGACCCTGTTCTCAACGGGATGGCAAGCGCGTCCGGTTACACTTGTCTCCGCTCGGCGGGAGACACCAATGTCCCCGCCAATGGATCGCATGGATGCTCGGTCAGTCTTATTTCCAGTTGTTGAGCCCGCTGATTTTCCTGGTTTTTTCAGGAGGGTTTCTGCTGCTGTGGTATTACGCGCGCAGCATACGATCGCTGCGCTATTTCGCTGCGTCCTATTTCGTCGGCTCATCCGCGATGATCGGCGATTTCCTGCGTATCGCAATGGATCCGGACTTCGCATCCGGGCTTCTCAGCGCGCTCTACCTGGCCACCACCGTCTTCTTCTGCGCCGGTCTCTACCAGCTTTATCGCGACCGGGTGCCCTGGGTCGCGCTGACGGCCGCCGGTTTTGCGGTGTTCGGCGTGTTTTCCCTGTCGCGATACGCGCTGGACAGCATGGTTCTCTCCGCATGGGCCATCAATGCCGGTATCGCCTCGCTCTATTTCGGGTCGATCGTCGATCTGCGCCGGGATATGCGCGAGGGCATCCACCGCGCCCTGCAGATCGTGGTCTCCGCCAGCGCCGGTCTGCTGCTCGTCCGCACGGCGATCGTCTTCTGGTACGAAGGCGCGACGATGACCGAGGCGAATTATGCCGGGTCGCTGGCCGCGGTGACGCTGCAGCTTTTTATCTCCGTTGCCGCGCTGGCGGTGGCCGGTGTCCTGTTCATCATGTTCGGCATGGAAATCGTCCGGCGATTGACCAGGACGAGCGAAACCGATCCGCTGACCGGCGCCTTGAACCGGCGCGGGCTGGAAAGCCGGCTGTCGTCCATCATCCATGAGGGACCTGACGGCGACGTCGGCCATGCCGTCGTCATGGCGGATATCGACCGGTTTAAAAGCGTCAACGACACCCATGGGCACGATGCCGGAGACGCGATCATCAAGGCCTTCGCCGACCTGCTTCGCGAGGCGGCGCGCGAAAGCGATTGCGTCGCGCGATGGGGCGGAGAGGAATTCCTCATCGTCATTTCGAACGCGGAACCCGCTTCGGCCCGTCTCTACGCGGAGGCGGTTCGCGCCCGCTGGGAATCGCTCCGGCACGACTGCCTTGGCGGCGGCGCCGTGACCGCGAGTTTCGGCGTCGCGGGCTGGCGCAACGGGCAGGATCTCTCGGGCGTCAGCCGCCAGGCGGACGCCGCCCTTTATCGGGCCAAGCGCGAGGGCCGCAACCGTGTTTGCGCCGATCGGCCCGAAACAGTGTCCGGGACGTTCGCGACGGTGGTCGCCTGATATCCTCCCGCAGATACGCTAACCGAAGGCGATGTGGTTGAGGACGTAGATCCAGAAGCTCGCCGTCACGATCGAGAGCATTGTCGCCAGCAGGAAGGCCGAGGCGGCGAGATTGACCGCGCGGTCATACATGACGGCGAAAAGATAGATATTCATGCCCGGCGGCATGGCGGCCAGCATCACGGCGGCGCGCACCGCATCCGGCGGAAGCTGAAAAACGTAATGTGAGAGGGTGAAGGCGATCGTCGGGTGGAGGATCAGCGACAGCGCCGCGACCATGCCCGCTTCGGGCAATTGCGCCGTCATCTGGTAGCGGGTCATCGCCGCGCCGACGCCGACAAGCGACACCGGGATGGCCGCCGTCGCAAGCATGTCGACGCCCGCCATGACGGGTTCCGGCAACCAGTGGCCGGTCAGGTTGACGATGGCGCCCAGGAGAATGCCGATCATCAGCGGATTGGCGATCATCGAGCGTCCGGCGACCGCGAATGTCTTCGCAAGCGACCGTCCGTCGCGCCGCATCAGTTCCATCGTCGTGATGCCGACCGCATAGATCATCGGGGAGTGCAGGGCGATAATGCCGAAGGCCGGCGTCAGGGGCCCCGTGCCATGCGAGCGTTCGATGATGGCCAGGCCGAGCAGGACGGAATTGGAGAAGGTCGCGGCAAACCCGACGGCGACCGCCTCGCCGGGCCTTCGCCTGAAGAGCTTGCGGGCCAGCAGGATGCCGACCGCGAAACATGTGAATGCGCCTGCATAGAAGCTGACGATAAGCGGCAGCGAGAAAGCCGCCGCGATGTCGAGGCGCTCCAGAGCCCGGAACAGCAGAACCGGCACGGCGATCTTCACGGCGAAGCTGTTCAGCCCGTCGGCGACGGTCCCGGGGAGATACCCGAAGCGCACCGCGGCGTAGCCCGAGGCGATGAGGAGAAAAACCGGGGCGACCGTGACGGCGATTGCGAGCATGAGACAGCTTTAGACCGGTGCCGCGCATGTTAAAAGCGCAACCGCATCCACCCTATGCGTAACCGGGTATGATTTTCGATCTGAAAATTTTGTTAGGGATTAACGGGATTTCAAGCCGGCGTCTCTATTGTCCCCGGTCGTGGGGACCGGCCGTATATTGCGGCGATACGGAACGGGTGAATGTTCGGACAGTCATACTTCCAATTGATAAGCCCGCTGATTTTCCTGGTCTTCGCCCTGGGGTTCGCGCTGCTCTGGCACTATGCGCGCTACATTCGCGCGCTGCGTTTTTTCGCCCTGTCCTATTTGCTGGGCGCATGCGCGATGATGGGCGATTTCCTTCGCAATGCGATGGATCCCGTCGTCGCGATGTATGTCATCAATCCGCTTTATGTCGCGACAGCCGTGGCGTTTTGCGCCGGCCTTTTCGCCTTCTATCGCGGCCGCATCCCGTGGCGGGCGCTGGCCGGCCAGTCCGCCGTCATCCTGCTGGCGCTGTCATGGTTCAAATTCGTGCAGGACGACATCGTGATGCGCACGATGGTCATGAATGCCGGCGTCTTCGTCATGTTCGGCCACGCGGCGTTCGAGTTGCGGCGCGAAATGCGCCGGCTGGTCGACCGCATCCTGCAGGTCTTCGTGCTGCTCAACGCCTTCCAGCTGATGCTGCGCACCCTCATCGTGCTCTGGTATGAGCGCCTGACGCTGACCGAGGCCAATTACGCCGATTCCATCGCCGCGCTGTCGCTGCATTTCGCCTTGTCGATCGCGGCGCTGGCGCTTGCGGGCATCCTCTTTGTCATGTTCGGGATGGAGATCGTCTCCAATCTGACGAAGACGAGCTGGACCGATCCGCTGACCGGCGCATTGAACCGGCGCGGTCTCGAGGCGCGCGTCGCGGCGCTGCCGGATGAAATGCCGGGCGTTGACGCTCACGCCGTCGTGCTGGCGGATATCGACCGCTTCAAAAAGATCAACGACCAGTATGGCCACGAGGCCGGCGACCGCGTGATCACCCAGTTCGCGCGCATCCTGACCTGCGGGGCGCGCGAGAATGATTTCATCGTGCGCTGGGGCGGCGAGGAGTTCATGGTCGTCATGCCCGGCGCTGATGCGGCGATGGCCAGGCTCTTCGCCGAAACCGTCCGCGCCGGTTTCGAGGCGCAGCGCCATGACGGCATCACGGATGTGACCGTGACCGCCAGTTTCGGCGTCGCCGCGTGGCCGGCCTCGCGGCCGATCGCCGACAGCGCGCATCTGGCCGACCGGGCGCTCTATCGCGCCAAGCGCGGCGGCCGCAACCGGGTCTGCGTCCATGGCGACGCGGACCGGCAGGCCGCGGTGGCCTGACCGCCTTTTTGCCGGCTTGCCCGCCACACTTCCCGCGACTATCACCGGATCATGACAGTTTCCCGCTTCCTTCCGTCTCTCCTTCTCCTCGGTACGCTCGCCGGTTGCCAGTCCTTCGGCTATGACGGGTTTTCCGGCTCCGGCATGCGCAATTCGACCTGGCGGTGCTCCGACAATGTGACGCTGACCCTGCAGGGCGGCGGATCGATGCTGAAGGCGTCCGACAGCCGCGGCTTCAACGCAGACCTGCCGGCTAGCCCGCCCGGCCAGTCGACCCGCTATTCCGAAGGCATCTACGCGCTGATTCTCGAGGGGCGCAACGCCACCTGGTTCGTCTCCGGCCAGAAACCGGTCGAGTGCCGGCGCTAGCGCGGCATCCGGCCTCTTTCCTTTTCGAAACAGGGGTTTGACGCGCGCCGCCATGGTTTTTTCAATCGCCGGACTTTTCCAATCGATTGAATTGCGCGCCGCCTGTTGCATCGCAACAAAATCCCACTAAGGGATGATGCCGGCGGTAGCGCGATGCTTTGACGCAGCGGGCAAGCCGCCCTATTAACAGGTGCAGAAATACCTGCGCCGGCCCACATATAAAGAGGAGCAGCCAGTCGTGAGCGCTTCCAGTCCTGCCAAGAGCGATCGTCCGCTTTCGCCGCATCTGCAAATCTACAAGCCGATCCCGACCATGATGATGTCGATCGCCCACCGCATTACCGGCGTGGCGCTCTATGTCGGGACGATCCTGGTCGCCTGGTGGCTGATCGCGGCGGCGAGCGGGCCGGATTATTTCGCGCTCGTCAATGGCTTCTTCGGGTCGTGGTTCGGCGTGCTGATCCTGTTCGGTTACACTTGGGCGCTGATCCACCACATGCTCGGCGGCCTGCGCCATTTCGCCTGGGATCTCGGCCATCTGTTCGGAAAGTCGACCTCGACGAAGCTCGCCTATGCGACGATCACCGCATCTGTGGCGCTGACGCTCGTCATCTGGATCATCGCCGCGATCGCGGGCTGAGGGGAGAAACGCCATGTCCATCCTGACACCCTACAAGCGCGCCGCCGGTCTCGGTTCCGCCAAGGACGGCACCGGCCATTTCTGGCGCCAGCGCGTCACCGCGGCGGCAAACGTCCCGCTGATGATCGCCTTCGTGTGGATCGTCGCGTCCTGCATCGGCGGCACCTATGAAGAGGTCCGCGCGACGCTCGGCCATCCGCTGGTCGCGGTTATCCTGCTGCTCGTCGTCATCAGCGGCCTCTACCACGCCAAGCTCGGCATGCAGGTCGTCATCGAGGACTATGTGCATGGCGAGACCGCCAAGCTCGTGGCTCTCCTGCTCAATGTCTTCTTCACCTTCGCGGTCGGCGCGCTCAGCGTCTTCGCCATCCTGAAACTGGGTTTCGCCGGCTGAGACAGCCGAGGCGAACCCGGACAAGCGGCTCCAGGGAACGATACGGAATGAACACTGACGCTTCCAAGGCCGGTTCGGCCTACACATACGAGGATCACAAGTTCGACGTGGTCGTCGTCGGCGCCGGCGGCGCGGGCCTGCGCGCCACCCTCGGCATGGCCGAGCAGGGCCTCCGCACCGCCTGCATCACCAAGGTTTTCCCGACGCGCTCGCATACGGTCGCGGCGCAGGGCGGCATCGCCGCCTCGCTGACCAACATGACGCCGGACTGCTGGCAGTGGCACATGTACGACACGGTCAAGGGCTCCGACTGGCTCGGCGATGTCGACGCCATGCAGTATCTCGCCATGGAAGCGCCGAAGGCGGTCTACGAACTGGAGCATTACGGCGTTCCGTTCAGCCGCACCGAGGACGGCAAGATCTACCAGCGCCCGTTCGGCGGCCACATGCAGAATTACGGCGACGGCCCGCCCGTGCAGCGCACCTGCGCGGCCGCCGACCGCACCGGCCACGCCATCCTGCACACGCTTTACGGTCAGTCGGTGCGCAACAAGGCGCAGTTCTTCGTCGAATATTTCGCCCTCGACCTGATCATGTCGGATGACGGCGTCTGCACCGGCGTGGTCGCCTGGAACCTCGACGACGGCAAGATCCACCGCTTTTCGGCGAAGATGGTCGTGCTGGCGACGGGCGGCTACGGCCGCGCCTATTTCTCCGCCACCTCGGCGCATACCTGCACCGGCGACGGCAACGGCATGATCGCGCGCGCCGGCCTGCCGCTGCAGGACATGGAATTCGTGCAGTTCCATCCGACCGGCATCTATGGCGCGGGCTGCCTGATCACCGAGGGTGCGCGCGGCGAGGGCGGTTATCTCGTCAATTCCGAGGGCGAGCGCTTCATGGAGCGCTACGCCCCGTCGGCCAAGGACCTCGCCTCGCGCGACGTCGTCTCGCGCTGCATGACGATGGAAATCCGCGAGGGCCGCGGCGTCGGCAAGGACAAGGACCACATCTTCCTGCATCTCGACCATCTCGATCCGGCCGTG